>JAYVKC010000062.1:0-153138 GCA_043768765.1 Hyphomicrobiales bacterium | reverse complement strand
GCGAGTCACCTGCAACATCAGCCCGCGCTGCACCACCCCCTCATCCGTCTTGCGGCATGCGCCGCAATCCACCTTCTCCCGCAAGGGGAGAAGGAAGGTCAGTATAAAAAAAACCGCTGACATGATGTGCCGTCACGGCGGATGAAAAAAGGGGAGGAAAAGCCCGGTTGGAGCGTTTCGTCTGACAAAGCTTTGGGATGAAAAAAATGACGATCCGCCCCGCTTCAATCCACCGGATTGAAGCAACTCGGGCGCGGCGATTTTGGCCTCAGTCCTGCTCTTGCAGTGTCCCGGATCGAACGGTGTCTGATGTTTGCCGCCGGGAATGCTATGACCTTCCGGTCGCCGGGATCGTAGTGTCCCGGGGTCAGGTTCAGAAGCTCCCGAGGATGAGAATTGCGAAAGTCCCACCCGCAAGCGCCGTCCATGGTCTGGGCAATGAAGATACGCTGTCGACACTGTTTCCTCCTTCCAAACCATCGGGAGCACAGCTAGGACAATAATCTTTCCTTGTCAAGGATTATTTTCAATTCAAGTTTCTCATCACCCTCCCACGCCTGCTGCGCGGCCTCCAAACCTCTCCCCGCTGAAGCGGGGCGAGGATGGAGAAGAACATCCGCTCCCTGCGACGCGGGGAGAGGGTTGGGGCCCATTGCGCAGCAATGGGAGGGTGAGGGGCTGGTAGAGTTTAACTCGCCATATATCCCGGAAACCAGCCCTCATGCACGGTGCGCAGTTCGCTCAAGCGAATGGACACATCGCCCAACACCACGGTTGGGTCTTGCGTGGTGATGCCGATTTTCACGACGTCGATGCCTGCCACATGGGCTTGTGTGATGATTTTTGCGGCTTCTTTGGGCTTGCAGGTGAGGACGTAGCGCGACTGGTCTTCGCCAAAGAGGTGTTCGTGATCCGCAACGGAAATGTGTGCACCGAGATTTCCAGCCAGCGCCATTTCGATCACGGCGACGGCGAGGCCGCCATCGGAGATGTCGTGGACAGCGGAGACCTGCCGGTTATTGATCAGTCCACGGACGAAATTACCGTGGCGGCGTTCGCGGGCGAGATCAACGGGCGGGGGCGCACCTTCATCGCGGCCAAGAACCTCACGCAAGTAAATGGACTGGCCGAGATGGGTGCCATGGCCGCCAAGAAGGAGGATGGCGTCATCCTCGTACTTGAACGCCAGCGTCGTCATCTTGTGCAATTCGCTGAGCAACCCGATGCCGCCAATCGCCGGTGTTGGCAAAATCGCCTGACCATTGGTTTCGTTGTAGAGCGAGACATTGCCCGAAACGATTGGAAAATCCAAAGCCCGGCAGGCTTCGCCGATGCCTTTCAGTGCAAACACGAATTGTCCCATGATCTCAGGGCGTTCCGGGTTGCCGAAATTGAGATTGTCGGTAATGGCGATGGGTTCGGCCCCCACGCACACCAGATTGCGCCAACATTCGGCCACCGCCTGTTTGCCGCCCTCGAACGGATCAGCTTCCACATAACGCGGTGTGACATCGGATGAACAGGCAATGGCCTTGTTGGGGCCGATGCGCACCACACCTGCATCACCACCGGGAATATGCGCGGTGTTTGAACCGATCAGCGAGTCGTACTGCTCCCACACCCAGCGCCGCGAGCACATGTCGGGTGAGCCGATGATCTTCAGCAGTGCTGCCTTGAGATCAGAGGGCGCAGGGATATTTGTCAGTATACTGAGCTTTTTTGGTTCCACCCAGGGGCGGTCGTATTCCGGGGCTTCGTCGCCCATTTTCTTGATCGGCAGATCGGCTTTCACTTCACCTTGATGCTTGATGACGAAGCGCAGCGTATCGGTGGTCTTGCCGATGATGGCGAAATCGAGACCCCATTTGTGGAAGATGGCTTCCGCTTCTTTTTCCTGCTCGGGCCGCAGCACCATGAGCATGCGCTCTTGCGATTCCGACAGCATCATTTCGTAAGCCGTCATGCCGGTTTCGCGGCAGGGCACATGATCGAGGTCCAACTCGATACCGAGATTGCCTTTAGCCCCCATTTCCACCGATGACGATGTGAGGCCCGCAGCGCCCATATCCTGAATGGCAATGACAGCGCCAGAAGCCATCAATTCAAGACACGCTTCCAGCAGGCACTTCTCCGTGAACGGATCGCCGACCTGCACGGTGGGGCGTTTTTCTTCGGCCTTGTCGTCGAATTCGGCTGACGCCATGGTGGCGCCGTGAATGCCATCGCGGCCTGTCTTGGCCCCGAGATAGACTATCGGCAGGCCCACGCCCTTGGCCTTGGAGTAGAAAATCTTGTCCGTGTCGGCGATGCCCACGGCCATGGCGTTGACCAGAATGTTGCCGTTGTAGCGGGAATGAAAATTTACCTCGCCGCCGATGGTGGGAACACCAAACGAATTGCCATAGCCGCCGACACCGGCAACCACGCCATTGACGAGATGTTTGGTCTTGGGATGATCGGGTGCGCCGAAGCGCAAGGCATTCAACGCCGCGATGGGACGTGCCCCCATGGTAAACACATCGCGCAAGATTCCGCCCACACCCGTGGCCGAACCTTGATAGGGTTCGATGAACGATGGGTGGTTGTGGCTTTCCATCTTGAAAATGATGGCCTGGCCATCACCAACATCGACAACGCCCGCATTCTCGCCGGGCCCCTGAATGACGCGGGGGCCTGAAGTGGGGAGTTGCTTCAGCCATTTTTTTGATGACTTGTAGGAACAGTGCTCGTTCCACATGGCCGAGCAGATGCCGAGTTCGGTGAAGCTGGGTTCGCGGCCAAGGAGGTTTAGAAAGCGCTGATATTCATCCGGCTTCAGGCCGTGGGCAGCCACCAGTTCCGGGGTGATTTCAGGCTCGCGTGCAATGTTCATGATGGCCTCGCGTTTAGCGAGCCACCCCCGGAATCACAACGCTTTTCAGGACCTACTCCGTCGCGGCAACGCGCCTTTCAACAAAGCCCGCCGGCAGCGACGTCGCACTGTCTGCAAAACCATCACAGCCGCGTTCGGCAGATCGCCTGTCCAGCATGCCGCTGTCCAGGTTGGCATTCAATGTCCGCAACTGTTGGTCACGGTTGCGGTCACTTAGTTTCTTTGCGAAGAAATACTCGAACATGTTACACCCTGTTTGACTCTCTCTCGCCCCGCACCCTGACTAACAGATGCGCTTTGCAGGCGAGTAAAAACAAGATGTTCAATTTTGTCGAGTTTCTTGAGACCCGGTCAATACCAGTGGCAAAAGCGTCCGCGCTAAACGGCTGGGTTGCCGCGCCCGCTGGAGATCGAAGCATATTTTCCCGATCGCGCTGCCGCCTGCTGCAACACTTGCGAGACCCGGTTCATCAAAACATGTGTTGCAACTTCAACAGTTTGCGAATTTTCATGTATGGTTTCGGAGCGGGAGAAAAGCATTTTCAACATTGTCGCCTCTGGGAAAAGTTCCGTTTGTGGTGTGCCCCTCGAGCGCCAACATTGTCGAATTCTGAACCTTAATCCATCCTTAATGGCAGACGGAGTCAAGGCAAGGTTACGGCAATGCCTCCCGGTTGAATAAAGTTGTGGCCGCTTCCAATCCACTCAGGAATTGCGCCAAGTCCCGATCCACCGGAACAGGTTTATGTCGTCAGGACAATCCGGCAGGCGCGGCGCAATCAGGCGGTGCCACAGCAGGATAACGGCAAGTGCGGAAACTGTGCCGGCGATCAGATCAACAAAGTAATGGCCACCGAACACCGGGGTGGCAGCAATCATGCACAATGCATACAGGGATGTCAGGAACAGCAGTGCCCGGTTGCGCCGGGCGGCGTAAATCATGACCACGCCAAGGGCAGTGTGAAAGGACGGAAAGGCCGCCAGCCCTGGGATATTCTCCGGATCAAAATACATGACCAGGTCACTGCGCAGGTTTTCAATGATTTTGATATGGTAGCGCCCGGCACTTTTGCCGAGCAGCTTGATCAAGGCCGGAGTGCCGAGCGTTGCGACAGCCGCCTTGGCGGGAAATGCAACCGCCACCCACATGCAGGCAGTCGACGTGACAAAGAGCACGCCAAACAAATCCCGCACATCACGGCGAAAACCAAAGGCAATCAGGATGACGGCAAGTGTCGCAATCGGACCATCAACCCAACCATAGGACTGCCGCAGCAGCCAGAACACGATTGGGTTGCCGGTGACCCAGTCAACGTAGCCTTGCCAGTTAAATCCGGCCGACCGGTCGAGGTTGGCCAACCAGTCATCCACCCAGCCTTCAGACAGGGACATCGACAGGAAGTTTTGTGTGCGAAGTTGCAGGTAGGTGAACTTGGCGAAAGCGTAGGCTGATACAGCACACAGGATGCGGTGGAAAATGCGGGCGGCTTGACTGTTGTTCAGAGAAACCACGCCAAGCGCTGAAATGGCCGCTAAAGCCAGGAACCCGCCGGCGGCAATGTACCACTTCCAGGTGAGGTTCAGCGACGGATCAAAGGCGAGCCAGACAGCATTCAGCCCCGTCAACCCAGCCGCGAAGAACCAGAACACCCCTTCCGGGTAGGTGCGCATGACGAATTGCTTGGCCAGGGCTGCAGCACGACTGTCGTTTCGGAACATCACGGCCCCCGCCTTACGCTGCAAGAAGACTTTCAAACAGCGGCCTGCAATCGGTTTTGCCATGCAAGGGTTCGATCATGTTCTCAGGGTGCGGCATCATGCCGATGACGTTGCCGTTTTCACTGACAATCCCTGCGATGTCATTCATAGCGGCATTGGGGTTGGTGCCTTCCGCATAGCGGAACACCACCCGGCCATCGCCCTCCAGCCGTTTCAGGGTTTCCGTGTCGCAAATGTAGTTGCCTTCGCCATGCGCCACCGGGCAGGAGATCAGTGTGCCCTTCGCCATTTTGTTGGTGAAGAACGTGGCGGCATTTTCGACGCGCAGTTTCACCTCGCGGCAGACGAATTTCAGGCCAGCATTGCGCACCAGCGCCCCTGGCAGAAGTCCGGCCTCAGTGATGATCTGAAAACCGTTGCAAATCCCAAGAACTTTTAACCCTTTCATGGACTTGCGCTTGATATCTTCCATGATGGGCGAACGCGCCGCAATCGCCCCGCAGCGCAAATAATCGCCATAGGAGAAACCCCCGGGCACGACAACCAGATGAACATCTGGCAGTGTGGTTTCAGTGTGCCAGACGGTGTGGGGCTTTTTCCCTGTGGTCGATTCGAGTGCCAACATCATGTCGCGCTCGCGGTTGATGCCGGGGAAGACGATGACGGCGGAGTTCATGCAAACTCGATCGCGTAATTCTCAATCACTGTGTTCGCGATCAGTTTCTCGCACATGGATTTGACAGCTGATTCGGCCTTGGCCCGGTCCGTTTCCGCCAGCTCGATCTCGAAATATTTGCCCTGGCGAACGCTGCCGACACCATCGAAACCCATGTGCCCGAGGGCCCCTTCAATGGCTTTGCCCTGGGGATCAAGCACGCCGGTTTTCAGCGTGACCTTCACACGCGCCTTCAACATCACTTGTCCGTCTTCACCAGCTTGGGCCGCGACCGTTCCGGTTGTTCGTTGCTTTGCAAAATGCCAAGCCGCCGCGCCACTTCCTGGTAGGCTTCAACCAGTCCACCCATGTCACGGCGAAAACGGTCCTTGTCCATCTTGTCGTTGGTCTTGACATCCCACAGGCGGCAGCTGTCCGGGCTGATTTCGTCAGCCAGCACAACGCGCATCATGTCATTTTCGTAATAACGGCCGAATTCCATCTTGAAATCGACAAGCTTGATGCCAATGCCCAGAAACAATCCCGACAGGAAATCATTGATGCGAATGGCCATGTGCAAAATGTCATCCATTTCCTGCGGCGTGGCCCAGCCGAACGCTGTCACATGCTCTTCCGTCACCATGGGGTCGTGCAACAGGTCATTCTTGTAATAAAGTTCGATGATCGACCGGGGCAGGGGCAGACCTTCTTCAAGGCCGAGCCGCTTCGACAGCGAACCTGCTGCCACATTGCGCACCACCACCTCCAGCGGAATGATTTCCACCGACCGCACCAGCTGCTCACGCATGTTCAGCGAGCGCAAAAAGTGTGTCGGCAATCCAAGGTCATTGATCTTGGTGAACAGGAATTCGGAAATGCGCTGGTTGAGCACACCCTTGCCGTCGATAACCGCCTTTTTCTGGGCATCAAACGCCGTGGTATCATCCTTGAAGTGCACCACGACTGTGTTCGGTTCCGGGCCTTCATAAATAATCTTGGCCTTGCCTTCGTACAGTTTGGCCCGCTTGTGGCTCATTGACAGTATCCTCATGAAAACCTTGGTCGCTGGTCCCCTGTTAGCACGCCGGGGACCATCCTCAGACAGGAAATTGGGGTGGGTTGAATTTGGCTGGGGATATAGCCCAATGTATTGCGCTGCACAATCGCCTTCCGCCACAGCCGGATCACTACAAGGGTCAATCAGGGAAAGTGTTGATTGTGCGACATTCCATGGCTATCTGACGGTGGATCAACGAGGTTAGCCATGAGCACATTCGACGAACGCAAAGACGGATTTGAAAAGAAGCACGCCCACGACGAGGAGATGCTGTTCCGCGCAACAGCGCGCCGCAACAAGCTTTTGGGCCAATGGGCGGCGGAAAAAATGGGCCTCACAGGTGATTCGGCAACCGCCTATGCCAAAGACGTGGTTGCCGCCGATTTCGAGGAAGCTGGCGACGACGACGTGGTTCGCAAGGTCATGGCAGATTTCAAGGCCAAGAGCATTGACCAGTCCGAACATCAGGTCCGGCGCACCATGGACGAACTTATGCAAACCGCCATCGAACAGATCAAGGCAGGCTAGACAATGGCGACTGCGGCATTCAGCCTCCGGGAGAAACTGGCGACTGGCAAACCATTTCTGTTTCCCTGGCTGGCCATGCCGGGGGCGGCCCAGGCGGGCCAGATCGCAAGATTGCCGTTTGACGGCGTCACACTTGATCTCCAGCACGGCATGATGGATGCCAGCGATGCTGTTGGCATGATTGCCGCCATCATCGCTGCCGGCAAACCTGCCATTGTGCGAACCCTGTGGAACGATCCGGGTCTCGTCGGGCAAGCCCTCGACATGGGAGCCTCTGCCGTCATCGCTCCCATGACCAACAGCAAGGCCGATGTCGAAGCCCTCGTCCAATACGCCAAGTATCCGCCTCTCGGCTCACGCAGCTGGGGTGGCTACCAGATGGTGCAGGCCGCGGGCGTTACGGCGGGCGAATACTTGCAGCAAGCCAACACCCAAACCCTGGCCTTCGCCATGATCGAAACCCAGGCAGCACTGGATTCACTTGATGAGATTGCAGCCGTGAAAGGACTTGATGGTCTGTTCGTCGGCCCCAGCGACCTCTCAATTGCCCTTTCAAACGGCAAGGGCATCGACAAGACGGCACCGCACACCCTGACAGCCATGAAGCGCATTGCCGCAGCTTGCAAAAACAACAACCTTTTCGCCGGAGCCTTTGCCGGCACCACTGACATCGTGAACACCTATTTTGAGATGGGCTTCACCTTCATGGCCGCCATTACCGATGGTGACTTGCTCCGCCACGGTGCCAAGGCCATGCTGGACGGCGTGAAGCGGTAAGTTTCCGGGAATAGGGGGAAAATCCATGGTCAAACATGTCGATCTCGTACCCGCACACGCGGCCATCCTCGACAAGCTGCACGACCTGATCATGGCATCAGGTCCCATCGCCGCCCAAACCGACAAGTACTTTACCAACACCAGCCGCATCGTTGCCGCCCACGGCGACGCCGAAGTGACCTTTGCGGTCTTCATGCGCCGCCGCGTGGTCGCGGCCCTTGAACCTGCCATCCGCCTCGTCAAAAAACTCGTGCCCGGCGCAAAAATCACCCGTCTGGTGGAGGAGGGCGAAGTCGTTCCGTCTGAGCGCAAGCTCCTGGAGATCACCGGATCGATGCAGAAATTGTCGGAATGCGAAACGCTGTTCCTCCAAAAAATCGGTTTTCCGTGCGTGTGCGCCAACAACGCCTACGAAATGTGCCGTGCTGTTCCCTATGCATCTTTCATGGACATGCATGCCCGCCATGGCAGTGGAGCCGACATGAACATCATTGCGGCTTATGGGGCGATGGTGGGCAGCGAAGCGGCCAAACGTGACAACGCCAAGGTAAAGGGCTTTGTCGGATCATCCCAGGATTTGACCGCCCCCTTTTTTGGTGCGAACGGCGGCATGGGCACCATGCCCCATGCGCTGGTTGGCTACACCAAGGGTGATGTGCTGGAAGCGTGCAAATTGTTTGTCGACACGATCCCGGAAGCAAAATCCGTTATCGCCCTGGTGGATTACACCGGCGAGGAAGTAACGGACGCCTTGCGCTGTGCCAAATGGTTTTATGAAGTCGCCAAGCTGCAAACCAAAGGAAAGACCTTCGGCATCCGGCTGGATACCCACGGCGGCCGCTTCACCGAAGGCCTCGACTACGAAAAATCTGTCGATGTGGTCGGCCAATGGCTGAAAATCTCCGGTGAGTACAATATTGTGGAACAGGTTTTGGGTGGCCGCGCCTTCCAGCTTGATCCGTCCAACATCCTTGTCGACAAGGTGCGCCGCATCCTGTTCGGCAAAGGCGTGTCCGTCGCCAACATCATCCATGCCCGAAGCACTCTCGACAAGGCCGGTTACAAGGACGCCCTGATCGTTGGCTCATCTGGCTTCGATGCCCAGAAATGCCAGGTGATGGGAGCCGCCAACGCGCCGCTTGACATGGTCGGCACCGGCTCATTCCTGCCGGCAACGCTCACCGAAACCTACGCCACCGCCGACATCATCCGCTACAACGGCGTGAACCGGGTGAAGGTGGGGAGGGAGTTTTTGTTCGATTGATTCATGCCCAATCTGTGCAAACACCCAAATTCCCTCATGGCCCGCTTCACGTCACTGCTGTCCGGTTAAGGAACGAATGACTTGAAAGGGGTAGGACTCCGTAGCAGCTTCCGCTACCAGTCGCACTTTTGCATTCCAAAAGGATCAAAAAATCCGTCATGGTCCGCTTCAGGCGGACCATCCATCGCTGCCGAACATTGGGTGGCCCGCTTGAAGCGGGCCATGACGATTGGGGTAGGGATTTTTCAGCATCAATCCATCGGGAATAGGGAAAGCAACTGTGCAGCAAGAGTTTCTCTGTGCTTCGAATTCCTAAACCCAACAGCAGTGGCATCACACGGACCTTTAAGTCAGCTTCTTCCCCAGCTTTCCCGCCAAATCCTGTACAAACTGCCACGCCACCCGGCCTGACCGCGCACCGCGTGTGACCGACCATTCGATTGCCGCTGCACGCAAATCCACAGTCGCTATTTTCAGTCCAAAATGCGTGGCATAGCCCTCCACCATCTCAAAGTACTCATCTTGCGAACAGTGATGAAACCCCAGCCACAATCCAAAGCGGTCCGACAGCGACACTTTTTCCTGCACGGCTTCTGACGGGCTGATGGCGGTGGATTGTTCATTCTCGATCATGTCACGCGGCAAAAGATGCCTGCGGTTGCTGGTGGCATAAAACATCACATTCATGGGCCGCCCCTCCAATCCACCGTCAAGGGCTGCTTTCAGCGACTTGTAGGATGTGTCTTGGGCATCAAACGACAAGTCATCGCAAAACACGATGAAGCGATAAACCTCGGCCGCGCGCAGGACAGCCATCAAGCTTGGTAATGACTCAATGTCTTCGCGGTGGATTTCAACAATTTTCAGCGTGTCACCGGTTTCACCATTGACCGCGTGGTGCACGGCCTTCACCAGTGATGATTTGCCCATGCCGCGCGCACCCCACAGCAACGCATTGTTGGCAGGCAACCCTTTGGCAAAACGCCGCGTGTTGTCCAACAACTGCTCGCGGGTCTGGTCGATGCCCTTGAGCAAGCCAAGTGGCACACGGTTGACACTTTCCACACCGGCAAGATGTGGCGGTGCGCCGTGCCACACAAAGGCATCGTACTTGACCATCCGCGCGGATTTCATCTGCGAAGGTGCTAGCCGCTCCAAAGCGACAGCAATGCGGGTGAGCAGGGCAGTCTCGGCTTTTGTGGTCATGAAGTGTGTCCGGATATTTCTCCAACGGGTGTGTTGCAAAGAGCTAGTGCATCGTTGTATCTAGCGCAACCTTTGAACAGGCCGGAAACGGCCAATGCGGGAGCTCTCGATGCTTTTCCCTACAATTTTCGCCCAAGCCACCGGTACACCGGGAGCTGGCGATTTTTTCACCATGATCATGCCGCTCATGGCCATCATGGCGGTGTTCTATTTCCTGATGATCCGCCCGCAACAGCGCAAGATGAAAGAACACCAGGCGATGCTGGGCAAAGTCGCCAAGGGCGACACGGTGGTTACCAACGGCGGGCTTATCGGCAAGGTTGTCCGCGTGGTGGATGACAGCGAGATTCTTGTGGAAGTAGGTGAAAACGTCAAGGTCCGAGTCCTCAAGGCGGGCCTCAGCGATGTGCGCGCCAAGGGCGAGCCACAGAAATAAGCATGTACTATTCACCCTCCAAAATTGCCGGGATTGTCGCGGCGCTGGCTGTCGCGTTGGTACTCTCACTGCCCAACGTGTTGTCGTCGTCCCAGCAACAATATTGGCGCGACACCTTCGGCCTGCGCCCGATGACGTTGGGACTCGATTTGCAAGGCGGCTCCAACATTTTGTTTGAAGTCGACAAGGCCGATCTCAAAAACATTCTGAAACAGCAGTTGGCGGGCGACGTGCGTGCAGCCCTGCGCGAAGCCAAGATCGCCTATAGCGGCATTCAGCGCACCCCGAACGGGGTCACTGTACGTGTGACCAAACCCGAAGATTATGCCAACGCCAGTGCCGCACTGGTCAAACTGCAACAGCCGATCGGCGGCAGTCTGTTGACCGGCGTGACAGGCGTAAACTTGTTCGATTTGAGCGATGATGCGGCGGGCGGGTTCACCCTTGACGCAAGTCCCGTCGGTCTCGATGCCAAGATCGCCGCAACCATCCGCCAGTCCTTGATCATTGTCGAGCGCCGGATCAATTCAACCGGCACCGTTGAACCGGTGATACAGCAACAGGGCAAGGACCGCATCGCCGTGCAATTGCCCGGTGTTGAAGACCCGGAAGTTGTAAAAAACATTATTGGCCCGACCGCGAAACTCACATTCCAGTTGCTGTGCAACGAGCAACGCACCGGTCCCACACAAACAGTGCCACAGGAATGCCGGGAATATCCGGTCAAGCCGGATGCCGCCGATCCCAACCTGCCGAAATCCCTGTGGGTGCAAACTTCAAGCCGCGCAACGGTCGATGGTGCGGACCTGAATGACGCCCAACCATCGTTTGATCAACAGGGCAACCGCCCGATCGTCAACTTCCGCTTCAATCAAAAAGGAGCGGTGAAATTCGGCAAACTGACCGCCGACAATGTGGGCAAACCTTTTGCCATCATCCTCGACGACATCATTCAGAGTTTCCCGGTCATCCAGTCGCCGATTCTGGGTGGCTCGGGACAGATTTCGGGCAACTTCACAGTGGAGGAAACCGGCAGTCTCGCCATTGTGCTGCGCTCCGGTGCCTTGCCCGCCAAACTCAACATCGTGGAAGAACGCACCGTTGGCCCCAGCCTCGGCAGTGACTCGATCCGGGCGGGCTTGCTCGCCGCCGTTGTGGGCCTCATCGGCGTCATGGCCTTCATGTTCCTTCCCTATGGCTTCTTTGGCCTGATTGCGAATTTGGCGCTTCTCGGCAACCTTTTGCTGTTGATCGCCATCATGTCGTTCTTTGGTTTCACCCTCACATTGCCCGGAATTGCCGGTATCGTCCTGACACTTGGCATGGCGGTCGATTCCAACGTGTTGATCTATGAGCGCATCCGTGAGGAATGGCGCAATGGCCGCACCGCACTCAATTCCATTGAAACCGGTTTCAAGGCGGCCCTTGGCACCGTGCTTGACGCCAACCTGACCACGCTCATTGCTGCTGTTGTCCTGTTCGGCATTGGCTCTGGCCCGATACGCGGATTTGCCATTACGCTTGCTGTCGGCATTTTCACCACCATGTTCACGGCCTTCACCCTCACACGCCTCATGGTATCCTTGTGGGTGAAATACAACAGGCCCAAGGAGATCAACCTCTGATGCGCTGGAAGCCACTCCGCCTCGTCCCCGATGACACCAAAATCCCGTTCATGCGGCTCAGCCGCTATGGCTTTTTCCTGTCCGGAATCCTGTGTGCCCTGTCGATTGCCCTGTTTGCCGTACAAGGCCTGAACTACGGCATCGACTTCAAGGGCGGGTCGGTGGTGACCATCCGCACCGAACAGGCAGCCAACCTTGATGAATTGCGCAGCACACTTGGCGGCCTCGGCCTTGGCGATGTCGAACTGCAGGAATTCGGTGGCCCGCGCGATGTTCTCGTGCGTGTTGAGGCCCAAACCGGTGGTGAAGCAGCCGAGCAGGCAGCACTTGCCACGATCAAGACCGCCCTCGGTCCAAAAGTGGAATATCGCAGTGTGGAAACAGTGGGCCCCAAAGTCTCGGGCGAACTGACAACGCAAGCCATATCAGCCGTTCTCCTCGCCATGGTTTTCGTTCTCGCCTACCTGTGGTTCCGGTTTGAATGGCAGTTCGCTGTGGGTGGCGTGGCAACTCTCCTGCATGACACGGTCCTGTCCATCGGCTTGTTCAGTTTGATCGGCCTCGAATTCAACCTGTCCATCATCGCCGCCATTCTCACCATCATTGGCTATTCGCTGAACGACACCGTTGTTGTATTCGACCGCATCCGCGAGTTCCTGCGCAAGTACAAGTCCATGCCACTGGCCGATCTCATCGACTTCTCGATCAACTCGGTGTTGCCGCGCACATTGCTGACATCGGTCTGCACCTTGATCGCCTTGCTGTCATTGTACATCTTCGGTGGCGAAGTCATTCGCGGATTTACCTTTGCCATGATCTGGGGCGTTTTTGTCGGCACCTATTCATCCATCTTTGTCGGCGCACCCATCTTGATCTTGCTGGGTACCAAACGTGATTGGTCGGCGGCTGTCACCAAGCGGGCAGCCGACGCGCGCGCGTGACCAGGTTCCTGCCGGGACAAGCAGCAATCCACTCCTTTGGCGGTGGCGGTTTTCGGTTTGCCGAATACTCACACCAAGGCTCGCTATTGATCCTGCCCGGCGGCATGCAAGCCTGGCGGCCTCTAGCAGTGCAGGACGTGTCGCCAGCAGATTTTGAACCTGCCATACAGGCTTTACAGAATTTCGATATGTTTTTGCTTGGCACTGGCAGTGCGACAGACCGCCCGCCAGCCAAAGTGATGCAGCACCTGAATGAACGCAACGTGCCGGTGGAGATCATGACCACAAGTTCAGCCGTGCATGTCTACAACGTCGTGCTGGCGGAAGGTCGTCGCGTGGCCGCAGCGCTGATTGTTGTGGTATAGGGCCATGCCGGAAACCTGCCAGGACCTTGTCCGCGAACACGACCGCGATCGCTACCTCGCAACACTATTTGCCCCGATTGACAAACAGTCCCACCTTTTCGCACTCTTTGCATTCAATTGCGAAGTCATGCGCGTGCCCCATATCGTCACTGAACCGCAACTGGGAGAAATCCGTTTGCAGTGGTGGATCGAAACACTGCATTCCATTGCCCAAGGCAAATCGCAGCAAAGCCCGGTCGCAGCCGCACTCGCAACAACAATCCTGAAGTTCGGCTTGCCGGTTGAGCCTCTGATCAGTCTCGTCAACGCCCACATATTTGATGTCTATGCTGACCAAATGCCAAACCGCAATGATTTGGAAGGCTACCTGGGGGAAACGTCGTCGGTGATGTTCCACCTGGCTGCAATTATTCTGGATAGCACCACCGCACCCGAATACTCCGAACAGGCGGGTCTCGGCGGCGTGGCCTTCGGCATCGCCCGCTTGCGCGGTGACAAGTTCATGCCCAAAGGTGAATCGCGTAAAACCCTGCAGGCCCTTGCCAAGAAACGCCTGCAAGAATTTGCCAAAAAACCGCTTCCACCAAGCCTCCTTCCCGCATTTCTGCCCGTGGCGCTGATACCAATGTACCTGTCAGCAGCACCTCACCCACCGCCCCTGTGGCAAAGACAACTGCGCTTGTGGTGGGCGGCGCGAACAGAAAAAGTGGCGTGATGGAAAACTAACAGGGCACATTCTGCCGGCCAGCGGTTACGATATCCTTTTCAATCGTGAACGCCCTGGCTAATTGACCCGCAGCATGGCCTTGCCCTGATAGTGGGCTGCCACTCCCAATTCTTCCTCGATGCGCAGCAATTGGTTGTACTTTGCCAAACGGTCCGAGCGGGCGAGTGATCCGGTTTTGATCTGGCCGCAATTGGTGGCGACGGCGAGGTCGGCGATGGTGGCATCTTCCGTTTCCCCTGACCGGTGCGACATCACAGCCGAGTAACCTGCCTTGTGCGCCATCTCGACGGCCTCAAGCGTTTCCGTCAAAGTGCCAATCTGGTTGACCTTGACAAGGATGGAGTTTGCAACGCCACCGCTGATGCCTTTTTGCAGGCGTTTGGTGTTGGTGACGAACAGGTCATCGCCAACCAATTGACATGACTTTCCGATAGCGTCAGTCACCAGTTTCCACCCCTCCCAATCATCTTCCGACAAACCGTCTTCGATGGAGATGATGGGGTAGGATTTGGCCAGCTTGGCAAGGTACTCGGCCTGTTGCGAAATGGACCGGGTTTTGCCTTCGCCCTCATACAAGTATTTTCCGTCCTTGAAGAATTCGGTGGCGGCGCAATCCAGCGCCAGGCAGACATCACCGCCGGCCTTGTAGCCCGCTTGCTCAATCGCTTTCATGATGAAATCGAGGGCGGCTTCGGCGGATGGCAGGTTGGGGGCAAAGCCGCCTTCGTCACCGACATTGGTGTTCAAACCAGCTTTCTTGAGTGCGGATTTGAGTGTGTGGAAAATTTCCGCACCCATGCGCACCGCTTCCTTGAAAGTAGGCGCACCCACCGGCATCACCATGAACTCCTGGAAGTCGATGGGATTGTCGGCGTGAACACCGCCATTGACGATGTTCATCATCGGCACCGGCAAAATTCGGGCGGCGGCACCACCGACGTAACGATACAGCGGCAAGGCGCGGGCATCTGCTGCGGCCTTGGCCACGGCAAGGGATACGCCGAGAATGGCATTTGCGCCGAGCCGTGCCTTGTTCGGTGTGCCATCAAGGGCGATCATGGTGCGGTCAATGCTGATCTGATCTTCAGCGTCCATGTCGGCAAGGGCTTCGTAGATTTCGCCATTCACGGCGGCAACAGCCTTGGAAACACCCTTGCCCATATAGCGCTTCTTGTCGCCATCGCGCAGTTCCATCGCTTCATGCGCCCCGGTTGAGGCACCGGACGGAACGGCGGCCCGTCCCAGCGAACCGTCTTCCAGGGTCACATCCACTTCAACCGTTGGATTGCCTCGGCTGTCGAGAATTTCGCGGGCTGTGATGTCGAGGATGGCGGTCATGCAAACTCCATTCGTGTGTTGATTTTGGAGTGGCTTATGGACGCAACCAGACGGGTCTGGCAAGAGACTTTGAGGGGCGCACATCATGCCCGAAATATGCCGCCCTGTCTCATGGGCGTGGGGTAGTTAAGGGTTGCGGTAACGGTGCGAACAGCTTAAATTGCAGGTTGAACATCAACGGAGGCTACATTCATGAATATCGTTGCAGAGATCCTGCGCTACGCCACGCCCGCCATCATTGACCGGGTGGCCAGTGCGGTTGGCATCAACAGCTCGTTGGCCAGAATGGCCATCACTTACGCCGTTCCTGCCATTCTCAGCGCCATCGCGTCAAAAGCTGCAACACCGCAAGGGGCAAGCTCATTGTTGAATGCTGTGAAATCCACAGACAGCAACACGCTGGGCTCGCTGGACAGCATTTTGGGGGGAGCCAACAAGGACAGTTTTATCCAGTCCGGTTCCAGCATGTTGGGTAACCTCCTCGGATCAGGCGGCATCAGCAACATTGCCGGCGCATTGGGCAAAAACACCGGCGTGGGATCAGCAGCCGCTGGCCTCTTGCTGCCAATCGTTGGCCAGCTGGTGATGGGCGGCATCGCCAAGAATGCGTCGGGGCTCGATGCTTCCGGATTGGTGAACATGCTGACCTCGCAAGGCGATAATATTCGCGCTGCAATTCCTGCGGCATCGAATGAACAAACCCGTGCCGCCCCTGCCGCCCCAACCGCAATGCCGGCCATGGCCAGCAACAGCATGATCAAGTGGTTGATCCCTGTGATCGCATTGGGTGGGTTGCTGTGGTACTTCATGAATGGCAGCACTACGACAACACCGCCCGCTGCAAACCAAACGACGACAGCTCCCGCAGGCGTGGTGATCGATGGCATTGATATCGGCAAAACCCTGACGGATACCCTTGCCGGTACAACCGCAACACTGGGCACCATCACGGATGCTGCGACGGCAACGGCTTCACTGCCGAAACTGGCCGAGCATACCAAGGCGATTGACGGTCTGGCTGGTCTGGCGTCCAAATTCTCGGGCGATCAGAAGACAATGTTGGGCGGCTTGATCACCGCTGGCATGCCGGCCTTGCGTGCCGCTGCTGAGAAGGCTCTGGGCATTGATGGCGTGGGTGCGATTGCCAAACCCGTAGTCGATGCGCTGCTCGGCAAGATTGAAGCCTTGGCACGCTAAGCTGTTTACACGAGACAAAGCGCTGGCCTGGACTTTCCATGCCAGCGTTTTTTTGTGCTAGGTTGGTCGCATGATTGAAACACGATCATGGCATTCCGCTGTCTGGCGCGGCCTGACCAAGCGTTGCCCTGCCTGCGGTGGTGGTGACATCATGACCGCTTACATCAAAGTCAGGCCAAATTGCCTTCATTGTGCTGCGGAATTGCACCATCACCGGGCCGATGATGCGCCACCCTATTTCACCATGATGATTGTCGGACATACAGTTGTTCCACTTTTGGTGGTGATTGAAAAAGTCTGGCACCCTCCGCTTTGGGTTCATTTCGCCACCCTTCTACCATTGACGCTGGCGCTTGCGTTGTGGCTCATGCCACGGGTCAAAGCCGCCATCGTGGGGCTGCAATGGGCGTTGCGGATGCACGGTTTTTCAGGCGATACCGAGGCCGTGCCGAAAACTTGACTTTGCAAGGCATTTCAGGTCTACCGCGCCATCACTTTATTTTTTCCGGAGAATTCCATGGCCAAAGGCAATGTTATCAAGATCAAATTGGCATCGACTGCCGACACTGGTTTTTTCTACGTGACCAAGAAGAACTCGCGGACCAAGACCGACAAACTGTCGTTCAAGAAGTATGATCCGGTTGTGCGCAAGCACGTTGAGTTCAAGGAAACCAAGATCAAGTAGTTTTGTCCACATCAAACCAAAAGCGCCCCTGGGGCGCTTTTTTTGTGCGTTAATCTGTGGTTTGGCTTTGGGGAATATAGGGTGCCGGCCCGGGTTGCTCGAAACGAGGAGGCCACTCATTTCACCCGGACCGGCGAGGCCCAAGGTCTCAGGAGATGCGGCGGGCCTGATTCCGTGGGCTTTTGCTTCCACGCCTTGCGGCGCAGAATATGTGTTGGGGGAATGTGCTGGTGTACTTCATCCGCCCGTTAGAGCGATGGTGCCGCCTGATGGAACAGGGCCGCCGCCATCGTTTCCATGCCTAAATTTGTATGATCATTTGACGTAAATTGCCAGCGCAACCTATGGTAAACGCTGGCAAAAACTGATTCAGCATGAATATGTAGAGTTAATTTCCCAAGCGGGAAAGGACTTCACCAAACGCAATGGAGATTAGAGCGGTTCCAGTTTTGACGGAATCATTCACTTCACGTTCCGTCACCCCGGCCTGAACACTCCCGGGATGATGGAAATTTTGGTTGCTTGAAGACGTCAGTCATCATTTCGCATTGAGTAGAACAAGAGCCCGCATCCGGCCTTTCATCGTATACTAGCGACCACGTGAATCGACTCATTCTTCCTTCCCCCCTTTGCGGGGGAAGGTGGCGCGACCAGGCTGCGCCGAAGCGAAGCTTCAGCTTCGCCTAGGCGAGAGCGCCGGATGAGGGGGTGCTGCAACAGCGTTCACTTCCACAATGTGGTTCGATGATGCAACACCCCCTCATCCGTCTCGCGCTGTGCGCGATCCACCTTCCCTCGAAAGGGGGGAAGGCAGATCAGTTCATATTGTCATTGGAATTACAGACTCTAAAACGTGATCGCGACCCGCAATCCCCCCAACGGGCTGCGGTCAAATTTGAGGGTCGCACCATAAGATTCCAGCAAGTCATGGACGATGGCAAGGCCAAGGCCAAAACCGGCCTTTCGCTCGTCCAGCTTGACGCCGCGCGCCAATATTTTTTCAAACTGTTCGGATGAAACGCCAGGTCCATCATCTTCAATGACCAGTGTCCGGTCCGAATGCTCAATGCGAATTTTTTGGCGTGCATGTTTGTGCGCGTTGTCCAGGAGATTGCCAAAGAGTTCCATCGCATCGCCCGCTTCAATCGGCAAGGCAGCTTGCGGCAAAACAGCAACTTCAAATGAAAGTCCGGTTTTGTCCGAGGTTTTCTTCAATGCGGCAACAATCTTGGCGAGGAGCGGCAAAATGACAGTGCTGTTGAGGGTTGGCGCAGATGAAGAACGGCTGCGCATCAGCTCCCGGTCTATCAATGCCTGCATGACTTGGGTTGCATCACTGATGTCCTGCGCGGCGCGGCTGTTGCCGCTGGCCCTGATTTCCGACGAAATGGCATCAAGCACAGTTAGCGGCGTCTTTAAACCATGCGCCAGGTTTCCGGCCCGTTCGCGGGCCCGGGCGAGTTGCTCGCCGCGCGCATCAAGCAGGGTGTTGAGTTCAGTGACCAACGGTTGCACTTCGGCAGGATGCGCATCGGACATGCGTTTCACCGCACCCCTGCGCACGTCCTCGAGCGACCGGCGAACAGCTTCGAGCGGACGCAACCCATGGATGATGAGCGCCGCGGTCGATGCCAGCAGTGCCAGGTACAAGAGGAAAAGGCCACGGCCAAGCTCGTTGCCAAATCCCGTCAGGGCGTTTTCCACATCGGTCTTGTCTTGTGCGATTGTAACGACCATGTCGAGAATCTGTCCGTCAGGTTTCTCAATTTTCAAGAGCCTTTCCAATCCCAGCAATGTCATGCCATCAGGACCTTTGAGGTCATGAATGTGATCATCTTCGCCTTCCAACGGTGGTGTCGGAATAACAAGCGCTTCCTCCCACAGTGACCGTGAACGCAGGGAAGGGGCACCGGGTATGTCGACTTGCCAGTACAATCCGCCTCTTTGCTTGTCGAAACGCGGATCACTCAACGGATGCTCAATTTCCGGCACGCCATCCGCGTTCAAGACAATTGAAGTGGCAATTTCCTGATAATGCAAATTGAACTGTTGCAGCACCAGCCGTTCAACATGGTTTTGAAACCTGTAGTAAAGTACACCACCGGCAATGGCGAGAGCGACACTGATGGCGACTGACGCTGCCAGAATGAGCCGAAGTCGCAGTGATCCGGACTTGATCATGAAGCGATGTAGTAACCAAAGCCACGCTTGTTGTGCAACAGGTCACGCCCCAGTTTCCGGCGCAGCCTGCTGATCGCTGCTTCGACCGCGTTCGCGTCCCGGTCATGGTCGTGCGAATAAAGGTTCTCCGCCAACTCCGATTGCGCAATTGTCCGGCCCTGGTTTACAGTCAAATAGTGCAACAGGCGGAACTCCAGGGGCGTCAACGAAATGGGCACGCCGTCAACTTGTGCGGAACCGGAATTGACGTTGAGCGACAGCGGCCCCACGTTCAATTGCGCTGAGGTCTGCCCGGAGTTGCGCCTGATCAAGGCGCGAAGACGCGACAGTAGTTCACCCATTTCAAATGGTTTGGGCAGGTAGTCATCAGCACCACTGTCAATCCCTTCCACCCGCTCGGTCCAGGTGCCGCGTGCCGAAAGGATCAATACCGGCGTCGATATTTTCTCTTCACGCCAGCGTTTCAAAATGGTCAAGCCATCAATCTGCGGCAAGCCAAGGTCGAGGATGATGGCGGCAAACGTTTCAGTGGAACCGAGGAACCAGGCCTTCTCACCGGTATCGGCAACTTCCGTGAGGAACCCGCTGGCATGGAGCGCAGTGACGATGGATTCCGCAACTTTTGCGGTGTCTTCGGCGATCAGGATTTTCATGGCACCGCCTTATTTTTTCTTCAGCGTTTTTGCATCGAGAGTCAAAAATCTCACAGTGTTGGAAGCCGAAATCAAACGAACCTGGTAAACCAGGCCATTCGCGGTATTCTTGAGCCTGGCATCAAGAACGTCGCTCTTGTACTCCCGCCTGCAATGCGCAACCACGGCAGAAAGCGCAACCGCCTTGCCGGACTTTACACTCTTGGCTGCAAAAAACTGTTCCACCTTGCGTTGCTTTTGTCGCTTTGTCGGCGACAGGCCAGAACTTGAACCCGTGCCAGCATTGCTCTCTGACCCGCTGTCAGAACCATCGTCGTCATCGTCACTGCCGGATCCCGAGCTTCCTCCATCATCGGAGTCGTCATTGGAGTCATCATTTCCGGAGCCGCTGTTGTCAGAACCTGAGCCTGAAGAACCTGAACCTGAACCTGAGCCTGAACCTGAGCCTGAGCCTGAGCCTGAGCCTGAGCCTGAGCCTGAGCCTGAGCCTGAACCTGAGCTACCGTCGCCATCTTTGGCAAACCCAACCGACGATGATGCCAAAGTTGCAAAGGTCAACACCGCCACGGCGATCAAGACAGAAATTGTCCGCATGAAGGGGTAACTTACACTAATCATTGTGGAATGACATCTAGCCACGTGCGGCTGATATCTGGGCGCTAGAGTTTGTCAGTCAATTGTCAGGTAACGATATTGATCAACTTTTAAATCGCCGCTACGCGCTTGCCAATGCGGGACAAGACAATCAATGGCAAGATACCAATCGTGACGATGGCCAGGGCATAAATCGCACCCTCTTCGTAGGTGCCTCGCGCCGCTTCCGCATATAATTGTGTGGCCAATGTTTCAAAATTCAGCGGCCTCAACAACAGTGTTGCGGGAAGTTCCTTGATGCAATCGACCAGCAGCAGCAACCCGGCACCGGCCATCGCCGGTTTGGCCAGCGGCAAATGCACGCGAAAGAGTGTGCCGATTGCACTCTGCCCGAGGCTGCGGGAAGCCCGGTCCAGCGAAACCGGAATGCGGCTCAACCCGGTCTCGACGCTGCCCGCTGAGACCGCCAGAAACCGCACACAATAGGCATATATCAACGCCGCTCCGGACCCAATCAGAAGCAATCCGGTGGAGGTCCCCAACCAGGCCTTGGCGCAAGAATCGACAAACCGGTCCAATCCTGCCAGCGGGATAAGGACGCCGATGGCAATGACTGTACCCGGCGCTGCGTAACCGAGTGTGGAAATGCGAATGCACGTCTTCGTCAATGTCCCCGGCCTGATCCGGCGCGCATAGGCAACAATTGTTCCCATGGCCAAGGTCAAAATCGTGGCAATGACTGCAAACGCAATCGTGTTGAAGGCAACCACCATGAACTTCTGGGAAACGCCCGCGAACTGGATGCGCTGTGCTGCCGCCACAAGCAAATAGCAGGCCGGTGCAACAAACCCCACCACAATGGGAACAAGGCAAACGCTCAAGACAAGCGCACCGGTGACCTTAGGGAGTTTGCGTGGCACCAGCCTGTTGTTGCGTTGTGCCGTATTGGAGAACCGCTGGTGCCGGCGCGCCCAGCGCTCCAGATTGATCAATGCAAACGTCAACACCAGCAGTGCCAACGCGATCATGGCAGCCCCAGGCAAGTCAGTGCTGTTGACCCACGTGCTGTAGATCGAAACGGTCAGCGTGCGCACACCCAGGAACTCCGATGCGCCGATGTCGTTCAGTGTCTCCATCAACGCCAGGCTTGTGCCCACCGCAATTGCCGGGCGCGCCAGCGGCAAGGCAACTCGCCAGAAAACGCCCGTCCGGCTCACACCCAAAGTGCGCGAGACATCAATGAAATTCGCCGCCTGCATCATGAACATCGCCCGCGTTGCGGCATAGACATAAGGGTAAAGCACAAAACCAAGCAGCAGGATGCAACCCGTTTTAGATCGCACATCGGGCAAATGGAAATCCCGAGGGCTGTCATAGCCCAGCAACATCCGCAGAGTGCTTTGCACCGGCCCGATGGGATGCAACAAGTCAAGATAGACGTAAGCGATGATGTAGGTTGGCACCGCCAAAGGCAACAGCAACGCCCATTCGACTGTCGAACGCAATGGAAACTCGTAGGCAGTCACCAACCACGCCGTCCCGGTGCCGATGACAGCTACAAGTATCCCCACACCAACGAGAAGCAAAACGGTGTTCCCCAGCGCCACCGGCAACACCGTTGTTGCGAGGTGGTGCAACATGTCGCTCGAGCCGTGTAACGCCTGCGCCAACAGGGTAATGATCGGTACCGCCACCAATGCCGCAATCACAATTGCAAGGCTGGGCCACAAGCCAAGGGGACGCCGGTTGCGGCGTCCCACAGGTATTGCGTTTTGGTGGCTGGCGGCAGTCATCCGTTCATGTCAATTGTCGAACCCGGTCTGGTCAACAAGCTGGCTTGCGGTTTTCCGGTTTTTGACAATATCGGCCAAGGCAAGTGTATCAATTTGCAAAGGGCCAAAGGATGCAATGATGCTGTTCAGCGGCACACCCGCTTTGACCGGATACTCGAAGTTCGCCTCGGCATAGAGTTTCTGTGCCTCGTCAGTGACCAGAAACTCAAGGAATTTTATGGCTTCATCGCGGTTTGGAGCAGCCTTGGCAACCGCCGCGCCACTGATGTTGACGTGCGTGCCACCGCCCGAAAATGTCGGCAGGATCACCTTGATGCCTTCACCCCATGCCGTTTGTTCCGGCCCACCTTTTCCTGACCGCATCAGACCGACATAGTAGGAGTTTGCAATGCCAAGCTTGCAAATGCCGCCCAGAATGTCCTTGGCCACATCACGGTCACCACCACCGGGCTTGCGGGCAAGATTGGCTTTGAGACCGGTGAGCCATTTTTCTGTTGTTGCCGTGTCGTGGTGCGCAATGTGCGCCGCAATCAATGCTGTGTTATAAGGATGCTGGCCCGCCCGGATGCAAATCTGCCCTTGCCATTTGGGATCGGCCAGCTCCTCGTAGGTGAGGGAGTCAACCGCCAGGTCAGTCGCCGCATAGACCACGCGCGCCCGCCACGAAAGCCCGAACCATTGGTCATTTGCGCCGCGCAATGGCGCAGGGATGGCGCTTTTCAGGGCAGCAGAATCGACAGGTTGTGTGAGGCCCTTGTCGACCAGGTCAATGAGGTTCCCGGCATCAACCGCCATCAAGATATCGGCGGGGGAACTGTCGCCCTCCGCTGCAATCCGTTCAGCCAGCCCGTCCTTCATGAAAACAATATTGATCTTGGTGCTGGATGCCTTGGTGTAGGCCGCGAGCAGGGGCTCAATCAACGCCGCTTCCCGCGTGGTGTAGATGTTGAGCTCAGCTGCATGGCTGAGGCTGGCTGTGGTGAGTGCAAAGAAAACGCTGAGGGCCAGGGTTGCAAATTTCATTTTCGCGCTTTCCAGATTGATTTCGTCCCCCGCAGCATTTCATTGCCGACTAATTCGGTCAAGTTAAATCCGACACCTTCCATCGGAAATAATAATCTCAATGATTACAGGAGTTAATCGAGAAAAGCCAACATTCCGATGGAAGGAATGACAACCTGAACCCGGTCACCTTCACCCGTCAGCAGGTTGGGTACATGCGCCCTCAATTCCTGTGATGTGCCATCAATGCGAATGGAAAGTTGTTCCGCATCACCCTGAAACACGCGCGATAGGATACGCGCCGGCAAACCGCCGCCGTCGCGCGAAACCGAAATGGATTGAGGCCGGAGATAAACCGTGACTGGACAACCATCTGCGGCTGAAAACGAGGCGGGGAACGACCCGAACTCGGTATGCAAATGATTGTCGCGATATACCCCCGGTACTTTGTTGTAGGCACAAAAATAATCCGCCGAGTATCGCGAGTTGGGGTGATAATAGAGCTCATACCCGGTGCCAACCTGCAGCACCTTTCCGGCACGCATCAGGGCAATGCGGTCGCAGGAGGATAGCGCCTCTTCCGGATCATGGGTGACAATGATGGCGGTTGTACCCAATTCCCGCAAGATCGCCAGCGTTTCCCGCCGCACATCGTCCGCCAGGCGCTTGTCGAGATTGGAAAACGGTTCGTCCATCAGGAGAATGCGTGGTTCAGGTGTCAAGGCCCGCGCCAAAGCCACGCGCTGCTGCTCGCCACCCGAAAGCATGTGGGGATATTTGTGCCGGAGATTTCCCAGCGAAAGCCGGTCAATGATGCCATTCGCCCGTTGCTGTGCAAGTGTCGCAGGCAATTTTTTCACGCCAAAAAGAATGTTCTGTTCGACCGAAAGATGCGGGAACAAGGCATAGTCTTGCAGCATGAATCCGACGTTGCGGTTTTCCGGTTCCACAAAACGCTGGTGGTCGGAAACCGGTTTTGCAAACAGCAGAACCTCACCGCGGTGATCGGTGTCCACGCCGGCGATAATCCGCAGCAACGAGGATTTGCCACATCCCGATGGTCCGATGAGGCAGATGATTTCTCCTGCTGCGATAACCAGATTGACATCATCGAGTGCGCGCAAGCGACCATAATCCAGTGCCACGCCCCGCAATTCGATGGCATCGGTGGTGGTCGGCGTTTCAACTTGTTTCAGCACAAAATGGTCCCGGCAATGGCAGAGGAATGTTTTATCAAACGCGGCAACTGCAAAGGCATCCATACATGAAGCTGCAGGCTGACGGCTAGTGGATCGATTGCGCCAGGTGCGCGAGCGATGTCGTGCCCAATGATGCAGTCATTGCCGTTTCGGCCGCTTTCAGGGATGGCGCAAGTATTTTGCCCAGCTGTGCGCCCACCGGGCACGCGCAATCTGCATCCAGCTTGTGCATGCGAAACACTGAACCATCTTCAACAGCGCCATAGATGTCGGACAGGGAGATGGCTGTGGCGTCGCGCTGCAGTGAAAAACCACCCGACCGGCCGGCAAAGGATTGCACCAGCCCGGCCCGCTCGAGTTCAGCCATGAGTCTGCGGATGACAACAGGATTGGTATGGACACTGCTGGCAATGATCGACGAGCACACCGGGCCCTGGCCGCTGTTGCGGGCCAAAACGATCAAGGCATGAATGGCGACGGCAAAGCGGCTGCTGGTCAACATGATAGAGTCCTGCGGCATAAATCGGCGCTTTTCGCGCCAATTTCAAGCCATATCACAGAGGCATTGCTAACCGCTCCTTAACCAAATCACGCCACCCTCAAATGATGCAGGCGCGACAATTTTACAGGCTCGATTGGGTGGTAACGGCGTGCTGCCTTGTTTTGCTCGGCTATATCGCCTGGCATGTCCTCCAGGGTCCGCGCGGTTACGGCTATCAGGAAAAACTCCTGCAGCAATCCGCCAGCTTGCAAAGTGAGCTGGTGCATCTCAAGAACCGCAACAAGGCGTTTGAGCAAAAGGTGCAACTGCTGCGACCGGAATCGATCGACCCGGACATGGTCGACGAATTGGCGCGGCGTGACCTCGGTCTGGTCGGCGAAAACGACATCATCCTCATTCTTTCCACTGATTCACCTTGAAAATCCGTGTTGTAAACTGAATTTCAGTTAACACAGTATTTGACAAGCATTTCCAGCCGCTTAGTGCTAATAAAATCACGGATTTGTGTTGGGAGACTGTGTCATGGCAGTAACATCTGCATATCTTGCCCGCAAGGACGGCAAGAAGGAAAAGCCCGAGAAGCCGGCAAAGGCTTCTGAAATCAAGAATTTGAAGAACAGCGGTTTCACCAAAGACGAAGAACTGCAAGCCTACGCCGACATGCTGCTCATCCGCCGTTTCGAGGAAAAAGCGGGCCAGCTCTACGGCATGGGTCTGATCGGCGGGTTCTGTCATTTGTACATTGGCCAGGAAGCCGTCGTCGTCGGCATGCAGATGTCAGCCATCGAAGGCGACCAGGTGATAACCTCTTACCGCGACCATGGCCACATGCTGGCCTGCGGCATGAACCCCAATGGCGTGATGGCCGAACTCACCGGGCGCAATGGTGGTCTGTCCAAAGGCAAGGGCGGCTCCATGCACATGTTCAACAAAGAAAAGAATTTCTACGGCGGCCACGGCATCGTCGCAGCACAGGTTCCATTGGGAGCAGGGCTGGCTTTCGCCAACTGGTATCGCGGCAACAAAAATGTATCGATGACTTACTACGGCGATGGTGCCGCCAACCAGGGCCAAGTCTACGAAACTTTCAACATGGCGAGCATCTGGAAATTGCCGTGCATCTTTGTGATCGAAAACAACCGCTACGCCATGGGCACGTCCGCCACACGCTCAACCGCAGTCGCCGAACAGCTCGGCAAACGCGGCGAGGCCTTCGGCATCCCGGCGGAGCAGGTGGATGGCATGGATGTGCGCGCCGTGAAAGACGCTGCCGACCGCGCCACCGCCCATTGCCGCGCCGGCAAGGGGCCGTACATTCTTGAAATGATGACCTACCGCTATCGTGGCCACTCCATGTCCGACCCTGCGAAATACCGCACCAAGGAAGAGGTGCAGAAGATGCGCGAGGAGCATGATCCGATTGAGCAGGTGAAAGCGCGAATCTTGAAGGCAGGGTTCGCCAACGAGGAAGACCTGAAATCCGTCGACGCCAAAATCCGCGACATCGTCACAGCGAGTGCCGACTTCGCGACGAATGATCCGCAGCCGGATGCGAGTGAGCTGTGGACGGATGTTTACAAGGTAGCGTGATGGCTGAAGTGAAGTCCAAACAGGCAACCTACGCCGACATTGAAGCTTTGCCGCCGAATATGGTGGGCGAGATTCTGTTTGGGACGCTTAATGCGCATCCAAGGCCAGCTCGGAGACATGTTGTTGCCGCCAGCCGCATCAGCGGAGTTCTGGGACCTCCGTTTGAGTTCGGAGATGGCGGTCCGGGAGGTTGGATCATCGCGATAGAACCCGAGTTGCACCTCGGCCCACATATCGTCGTACCCGACATTGCGGGCTGGCGCGCCGAAAAGCTTTCGGCTGTTGGTGATGGCGCATATTTCGAAGAAGTGCCGGACTGGATTTGCGAAATTCACTCGCCGTCGACCCGTTCGGCTGACATTGGTCCAAAGCGGCGCATCTATTCCACCTATGGGGTGACGCATCTTTGGTTCGTTGACCCGCCAGCCCAAACGCTTGAAGTGTTTGAATTGAGGAACAAGGATTGGCTTCTCCTCAACACATTCGTTGGTGGTGAAGATGTTCGCGCCAAGCCATTCGAACTCATTTCATTTCCTCTGGGCCGACTCTGGCCTTTCGATAAACCGATTTCACCGCAAGAGTTCTGACCCATGCCCACCATCCTCATGCCTGCATTGTCGCCCACCATGGAAGAGGGCAAGCTTGCCAAGTGGCTCAAGAATGTTGGGGACGTCGTGAAATCTGGCGACATTCTCGCCGAGATCGAAACCGACAAGGCGACGATGGAAGTTGAGGCGGTGGATGAAGGGCCGCTGACGGAGATTCTGGTGGCGGCTGGCACCGAAGGTGTGAAAGTGAACACGCCGATTGCGGTGATTGGGGCGGCATCATCTGTGGCTGCCACCCCCTCATCCGGCGCGAAAGCGCCACCTTCTCCCGCAAGGGGAGAAGGAGAAGTTTCGCGCCCGCTTCCTTCTCCCCTTGCGGGAGAAGGTGGTGCGCGCAGCGTGCCGGATGAGGGGGTGCCAGAAGGCACTGAAATGGTCTCCATGACCGTGCGCGAAGCCATCCGCGCGGCCATGTCGGAAGAAATGCGCCGCGATCCGGACGTGTTCCTGATGGGCGAGGAGGTCGGCCAATATCAGGGCGCTTATAAAATCTCGCAAGGCATGCTGGATGAGTTCGGCCCCAAGCGCGTGATTGATACACCGATCACCGAACACGGCTTCACCGGCATTGCCACAGGCGCGGCGTTTGCGGGGTTGAAACCCATCGTCGAGTTCATGACATTCAATTTTTCGATGCAAGCCATCGACCACATCATCAATTCAGCCGCCAAGACGCTGTACATGTCCGGCGGACAGATGGGCTGTTCGATTGTGTTTCGTGGGCCTAACGGTGCCGCTGCCCGCGTCGGCGCACAGCACTCACAAGACTACGCAGCTTGGTATGCGCAAATCCCTGGCTTGAAAGTGGTGATGCCGTATACCGCTGCCGATGCCAAAGGCCTGATGAAAGCCGCAATCCGCGATCCCAATCCGGTGATCTTCCTTGAAAACGAAATTCTCTACGGCAAATCCTTCGACGTGCCGAAACTGGAGGACTGGGTCGTGCCGATTGGCAAGGCCCGCGTTGCGCGTGTCGGCCATCACGTCACCATTGTTTCCTTCGGAATCGGCATGACCTACGCACATGCGGCGGCGGACAAGCTGGCGGCGGATGGCGTCGAAGCCGAGATCATTGATCTCCGTACCATCCGCCCGCTCGATCTTGAAACTGTATTGATCAGTGTACGCAAGACCAACCGCTGTGTGTGCGTGGAAGAAGGCTTCCCGCGCTTCTCCGTCACGAGCGAACTCGCCGCCGAAATCATGACCTACGCGTTCGATTATCTCGATGCGCCGGTGGCCCGTGTGGCTGGCAAGGACGTGCCCATGCCCTATGCCGCCAATCTTGAAAAACTGGCGTTGCCCAATGCCGATGAAGTTGTCGCGGCGGTGAAGGCGGTGCTGTATGTTTAGTTTAACCCGTCAACACAACCCAAAAGCCGTCATGGCCCGCTTTAGGCGGGCCACCCACTGATCGGTGCCCATGGTTGGCCCGCCTAAAGCGGGCCATGACGAAAAGATTTAGGAGAATTGTTTTTATGGCAAAAAACCAAACCCACGATCATCACCACCACGATCATTCCCACGAAACCCACCCCCACCAGCTCCAGCCTCCGCACGCCGTGTTCCATGATCCCAACGCAGGTGAAATCATCCGGGGCTGGATTACGCAGGGCAATTTGCAACTCTCGCTGCACGCCATGGCGTTTGGCAAAGCCGACATCTGGGGCCATGTGCTCGCCGGTATTGCGCAACAGGTCGCCGCATCGATGGAAGAAATGGGCCACAGCACCACATCCCACAATCTCGAAATCATCCGCAAGACCTTGACTGAAGACCTCGCCAAAGCCGCCGCGCAATCATCGGTTCTGTCAAACAAGGGCTGAGCAATGGCCGAACCCGCCAAGCACAATGCGACCTATGCGGATATCGAGGCATTGCCAGAAGGCGTGCGCGGCGAGATCATTCATGGCACGCTCTACATGCACCCGCGCCCGGCCCCTAAACATAACGCCGTGGCTTCGGCGTTGGGCATGGAGTTGGGCAGTCCATTCCAGAAGGGTAGGGGCGGTCCGGGCGGTTGGATTTTCATCAGTGAGCAAGAAGTCAAATTTGGTGACAATATTCTGGTGCCCGACATATCCGGCTGGCGGCGTGAAAGGCTGACGGCATATCCGAAAACAAATTGGATTTCGGTTCGCCCCGACTGGATTTGCGAGGCGACATCACCATCAACGGCCATGCGAGACCGGCATCTCAAGCGTGACATTTATGCTGCTGCGGGTGTTCCTCATTATTGGATACTCGATCCACGCTTGAGAATCCTGGAAGTGTTCGCCCTCGAAGGCGGCAAATGGTTGCTGCAATGCGCCTTTACGGCCGGCAACAGCGTGTCCGCACCGCCCTTCGAATCTTACTCATTTGCCCTAGACGACCTGTGGCCCCTCAATGAGCCAGACGGTTTTTCTGAAGACTCACCGGAGTAACCCATGCCTCAAGTCCTCATGCCCGCTTTGTCGCCCACCATGGAAAAGGGCAAGCTTGCCAAGTGGCTCAAGAAAGAGGGCGACACGGTCAAGTCCGGCGATGTGCTGGCCGAAATCGAAACCGACAAGGCGACGATGGAAATCGAGGCTGTTGATGAGGGAACACTCGGCAAGATCATGGTGGCCGAAGGCACGGATGATGTGCTGGTCAATACGCCGATTGCCGTGATCCTGGGCGAGGGCGAGAAGCTGGGGGATGTCGTTGCGGCTCCAGCGAAACCTGCCCCCTCATCCGGCGCAAGCGCACCACCTTCTCCCGCAAGGGGAGAAGGAAATGAACCGAAAACTTCCCCTTATCCCCTTGCGGGAGAAGGGGGTGCGCGCAGCGCCACGGATAAGGGGGTGCGGATGTTCGCCTCGCCCCTCGCAAAACGCATCGCCAAACAAAAGGGTATCAACCTCGCATCCCTCAATGGCTCCGGCCCCCACGGTCGCATCGTGATGAAGGATGTGGATCAAGCTCGTCCTTCTCCCCTCGCGGGAGAAGGTGGCGCGAAAGCGCCGGATGAGGGGGTGCGTCCACACACTCACCCCTCCGACGCGTCCATTCTCAAAAACTTCGCCCCCGACAGCTACATCCTCATTCCCCACGACGGCATGCACAAGACCATTGCCCGCCGCCTCACGGAATCAAAACAAACCATTCCGCATTTCTATGTCTCAGTCGATGTCGCGCTTGATCACCTCCTCGATCTGCGCGAACGCCTGAACCTGCAAGCACCGAAAGACAAGGACGGCAAGCCGCAATGGAAAGTCTCGGTCAATGATTTCATCATCAAGGCCATGGCCATGGCACTGGTGAAAGTGCCGGACGCCAACGTCAGCTGGACCGAAACCAACATGGTGAAACACAAACACGCCGATGTGGGTGTTGCTGTATCAATTCCCGGCGGCCTGATCACACCTGTGATCCGCAAAGCCGAAACCAAAGGCCTCGCCACCATTTCTCAGGAGATGAAAGACTACGCCAAGCGCGCGCGCGACCGCAAACTGAAACCGGAGGAATACACCGGCGGTTCAGCCGCGATTTCCAATATGGGCATGATGAACGTCAAAAACTTCGCAGCGATAGTCAACCCGCCGCATGGGTCGATTTTGGCCATCGGCACGGGTGAGCGTCGGCCTGTGGTGCGCGGCAATGAGATTAAGATCGAACAGCAGATGACAATCACACTGTCCACGGATCACCGCTGCATCGATGGTGCGCTGGGTGCGGAGTTCATCGGGGCGATCAAGGCTTATCTGGAAGAACCGGGGTTGATGTTGGTGTAGTTGTCTTTTTGTTCTGGTCGTGCTTTGCTTGCGCGATCAAAGGGAGAATTGTGATGGCCGAGACACCCGATGCTGTGATGCCGGTACTGACAAAAATTCAACAAGAACTTTCAGCAATCCGGCGTGAGCAACAGGCATCCAAGGAGCGCTATATACATATGACTGACGCGATCATGGAATCACAAAGCGAAATCCTGGCGATGCGCAAAGATAACTTGATGCACCTGGGTCTGACCAAAAAAGCACCGACTTGCAGCCGATGGCCTGCATCAGAAGGTGGAGGACCTTGAGCATCGTGTGGAAACACTTGAGGCAAGGTCGTGAGATTTGCAGCAACAGTGTCGGCGCACTGGGCGCGGAGTGCATCAATGCGATCCGGGCGTATCCGGAAGAGCCGGGGTTGATGCTTGTTTGAAAGTCCGACCTTGCGATGGTGGCAAGCAATGCTTCCATTCATGTTTTACTCAGTTCTCACGGGACTGAATATTCTGTGCTACTCCACATATGTTCAACTGCTACCGCACGGACGCGCCAGAGATTTTGTTGGGTTTTTTGGTATTGCACTCATCGTGGGATTGCTTGTTTCAGTTTTGGCCAGCCTTTTGGCTGTCAAGCAAAAGAAGTTTCTTATTGACGGCATGGATCTGGTTAAAATGTACCTGTGTTCGGCGCTTACTGGATGCGCTGCTGCCTTCTTCATCTCGATTCAAGTTCTTCTGCACTACAATCCAGATGTACAAGTGACGCCACAAGCAATAATTAGTGTCGCTTCTCGGGAGGGATTTGAGCTTCTTTGGTCTGCTATGTTGTTAATGTTGCCTGTATCCTTCCTGATGTGGGTTACCCATCGCGTGAGCCAGTACATTGTTTATGCAAACTCTTCGCCCCTACAAAGCAGCGAGAGAAGTTGAAATGAACACCACCCTCTGCTTCGACGACAGCCTCACCTGGGGCTACGACGCAGCCACCACACTCCGCCACCCCTTCGACGTCCGCTGGCCCAACGCCATGGCCGCAACACTCGGGCCAGACTTCCACATCATTGCCGAAGGCCTTAATGGCCGCACCACATTCTTCGATGACGGCACGGATGTCGCCGAACTCAACGGCGCGATCCGGGTATGTCTGGAAGAACCGGAGTTAATGTTGGTGTGAAATGGCAAAGAACTACGCCGGTGAAGTCGTTGTTGTTGTATTGCTGGGATGCATTTTCTGGGCGAGCATTTTTAATGCGGCACTGCCGATGCTTTTTCAAGTAATATTGGAATGGTTGAGAACGCCATGAGGTCCAATTTGTTCGGAGGATCGCCCGACATTCCAAACGCGACGGGCATGGGCAACGCCCATGCGTAAGGAGCGATTTGGAATCCAGCTTTGGTCACGCGTGGCAGACAAAGGAAGCTGGGTCCCGGCCTTCGCCGGGATGACGGTCAAGGGGAAGGCGCGGAATGACGGCAATAGGGTAATTGGGAGCACATGAAAACCATCCTCGCATTCGGCGACAGTCTCACCTGGGGTTACAAGGCGGGACTTTCTCAACGCCACGCGTTTGAAGACCGCTGGCCCAATGCACTTGGCGCGGGCCTTGCCAACAAAGCGCACGTCATCGAAGAAGGTCTCAACGGACGCACCACAGCTTTTGACGATACGACGGTGTCACAAGAGCGCAATGGGGCGAAGGCGTTGCCGATGTTGCTGGTCACGCATCAGCCGCTTGATCTGTTGATCATCATGCTCGGCACCAATGATTTGAAGTTCCGCGACAAGGGGGCCGCGTTTCATTCGTCGCTGGGGATGGAGTATCTCATTGAGCTGACTCGCAAGTGTGCGTATAGTGGTGTCTATACCGCACCCGAAATTCTCGTCGTCTCCCCGCCGCATCTCACCACGCCGAAGGATGAATGGTTCGCTGATCTGTGGGGTCACCAGATTGAAGAGTCCAAATTGTTGGGACGGCACTTTGCGCGAGTGGCAAAGGACACGAACTCCCATTTCTTTGACGCCGCAACCGTTGCCAAGGCTGATCCAACGGATGGCGGGCATTTGGATGCGGCGAATACACGGGCCATTGGCGCAGCGCTGGCGGTTGTGGTGCGGAAGATTTTCAAGATGAGCGAATAGGGAGTAGCGAATAGCGAATAGGGAACTACTCGCTACTCACTATTCGCTGTTCGCTCCTGACAAGGAGCTAATATGGCAGAAGCATTCGACGTCCTCATCATTGGCGCAGGTCCTGGCGGCTACGTGACTGCCATTCGCGCCGCTCAGCTCGGTTTCAAGACGGCGATCATTGAGCGTGAACATCTCGGTGGCATCTGCCTCAATTGGGGGTGCATTCCGACCAAGGCGCTGCTGCGTTCGGCGGAGATTTATCATTACATGAAGCACGCTGAAAATTACGGGTTGTCGGCGAAGGACATCAGCTTCGATGCGGCGAAAGTTGTGGCGAGGTCGCGCGGCGTGTCTGGCCGGTTGAACCAAGGTGTTGGCGGGTTGCTGAAGAAGAACAAGGTGCAGATCATCTGGGGCGAAGCGAAGATCACCAAGCCCGGCGAAGTTGTCGTCGCTGACATGAAGAAGCCCGTGGTGCAGCCGCAGAACCCGGTGCCGAAGGGCGTGCTGGGGGCAGGGACTTACACCGCCAAACACATCATCATTGCCACGGGCGCGCGCCCCCGCGTTCTGCCGGGCCTCGAACATGATGGCAAGCTGGTGTGGAGTTACTTCGAGGCCATGGTGCCGAAAGAAATGCCAAAGTCGCTGCTCGTCGTCGGCTCCGGTGCCATCGGCATCGAGTTCGCGTCGTTCTACAACGCCATGGGCGTGGATGTGACGGTGGTCGAGATCATGGACCAGATCATGCCAGTGGAAGACACCGAGATTTCCAAAACCGCGCAGAAGCTTTTGGAGAAACAGGGCCTCAAATTCCGCCTCTCGGCAAAGGTTGCGAAGCTGGACAAAAAAACCAACAGCGTCACAGCGACGATTGAAGCCGCCGGCAAATCTGAAACCCTCACTGTTGATCGCGTCATCGCCGCCACCGGCGTTGTCGGCAACACCGAGAATCTCGGCCTCGAAGCGCTTGGCATCAAAACCGACAAGGGTTGCATCGTCATCGATGGCTACGGCAACACCAATGTCAAAGGCATCTACGCGATTGGCGATGTCGCTGGCCCGCCGATGCTCGCCCACAAGGCAGAGCATGAAGGCGTCATCTGCATCGAGAAGATCAAAGGCCTCAACGCCCACCCGATGAAGAAGGAGCAAATCCCCGGCTGCACCTATTGCCACCCGCAAGTAGCCTCCGTCGGCCTCACCGAAGCCAAAGCCAAGGCGGCAGGTTACGGTCTGAAAATTGGCCGCTTCCCCTTCCTCGCCAACGGCAAGGCCATTGCACTGGGCGAAGACCAAGGCCTGATCAAAACCATCTTCGACGCCAAGACGGGCCGTCTCATCGGCGCGCACATGGTGGGGGCGGAAGTGACCGAACTCATCCAGGGCTTCGTCGTCGCCATGGGACTGGAGACCACCGAAGAAGAACTGATGCACACCGTCTTCCCGCACCCAACCCTCTCCGAAATGATGCACGAAAGCGTGTTGGATGCCTATGGTCGGGTGATCCATATGTAACCTTGAAAGCCGGGGACAGGGGGGCCATATTCCAGTCGATCAATCCGGGGGCAGAACATGCACACACAAGAAGAACTCTACAACGCCAAGGGCGAACGGATTTTCACCCAGGATGAGGTGAAATCTTCTGGCACAGCGGCAACAGGCATTGATTCCAAGAACATCGTCATCGCGGTGCTCATGGGACTGTGCGCTGGCTGGCTGGCGAGCTGGATTGTGGGCGGCGAGGGTCTGTTCCAGTATTTGGTCAGCGGCGTATTGGGATCGTTCGTTGGCAGCGCCACGCTCCAAAAATTGAACTTCAATCTCGGCATCCGCAACGAAATCGGACGCGACATTGCCACTGCCACAATCGGTGCTATCATCGTCATGGTCGTGGCACACATGCTCACCTGAGGAGGGACAGAATGCAATCAATTATGGATTTGGGTGGCGTAGGGATTATCGGCACCATCCTGATCGGCGTCATCGCGGGCTGGATCGCCGAGAAGGCCACGGGCTCCGATCATGGGCTCATCCGCAACCTGATCGTTGGCCTCATCGGCTCGTGGATCGGCTTTTTTGTTTCCGACCTCGCGCAAATCGAAATGTCGCAGTTCGTCGGCGGCTGGTTCTGGGGCAACCTGGTTGTCTCCGCCATCGGCGCGACACTGCTGCTGACAGTATTGAAAGTGTTCCGTGGACGGAGGACCGCATGAGTTACATTCTTTGGATTGTTTTGGGTGGCCTTGCAGGCTGGATCGCCGAAAAGGTAATGAAGTTTGATACCGGCCTTCTGGCCAACATCGGCCTCGGCATCGCAGGCGCGGTGGTCGGCAACTTGCTGCTGGGCGGCCTGCTGGGCGGCGGACTGCTCCCGCAACTCCTGATCGCCGTCGTCGGTGCCTGTGCGCTGGTGTTTGTGTACAGGTTGATCAAGGGTCGGAGCCAAGCATAGGTGTGACGACTGTCATCGACACGGCTGTCCGCCCCCGCCACCCCGAAAAGGCGAAGCGGCCGGAGACGCCCATTCTCAAAAAGCCGGATTGGATCCGCGTCAAGGCTCCGGGGTCTCCGATTTACGCCGAAACGCAACGGATCGTGCGCGACAACAAGCTGGTCACGGTGTGCGAAGAGGCGGGTTGCCCCAACATCGGCGAATGTTGGTCGAAAAAGCATGCCACTTTCATGATCATGGGCGATACCTGCACCAGGGCCTGCGCCTTCTGCAATGTTAAGACCGGATTGCCGGAGGCGCTTGATCTCGATGAACCGCGCCGCGTCGGTGATGCCATCGCCAAGATGGGATTGTCACACGCGGTAATCACCTCGGTAGACCGCGACGACCTCGACGACGGCGGCGCGGACCATTTTGTCAATGTAATCCACGAAACCCGCAAAGCATCGCCGCAAACAACCATCGAAATCCTCACACCAGATTTCCTCAAGAAAGATGGTGCACTTGAGCGTGTCGTCGCAGCCAAGCCCGATGTCTTCAATCACAATCTCGAAACTGTTCCCGCCCTTTATCTGAAAATCCGTCCCGGCGCGCGTTACTTCCATTCGCTGCGGCTGCTTCAGCGCGTGAAGGAACTTGATGCAACGATGTTCACCAAGTCCGGCATTATGGTGGGCTTGGGCGAAACCCGCGAGCAAGTCATGCAGGTGATGGATGACATGCGTTCAGCCAGCATCGATTTCATCACGATAGGGCAATATTTACAGCCTACCCGCAAACATGCCGCGATTGACCGCTTTGTCACGCCCGATGAGTTCAAGTCGTTTGAAACCACCGCTTACGCCAAGGGCTTCCTGATGGTGTCATCTTCACCGCTCACGCGCTCATCGCACCATGCGGGCGAAGATTTTGCGCAGTTGCGGGCGGCGCGTTCAATCCGCTGATGCCACACTTTACGACGTCTCGACGGGTTGCCGTTTCACCTGAAATTGCCTTTGCCGTGGCCGCCGATGTCGCTGCGTACAGGGAATTCCTGCCACTGCTGGAGCGCTCTCAAATCCGCGGTCGAAAAGCGCCGCAAGGCAGCGGCGAATCATTCCAGGCTGATCTGGTCGTCGCCTATGCCAAGCTCGGATTGCGCGAATCTTTTGTCAGCAAGGTTGTGACCGATGCGGCAGCAGGAACAGTGACGGCAACCTCTTCTGAGCGTCCGTTCAAATCACTCAAGGCAGTATGGTCCATAGCCGAAGCGCCGGGAGGTTGTGATGTGACAATTGCCATCGATTACGTCTTCAGCAGCACGATGTTGCAGCTGGCAGCTGGCAGCATGATGGGCTACGCGTCCCAGAAGATCATGGACGCCTTCTCAGCCCAAGCCCTGGTTAAATCCAAAAATCACAGCACGACCGACTTTTGATCCAGCAATTGTAGCACGAGCGCCAACGCTTTCTCGCGAGCGGCAAGCCTGATGGCAGCTCGACCGATGGAGCCAAAGTTTTCCTGCGCATCAATGTAACCACCATCCCTCGCTGCGACACAAAAACAAACAAGTCCCACAGGTTTGTCCTTTGTACCGCCGCTTGGACCAGCAACGCCCGTGACAGCGACAGCAATATCGGCATGGGAATGGCGGATGGCACCCTCAGCCATGGCGCGCGCCACTTCTTTGCTCACAGCACCACAGGACCGCAGCAAGTCTGTTGGCACACTGAGCAGTTCCATTTTCGCTTCGTTGGAGTAGGTGACAAACCCGCGTTCAAACACCGCTGATGATCCCGCGATATCGGTCAATGCCGCCGCGATCATACCTCCCGTACAGCTTTCCGCCGTGGCCAGCTTTAGCCCTCGATGTCCCAATGCCTCGAAGACCGCCTGCGCCGTCACGCCGGCAACCTAACCGTGACCGTGGCAAAAGCCGCTATTCCTTCCTTCCGTCCAATGGCCCCCATCTTCTCCGTCGTGGTGGCCTTGATGGCGATACGGTCGCGAGAAACGCCGAGCAGGGGGGCAAGCAGCATTTTCATGGCCAGGATATGCGGCGATACCTTGGGCGCTTCGGCAAGGATGGTGATATCAGCATTGCCGACAATGCCACCTTTGTCCGCCAGCAACCGCATGGCCTTTTGCAGGAAAATACTGGAAGCCGCATTCTTCCATTGCATGTCGCTGGGCGGAAAATGCGTGCCGATGTCACCTTCGCCGATGGCACCGAGGACGGCATCGGTAAGAGCATGCAGCGCTGCATCCGCATCCGAGTGCCCCTTGAGCTTGTGCGTGTGGGGAATTGTTATGCCACACAGCACGACACCCTTGCCTTTCTCAAAGACGTGAAAGTCAATTCCTTGCCCCGTCCGGACATCGGGCTTTTCCGCGAAGAGCTTTGCAGCGAGTTCCCGGTTGGCCGTTGCCACATCGTGCGATGTGGTGAGTTTCGTGTTGTGCTGGTCGCCACTCACAATGCGAACCGCCATGCCGGCGAATTCCGCCACCGCTGCATCATCCGTAAAACCGTCACGCGCTTCCCGAACCGCGCGACGGTGCGCTTCAAGAATCTTGCTGTAAGTAAACCCTTGCGGTGTTTGCACGAACCACATGGCGGACCGGTCCACCGTGCGTTCAATTACGCCGCCGGGTGCAAATTTCATGGTGTCAGCCACCGGCAAACCGGGAATGACCGCATCGCAACTGTCAAGTTGGGCGATGACACTTGAAATCACGTCATGGGGGACAAAGGGCCGGGCCGCATCGTGAATCAGCACTCTGGTCGGATGGGCGGTGGCGCAGGCTTCAACCCCGATGCGGCACGAATCCTGGCGCGTGCCACCACCTCTCACAGGTGGCGGCAAAGTGAGGCCTTCTGTGGCGGCACGGAACAACTCCTCGTGACCATCGCCAATGACAGTCTGTACAAAGTTCACCGCCGGATGCGACAGGAATGACTCGAGTGTCCAGCGGATCACCGGTTTGCCACCGATGTACTGATACTGCTTTGGCTTCTCGCCGCCCGCCCGAAGGCCGCTGCCGCCCGCAACGATAACCGCCGCAACTGTCATGATTGACAGCCTTAAACCAAATGGCAGCGATTGTGGAAGCCGCTAAATCCACTTGACTTGTGCACTGCACAATCTAGATTGATTAATGAATAGGCGAACATCCAGACTGCCCAAAACATGAGCATATCCATCGGCCATATCCAAACACCGAACGCGGTCTTTCTGGCACCGATGTCGGGTGTCACCGACGAGGCCTTTCGGTCACTGGCCCATGAATGCAAAGCGGGGCTTGTTGTATCGGAGATGGTCGCCAGCGAAGAGTTGGTGCTTAACCGACCCGACATGACACGTCGCGCCAGGGGTGGCAAAAAACTTTCGCCATTTGTGATGCAGCTAGCTGGACGCGAAGCCAAGTGGATGTCCGAAGGGGCACGTGTGGCGCAAGACCTTGGTGCGGATATCATCGATATCAATATGGGCTGCCCCGCGAGGCAAGTGACCGGTGGATTGTCTGGGTCAGCATTGATGCGTGATCTCGATCATGCCTTGACATTGATCGACGCAACCGTTGCGGCATCGCGAGTTCCAGTGACTCTCAAGATGCGTTTGGGATGGGACGCGCACAGCATGAATGCGCCGGAACTCGCAAGACGGGCAGAGCATGCTGGCGTCCAGTTGATTACGGTGCATGGCCGCACCCGCTGCCAATTCTATACCGGCAAGGCGGACTGGACGGCAATCCGGGCGGTGCGGGACGCAATTTCAATTCCATTGATCGCCAATGGCGATGGCGCAACCCCTGAAGACGCAAAGGCCATGCAGGCGGCATCTGGCGCGGATGGCATCATGATAGGCCGCGCCGCCTACGGCAGGCCTTGGTGGCCCGGTGTCGTTGCCAATGCCCTTGTTGCAGGACAAGGCCGCCCTGCGCCGACATTGGGCGAGGAGGAACAGTTGATTCTCCGCCACCACGCCGAGACGCTGGAACTCTATGGCCCAAGCCTTGGCAACAAGACATTTCGCAAACACCTGGGGTGGACAATCAGCAGACTGCGCGACCGTGGCCTCATCAACGCCGAGCAGGCAGGGGATATCCGCGGCCGCTTTCTTCCCAGCCCGGACAATGCCCTGATCCGCGACTGCATTGCCATGTGCTACGCCTTGGCCGCAGAAGCAATTGTCCAGAAGGCTGCATGATGCAAGCCGCAGTACCTTCGCCGGAACATATTCTCGACGCTTTGCCCAATCCGGTCTTGTTGGTCGCGAAAGACAACAGTGTGGCCAGGGCCAACAGCGCCGCCGAGGATTTTTTCCAGGCGAGCGCCAATCAACTGGCGAAGCTTCAGCTCCCCGATTTGTTGCCCTTCGCCAGCCCGGTGCTGCAATGCGTACAACAGATCCGCACCACGGGAGGCGTGGTCAACGAATATGCCGTCAGCGTGGGTACACCGCGCTTTGGCGGCGAGCGCAGCGTCGATGTCCAGTCATCGGCGATGGCGGACGATCCAAACTTTGTGTTGTTGATGGTGATGCGGCGCTCGATGGCGCACAAACTGGACTTGCAACTTTCGCATCAGGGTTCGGCCCGGTCGGTTTCCGGCATGGCATCCATGCTGGCCCATGAAATCAAGAACCCGCTTTCCGGCATTCGTGGTGCCGCACAGTTGTTGGAACCAGCCCTTGCCGATGGTGACCGCATGTTGGCCCGCCTCATCTGCGATGAAACCGACCGCATCCGCGACCTCGTGGACCAAATGGAAGTGTTCTCCGATGAACGCCCGCTATCGCGCCAACCAGTCAACATCCACATCGTGCTCGACCGGGTGAAACAACTTGTCAAGGCCGGAGACACCAGTGCACCGGCCATTGTCGAAGAGTACGATCCATCTTTGCCAGCTGTGCATGGCAACCATGATCAATTGGTGCAGGTCTTTCTCAACCTGGCGCGAAACGCTGTCGAAGCCATTGACGCTTCCGGCGAGCCGGGGACCTTGACCTTCCGGACCGCGTTCCGCCCCGGTATTCGGTTGGCAATTCCGGGTTCCACCGACAAGGTTTCACTGCCATTCGAAGTATGTGTGGATGACACAGGACCAGGCGTTCCGGTGGAAATGCGACCGCATGTTTTCGATGCCTTTGTGAGCAGCAAACGCTCAGGCCGCGGTCTTGGCCTGGCACTGGTTGCAAAAATCATCCGCGACCATGGTGGCGTTGTTGAGTGCCTCGCGCGTGATCGCGGCACGACGTTTCGCATTCTGTTGCCATTGATGAAAGGGCAGGATGCTGCCCCCCAGAGCTTGGAGGCCGTTGCACAATGAACTCAAAAACAGTTTTGCTCGCCGACGACGACGCTACGATCAGAACCGTGCTCAGCCAGGCATTGACACGCGCCGGCATGCAGGTGCGCGCCACATCAACAGCAGCGGCACTGTGGCGTTGGGTCAGCGAAGGGCAGGGCGATGCCATCGTGACGGATGTCATACTTCCCGATGAAAACATTTTTGATGTCATTCCCCGCATCAAGAAAATGCGCCCCCTGCTGCCCATTGTTGTCATGAGCGCCCAAAACACCATCATGACCGCAATCCGCGCCACGGAACTGGGGGCCTACGACTACATCCCGAAACCATTTGACCTGAACGTATTGGTGCAGACTGTCACCAAGGCCCTGTCGCAACCATCACGCCCGGTGAAACCCGCAAATACCGAACCTGCCGAAGTACTACCGATCATCGGCCGCTCGCCGGCGATGCAGGAATGCTACCGCCTCATTGCGCGGTTGACCCAGACCGATTTGACCGTGACAATTGTTGGCGAAAGCGGCACTGGCAAGGAACTCGTGGCCAAGGCCCTGCACGACTACTCCAAGCGCCGCAAAGGTCCGTTCATCGCCATCAACATGGCGGCCATTCCGCGCGAACTGATCGAATCTGAACTCTTTGGCCATGAAAAAGGAGCGTTCACGGGTGCCGTCGGCCGCATGGCCGGTCGCTTTGAACAGGCGCAAGGCGGCAGCCTTTTCCTCGACGAAATCGGCGACATGCCCATGGAGGCGCAAACCCGCCTGTTGCGCGTTTTGCAGCAAGGCGAATACACAACAGTTGGCGGCACCTCGCCCATCAAGACCAACACCCGCATCATCGCCGCCACGCACCGCGATTTGCGGCAACTCATTGCCGAAGGCTTGTTCCGCGAAGACTTGTATTTCCGGCTCAACGTCGTGCCGTTGCGCTTGCCGCCCTTGCGCGAACGCACCGAAGACATCCCCGATCTCGTGCGCCATTTCCTTGATCGTGCCGTGAACGACGGTTTGCCACGCAAAGATATGTCAGCCGATGCAGTGGAGCGTCTCAAATCAAACCGGTGGACGGGCAACGTGCGCGAACTCGAAAATCTGGTGAAACGTTTGCTTGCCGTCGAAACTGACGACACCATCACCCTTGGTTCCGTCGACCGGGAATTGACGTCACTCACAACGCCAGCGGCGCAGCGCTCAGGCGCGGCCACCACTGATTCAGTTGGTGAGTTTGTGGAAAACCATTTGTCGGCCTACTTTGCGTCCTTTGGTGGCGCACTGCCACCCGAGGGGCTTTACGAACGGTTGCTGGCGGAGATTGAACCGCCGTTGCTCCGCGCCACACTCGCCGCAACCAATGGCAACCAGTTGAAAGCGGCGGACTTGCTGGGCATCAACCGCAACACGCTGCGCTCAAAATTGCGCGAACGCAGTGTGAGGCCAGTCCGCCTGTAAGTACGCCCTACCCACACCTGTCGCAAATATGCCACTATTACTGTTGAGCTTGGGCAACAGTCACATTAGTGTCGCGTGCAATGCTCAAACCCACCGAACTTTCCTTGCCTTCGCAAATAAGGGGTCTTTCCGGACACGCAGCACTGCTGCTGGTGGTCTGTGGCACCTTGATGGGGCTGTTGACGTTTCTCTATTTGACGGGTGCCACACCGATTAAACCGACCGAGAACAATCTCCGCATTCTGTTGATTGTCAATCTGGTGTTGGTCTTCCTGATGGCAACGCTGGTGGGCGGGCAGTTGCTGGCGCTGTTCCGTTCTTATCGCAAAGGCACACCCGGAACCGGTTTGCATGTGCGCCTGATTTCCCTGTTCAGCCTGATGGCAGCCCTACCAGCAATTCTGGTCGCCGTGTTTGCCACCGTCACGTTGAACCGCGGACTTGATTCATGGTTCTCGGACCGCACCCGCGCCATTGTCGATACCGCAACCACCGTTGCCGAAGCCTACCTGAAAAATGCAGCCGAGGCCACGCGCACAGATGCCGCAAACATCTCGGCAGACCTGTCGCAGCAAAGGCAAATGTTTGACAACGACCGTCCCGCCTATCTGCGGCGTGTGGCACGCCATGCGGCGATGCGAAACCTGGCTGCCGCTTTCGTGTTTCAGGGCGGGGAAAAACTGACAATCCAAGTGAAAGCCACCGCCAACGATACCATCGAATTCATAACGCCTCCAACACCTGTCATGGCGGAGGCCGACAAGGGCGAACTGGTCCTCCTGCCGCCCGGTCGCGGTGGCAACGTTGTCCGGGCCCTGATGAAACTTCCCGGTTACGACAACAACTATTTGTACATCTACCGCATCATCTCGCCGGTAGTCATTGGCCAGTTGGACAAAACACGCGAAGCAAAGATGGAATATGACCGGTTGATGGAGCAGCGTCTCGGCGTGCAGCTGACATTTGGCTCAGCCTATGCACTGGTGACATCCGTTTTCTTGCTGGCATCAGTCTGGGCAGGTCTGTGGTTCTCGAACCGGTTGGTCGCCCCGATTGTGCGGCTGCTGAGTGCATCAAGAGAAGTGGCGGAAGGCAATCTAAGTGCCAAGGTTGCCGTTGACGACGGCCCCGGCGACCTCGTGACTTTGTCACGCACATTCAACTTGATGACCAACCAGATCCAGCAGCAGCGCGACGAACTTGTGTCCACCAATGAACAGCTTGATGACCGGCGGCGATTTACCGAAGCCGTATTGGCCGGCGTGAGTGCAGGCGTGATCGGCATCAACTCGGCAGGTCTGGTGACGCTGATCAACCGTTCCGCCCAAATGCTACTCGGGTTGTCCACCAAACCTGTCGTGGGTGAGCCGATCGCCACCATTCATGAAGCGTTCGAGGAACTATACCAGACAGCCTTGGCCCGGCCATCGGGTGCAGCCGTGGGCCAGGTGGCAACACAGGTGCGGGGCAGGGACGTGACCTTTGTGGTTCGCGTGACCACCGAGCGTTCTGACGACGATGACCACGGCTATGTCTTGACCTTTGACGACATCACCGAACTGGTCTCGGCCCAGCGCAATTCCGCCTGGGCAGATATTGCCCGACGCATCGCCCATGAAATCAAGAACCCGCTGACCCCCATCCAACTTTCGGCGGAACGCCTCAAGCGCAAGTATCTCAAGGAAATCACCAGCGACAAGCAGGTGTTTGAACAATGCACCGACACGATCATCCGGCAAGTGGGCGACCTGGGGCGGATCGTGGACGAATTTTCAGCTTTTGCCCGCATGCCCAAGGCGGTGCCTGAATTCAATGACCTGCATGAGACGATCCGCGACGCCACGGTTTTGCAACGCGTCAGTTCATCCGAGATCGACATCAATGTTTTGCTGCAAGGCGACACGATCAAATTCCCGTTTGACCGGCGCCTGGTAACCCAGGCCATCACCAACCTCGTCAAGAATGCCAAGGAAGCCATCGAAGCACGCCCCAGCACACCTGAACTCAGCCGCGGTGAGATCGAAGTACGCGCGGGAATGGACGGAGAGTCGCCCTACATTCGGGTGACCGATAACGGCATTGGTTTGCCGAGCGAAAATCGCAACCGTTTGGCCGAACCCTACATGACAACCCGCGAAAAAGGCACCGGCCTCGGGCTTGCGATTGTCAAACGGATCATGGAAGAACATGGCGGACGGTTGCTCTTGCAAGATGCCGAACAGGGTGCTGGTGCACGCATTACACTGGTGTTTCCATCACAAAACCAGGAAGCAATCTCAAATTCAACGGTTGAGGCGGTGACATAATGGCTGCAGATGTTCTCATTGTCGATGATGAGGCCGATATCCGCGAGTTGGTCGCAGGCATATTGCAGGATGAGGGCTTTGAAACCCGTCTGGCGCACAATTCCGACGCGGCCCTCGCTGAAATTGCGCAGCGCCGCCCGTCAATCGTTGTTCTGGACATCTGGCTGCAAGGATCAAAGCTCGATGGGTTGGATCTTCTGGTCAGCATCAAGGCGGCTCATCCCGATATTCCGGTCGTGATTATTTCCGGCCACGGCAATGTTGAAACCGCTGTGTCGGCCATCAAACGTGGCGCGTATGATTACATTGAAAAGCCTTTCAACGCCGACCGCTTGCTGCTGATTGTCAATCGCGCACTGGAAGCAACACGCTTGCGCAAGGAGAACGACGATTTGCGCGGGCGCTCAGGCCTCGAACTGGAGCTCAAGGGCGAATCACAGTCCATGCGCCAGCTGAAGCAGCTGCTTCGCAAGATTGCCCCCACCAACAGCCGCGTGCTGATCAACGGCCCACTTGGGTCGGGCAAGGAATTGGCAGCAAGGGTGCTGCACATGACATCTGCACGCTCCAAGGGACCCTTCATCGTCTTGAGTGCTGCAACCATGGCACCGGAAAGGATGGAGCGTGAATTGTTCGGATTGGAATCTTCCCAATCGGAAGCCCCATTCGTTGGTGCGCTTGAAGAGGCACATGGCGGTACGCTGTATATCGATGAAGTGGCAGACATGCCGCTTGAAACACAAGGCAAGGTTTTGCGTGTCTTGCTTGAACAGACTTTTCAGCGTGTGAACGGTACCAAAAAAGTGAAAGTCGATGTCCGGATCGTGACCTCGACATCACGCGACCTGCAACAACTTATTGCGGCGCAGAAATTCCGTGAGGACCTGTTCCATCGCCTGAGTGTGGTCCCTGTCCGCGTCCCCAGTCTTTCCGAGCGGCGCGACGATATTCCCTTGCTGGTTGAACACTTTGCCAAATCCTATTCCACGCAATCGGGACAGCCGGTGCGGTCGTTCTCGTCCGACGCGATGGCGGTTCTGCAGACCAGGGACTGGCCGGGAAACGTGCGCGAATTGCGCAACAACATTGAACGCATCATGATTCTGGCATCTGGTGAAAACCAGTCCGAAATCTCCGTTTCCATGTTGCCGAACGACGAAGCCAGCAATGGTCAGGGAACCTCGATGGGCGGCGAACACCTGCTGGCGATGCCATTGCGCGATGCCCGCGAAGCTTTTGAGCGTGACTACATGGCGGCACAGCTCGCCCGTTTTGCCGGAAATATTTCCCGCACCGCCATCTTTATCGGCATGGAACGATCAGCCTTGCACCGCAAAATCAAACTATTGGGACTGTCGGGCAGGGACGGGGCGGAGTCCTGACAACAGCAGCTTCCCCTTGTTACCAGCCTATGTTAACTATCGCGCAAGGGCGAGAAGGCAACTGAACCGAAAGAGCCAAAAATGGCACAAGAGAAATCACAGAACCTTCAAGATACATTCTTAAATCACGTGCGCAAATCCAAGATCCCCGTAACGGTGTTTTTGGTGAACGGGGTCAAACTGCAAGGCATCATCACGTGGTTTGACAATTTTTGTCTGCTGCTGCGTCGCGACGGGGTTTCGCAATTGGTGTATAAACACGCCATTTCGACAATCATGCCGGGGGCACCGATCAGTCTGTTTGACGATGAGACTGTGACTGCTTGAGTAAAAAAAGCCGGAAGTCGTCAAAGGCGGGAGCCGGAAACACCAGGTCTGCGACGACGACACTCGTCGTGCACGTGGAGCACAAGCAACCGCGCGCAGCCTCCAGTGGCGGCAGAAGCGCCGAATCGCGCATGGCAGAGGCGGTGGGGCTGGCACAGGCAATCGGTTTGCACATCGCTCAGACTGTGCCAGTGGCACTGGCCGCGCCGCGTCCGTCGACGTTGATTGGCCAGGGCAAAGTAGCCGAGATTGCCCAACTTGTTGCCGAGAATGAAGTTGAGGTGGTGATCGTCAACGCCCAACTGTCCCCCATTCAACAGCGAAACCTTGAGCGCGAATGGAAGGCCAAGGTTCTCGACCGGACCGGTCTCATTCTCGAAATATTCGGCGAGCGCGCGTCAACCAAGGAGGGCACTCTGCAAGTCGAATTGGCGCACCTGCAATACCAGCGCAGCCGTCTGGTCCGCTCATGGACGCATTTGGAGCGGCAACGCGGCGGCTTTGGATTTCTCGGCGGTCCCGGCGAAAGCCAGATCGAAACCGATCGCCGTTTGATCCAGCAGCGCATAACACGGATCGAAACCGATTTGGCGGCAGTCAAGAAAACACGCGGGCTTCACCGTCAGGGCAGGGCGCGCGTTCCCTACCCGGTGGTCGCCCTCGTCGGTTACACAAACGCTGGCAAATCAACACTTTTCAACAAGTTGGCTTCTGCAAATGTGTTGGCCAAGGACATGTTGTTTGCCACTCTTGACCCCACCATGCGAACAATTACATTGCCGCACGGCCGCAAAATCATCCTGTCTGACACCGTTGGCTTTATCTCGGAGTTGCCCACCACATTGATAGCGGCATTTCGCGCCACACTGGAAGAGGTGCTGACGGCGGACATTATTCTCCATGTTCGCGATGTCAGTCACGCGGAAACCGAAGCCCAGGCTGAAGACGTGCGTGGTGTTTTGCTTCAACTCGGCCTTGATGACACCAAACGTGATCACCTGATCGAAGTCTGGAACAAATCGGATCTTCTGGAGCCTCTCGAACTGGCCCAACGCGAAACCACGACGGCCCGGCGCAAAGACTGTTTTCTGGTTTCGGCAGTCGACGGCTCCGGCCTTGAAACGCTGCTGGATGAAATCGAAAACAAACTGGCGGTAGGTGCCACACTCTATCGCGTGACACTCGATCCCGCCAACGGCAAGGGCCTTGCCTGGCTGCACGAACGCGGCGAAGTGATCAAAAAGGGATTGGCCTCACGTGGAAAAATTGCCCTTGATGTGAGGTTTGATACGGACAGGGCAGACCAGGCTTCAGCGCTGTTTGGCCGGAGCATGCGAAAAATACGCTGAGATGGGAGTATGATGTGGTTTGGCCGCCTACCGCCTTAAAAACCGTGTTCCTTTGCCTCGTCCCAGAGGGCGTCCATCTCGGCCAAGTTCGATCCTGCTGGCGATAGACCACGGGCCGCCAGTTGCTCTTCGATATAGTTGAACCGCCGCTCAAACTTGGCGTTGGCACCGCGCAAGGCAGCCTCCGGATCGACATCAAAGTGGCGGGCCAGGTTTGCAACAACAAACAAAAGATCGCCCAATTCCTCCGCCCGCTTGTCGGGGGCGGCTTCGCGCAACTCGTCCAATTCCTCCGCCGCCTTGGCAAAAACAGGGGTGACATCTGGCCAGTCAAAGCCAACTTTCGCGGCTTTCGCTTGCAGCTTGATGGCTCTCGTCAGGCCCGGAAGCCCGACTGTCACACCTGCCAGCGTGCTTGAACCCGTGTTGGTTCTTTCGGCAGCTTTGGCATTCTCCCAAAATCCTTTGGCCAATGGCGCAGCGCGTGCTGCTTCGTCACCAAACACATGGGGATGACGCCGGATCATTTTCGAGCAAATCGACTCGATCACATCTGCAAAGGAAAAACTGCCTTCCTCAGATGCCATCTGTGCATGGTAGATCGGTTGCAGCAGCAGATCACCAAGCTCATCTTTGAGGCTACTGCGGTCATCACTCGCAATCGCCGCAGCAACTTCATAGGCCTCTTCGATGGTGTAAGGCGCAATCGTGGAAAAGGTCTGCTCCAAATCCCATGGACAACCTGTGACCGGCGTGCGCAGGGCGCGCATGATCGCCAGAAGCGTGGAAATGTCGCGACGATCCATGGCGCTGATATCAGGTTCCCTCAACACACTCTCCAATTCGCATAATATATATTATGGAATATTTATGCCAGTCGCTTTCCGCAGCAATATCAAACAGTCAGCACCATCCCATCATATGCTGGCGTGACATGCGCTGGCAGCTCGCGCCGCAACGTGTCGTAATCCATGTCCACATGCATGTTCGTCAGAACCGCTTTTTTCGGTTTCATCTGGTCGATCCAGTGCAATGTCTCGGACAGCGAAAAATGACTGGGATGCGGTGTCCGTTTCAAGGCATCAATGATCCATAGATCGAGATGCTCAAGCGCTGGCAGACTGGCGTCCGGAATGCCGTTGAGGTCCGGCGTGTAGGCAATCTTGCCGAACCGGAAACCGAGCGCGTCAATATCGCCATGATGCAGCGAGAAGGGCAGGCCAACGATGTTTCCCCCTGCCCCTTTCAGCTCTATCGGTCGACCAACTTCAATCAACCGGTGTTCGAGGATTGGCGGATATTGGCTTCCCGGTGGTGTTTGAAAGCAATAGGCAAACCGCTTGAGCAGCATGTTGCCGGTGGCAACATCAGCCCAGACCGGCACGCGCGCGCGGCTGCGCAGGTAAAACGCCCGAAGTTCATCAATGCCGTGCGTATGATCGGCATGTTCATGAGTAAACCAAACGCCATCAATTTCAGTGACATTGTGCGCCAGCATCTGGTGGCGCATGTCGGGGGATGTGTCGATCAACAGCCGGGTCGTTCCATTTTTTGAAATTTTCTCGACCAGCAAGGAACAGCGCTGCCGCCGGTTTCTTGGATTGTTCGGATCACACAGCCCCCAGTCGCCGCCAATGCGCGGCACACCGCCCGACGAACCACAGCCCAGAATGGTAAATGCAAGTGTCATGTGAAACGACCCGGTTTTGGAATTTTGTCGAAGTAGCGGAAGAAATTGTCGGACGTCAGTCGCGCCATGGCATCGCGCGTGGTGCCGCGTATATCAGCCAAATGTTCCAACGTTTTGGCAACATAAGCCGGTTCGTTCGGCTTGCCACGAAACGGCACCGGCGCAAGAAACGGCGCATCCGTTTCCACCAGGATACGGTCAGTCGGCAGGGCTTTGGCGGTGGCGCGGATATCATCAGCAGTCTTGTAGGTCAGAATGCCAGAGAACGACACGTAGAGCCCCAGCGCAACGGCCCGTTCCGCCAACCATTGCTGCGAGGTAAAGCAATGCAAAACGGCCTTGAATGCACCAGTCCGCATTTCCTCCTCCAGCACCCGGGCTGTGTCATTCTCGGCTTCACGGGTGTGGATGACAAGTGGAAGGCCCGTCTCGCGCGCGGCGGCAATATGAGTGCGAAAACCCGCCATCTGTGCGTCGCGCGGACTGTTGTCATAGTGATAGTCAAGACCAGCTTCGCCAATGCCAGCAACTTTCGGGTGCAGGGCCAACTTCACAATATCAGCAACAGAGACATCCAACTCCTCATGTGCATTGTGAGGGTGTGTGCCGACAGTACAGTAAACATTGGGATATTTCTCTGCAATGCCCCGCACTCTGTCAAACGACCGGATGCGCGAACTGATCGACAGCATGAACCCGACACCCTGCTCTTCGGCCCGTGCAATGATGTTGTCCAACTGCGCGGACAATCCGTCATAATCCAGATGGCAATGGCTATCGACAATCCAAGCCATGTTCAACTCTTGGCCTCGTCTTCCACAAAGCGTGGAAAGATGGGGGTTGGAGCCGGAAGATCAGTCCCGCTTGCCAGTCGCGTGGCGATATCCCGGAAATGGCGCATGTCCGCCGGCACCGACAGGACATCCAGCAACTTTGCCGCTGATTGCGGGACATAGGGTTGAATGAGTATGCCGACAATGCGCAGCACTTCCGCCGTCACGTACAAAACGGTGTTCATCCGCGCAGGATCGGTTTTTTTCAGCGCCCAAGGCTCCTGCCCGGCGAAGTATCGGTTGGCATCAGCCACAACTTTCCAGATGGCGTCCATGGCCTTGTTGATAGCGTAGGCGGCATGCTGTGCGCGAACCTCCTGCATCAAAGCATCGGCACTGGCAAGAATATCCCGGTCAGCAGTGATCAACGCACCGCAAATTGGAACTTTGGCGGCACAATTCTTGTTGATCATCGACAGCGAGCGTTGCGCCAGATTGCCCAGATCATTGGCCAGATCAGCGTTCATCCGCGCGACAATGGCTTCATGGCTGTATGATCCATCAGCCCCAAACGGCACTTCGCGCATGAAGAAATAACGCACTGGATCGACACCATATCGCGCCACCAGTTCAGTTGGTGAAATGACATTGCCCGTTGACTTCGACATTTTCTCCCCGCGATTGAAAAGAAATCCGTGCACGACAATTTGCCTGGGCAAAGGCAAATCAGCCGACATCAAAAAGGCGGGCCAGTAGATGGCGTGGAATCGCGGGATGTCCTTGCCAATGACATGGGCAGCCGCAGGCCAGAACCCCGCCTTGGGATGCGCTTCATCTGGAAAACCCGTGGCCGTAATGTAGTTCGACAGGGCGTCCACCCACACATACATCACATGTTTGTCGTGGCCAGGTACAGGAATGCCCCAGTCAAAGGTGGTGCGACTGACCGAAAAATCCCGCAAGCCCCGTTCGACAAATGCCTGCATCTCGTTGAGGTACTGCGACGGCACGACAAAGTCCGGCTGGTTCTTGTATAACGCCAGCAGGGGTTTCTGGTATTTTGACAGGCGGAAAAGAAAATTCTCTTCCTCCAGCCACTCCACTGGCGTGTTTGTCTTTGTGGAAAAGCGCTTGCCGTCACGCAACTCCGTCTCGTCCTCGGCGTAGTAAGCTTCATCACGCACAGAGTACCAGCCCGTATACTTGGCCAGATACACATCACCCTTGGCTTCCATGCGCCGCCATACTTCCTGCACCGCCAGCTTGTGGCGTTCAGATGTGGTGCGAACATTGTCGTCTGTTGGCGCGTGCAACAACTCACCCAGCGCCTCGAACTGTGCCGCAGTCCGGTCGGCAAGGCCAAGGGGCGTCAGCCCTTCCCGTGCTGCTGTCTGCTGCATTTTTTGGCCATGCTCATCCATGCCGGTAATGAACAGCACATCGGCCCCATCCAGCCGCTTGAACCGCGCCATGACGTCGGTTGCAACCCGCTCATAGGCGTGGCCAATATGGGGTGCGCCATTGGCATAAGGAATCGCAGTGGAGATCAGGTACTTTTCAGTCATGGGGCACTCCTTGCCCCGAAATCAGGCTGCCTTCAAGGCGCGATCAACCAACACCAAACTCTCAAGCACAGCAAGCTTGCGGTCGAGGTTGAAACTCTCGGTTTTTTGCGCCAGGCCCTGGATGTCACCGTAAGCCTGCGCCAGGCTTGAGCGGCCAGCTGCGGCCTCACCCGCTACCCAATCAAGCAAGAGTTCCATGAACTGGGCAAAATCGTCTGTCGACGGTCCACGGCCAGCAAATGCATTGATGACGGTAAGCCGCCCTTCCGGCCGCCGGATATCCTCCCGCAACAGCGTCTGGAATGCCTTTGCGGCGTCAGATGTCAGCAGCGATATCGCGCGACCCGGGCTGCCTTTGCATAGCCCAACTGCACGTTCCTTCTCATCAGCCGATGCGGTGATCGCCAGGCGGTCCTCGCTCAGGACATCGGCAACGCAGTCATCTGTAAGAAAATTGAGATCAACCCGCAGACATCGGGATCGTATCGTTCGCAGCAATTTTCCGGGATTGCAGCAGACCAGGAAAAACATGCAGCGCGGCGGCGGTTCCTCAATGATTTTCAACAATGCGTTTGCCGATTCAGAATTGAGATCATCGGCTGCGTCAACAATCGCAACACGCCACTGCGCCATGGCGGCGGTTTGCGAAAAAAATGTAGGCATCGCCCGCGCATCTTCGGCAGAAATCTCGGATTTCAACCGGGTAACTTTGCCTTCGCCCACTTTGCGTTCAAGCACGAACAGATCAGGATGTGACCGCGCGTTGACCAAATGCGCGGCGGACGACGTCCCGATTTCAGTCATATGTTGGAGCGCGTCATCAGGCCGCCGGTTGTTCAACAAGTGTTTTGCCAGAAAATAGGAGAGCGTCGCCTTGCCAATACCCTTTGGTCCAGAAAGCAACCACGCATGATGGAGTTTGCCTGATTTCAATGCCAGATCAAAATCGGCAATGGCTTCGATGTGGCCATGGACGCGGGTGGCAACGCGCGGATGGCCGGGCGTTTCCCGCGGGTCGTCTGGTTCAGCGGCCATCGCGTTTTGCCATGACGTGCGACCAGACATCGGCAGCAATTTCATCAACCGGATGATCGGCGTTGATGCACCGGCAGCGTTCGGGCTCCCTTTCGGCGATCATCAGGAATGCGTGGCGCAGACGGTGGTGATAGTCGATCGGCTTGCGCTCAAATCGATCTTCGGCCACCGATCCCCGAGACTTGGCACGGGCCAGCCCAACCACAGGATCAATATCCAGCACAATGGTCAAATCTGGCTTTTGCTTACCCACAATGCTTTTCTCCAGCGCATCGATCAGCGCAAGATCACAGTTACCTGCATACCCCTGATAGGCGCGGGTGGAATCCATGAACCGGTCGCAGATCACGATTTCACCGCGCCGCAGGGCGGGTACGATGACATGGCGCAAATGTTCGGCGCGTGCGGCGTAGTTCAGCAATGCTTCGCTGGTGGACGTCCAATCATGGCTTGCAGCGTTCAACAGCAGGTCGCGCAGTGCCTCACCTTGCGGCGTGCCACCTGGTTCACGCGTGACGACTACAATCCTGCCCTGTTGCAATAAGCGGTCTGCAAGTAGCCGGACTTGGGTCGATTTCCCCGTACCCTCTCCGCCCTCAAATGTAACAAAAAACCCGACCATTAACCGCCGAAGACCATGATCAGCAGGCTGTCCAGTGCCTTGTACCACATTGATGTGATCGGCTCAACTGATCCTGCCGTGATGACATTGGTTTCAGCCACCACTTTGCCCTCGACGATTAACCGCACCGAGCCAATTTGCGCGCCCTGTTTCACCGGTGCAATCAGGGGGCCGTTATAACTCAGCTTCACTTCAACCGTTTCCTGCTCCTTGGCAGAAAGGGCGATGCCGAATGACTCGACTGTAACCAGGTCCACCCAACGCTTGTCGCCGCCCCATACGCGCGCCGTGGCGACCACTTCACCTTTTTCAAACACGTCAACAGCCTTGAATTGGCGAAACCCAAAATCCAGAAGTTTTTGTGCCTCTTCCCGCCGCGCTGACGGTGTTTCCATGCCCGCCACCACCATGATGAGCCTGCGGCCATCGCGCGTGGCAGTGCCAACAAGCCCATACCCCGCCTCGCGCGTATAACCCGTCTTCATGCCATCAGCGCCCGGGAATTCCTTGAGCAGAGGATTGCGGTTGGATTGCGAAATCTTGTTCCAGGTGAATTCTGGTTCGCCATAGAGCTTGAAATAAGTGGGGTGCTCAGTCACGATGTAGCGGGCAACGGTGGCAAGGTCCCGCACACTCATCTTGTGATTGGGATCGGGAAGCCCCGTGGAATTTCCAAACGTGCTGTTTGCCAGGCCAAGATCTTTGGCCTTTTTGTCCATGGCCCCCAAAAATGCCGGTTCCGAACCTGACAGCGCCTCCGCAAACACGATGCAGGCGTCATTCGCGGATTGAATGATCGCGCCGCGCAACAGGTCAATGACCCTGACACGTGAATTCAGTTCCGCATACATGGTTGATCCACCTGCGGGTGAACCCCCGCGCCGCCAGGCATCTTCACTGACAAGAAGCTCCTGGTTTTCGGTCAGCGTTCCGGCCTTGAGAGCGTCAAAGACGATGGCTTGCGTGACCAGCTTGCTCATGCTGGCGGGCGGCACCGACACATCCGCGTTCTTTTCATAGAACACGTTGCCGGACTTGGCGTCGATCAGAATGGCATAGTTGGCTTTGCTGTCAAACACAGGCACTTGGTCTTGCGCCACGCCCGCTGTGACAACAAAAAAGGCCATACAAATGATTTGTAAAATGCGTGACATGGACCGGAACAGCGTTACAACGCTTTCCCCGGGAATGCAAAGTCCGGTGGCGGGATGGATGCGTTAGTTTGAAGCCACCTGCTGGACGCGGGTGCTGGTGACTTTGGCGTCAACAAAACCAGCATCATGTACCGCTTGCAAGGCATCCCGGACGTCGTTTCGGCTGACCATCGGACCGATGACAACGCGGAACACCTGCCCTTCGGCCGTTTCCACCGGCACCAGACGCGCCCCAAATTGCGCCAGGGAATTGCTTGCGGCAGCGGCATTTTCAGGGTCACTGAATGCCGCGACGTTGATCACATAGCCCATGGGCGGATTGTCACCTGCACCCTCGGCATCTTCCGCATAGCGCACGGCCTGAGCCTCGGGTGCATGTGTCAATTCTGCGGTTTGTGCCTGGCCGGCCACGGGTTCCTGCCCCGTCATGGCGGCCAGCTGGCGCAAAGATGCGCCCTGCCCCAGTTCCCGGTTCATGGCCATGAGATGCTGTCCACGGTCTTGCAACGGTGCCGGACCCAGATACTGTACACGGACGTTGGTCTTGCCCTGGTTCTTGAATCCCAATACTTCGGCACTGCGTTTCGACATGTCGATAATGCGCGGCCCGACAAACGGGCCCCGGTCATTGATCCGCACGATAACCTGCCGGCCATTTTCGATGTTGGTGACTTTGGCGTAGCTCGGCAGCGGCAATGTGGGATGTGCGGCTGTCAGCTCGTTCATGTCGAACCATTCGCCGTTGGAGGTTTTGCGGCGATGAAACGCCTCGCCGTACCATGAAGCTGGACCTGATTTGTCATAACCGGGCTGGGCTTTTGGTGTGAACCATCTGCCAGCGACCTGGTAGGGCTTTCCGACATGGGCGCGGCCCGTACCTTTGGGCACGCTGCCGGCCCCTGTATAATGCGGGCTTCCGATGCCCGCGAAAGGGTCGGTCGAAGAGGTGGATTTTTTGCCCGAACACCCTGTGAGGATCAGGCCAACGACCCCGGCAACCCCGGCAACCAATGTGAGCCTTGCGGCAGTCCGATATTTTTCCATGTCACCAACCAACGCTCGCTGTTCTGCATCCCGTGCTGGTTTTGCGGGTGTTGGGTAAACATGCGCTTCAGAAACGTGGTTAATGCCCAGTCAACGTCCCGGCGTGGAAGCAGGTGCAGGTGCAGGTGTGGCTGAAGGAGAGGCAACTGGTGTATTGATGGGTGCCAGCCGCGCCAGGTTTTGCGATGCAGACATCACACCTTTGGCAAGTGCTTGCTCATAGAGCACACGTGCCTTTTCAACGTCACGCTCTACGCCCCACCCTTGTTCATAAAGAGCGCCAAGATTGTTGAGGCCCCAGCCATCACCTTTGTCCGCTGCCCGTTTCAGGTATTTGAAAGCTTCCGCGGCATCCCGTTCGGTGCCCTGCCCGCGCAGATACATCAGGCCAAGGCTGTTTTCGGCTTCGGCCAGGTCTTGTTCAGCCGCTTTGGTGAACAAGGCAATGGCCTGCTTTTCATCTTTCGTCACAACAGTGCCTTTGAGACGCAAAAGCGCCATGGCATTTTGTGACTTGGCGTGCCCAGCAGCAGCCCCCGCCTCCAGCAGCTTTACAGCCGCACCGACATCTTGCTTGAGACCAGGAGTGCCCTTGATGACAATTTGCGATAGCCGAAACTGCGCTTCCAAATTGCCGGACAGGGCCGCTTCACGGTACCAGCGGGCAGCTTCGAGAGGGCTCGCATCCACATCCCGTCCGGTTTCATAGGCCTCAGCCAAGGCCATTTTGGCGTCGTCATCACCGGCCTTTGCCAGAGTGCGGATTTTTGACACCGGAAGGCCGTCGAATGGAGATTCCTGTGCCAGCGCCAGGCCATGCCAAAGCAGTACCACAACAACCAGGGCCGGGCGGATGAACATCATTGGACGCGGGTGAACTTGATCTTGCGACAAATGAACCCCCAGCAGGCTTGGACGGTAAACCGGTTGCCATCGAGTTTTGCCGTGGCCCGGTAGGTTGAGCCGTCATCCGCATTGTAGATCTTGCCAGCCCAGGCATTGGTGCCATCGGGTTTCATCCCGTTGAAGACCCGCAAGCCAATCATCGGGCGCGTCCGCAAGGACGGGTTGGGGTTGTGACGATCAACCTTGGGCTTACCCGTTTTATCAAGAGGTCTGGATAAAGCAATGATATCGCCACATAAATTTGCAGCACCGCAGGTCGAAATACGCACCGTGACTTTCCCGCTCGAAAGCCGCCAGGTTCCAATTGGTCCGTCTGCGGCAACAGCAGAATACGCAGGCAGCGTCAAAACTAAAAATAATGCGAGGAGTTTGCAGATCGGATGTGGCATGTTTTGTTTGTCACCTTGGTTGGTTTGTACCTTGTTGCTATTGGATGTATAATGAACCTGTCATGTATGGAGCATTCATATGAGCAGTGTAGCAAACCTCAAGGCTGGGTCAAAATCTGACCTTGCAGAATGGCAAATGCGTGTTGATCTGGCGGCGGTTTTCCGGCTGGCAGCACACCATGACTGGCATGAAGCGGTGGCAAATCACTTCAGTTTAGCCGTTTCGGCGGACGGAAAACAGTTTCTGATGAACCCCCGGTGGCGGCATTTTTCAAAGATCAGGGCATCGGAACTGTTGCTCCTGAATGCCAACGACAAGAGCACCATGGACCGCCCGGATGCGCCCGACCTGACCGCCTGGAGCCTGCACGGCCGGCTTCACGCTGCCTTGCCGCAGGCGCGCTGCATCATCCATTTGCACCCCGCCCACGCCACCGCAATTGCGTCCCTGGCAGACCCGGAAATCAAGCCCATTGACCAGAACACCGCCCGCTTCTTCAATCGCGTTGCCTTTGACATGAGCTATGGCGGCATGGCCAACACCGATGCCGAAGGTGACCGGCTGGCCAAGCTGATGGGCAACAAGAACATCATGATGATGGGCAATCACGGCGTGCTGGTGTGCGCGGCAACGGTCGCCGAGGCCTTTGATCTGACCTATTATCTGGAACGCGCCTGCCGCAACCTGGTACTTGCGTACCAGACCGGGCAGCCCCTGCATCTGATGGCAGACACTGTTGCTGAAAAAACCGCCCAGGAATGGCAGGCCGACCAGGATCAGTTTCACGCCCATTTCGCCGAAATGAAAACCATCCTCGATGCCAAGGACGCCAGTTACGCCACCTGAGGGGCTTTGCGGGAGCGTTGGTTGGTGCTAAGGCCGCGTACGCAACGTCCGGCAACCTTTTCAATGCGGAGGGGTGGCAGAGTGGTCGATTGCGGCGGTCTTGAAAACCGTTGAGGGTGCAAATCCTCCGGGGGTTCGAATCCCTCCCCCTCCGCCAACGCGATCGCCTCACACTTCGGGTAACGCAATGATCCCGCCAGTCATGGCTTGCGGCACGCCTGTTGTGGTGGGAAACGACAGCGGCAATCCCCGCATGGCGCGGACGGCGAGATAGGCCCACGCTTCGGCTTCCATGGCATCGCCATCAAGCTTGCAATCCTCCGCCGTCTTAACAACCGGCAAATGCGAGCGCAGGTTTGCCATGATCGCAGCATTTTTGCGTCCACCACCGCCAATCACCCATAACGCCGGGACGTCGCGAGAATGTTGGGCGGCGCTGGCGATTGCTCCGGCCGTCATGGCACTCAACGTTGCGGCCCCATCCTCCAGACTCAAACCGTCGAGGACCATTTCAGCAAAAGTGTTGCGGTCAAGTGACTTGGGCACCGGTTGCTGAAAGTACGATTGCGAAAGAAACGCCTGCAAGCGGCGGGCATCTGGCACGCCACGCAGGGCGGCTGCGCCACCCAAATCCACGGGCGATCCAGTGTGCCGCATCATCCAGTCATCCAACAGCGCATTTCCCGGGCCAGTATCAAATGCCAACAGGTGCCCGCCATGGACAAACGTCACATTTGCGACACCCCCAATATTGACGAAGGCCACGGATTTCTCGCCCAATGTCGCGGCCAAAGCCTTGTGATAAATCGGAACCAGGGGCGCACCTTGGCCACCCGCAGCAATGTCTGCCGCGCGCAAATCGAATGCAACTTTGATGGCCATTTGGTTCGCCAGCGCCTGACCATCACCAAGCTGAACTGTCAATTGGCGTTCAGGGCGATGCAAAACGGTCTGACCATGAAAGCCGATTATGTCTATATCAGATTGGGTTAGACCATTTTCTTTCAAAAACACACGAACACTTTGCGCGTGCCAGCCCGTCAATGCGATCTCGGCTTCTCCCAGAATGCCACGCCGGTCAGCCCGGTCAGTCAAATCAATTGCAGCATTCAGGGCTTGCGTCAGCAATTGCCGTTGCTGTGGCGTATACGCAAAAGTCCGCGACGGCCCGCGTTCCATTGCTGTTTCGCCATCGGTTCGCAGAAGGGCGACATCAATGCCATCGAGCGAGGTGCCCGACATCAACCCCAAACTTGTGACCAAATTTGACACCACACTCCCCTATGTTATGAGCCTGCCATCATGGGCAAACTAAAGTCGGATTTTCTTAACATACTTTCATCACGGGGCTTCATCCATCAGTGTTCTGATGTGGATGGCCTGGACCGGCTCGCTGACGCCCGCGAAGTGGTTGCTTACATCGGCTTTGACTGCACGGCACCGTCCCTGCACGTCGGCTCTCTTGTTCAAATCATGATGCTGCATTGGTTGCAGCAGACGGGCAACAAACCAATTGCGTTGATGGGGGGCGGTACGACCAGGGTTGGCGATCCGACGGGCAAGGATGAAAGCCGCAAGCTCTTGTCAGTAGAGGACATTGCAGCCAACAAAGTCGGCATCCAGCAAGTGTTTGCCAAATTCCTGAATTTCGGCACAGGAACAACTGATGCTGTGATGGTCGATAACGCTGACTGGCTCACGAAACTGAACTACATTGACATGTTGCGCGATATCGGCAGGCATTTCTCGGTCAACCGCATGTTGGCAATGGATTCTGTGAAATTGCGCCTCGAGCGGGAACACGAATTTTCATTTATCGAATTCAATTACATGATTTTGCAGGCTTACGACTATGCAGTGCTGGCCCAGCAACACGGCTGCAATCTCCAGATGGGCGGATCAGACCAATGGGGCAACATCGTCAATGGCGTGGACCTGGGCCGCCGCATGGGCACGCACCAGCTGTTTGCATTGACAACACCGCTCATCACCCTCGCCTCTGGTGCCAAGATGGGCAAAACCGCCCAAGGGGCCATATGGTTGAATGCGGATATGCGCACGCCTTATGAGTACTGGCAGTTTTGGCGCAACACTGAAGACGCTGATGTGGGACGGTTTCTGAAACTGTTTACCGTTCTTCCGCTTGACGAAATCGCTAGGCTCGAAAAACTCGGCGGGGCTGAAATCAACGAAGCCAAAAAGACATTGGCCAATGCCGCTACTGGATTGTTGCACGGGTCAGACGCTTCGGCACATGCAGCCGAAACGGCACGTCAAACCTTTGAAGAAGGCGTGAGTGCGGCAGGTCTGCCAACCGTGATTGTTTCGTTTCCAATCGGCGTTGTGCAAGCCATCATCGAAACCGGATTTGCCAAATCCAACGGCGAAGCCCGCCGCCATATTCAAGGCGGTGCCATCAGGATTGACGATCAAGTTGTGTCAGACGATCGCCTGGTCATTGAAACGGACACGAACGCCGTCAAACTTTCCATGGGAAAGAAAAAACACGTCATTCTCAAGTCCAGGTAAAATTTCAGTACGGCGAAGGTGTGGTACTTTTGCGTGAACGCCGGAACTCAAAAAGCTTTCGGAATATTCCGGGAGCCAATGCCGATATCGGGTTTACTTGCCATTTTGGCTTTTGCATTGTGCCACCCATGGCAAAGGTGATGCCGAAAATTCCTTCATTGTCGCCGCCGGAGAGGATTTCACCAAGCAGTGGAATGTCGTCGAACGCACCATTGATGCCTTGCGCCGGAATGATTGTTCCCGTGATATCCAGCGCGCCGTCTGCCTTGCGAACAACCCCTTTTGCCACCGCACCCATGTCGTTGCCTTTGAGTTCGATATCCGGCAGGCGCACATATTTTAGATCAGTTGCAAAGGGTATGTTCAGTCTTTTGAAACTGATGCCATCGCGGCGCGGACCGGATTTTTTGGGTTTCCCGCGATTGTCCAATTCCGCCAACGCCGCCTCATTCCGCACTTCAAAATTGGTAATCCGCAGTTCGCCGTTGCGAATGGGAGCACCCGTTGCGTTGTCGATCTGTGCGAAAAATTGCAATTCACCTCCCGCCACTTTGGAATAGAAATTCGCTGCCCTCAATGTGGCACCACCATCCGAGCTGGAAACACGCAAGTCCCGGCCAATCTCGGTCGGCGCCATCTGGACGGAGATTTCCCGCCCATTCACGAATTTGCCATCGGCCTGAAGCGCTGTTATTTTGCCATCGCGAATGCTCACTTTGGCAATTGCACCTTCAATGAGTTCCCCGCGAAACGTTTGCACACGTGCAAACCGGGCATTGATCACCAGATTGAGGTTGTTCGCCGTTTTTGTGGACGCTGCTTCAGACAGCGGTGATGCAATCTTGCCAATGTAAGGCCGGGCATCAAATTCGTTGCCCTCGACCTCCAGACTAAGTGTGCCCTCCTTATTGGCCAACTTGACTTTGCTGTAAGTACTTTCACCCAATCTGACTTTGCTCAGGTCAGCAGAAACAAGTCTCCCATCCTTGGCAATTTGCAGGTCTCCCGCGATCTGAAGCCCCTCCCCACTCAGGTCAATGCCGGACACCTGACGACTGCCATTTGGAGTCTGTACCACTGAAAACCGCGCACTTGTGCCGCTGACCGGTTCGCGCTTGAAACCCAGCAGCGCAATGGAAATGTTGGCTTTGGAAAGATCGGCCTCAACTTCGGCCTGTAAACTTTCACCATCCCGGCGCAACGCGACTTTAACCGGCACACTGCCCTTGAGAATATCGTCAAGTTTGATTCCAAGCTTTTCGCGGGTTTTCGCGTCCAATACCATTTCGATCCCGGTAACAGCTTGCCCAGTGCCTTTGGGTTTTTGCCAGATGACTTGCGCCTCCAGCCCGTTCAATTTGGCAGGCCCGCGCACTTCAATGACCGGCCCGGCGTAATCGATGGAAAATTTTCCCGCGGTAAGATCAATGCCATCGACCACATTCCTCAGGGTCACATCGGAAAGTGCCAAAGCGGTTTTCAACTGCACCCTGTCGCGCGGCACATCCTTGATCAACGGAAGTTTGAGGTTGATCTGGGCTTGTACATTTCCTTCCAGATCAGGAAGTGCCGGTTTGTCCGCCATGAAAGTGCGGATGTCTGGAAGTTCCACGAACTGGAGGAGAGTGGCAATGGCACCACTGACCTTGAACTCAAACTCACCAGGCACTTCATCGGCGAGCAAGTCTGTTGCCGTGAAGGTTCCGGCATCCAAATTCAACGCCTTCTGGCCTTCAAGCAAGGCAACGCCGGATGCAATTTTCAGATCAAGTTGATTGTCCACGAGAACCATGGTCGCCGTTGCATTTTCAAGCGGTGGAAGCGCTTTGAAATACTTCGTACGGACATCTGTCATCGACAATTGGACATTGATGCTGTTGGCCGGCAGTTTTTTTTCCCGCAAGGCCTGCGCCAAGGTGTCAGTCGACAAATTGACATGGAATGTCCCTTCCGCGATTCGTCCCGACAGGACATTTGCATTGATCCAGCGCAGCGTTTGCGGTGCCATGATCGGCGGCCAAAGTCGCTTGAGCAGCGGGGCGGATACATCCTTGAAGCGGCCAGCAAGCTGCAGCCCTGCGGACTCGTTTCCCGCCGTCAACACGCCATTGAGCCTGACGCCTGTGCGGCCAGCAAGAACGGTCAGATCAGATATCTCAAGTTTTTGTTCTTCCACCAATGCTGTGCCGACAAAAGCCACGCTGTCGGGCACCAACTCTTCGCCGCCGGCATTCTGTGAAGCGCCTTTGGGATTGATCGCCTTGACGCTGATATCGTAGGAGGCAACCCGGCCATCGGCAGCCCAATTGGGTTTGATGTTGCCGCCCAGTGAAACGAGCGTGCCATCAACGTCCATCGATGAATCGATGATGTCAAAAAACCCTGCCGCCGGATCAAAACCCAGATTGAGGTTGCCACCGTTGATTTTCAGGGTTTGCGAGAAATACTCGGGGAAACTGACCAATCCGGCACCCGCCACCAGTTGCGTGGTTGACTTGGTGACACGGCCTTCCGCATTGAATTCAAGATCAACCACACCAGACAACGGCAGTTGGGCTTTCGCAAACTGGGACAAGGCATAGATTTGCTGGGCGACATTTGCCGGAATGACATTTGCAACACGCGTGCTGACACTCAGTGTTCTGGATTGTTTGCGATAAGTCGCGGTAACTTCCGCACGCCATGGTTCTCCGGCACTGGCAACGTCCGCCGCCGCAAAAATGACGAAGCCCGTTGCTGTTCGCCGAAACGTGAGATCGGTCTTGGGCGCGAACCAGTTGGCGTTGTTGGCTTCGTCAAAAAGTGTGACCCGGGCCTTGGAAATTTTGATTTCCTTGAGTGCAGAGAGTGTTGCACCATCTTGATCAGCGGCCAAAAACGCGACAATTTGGGGCACCGCGTTGGGAACTGCACCCGAACTGTCATTGCCAGATGGCTGGCCGCCAAGATCGGTTTTGGAAAGTGGATCACCTTCTGGAGTTCCATCGAATTCCTCAGTCTCGTCAGCGGGGGATGCTGCGGCGAGTATCCCCAGCTCAAAGCGCCCGTCCAAAGCCCGTTGCCCCCGAATGGACGGTCCAATGAGCTCCAGATCAACAGGTACAATGGCTCCACTCAACAAGCTTTTGGCATCAAGTGTAACCGCCGCTTTCGGGGCACTGGCAATCAGCACACCTTCGCGGTCCATGAGCGTGATGTTCTGGAACCGCAGTTTCGGCACATAGGTATCGGCGTCGAGTTCCAGAACGACCGCCCCCAGCTTGACCGTCATGCCTTCAAGCTGGTTATTTATCCCCTGCTCGAACGCGGGCGTAAAGCGATCCAAGGACAGCGGACCCTGGGTAATGCGCCAAAATACGACTGCACTTGTGACCATGCCGATGGCAAGGCACGACAACAGGCAAAGCACTGCAATTTTTGCGTAGCGGCGCGTCAAAAAATTCTTCCGGACGTAGATTTCGACCCTGGTGGTGGCAGTTGCACGTGAACGGTGGACAATTCAGAACCAGAAGACCACACAAACTGGTTGCGATAAAGCTGTAAAGAAGGGCCAAAAAAAGGCACCTTTTTCACATGGCAGCGGGAAACTGCATTTTCCACCATGACAAAATCCGGGCACCGGTTTAAGGTCGCAAGAATCAATGCGTGGACGGCCAATTTCACATGTTTTTCAAACGTTCAAAGAAGGGAAATGGGGCTGCGGAACCGCCGCCTGTGCCCTCCGAGGCGACCTTCATCTCCCGTGACATGAAAGTGGATGGAAACCTCGTATGTGCAGGCGAACTGCACGTGGATGGCCGTGTGACCGGCTCAATACGCGCACAAGTGTGTCTCGTTGACGTCAATGCCATAGTGACAGGTGATATCTCGGCGGATGCGGTTTACATCTACGGAGAGGTCAATGGCCCGGTTGATGCTGGCACTGTGCACATTTACGCAAGTGCCAATGTGCGTGGTGATGTTACCAACGACGCCATCAGCATCGAAAATGGTGCCGTAATCCACGGCTCCATCAGAAACGGCAGGTCAGCGCTGTCGGCGGCCAGTGCGTTTGGCAGCAGCGCATTTCCCACAGGCGGCTTGTTTGGTGGTCTCGACCAAAGCTACAAGGAAACCGAGTCGGATTATCGTCCGGTCAAAACCGTAAATCCGCGCGGTTAATCAACGTCCTCGACCGCATCCGGTCCGCCGCCAAACACCCGTTGTGCCAGAGACGAATGGATGAAATCGTCAATTTCGCCATTCAAGACCGAAGCCGGGTTGGTGCTCGTAAACCCGGTTCTCAAATCTTTGACCAGTTGATAGGGCTGTAGCACGTAAGAACGGATCTGATGGCCCCAGCCGATCTCTGTTTTCTTGGCGTTGGCTGCGTCAACTTTTTCCTGCTTCTTTTGAAGTTCAAGCTCATAAAGCCGGGCTTTCAGCATTTTCATCGCTGTTGCGCGGTTCTTGTGCTGTGAACGTTCGGCCTGACAAGCAACGATAATACCCGTGGGCATATGGGAAATGCGCACCGCCGAATCGGTGGTATTCACGTGCTGCCCACCCGCACCGGAAGCCCGGTAGGTATCGATCTTGAGGTCACTTTCAACAATCTCGATTTCAATGTTGTCATCGATGACAGGATAGGCCCAGGCCGATGCAAATGACGTATGACGGCGCGCGTTCGAATCATAGGGTGAAATGCGGACCAACCTGTGCACGCCGCTCTCAGTCTTGAGCTTGCCGTAGGCATTGTGCCCCTTGATCATTAGCGTGCAGGACTTGATTCCCGCCTCTTCGCCTGAATGTTCGTCGAGCACTTCGACCTTGTGCTTGTTAAGGTTGGCCCAGCGCACATACATGCGCATCAGCATCGATGCCCAGTCCTGGCTTTCAGTCCCACCTGCGCCGGCATTGATTTGCAGGTAGCTGTCATTGGAATCAGCTTCACCCGAAAGAAGTGTATCCAACTCCAGTTCCGCTACATCGCGATTGAGCGACAGGATCGATTTTTCTGCATCAGCGACAATCCCCGCATCCCCTTCTGCATCGCCCATTTCAATGAGTTCAATGCTATCGACGATCGTTTGCTCGATTTTCTGGATGCCGGAAATGCGTTTGTCGAGATCCTGACGGCGGCGCATGATATCTTGCGCCTTCTTGGTGTCATTCCAAATGGAAGGGTCTTCTACCAGCGCATTCAGTTCTGCGAGTTCGCGCAGGGAGTTGTCCCAGTCAAAGATGCCTCCTCAGCAACCCCACGGACTGCTTGACGTCGTCAACTGCTTTGGTGATTTCAGCGCGCATGTGTGTTCCTGTGGCCGACCGTTATTGTTGCGCTCAATAGAGCCCCCCGCTATCAGGCGTCAATGCTTCACCTTGAGTACTTTCAAGTGGGGTAGCGGAAAAATTGGTGGTAGTGTCGGGTGTCTGGGCTGGAACAAGAACGAGACCCTCCCCTTGAGATGTTTTTGCGATTTGTTTGTCTCCGATTACGGCCCCCGAATTTGGCGGTTCATCACCGGGTTTGAAAGCCTCGAGGATGACGTTTTCCTCGCCGAAAACAGCTCTCTTGCCATTCTTGGCGTTGATTGGAATAAGTTCGATGCCACGTGGCACACGGAAAGGCGTTGCCGCCTTGTCCTTGAGGGCATATTTCATGAAATCAGCCACGATGGGAGCAGCGATTTCACCGCCCGTGCGTTTTTTTCCCATCGGTTTGGGATTGTCAAATCCGACATAGACACCAACGACCAAGTCTGGCGTATAGCCAATAAACCAGGCATCTTTTTCCTCATTCGATGTGCCGGTTTTGCCTGCCACCGGTTTTCCCACGACTTTCAGCTTCTGCCCCGTCCCGCGTTCGACGACACCTTCCAACATCGACGTGATTTGGTACGCCGTATAGGAATTCATTACCTCTTCGCGCACATCAACAAGGTCAGGTTCGGTTGCATTCGCGACAAACGTGTCAACACTGCATGATGAACAATCCCGTTTGTCGTGCCTGTAAATCGTCTTGCCGTACCGGTCCTGAATACGGTCAATCAGCGTTGCTTCCACCTTTTTGCCACCGTTTGCCAGAATGCCATAGGAATTCGTCATCCGCATCAAAGTTGTCTCGCCAGCACCCAACGCCATCGAGAGTTGGTTGGGCATGTCGTCGTAAATGTCCAGCCGCTGCGCGAGATCGGCAATTTTCGTCATGCCAAGGTCGTCAGCCAGTCGCACGGTCATGGCATTGCGTGATTGTTCGATGCCCCTGCGCAAAGTCGATGGACCAAAAAATTTGTCTTGGTAGTTCTTGGGTTTCCACACTTTGCCATCAGGAAGCTTGAACTCAATCGGCGCATCGAGAACCACAGAAGAAGGTGAGTAACCGTTGTCCAAAGCCGCAGCATAAACAATGGGCTTGAACGAAGAACCGGGCTGGCGCTTGGCTTGCACCGCGCGATTGAACTGGCTGCCGCCATAGGAAAACCCGCCGACCATGGCCAGAACACGGCCAGTGTGCGGATCGCTGGCCACCAACGCGCCTTCGATATCCGGCAACTGTACCAGGTGCCAATTTTCAGGTTCGGTGGCTGGAGCAACTGCAATGATGTCGCCTGGAGCAAGGACATCCGAAACCAATTCAATTTTTGGACCCAGCTTGGTACCATCAATGAATTTTTTGGCCCATGCCAAAAGGCGCAATGGAATGACACCCGTTGTCCGCGTTTCGGTGGTCTTGCCATCAGGCCCGCGATCTGGTTGCAGGCCAATTGTTGCCGCGTCTTCGCTGACAGACAAGACCACGGCGAGCCGCCAAGGTGCCACATCGGCCGGCAATTGCATTTCGGAAAAGGCAGCCAACCAGTTGCCTGGGTCCAACACGACTTGCTTCATCGGGCCGCGATAGCCCCGTTTGCGGTCCAGGTTTATGAGTCCGCGCGCCACGGCCTGGCGCGCAAATATCTGCAACTTCGGATCAAGTGTGGTGCGAACGGAATAACCGCCTTTTCCCAAGGCGTCTTTTCCAAACATTTGCACAAGTTCACGCCGCACTTCTTCGGCGAAAGACTCGGCGGCAAACAGTTGGCCGCCAAAAGGACGCGGATTGACTGTAAATGGTTTGGCCTGTGCCGCTTCCATTTCGCTCTTTGTGATGTTGCCGTTCTCATACATTTGCAGCAGCACCCAGTTTCGCCTCTCCAGCGCGCGGTCGGCGTGGCGGTAAGGATGGTAGTTGTTGGGACCTTTGGGCAACGCTGCAAGATACGCCATTTCTTCCAGCGAAAGATCGTCCAGCGACTTTCCGAAGTAGTTCAAAGAGGCGGCCGCAATGCCATAGGAATTGAGACCAAGAAAAATCTCGTTGAGGTAAAGTTCCAGGATTTTGTCTTTCGTGAACGCTTGCTCAATGCGCCTGACAATCAATGCTTCTTTGAGTTTTCGTGTGACAGTCTGTTCGTTCGACAAAAGAAAATTCTTTGCCACCTGTTGCGAAATCGTCGAAGCACCAACGATTTGACCGCTGCCTTTGGTTTTGACTTCGACAAAGCGGAAAGCTGCTGCAAGAATCCCGCGCCAATCCAGGCCGCTGTGGCTGTAGAACGTTTTATCTTCAGCCGCCAAATAAGCTTCAATCAGCTTTTTGGGTACGGCGTTGATCGGAACAAACAGCCGTCGTTCCTCAGCATATTCTGCCAGCAGCGAACCATCACCGGCATGCATGCGGGTCAGCACGGGTGGCTCGTAAGAGGCCAACTGCTTGTAGTCTGGCAAATCTTGCGAAACGCTCCAAATAACATAGGCGGCCACAGCTGTTGCGCCGATGAACAGCACAAAACAGGCGGCAAACAACCATCCCAAAAATCTCAGCATCGCGTGCCTGATCGTGGGCCTGCGCACGGCCTGCATGGATACGCCAAAACCATGGTTTTTCGGTTATCCAGCAAGGGAGTACCGCGTGGAAAGCCTGAATGATTGTATGGTTGAGCCATTCACCGAACTATCTGCTTCGATTATGGCGTGGCTGCGGCAGATGTGGCGGGCCCGACTTGGTCAAAATAGGTGCCGATCGCATCAGCCAAGGCCCCGGCGGCGCTGTCTTGCCAATCATTTGACAACAGCAGCTTTTCGTCTTGTTTGCTGGATAGATACCCCAATTCAATCAGAACGGAGGGAACATCCGGGGCTTTGAGCACGACAAACCCGGCTGACCGGATCGGTTTGCCATTCATCTGGGCTACCTTTGAAATGGCTTTGGCTGCCGTCCTGGAGAACACTATCGACAGGTTCTTGGATTCTCTTTGCACCAATTCAATTAAAACGTCGGTGACTTTGGCATTCTCATTTTCAAAATCGAAACCGGCGATGATGTCAGTCCGGTTTTCTTTGTGCGCCAGTGCTTCAGCTTCCGCGTCGGAGGCTTTTTCAGAAAGCGTGTATAGTGTAGTGCCACGGGCGGATTTCCCCCGAATGATGTCGGCATGGACCGCGATGAAAAGATCTGCAGCTGCGTCGCGCGCGATCTGGACGCGGTCCTTCAGTTTGATGAATCGGTCAGTGTCACGTGTCATGACGACCTTGTAGCGACTGCTGGCCGCAAGTCGCTTTTGCAGATTGACGGCAAACGCAAGAACGACATCCTTTTCCTTGGTGCCTTTGGCGCTGACAGCACCCGGGTCAATACCGCCATGGCCGGCGTCAATCACCACAACTTTTTGTTCGCCGGCGTACGGTGCTGGTGGTTGCATCGTGGTTGCTGCATCAAATCCCGTTTTGACAAGGTCGAGCACCAGTCGCGCCGGTTGTTCTTGCTGTGCCTCCAACACGAAAGAATTCGCGATTCTGACGGGTCCGATAGTATCAATCAGAATTTGGGATTTTCCTTCGTTTACAGAGCCGTAACTGAAGTTCTTGACCAGTCCTCTCATCTTGCGTCCAACCCCAGGAGGCAAGTCGAAATTTACCCGGTCAAGTTCGATTGAAATGCGGTCAGGGTTCGTTTCAGTCGTCGCAACAAATGCAACGGTTTGCGTGAGGTCAATGACAAAGCGGGTCGAAAACGCATCACCAGCAGCCCTGGCATTTGTAACTGTACTGGCTGCCACAGCTTTTTGCGGTGCAGCAATCGCACCTGCCAAAACCAGAAACAGGGCCATAATCAACGAAATCAGCGGTGTGGCTGGGGAGCGACTCATGCCATCACCAATAATTGCCAAATGGTTAATTCAATCTTTCTTCAGGCAACCCAAATTGCAAACTTGCAATGCGTCCGCTCCCCTCCTAGAAGAAATTGTCTCTCGTGCAGACTCAAGTTAATCAGAGGTTGCAAGAGCATCGGATTCGGAAGAGCAGGTTTCGGAGACCCGCGGGTCGCCTGTTCAACCAGAGTAAGGCAAACGGCAGCTTTTGCCGCCTTGCCTGCCACCAGCATAGATGTGTTGGCTTGGCAATCATTCACCGTTCCGGCTTGGCTGGAACACAGGATTAACTTGGGATGCCATTGGCAAAAAACCAGTCGAACGACGACATGATCGGGTACTCCGGTAGCGGAATTGCCCTTCGTCGCAGCGGCTGGACAATGGCGTCCCCCATGATGAGCGGGTCAACGGTGGCATTTGTCGCCTCTGAGCCGGACAGAACGTACACCTGTCGCCGCGGCCGCGCCATCCAAAGGACATTCAAAACATGGGCAGCAAAATGCTCATCGACGCCATTCACGCCGAAGAAACTCGGGTTGTGGTGGCGCGAGGAACAAAAATTGACGAGTTCGATTTTGAGAGCGCGTCACGCAAACCCCTCAAGGGAAACATCTATCTTGCCAAGGTAACACGGGTTGAACCGTCACTGCAGGCTGCCTTCATTGAGTATGGTGGCAACCGGCACGGGTTTTTGGCGTTTGCCGAAATTCACCCAGATTATTATCAGATACCCATTGCCGATCGCCTTGCCTTGATCAAGGAGCAAGAGGAAGATGACGCGGCCGACGCCGCCGAAGACGCCGAAAACAATCGCTCGGACTCTGGGTACGATAATGATGACCAAGATCAGTTGGGCATTGGCGAAGATGCCGGTGCTGACGAAAGTGAAAACGATAACAAGGCCCTGAATGCCGGCAATGATGGGCCAGGAACGCTGTCAAGCGAACCAGAGCCCGGAAGTTCTGAATCCGCCGACGACGACACGGGTGAAGCACCAGCCACATCAGCTGAAGGCGAAATTGAATCTGTCGAACAAGACGCCGAGTCACGCCAGGTGGAGTCTGTGGGAGCAGAAGATGCCCTTGAGGAAGTGCCCCGCCGCCAAAGCCGCCAGCAGCGCCGCCGTTACAAGATCCAGGAAGTTGTCAAGCGCCGCCAGATCCTGCTCGTGCAGGTCGTGAAGGAAGAGCGTGGCAACAAAGGTGCTGCCCTGACGACTTACCTGTCCCTCGCTGGCCGCTATTGCGTTCTCATGCCCAACACCGCCCGTGGTGGCGGGATATCGCGAAAGATCACGGACAACAATGACCGCCGTCGATTGAAGGAAGTGGCGCGCGACATTGAAGTTCCGCAAGGCATGGGCCTGATTGTTCGCACCGCTGGAGCGCAGCGCACGCGCCCGGAAATTAAGCGCGACTTCGATTATCTTATTCGCTTGTGGGAAAGTGTGCGGACACTGACACTCGAATCGCAAGCGCCCAGTTTGGTGTATGAAGAAGGCAGTCTGATCAAGCGCTCAATTCGCGACCTCTACACGAAGGATGTGGACGAAGTCGTCGTGGAAGGCGAAGCCGCCTATCGCGAAGCCAAAGACTTCATGAAAATGTTGATGCCTTCGCATGCAAAGAATGTGAAGCTGTACACGGACACACGGCCGCTTTTCGCCGCCCATCACATCGAAAACCAGCTGGACGCCTTGTTCTCGCCAACAGTCACATTGCCTTCTGGCGGATATCTTGTGATCAACCAGACAGAAGCGCTTGTTTCAATCGACATCAACTCCGGCAAATCAACCCGCGAGCATTCGATTGAAGATACGGCGTTGCGGACCAACCTCGAGGCCTGCGATGAAATTGGCCGGCAACTGCGCCTGCGCGATCTGGCGGGACTCGTTGTTATTGACTTCATCGACATGGACGAAAACCGCAACAACCGGTCGGTCGAACGGCGCATCAAGGATGCGCTGAAACACGACAGGGCGCGTATCCAGGTGGGCCGGATATCGCATTTCGGCTTGCTCGAGATGTCGCGGCAAAGGCTGCGTCCGGGATTGCTGGAAGGAACTTTCCGGTCATGCCCGCACTGTGAAGGGCGCGGTATTGTGCGTTCAGTTTCATCCTGTGGCTTGGGTGTGCTTCGCAATATCGAAGAACACCTGCAACGGCGAGCGGAAAATTTGACGGTGAAATGCGCACCCGATGTGGCATTCTACCTGCTCAACGAAAAGCGCGACAGCCTTTTGAACATCGAGCAGGCCTATGGTGTGACGGTGTTCCTTGTGCCGGCGGTTGAAGTGCGCGAAACCCAAACACAAATTGAAAGAGTTCCACACCGGGCCCTGCCGCCGCGTCGAATTGCAACTGCACCTGTACAGATCGACTCGGCTTACGGCGGCCCGGAGGATGATGCAGCAACAGACGAAGAGATTGAAGACATCCCGACGGAAGCATCCGCTGACGACGATGGCGGAAACTCAAACGACGAAGTGACGGTGTCCGAGCAATCATCTGACCGTGACGGCCGCAAACGCCGCCGCCGCGGACGCCGCGGGCGTGGCAACCGGCCAGAACGCAATGGTGAATCATCTGCTTCAAATGACAACGGTGAAAGTTCGCTCGATCAAAGCGAAGGCGATTCAAGCTCCGCAGAGCCTGCCGTCGATCAAGTGAGTGAAGACCCAACGGAAACTTTTGACAAAGGCCCCGACGCCAATCGCGGACCACGCGAAAAATCGCCTGATGGTCGACGCAAAGATGGCGGTCGGCGCGGACGCAACAAATTTGGCCGCGACCGGGGTCCACGCGACAACAGCGAGCGGAACCGCGAGAACCAAAACACGGCAAATTCCGCCAGCAACGAAGTTGACGCTGCACCGGCGTTTGAACGTCCGACCCATCAATCTCCGGTGTCCGCTCCCGCCCCAGTCGTTGTTGTTCAGGAAGTCAAGCCCGAGCAAGAGCAAAGAAAGTGGCAACCTCCTGTTGCAAATGTCACATCGGAGCCCCAGGAACGTAAAGCCGGTTGGTGGAGCAAACGTAATTAGAGCCTCACGCCTGCCGCAATTTCGCATCACATCGGGATTTATGAAAGTTCCCGTTTCAGGTGCAAAATTGCTGCGCATGGCAAGTCTTGTCGTCGCAGCATGCCTCGCGTTCCAGACATCGGCATCGCCCTCTATTGCAGAGACGCGAAAGAGCACAGGTCCAGCCCTTATCAGGGATGCTGAGATTGAAGGGTTGCTAAGACTTTACTCCAAGGCGATCTTCAAGTCGGCGGGTCTCAATCCCGGCTCCGTGCGGGTCTACGTCATCGCTGACCGCCGCATCAATGCGTTTGTGGCGGGCGGACAACGCATTTTTGTGCACACTGGCTTGTTTACGAAAACCAGGAACCCGAGCGAAGTTATTGGCGTGCTGGCCCATGAGACGGGCCACATAGCTGGCGGTCACCTTGCCAAACTAAAAAGCGAACTCGAGGCGGCAAGTGTTCAAAATGTCATCGGCATGCTTGTGGGTGCCGCTGCCATGGTGGGTGGAGTTGCTGCGGGAAGCAACGAAGCCGCAAAGGCGGGACAAGGGGTCATCATGGGCAGCCAGGGTTTGGCGCAGCGCAACCTCCTGTCCTATCAGCGTTCGATGGAAGCATCAGCTGACCAGGCGGCTTTGCGCTATCTGCGGGCATCCGGCCAAAGTGCAAAAGGCATGTTGTCCCTGTTTGAACGCATGGCAAATGAGTCGCTGGCCTCGACCCAAAATATTGATCCCTACTTGCAATCCCACCCCATGCCGCTGGAGCGCATCCGAAATCTGGAACGGGCCGCAAAAGACACAGCCGACTACAACACCCCGGACTCAGCGGCACTGCAGCTGCGGCACGATCTGGTAAAGGCGAAGCTCGCAGGCTTCATGGATACACCCCAATTGGTGTTTCAGCGTTACCCGAAATCCGACAACTCCTTGCCCAGCCGCTATGCCCGCGCCATCGCCATGTTTCGCAGGGGTGACCTCAAAAACGCGCTGACCCTCATTGATTCCTTGACAACCGAGCTGCCAGAGAACCCTTATTTCTGGGAGTTGAAAGCCCAGGCACTCATCGAAGCGGGCCAATTCAGCAAGGCTGTTCCCGCCATCAGGAAAGCGAGAAGCCTGTTACCCAACAACGGACTTCTGCAAATCATGGAAGCCGAAAGCCTGCTTGGATTGGCTGATAAAGCAAGCATCGAGGCATCCCTTCGCATTTTGCAGCTTGCAAGGAAAACCGAACCCGACAGTCCCGCCGTGTACAAGTTGTCAGCTCAGGCCTATGGTTTGAAGGGCGACGTCCCCAAAGCCGAGCTGGCTACGGCAGAATATGCCTGGCTGAGCGGAGACCGGGAACTGGCGCGTGAAAAAGCCACCAACGCGGTGCGCATTTTGAAACGTGGGACACCTGAATGGTTGCGCGCCAGTGATTTGCTCGCCGCCAGCACCAAAAAGCGGTAGACAGTCAAAGCTCGTTTCCAAGAGGTTAAATAGATGAAATACAAGACGAATATCATCATCTCGGGCATCCTCGGTCTGACCTTGGCCATGGTTCCGACAGCGAACGCGGCAGAAATTGACGCCCAACAGAAGACTGAGATTGAGACTATAATCCGCGAGTACCTGCTCAAAAACCCTGAACTGCTGACAGAAATGAGCCAGTCACTTGAAGTTAAGCAGCGGGAAACCGAAGCCGCTGCCCGCACGGTTGCACTGAAGAACAGCGCCAAAGACATCTTCCGGCTCGCGGGAGATGCCGTTGTCGGAAATCCAAACGGCGATGTGACGATCGTGGAGTTCCTCGATTACAATTGCGGCTGGTGCAAACGCGCCGTTGCTGAGTTGGGCGAACTAGTGAAAGAAGACACTAATTTGCGGGTGGTCTTCAAAGAGTTTCCGATTTTTGGCGAAGGGTCCGACTACGCTGCACGCGCCGCCATTGCCGCCGATAGGCAAGGCAAATACTGGGAGTTTCACCAGGCCCTGTTCGCCCAGGAAACACAGGTGAACGCCGCCGTTGTCGATGAAGTGGCCGGGCAGATCGGGTTGGATGTCGCCCGGATGAAAGCCGACATGAGTGATCCGGTTGTGGCAGAATTGCTGATCAAAAACCGGTCCCTTGCCACGTCACTGATGCTGAATGGAACGCCGGCATTTGTCGTCGACGACCAAGTGGCACCCGGTTACTTGCCCAAATCCCAGTTGGCTTCCGCTGTTCAGAATGTGCGGACCGAAGGCGGCTGCAAACTGTGTTGACGCCGTTGTATCGCGGGCAATTGCAACGCTATATGTAAGGCGGTCAGACACCTCGACTCAGCGCCCCGGGCGCTGCATCGCAGAAAGAGCAGGAGATTCCGTGGCCAAAAAAACCGTCAAGAGCAATCCACCTGAAAAAGAATTCGACAGCCTTCAACTCATCCGCAAACTCGCGGATTTGCTCAACGCCACGGGGTTGACTGAGATAGAACTTGAAAAATCCGGGCACCGTATTCGGGTGTCCAAGGCCGTTGTAACCACCCAGACATTGGTGGCACCCCAGCAAATGTCCCCAGCACTGGCAACAGCGCCAAACGCTGCGACATCCAGTCAAGCCGGAGCACCATCCGTTGACCATGCGAACAACCTCAAATCGCCAATGGTGGGCACGGCCTATCTGGCCCCCTCACCCGGCGCTCCTGATTTCGCGAAAGTAGGCGACAGCGTCAAGCAGGGCCAGACGCTTTTGATCATCGAAGCCATGAAGACCATGAACCAAATTCAATCGCACAAATCCGGAAAAGTAACGCACATCCTCATCGAAAGCGGACAACCGGTGGAGTTTGGCGAAACACTCCTGGTGATTGAATAGGATGTTTGAAAAGGTCCTGATTGCCAATCGCGGTGAAATAGCGCTGCGGGTTTTGCGGGCCTGCCGCGAGCTGGGTATTCATACTGTTGCGGTTCACTCCACCGCGGATTCTGATGCCATGCATGTCAAACTGGCCGATGAGAGCGTGTGCATTGGGCCCCCTCCAGCCAAGGACAGCTATCTCAATATTCCCGCCATTGTCGCAGCTTGCGAGATTACGGGGGCAGAAGCCGTGCATCCGGGATACGGTTTCCTCTCAGAAAACGCCCGCTTTGCTGAAATCCTTGCTGAACACAAGATCAAGTTCATCGGCCCTTCGCCAGAAAACATCAGAACGATGGGTGACAAGATCGAAGCCAAGCGCACCGCCAAAGCATTGGGCATTCCGGTGGTGCCAGGTTCTGAGGGCGGTGTCGGCACGATTAACGACGCCCGTCGGATCGCCAAGGATATCGGTTACCCCGTTATCATCAAGGCAACCGCCGGCGGCGGCGGCCGTGGCATGAAAGTGGCGCGTCAGGAAAGTGAACTGGACATAGCGCTGGCAACTGCGCAAACCGAAGCCAAGGCAGCATTCGGCAACAGCGAGGTATACATCGAAAAATATCTCGAAAAACCCCGCCACATAGAAATTCAGGTACTTGGTGATGGACAAGGCAACGCCGTGCACCTTGGTGAAAGAGACTGCTCACTGCAGCGGCGCCACCAGAAAGTGTGGGAGGAGGCGCATTCCCCTGCCCTCAATGCCACCCAGCGGGACGCCATCGGAACCCGCGTCGCCATCGCCATGCAAAACCTGAAGTATGAAGGGGTGGGCACGATCGAGTTTCTGTACGAAAACGAGGAATTCTATTTCATCGAAATGAACACCCGTCTGCAGGTTGAACACCCGGTGACAGAAGCCATTACGGGTCTCGATCTAGTTCAGGAACAGTTGCGGATTGCTTCAGGTGCCAAACTTCAGTTTGCCCAAAGTGACATCAGCTTTTCCGGACATGCCATCGAATGCCGTATCAACGCTGAAAATCCCAAAACCTTCGTGCCTTCACCTGGGCGGGTTGATTCTGTTCATTTTCCTGGCGGCCTGGGTGTGCGGGTGGATAGTGCGTTGTATTCCGGTTACCGCATACCACCTTACTATGACAGTCTGATCGGCAAGTTGATTGTGTCGGGCAAAACCCGCACCGAATGCATGATGCGCTTGCGCCGGTCGCTCTCGGAATTTGTGGTGGAAGGCGTGGAGACAACAATTCCCCTTTTCCAGCAATTGCTGTCGCAACCGGATATTATCGACGGTCATTATGATATTCACTGGTTGGAGAAATTCCTGTCACGGCCAGAATGACCCGGCCAGAATGACCCGGATTGACGCGGACATTCTTGTGCAAGCCTACGCGGCGGGACTTTTTCCCATGGCCGAAAATGCCGCAGATCCCGTGTTGCATTGGATTGATCCCGAAGAGCGCGGAGTTATTCCACTCGCCGGATTCCACGTGCCCCATTCAGTGCAAAAGCAGGTGCTTCGGCAGAACTTTGAAGTGCGTATCAACACAAAATTTGAAAATGTCATTGCCGCATGTGCAGAACGCACAGCAAATCGAAAAGTGACGTGGATCAACCGGACAATCAAAAAACTTTACACGGAACTTCACAACCAGGGCAAATGCCACAGCGTTGAATGCTGGCAAGGCGGCCAGCTTGTGGGCGGACTTTACGGCGTTCACTTGGGTGCCGCGTTTTTCGGGGAAAGCATGTTCTCCCGCCAGCCAAATGCCAGCAAAGTGGCTCTGGTGCATCTCGTCGCGCGATTGAATTTTGGCAATTTCAAACTGCTCGACGCCCAATTCATGAACGACCATCTGGTCCAGTTTGGAGCACGTCCCGTGGCAAGGGCTGATTATTTGATTGCCCTGGAACTGGCGTTGCGAAAATCATCCGACTTTTTCGCGTTCAACGCTGACAAGGATGCAGAGTGTGTGTTGAGCTATGCCAAAATGAAGCAGCCTTCCGTTTAGTCCAGCGGCTGTTCGTCTTCTTGTAAGTCTGGCCCAGTTTCCGGTCCTGGTTCGACGGGTTTTGGCGCTTCAACTGGCGGAGGCGGTGCGTCTGGATCCCGGCACCCTGTAAGCCAGACATCAGATACGGGATGTTCGACGGCATTCAAACCAGGGCTCTCTGCAAACATCCAACCCGAAAACAATTTTCGCTGTGTGCCGTCCGGTTCCAGGCTGTCAACCTGGACAAATGCCACCGTTTTGGGTTGTTCCGTGATCGGGCGCGAATAGCAAACGGACGTCAGAACATTCAGCGTGCCGAATGCCACTTTCTCGCCGATTTTAGCTTCAAAATTTGTCGTGAGACCAGTGATTTTGTCCAAGCCGACAAACACAGCGACGGGATTGCTAATTCGCTCAGCCAATACGGGGGCGCACAATACCCCGACAACCATGAATCCAACCGGCAGTTTCCAAACACGAAACGTGCGCATTACGGCTCGGGCTGCGGCGCAGTCTGATCAGGTTGTGCTGGTTCGGGAGATGTAGCTTTGGGCGCATTCCGGTCAAACATCGCTTGGCTGATCAGTGCCCACATGTCGACTGAGCCTTGCGTGAAACTGATGACACCACCTTCGGCCAGTTTTGTTTCGGAGCCGCCAGGTTCAAGCGCCACATAGCGGCTGCCAAACAATCCTTCGCTCGTCACTTTTGCTGTCGTATCATCGGAAAGCACAATGCTATTGTTGATCGATAGATCAAGCTGCGCTTGATAGGATTCGGGATTAAGACGTTGCCCGATCACCGTTCCAACTTTGATCCCGGCCAAACGTATGTCCGAACCCACATTGATGCCTTCAATGCTGTCAAACTCCGCGCTCAACCGGTAACCCCCTGCTGCCGAAAAACTTTTGCTTCCCGTCGTTGCCACGGCAAAAGCCAGAAATATTGCTGCGGCAGCAACAACGCCAGCTCCTACAATTGTTTCCGCACTCAGTTTTGCTTCCATTCCAATCCTCGCATCGCCAAACCCGTCTCGTCAGCTTGCTCGTTCTCTATTCTGGCTTCCATGCCACATAGTCAGGGGCGGGTTTGATGACTGCCCCGCCGGCAATTGAACCTGAAGGTCGATAAGCTGCCCGCGTACCTGTCGCATTTTCGAGGTGCGGTTTTTGCCACTCAAACGCGGTGTACCGTTCGTCCTGCGGCGGATGTTCTACACGGTGGTGCATCCAGCCATGCCAGCCCGGTGGCACTTGCGAAGCCTCGGAATATCCAGTGTAGACAACCCATCGACGCTCGGGGATGGAATCAGGAACAGCGGAGCGCGCACGGAAGTATTTGTTGCCAAGTTCGTCTGTGCCGACCAGCTCGCCTTTCCGCCACGTATAAAACATGGTGTTGATCGTCTGGCCGGTCCACCACGTCAACATTTGTTTCAGCATCTTCATTGCCAAATATCCTTCGATTCAAGTCCTTATGACGCAACGTTGCCACCGCGTCCAGCCGACATGTCAACGCTGTTTGAGACGGAAAACAGGTGTGGCTTGACCTTGCAATTCAATGGGATCAGCTGCAACACTTGGATCAGACACGATCATGACAAGGACATCAGCGCGATCCTTCGCTAACGGCGGTGCAAACTTCGGCAACGCATAAAACCTGGGTTTGCCTGCAAGGCTTTCTTCCAGCACGCTCAACTGGTGTACCGGTTCCAGGGCCCCTTCTGTCTGCACAACAATATCGGATTTGTAGACACGAAACACCAGCCGCGAGTTGGGCTTGCCCGGAAGCGTCATCACCGCAGTAAAAGTGGCTTTTAGACCTTTGTGCAGCATGGGCCGCGGCGGCAGTTCGTCAAGATTTCCGCGAACATCAAGATAGCCCAGACTATCAGGCCAGCGCCACTTCGGCTTTTCCACCCAACCATGGGATTTGAACACTTGCTTCAGACCATCAACGCTGCCGATCCATTGGCCGACAAACTGCTCTCCCGGTGCTCCCACAAATTCGACCCTGCGGTCCGGTGGGCTGTTTCTCGCGTGCTGGATGAAATCCGCAAGGACGACAACCCGGGTTTTTTCAGGTGCTGAGTAGCTCACCAATGAACTGTCGAAATTTCTCGAGTAGTGCACCGCCATTGTCAATGCCAACACTGTAAACATGAAAACTGAAAAGTACGCTGGGCGTATTCGGCGCGCCGGGATGGCCTCGATGAGGACACCGAACCCGGAAACCAGTATGGTTCCCAGCAAAAAACCACCCAGCACGTCACTGACCCAGTGAACACCGAGATAGATCCGCGAAAACCCGATGGCAATGACGATAAGGCCGCACATTGCTGCAATGACGGCCTTGCTCCATCGTCCCATGGACTGGCTTGCCAACATGGCCACAATGCCAAACGCCACAGTACTCATGACAGCATGTCCGCTTGGGAAACTGGAGGTCGCCAAAAAACTGTCAGATAAAGCCGCGACCGGGCGGGGCCGGGCAATAAAATACTTAAGCGCAAGCTCCAGAAGCTTGGCTGCCAACAGGAACGCCGCCGCCGCAATCCCCGCGCGCCAAGCCTTGCGCATGAAAAGCCAAACGACAACTCCGATCCCCAAAGCGAAGATCACCAAACCGTCGCCGAGCATCGACAACCCGACCATTAACTCATCCGCAGGTGCGTTGCGCAATTCCCGGAACAAGTTGTCAGCCGAAACATCAACATTTGAAACCGCGTTGCTGAACACCAATCCCAAAACGATGTCCAGCAGCACAAACAAGCCCACCAGCCATGACAACAAGAGCAGCAAAGTCAGATAGGACCTGGGATGATCAGGTGACATGACTTTTGCCAGACGCTGCATCGGTCGACTTTGAAACGATTTCAATTTGCCGGAAATGCGCCTGAGGACACCATCGACATAAGGCGACATTCCCGCCGACGCGAGGCGGATCAACCAACCCGCCACCGCCAGCAAAACCAGGAGAACCACAAGAACAATGGCCAGTCTGCCGCTGAGCTCGCCCGCCAGACTGAGCCCCTGTCCCAACAATATACCCGGAACAATGTGTGCCGCAGTCCATACCAGCCCGGACGTGAAGTTCACGATGACAAAGAATGTCTGGTTCATGCGGAACATGCCAACAATGCCGGGCACCACAGCTTTTACACCCGGAACAAAGCGGCCAATGGCAATGCTTTTTCCTCCGTGTTGTCGAACATAGTCCTCACCTCTCGCCAACAGCTGCGGATAGCGGTTGAGCGGCCAGAAGGACTTTAGTCGGTCGCCGTAATAGCGTCCGACCCAGTACGAGACTTGATCACCACCGATTGCGCCTGCGGCAGTGGCAATGAAAACGGGCCAAAAACCAAGGTGTCCAGTTCCCACCAAGGCACCTGCCCCGACCAATGCAACAGTAGAGGGGACGAAAAGGCCGATGATGAGCAACGCTTCACCAAAAGCAATCAGGAACACAAAAACCAGCGTCCACTCGGGATTGGCTTTGAAGATGTCGAGATAGTACTGGACTTGTTCCATGTTTATCGCAAAAACCGCCGTCTAATCAAGTTAAGGCACGCCATCAGTAAACAATTCATCCCTATGCTGCAATCAATCAAGGCCGTTGGTTTTGCCATTGCCCAGCTCGCGCTTTGGCGTCTGTTAAAGGCCATAAAATGACAAGCACCATGGTTGTTTTGTTGTTTGCTGCTGGAGCGCTGGGGGGCACCATCAATGCCATTGCCGGTGGGGCAACCCTGTTCACGTTTCCAGCCATGATGTTGGTTGGTCTGCCACCAATAGTGGCTAACGCTTCAAGCACTGTTGCCCTCACACCGGGTCATTTGCTGGCCGTGATTTCGGAGCGGAGCAAACTGCCCCCGCGCAACGCCGAGTTCTCTCTGGCAATTGCCATAGCAATTTTGGGTGGCGTCGCCGGTGCCTTTTTATTGTTTGCAAGTTCTGAGAAGTTTTTTACGGGCATCGTGCCCCTGCTTATTGGCCTCGCCACGCTGGTTTTCGCATTCGGAAAACCGCTTCAGACTTATCTGGGCCAACATCGTGCCGGACAATTTGACAGTGCCAAGGCTCGCCTCGCGACGCTGGTTCCGGTGGCAGTGTACGGCGGCTATTTTGGTGCGGGCATGGGGGTTATGCTGATGGCGGCATTTGCGGTGACCAGCAAATGGGAGCTCCGAACATCAATCGCCATGAAAAATCTTTTGGGCGCATTGGCGAACTGGTCGGCAATTGTCGTTTTCATCGTTGCCGGCATGATTAACTGGCCTGCTACCTTGATTATGTTCACAGGCGCCGTCGTTGGCGGATTGGTTGGTGCCAAACTGTTGAACACATTGCCTGCCCATATTGTACGCTTTGTCGTCATCGCAGCAGGCACAATCATGACGGTTGTTTACGTTTGGCGCTTTTGGCTGGTGCAATGACAGCCAACGTCGCAATTGACAATTCATTCAACATTCCCCGACTGCCACGGTGGATCGGATACATTGCGGCATGCGTTGGCATGTTCATGGCGATCCTCGATATCCAGGTCGTCGTCACGTCACTCAAAGTCATAGAAGAATCCCTTGCCATTGGCGCTGACCGCATGTCTTGGGTGCAGACCGCCTATATCATCGCGGAAGTCATCGCCATTCCGTTGACGGGCCTGCTGATGCGCGTGTTTTCCATGCGCTGGCTGTTTGTCGGGGCACTGACAACATTTACGCTTGCCTCGATTGGTTGCGCTGCAAGTTCCGGCTTTACCGACCTCTTGATGTGGCGGGTATTGCAGGGATTTGCCGGTGGCGTGCTCATACCGTTGGTTTTTTCCGGGATTTTCCTGCTGTTCCCCAAAGGTTTTGAACAAACTCTGGCCACAACAGTGGGTGGGCTTCTCGCCGTTTTGGCTCCAGCTCTTGGGCCTATAACCGGTGGCTGGCTCACCGAAAATTTTACCTGGCATTGGCTTTTCCTGATCAACATCGGACCCGGTGTGGTGAGCGTGATAGCGGGTGCACTTTGCCTGCCGCGTTCGCCCCTTCGATTGGGGTTGTTCGCCAATCTTGATTGGGCATCGCTTGTTGCGTTCGGGTTGTCGCTGGCATTGTTGATTGTAGGGTTGAAGGAAGCACCCCAGAATGGCTGGATTTCCGTAGTGGTGCTGGCCTGTTTTGTTACCTCCGCAGTGCTGCTCGCTTTCGCTGTCAGCCGTCCTCAACCCGCGATCTCGTTTGAATTGCTGCACGATAGGGGTTTGGCCTTTGGCTGCATGTTAAGTTTCATCCTCGGGTTTGTGCTCTTCAGCGCGGTTTATGTTTTGCCGGTGTTTCTGGCCTTTGTGCGATTTCATGGCCCGTTGGCCATTGGTATGATCACCCTGGTCATGGGTGCCACGCAGATTGTGTTTGCCCCATTGATTGTCCAGATCGACCGCTTTTTTGACGCCCGTTGGCTTTCCATGATCGGATTTGTTGCATTTGGTGTCGGCCTCGCGATGAACGCTGGTTTGACAGTAAATGCCGATTATGACGAAGTGTTCTGGTCGCAAGTAGTGCGTGGTGCAGCCGTCGCACTTTGCATATTGCCACCCATCCGGCTAGCTCTCAGCTTGTTTCCGATGGACCGGGTCAACGATGCGTCTGGATTGTTCAATCTGGTACGCAATATTGGCGGCGTGATTGGCATCGCGGTATGCGACACGATCATTTTCGGCCGGAGTCCGCTGCATGGTGAAAGAATCCTTGAAACCATCAAGACAGATCCTGAAGCGGGTGCGCGAATTTTGGGAATGTCGCCAGAAGACCTTCCAGCTCCCGACGACCCGTCTGAATTGATGAGCATTTTGGATGTGGTGCAAGGGGCAAGCCTCACACTGGCGATCAATGAATGTTTCTGGATGCTGGCCGCAGTTTCGTTTCTGGCCGTTCCTCTGCTTTTGTTGGTTGGCCCGATTCGCAGCGCAATGCCCGTGCGCAGACCCGCTAAAGGCGAACAAAACATCCCGTGACAACCTGAGAAGACAAATGATCCGACAAATTCAGTTCCGGATTTTTTGAGAAATTTGCGGTTTGCCCCTTGACTGCTGTCAAGTCCCTCTTTTCTCCCTCCACAACAAAAACCTTCCTGTCGATGCAAGTCACAGGAACACTTGAGCTTCCTCAGAGAATCGTATGTTCTGCACCAATTAGATTAGGCCTGAGCAAGCATACACAATATCTAGTATTAACTTTTGATCAACACACTAGCTATTGACGGGTTTCAGCTCAAAGTCTAAAGTTTGAATTGAGGCTGCAAGGCAAAAAGGTGAGTAACCGAGTACGCCCGGAAAACACTTGCCGGGCATCGCGTTGCGGTTTTGGGGGCGGAAACATCGCCAAACAGGAAGATGCGTCAACACGGGGTGAAAGGCACACCGTGCGGATAGGTGTGTTTTTTCGGGGGACTACGCAAAGTGCGGGCGGGCTGCACGGGGCGCAACAATAAATAGAGGTCGAGGGCCAGAACATGAAGATTGAACGTCGCTACACCAAGGCTGGTCAAGATGCCTACACCGGCATCCATTTCCGCAACGCGGTGAGCGAAATCAAGAATCCGGATGGCAGCATTGTCTTCCGTCTCGACAACATCGAAGTGCCGGCGTCCTGGTCGCAGGTGGCAACCGATATTCTGGCCCAGAAATATTTCCGCAAGGCTGGCGTTCCAAAAGCCCTCAAACGTGTTGAGGAAAACAGCGTTCCCTCCTGGCTTTGGCGCAGTGTTTCTGATGCTTCCGCGCTGGAGATACTGTCGGCAAAGGAGCGCATCGTCGGCGAACATTCCGCCAAGCAAGTGTTCAACCGGCTGGCGGGAACATGGACGTATTGGGGATGGAAAGGTGGGTATTTCGACACCGAGGAAGATGCTCGCGCATTTTTTGATGAACATTGCTACATGCTGGCCTGCCAGATGTGCGCACCAAACAGCCCGCAGTGGTTCAATACCGGACTGCACTGGGCCTACGGGATCGATGGTCCCGGTCAGGGACACCATTATGTCGACTACCGCACCGGTGAACTGGTGCAATCCACATCAGCCTACGAACACCCGCAGCCCCATGCCTGCTTCATTCAGTCGGTCTCCGACGACCTCGTAAACGAAGGGGGCATCATGGACCTATGGGTGCGCGAAGCCCGCCTGTTCAAGTACGGCTCAGGAACGGGCTCAAACTTCTCCTACTTGCGCGGTGAAGGAGAAAAACTGTCAGGTGGCGGAAAGTCATCCGGCTTGATGAGTTTTCTCAAAATTGGCGACCGTGCTGCGGGTGCCATTAAATCTGGTGGCACCACACGCCGTGCCGCGAAAATGGTGGTTGTTGATGTTGATCATCCGGACGTGGAACAATATGTGGAATGGAAGGTGAAGGAAGAGGAGAAAGTGGCTTCCCTGGTCACCGGCTCAAAAATCATCAAGAAATTCCTCGCCGCGATCATGAAGGCCTGCGTTAATTGCGAAGGCCCCGGCACGGACTGCTACGAAATCGAAAAAAATCCGGCATTGAAACGTGCGGTGAAGGACGCCCGCCGCAACATGGTGCCGGACAACTACATCAAGCGGGTCATCCAGTTCGCCCGCCAAGGCTATACCGACATCAAATTCGACACCTATGACACGGATTGGGATGGCGAAGCCTATCGCACCGCTTCCGGCCAGAATTCCAACAATTCCGTGCGGGTGACCGACGAGTTTTTGTCTGCTGTCGAAACCGACGGCGACTGGAATCTGGTGGGCCGCACCAATGGCAAGATTTTCAAAACCCTGAAAGCGCGGAGCCTCTGGGACAAGATTGGCTATGCCGCGTGGGCATCCGCCGATCCTGGAATCCAGTTTCATTCAACCATTAATGACTGGCACACCTGCCCGGCGTCGGGTGAAATCCGGGCATCCAACCCATGCTCGGAATACATGTTTCTGGATGACACGGCCTGCAATTTGGCCTCACTGAATTTGATCCAATTCCGCAAAACCGATGGGTCATTCGACATCGCGTCATTTGAACATGGTGTGCGTCTGTGGACAGTTGTCCTCGAAATTTCCGTGATGATGGCACAGTTCCCGTCAAAGGAAATTGCCCGCTTGTCCTATGAATACAGAACACTGGGATTGGGCTTTGCCAATATCGGCGGCATGCTGATGATGGCGGGCATTCCCTATGACAGTCATGAAGGCCGCGCGATCTGCGGTGCAATCTCGGCCATCATGACCGGCATTTCCTATGCCACATCCGCCGAAATGGCACGGCAACTTGGCCCTTTTCCCGGTTTCCAGCCGAACCGCGAACATATGCTGCGTGTGATGCGCAATCACCGCCGCGCCGCCTTTGGTGCTGCTGTCGGCTACGAAGGCGTGCGGACCAACCCCGTTCCCTTGGACGAAAACGACCTGTCCGACAAATCCCTCGCGGTTGCTGCACGCCGCGCCTGGGATCTTGCGGTTACACTGGGCCAACAACACGGCTATCGCAACGCCCAAGCCACAGTCGTGGCACCAACCGGAACTATCGGGCTTGTCATGGATTGTGACACAACCGGCATCGAACCTGATTTTGCATTGGTGAAGTTCAAGAAACTTGCGGGTGGCGGTTACTTCAAGATCATCAATCAGGCCGTACCTGAAGCTTTGCGCACCCTTGGATATCAACCAGACCAGATAGAAGCCATCATCAACTATGCCGTTGGTCATGGATCACTGGCGGACTCTGCCAAACTCAATCATGGCCAACTGAAGTCAAAAGGTTTCGGCGACGAGCAGATCGCCAAGGTCGAAGCCGGTCTTGCGTCGGCCTTTGATATAAAGTTCGTCTTCAACAAATGGAACCTTGGCGAGGAATTCTGCAAATCAACGCTGAAGATTACTGACGAGCAACTGAACGATTTTGGTTTTGACCTCCTCGGCCACATCGGATTTTCCAAATCCGACATCGATGCCGCCAACATCCACGTGTGTGGTGCGATGACCCTGGAAGGTGCGCCTGAACTGAAAGACGAGCATCTTCCGGTGTTTGATTGCGCCAACGCCTGTGGACGCCTTGGAAAGCGCTACCTGTCGGTGGAAAGTCACATCCGCATGATGGCAGCCAGCCAACCGTTCATCTCCGGTGCCATTTCCAAAACCATCAACATGCCAAACGATGCAAGTGTGGAAGAGTGCACGTCATCCTACATGCTGAGCTGGAAACTGGCGATCAAGGCCAACGCCCTCTACCGCGATGGGTCCAAATTGTCCCAGCCCCTGTCATCGCAACTCATTGCCGATGACGATGACTTTGCTGACGATGCAGTTGACGCCCTGCTGGCAAAACCCCAGGCGGCACGGGTTGAAACGATCGTTGAAAAAATTGTCGAACGTGTCATCGAACGCCAGCACGAACGTGATCGCCTGCCTGGTCGCCGCAAGGGATACACCCAAAAGGCCGTTGTCGGTGGCCACAAGGTCTATTTGCGCACCGGAGAGTATGAAGATGGAAAGCTTGGCGAAATTTTCATCGACATGCACAAGGAAGGTGCGGCCCTGCGCGCCATGATGAACAACTTCGCCATCGCCGTTTCAGTCGGCCTCCAATATGGCGTGCCACTGGAAGAGTTTGTGGATGCCTTTACATTCACCCGCTTTGAACCGGCTGGAATGGTGCAAGGCAACGATTCAATCAAGAACGCAACGTCGATCCTTGACTATGTCTTCCGTGAATTGGCGGTGTCCTATCTAGGACGGAACGACCTCGCCCACGTTGAACCTTCTGAAATTGGTTTCGATGCTCTTGGCAAAGGTGTGGATGATCCAGGCCACAAGCCTGCAATGCCGGCACAACGGCTCATGTCGTCTGGCTTCGTGCGCAAGCAAAACCTGTCCAATGTAGTGGTGATGCCGCAAGGAATGCCGGCAACTTCGCCCGTACTTGCACTGCAAATGCGTGCCGCTGCCGAAACGACAGGTGCACTGGCACTTGCCGAACAAGTTCAGGTCGCATTGACACTGCCAGAACCTGTTGCCATCAAAAGCTACGACGCGCGTACCGAAGCAAAACTCAAAGGCTACGTGGGCGAAAGCTGCAGTGAATGCGGCAACTTCACCATGGTGCGCAACGGCACGTGCCTGAAATGTGATACCTGCGGCTCGACGAGTGGGTGTTCGTAAAATTTTCACTGATTGTCGCGCGATATTCAAAATGGCCGGAAGCTTTTCCGGCCATTTCCTTTGCCTCTGATGTATCAAATTTGCTGTGGCACGACGATTCATGTGTGAATCTGGCAACAGACACAGGAGTTTTCCACAATTATTTTCGGTGGCGTTGGCGGGTTCCGGTGAAGGAGGTACTTCTGTGGGCATCAACAATGCGTTTTATACTCAATCATCCGTACACAGACAAACTGCCCCGTAGAGCATTTTTTCGCTAGCTGGAGGATTGACGTCTTTCTTCCGCATACGGATGAAATTCAAAATCTCCCAGCATTTACTTCTTGTTAGTGTCACTGTGCGAAACACAAGATGTAGTTCGGCATATTGCCGAATCACGCAAACAGGTTCAGAGATGACACCAGTAATGATCACAAGCGGCAAACTACACTGGCCCTATGTGTTCATTGCATGTCAGTCCAGCCTGCGTTGTGGGGCAATAACAACCTAATCTCTAGGAGATAATTATGGCTGCTAAGAAAGCAAAGAAGGCGAAGAAGGCAAAGAAAGCCAAGAAAGCCAAGAAGAAGTAAGCTTACTGCTTCTCTTTAATGTTTTCGACCCCGTGCGGCACGCGCCGCCGGGGTCGATTCATTTCAAATCACGTGTCTGATAAAAAAAGCCGCCCAAAAGGCGGCATTTTTTTGATTGACTCCAAATCTATTGTTGAACGTAGATCCGTGAACCCACTTTGACGCGGTTGTACAAGTCAACCACATCGGCATTCATCATGCGAATGCAACCCGACGAAACAGCTCCGCCAATGGTTCTTTCTTCATTGGTGCCATGGACCCGGAAAATGGTGCCCGCAATGTAAAGCGCCCGCGCTCCCAAAGGGTTACCAGGCCCGCCTTCCATGAAATCCGGAATTTTGCGGCCCCGTGCGGCTTCCCGCTTGATCATTTCCTGGGGCGGAGTCCAGCTCGGCCATTCAGCCTTGTGACTGATGCGCGAAGTGCCGCTCCACTGAAAGCCTTCCCGGCCAACGCCAACCCGGTAGCGGATGGCTTCTCCATTGCCGGTAACATAATAGAGGGCGCGTTCTGGCGTATTTACAATCAGAGAGCCGACTGGATACTTTGCTTCGTTCCAATCCACCACGCGCCGGGTTGACCGGCTGGAAAGACTGGCCGTTTGGAATCGGCCATAATCCGCCCGCGTTGTGCGTCGCCCCGTCGACGTGCCGAACAGGCAGGTCAAAAACGAATTGCACTTCTTTTTCGCAATCTTCTTGTTTTCCACCGCAATGATTTTGTCACGCGGGTTGGTGCGGGCAGCCTCGGCTGTGCCGACAATGGGCACAACGAGCGCCGAAGCAAACAAAGCTGCAACCAATATGTTCTTCATGTCGACCTCATTGTGAAGGTGGCAATATATCGCCAAGTGCCTGATTCAGCAATTCTAGCCAAAATCACGTTTCCGGGAGATTAAGGCGGATATGGAGCTCCCGCAGCTGTTTCGCCGTCGGCTCTGAAGGTGCCCCCATCAGCAAATCCTGCGCCTGTTGGTTCATCGGGAATGGCACCACTTCGCGGATGTTGGGTTCGTTGCACAGCAGCATGACAATGCGGTCCACCCCAGGAGCAATGCCGCCATGCGGTGGCGCACCATACTGGAAGGCCCGGTACATGCCGCCAAACTTCTCGATGATCACTTCTTCCGGATAACCTGCAATCTCGAACGCCTTTTTCATGATGTCCGGGCGATGGTTGCGGATGGCACCGGATGACAGTTCAACGCCATTGCACACAATGTCATATTGAAAGGCGTTGATGGTAAGCGGATCCTGCTTTTCCAGCGCTTCCAAGCCGCCTTGCGGCATGGAGAACGGATTGTGCGAGAAATCGACCTTTTTGTCGTCATCGTTCCACTCATACATGGGAAAATCGACAATCCAGCAAAAGTCGAACCGGTCCTTGGCAATGAGGTTCATTTCTTCGCCAGCCCGTGTGCGCGCCTCGCCAGCGAATTTGTAGAATTTGGAGGGAACACCGGCGACGAAGAACGCCGCATCGCCAACGCCAAGTCCAAGTTGATCGCGGATCGCCGTTGTACGTTCTGGGCCAATATTCTTGGCAATGGGACCTGCTCCGCCGTCCTCACTGTCGCGCCAGAACACATATCCAAGTCCTGGTTGGCCTTGGCTCTGCGCCCATGAATTCATGCGGTCACAAAACGCTCTGGAGCCACCGCCCTTCACCGGAATGGCCCACACTTCCACCTTCGGATCGTTGGCGATCATCCCTGCGAACACCTTGAAGCCGGAGCCCGCGAAATGCTGCGTCACGGCCTGCATCTTGATCGGGTTGCGCAGGTCAGGCTTGTCTGTACCGTACCAACGCACCGAATCCTTGAAGGCAATGTGGGGGAATTTCGGGGTTACAGGAAAACCACTGCCAAACTCCTCGAACACGCCACGCAACACCGGTTCAACGGCGTTAAACACATCTTCCTGCGTCACAAAACTCATCTCAATGTCGAGCTGGTAAAACTCGCCCGGTGAACGGTCGGCGCGCGCATCCTCATCACGAAAGCACGGTGCGATCTGGAAGTAGCGGTCGAAACCAGACATCATCAGCAACTGTTTGAACTGCTGCGGGGCCTGCGGCAGCGCGTAAAACTTGCCCGGATGAACCCGTGAAGGCACCAGATAGTCGCGCGCACCCTCCGGCGAGGATGCCGTGAGGATGGGCGTTTGAAACTCGAAAAACCCCTGATCCTTCATGCGACGGCGAAGTGAATCGATGATAGCGCCGCGCTTCATGATGTTTTGGTGAATCCGGTCGCGCCGCAAATCCAGGAAACGGTATTTCAGCCGAATGTCTTCCGGGTATTCGGTGTCGCCAAACACCGGCAACGGCAGTTCCGCCGCCTGCGACAACACTTCGATTTCGGTGACATAAACTTCCACCAATCCAGTCGGCATGTCGGCGTTTTCAGTGCCAGCAGGCCGTGCGCGGACGTTGCCATCGATCCGCACCACCCACTCGGAGCGCAATTTTTCCGCCACCTTGAAGGCCAAAGAATCCGGATCCGCCACCACCTGGGTGATGCCGTAATGATCACGCAAATCAATGAACAACACGCCGCCATGGTCACGCACCCGGTGCACCCAACCTGACAGCCGGGTGTCATCCCCCTGATGGCTGGCACGAAGTTCACCACACGTGTGGTTGCGGTAACGATGCGACATGGTGTTTTCCTTGAATTTCGGGGCTAAAGCGCATGGAGCCCCCGATTTGTCAAGGTTGTGCTAGAGACTGCTGAAGAAACCCGTCTTGCGCTTCTTCTTTTTCTTGACTGGCTTGACGGGCTTTCCCGTCGCAAAAATTGTCACGCCATTCTTTTTTTGGACCGCAAAGGGCTTGGGCGTTGATCCACCGTCAGAAAACGAAAAATCAAAGAACCCACCCTTCACCACCACCGATGTGTTTCCCAGTCCCACATCTTCGACCATGGCAAACAAAGTGGCCGCATTGGATTCGGACAGCCGCACGCAACCATGTGATGCCCGCCGTCCCAGGCTCTTGCCATATTGCGTGCCGTGAATGGCATGTCCTTCACCCGTAAAGAATATCGAATGGGGCATCGGCGCATCATCCCATTCCTTGGAAAAATGGTCCTCCTCCAGCCGGAACGGCCGGAATTTGCCCGATGGCGTATCGTAGCCAGACCGCCCGGTAGACACCGGCCAAACATATTCTGCCTGACCATCCACGCGGACCGTCATTTTCTGTGAAACCTTGTTGACGGTAATTTCCAACCGCGCGGCTTGGGCAAAACCAACCATGGCGAAAAGTGACAGAAGCAAGATGCAAAAGCGCAGTTTCATGAGAAAGTCCCGGTTAAGGCTTGGAAATCAGGATACCGCGCCATCATATGTACTTGCAAGCCACTAAACCCGACCGCGCAACGCCAGCCAAACGCCACCCACAGTAAGACATAGTCCACTTGCAACTTCAATCGCCCGAACCCGTGAGCGCGAAAGCCACGCTCCTGCCCGGCCAGCCGTCAATGCATACATCGTATCGCCAGCGACAGCGATCACCATGAATGTTGCCCCCAACCACAATGTTTCTGCCATGTGGTTGCCGCCCGGCGTCAGGAAGGGCGGTATCATCGCTCCAAACAGCACAAGCATCTTTGGATTTGACATGATGACGACGAAACCTTGCATGAAGAACCCGCGCGCATCCCGCGCCACTGCGGTGCCAGCCCCCATGTCACCTTTGGACAGGAGCAACTTGAAACCAAGCCAAACAAGGTAAGCCGCCCCGGCATATCGCAAAACGTCAAACCAAATCCCCATGACAGCAATGGCCGCCGAAAGTCCGAGGGCCGCCAAAATCAACCAGATCAGCCCACCAACTTGTGTGCCCAACACATTCATCATCCCGGCGCGACTGCCATGCCGCAACGAATTGGCGATGATAACGGTGACTGTGGGTCCAGGCACCAGCGCCAAGGCAGCCGCCGCAACACAGAATGTGACGTACGTCTCAACTGTCATCGCTGACGGCCCCTTCTTCGGAAACCCGTTCCACAGCCACCACATGCTCATCGTCAGACGTGTCAAATATTGTCACACCTTGCGTGCTCCGGCCCTTGCGACCGATGTCGTTGACTGGACACCGGATCAACTGGCCGCCATCGGTAACCAGCATGATCTCGTCCTGGTCTTGCACCGGGAATGCCGCAACCAATGGTCCGTTTCGGGTGTTGACCGCCATGGCCGTCATGCCTTTGCCGCCACGGCCAGTGACCCGATACGCGAACGCACTTGTGCGCTTGCCGTAGCCATTGGCTGAAACGGTCAGAATGAACTGCTCTGCTGCCCCCAATTCGGCATAACGCTCCTGCGGCAGGCTGATGTTCTCCGTGCCCTCATCATCCGCTTGCTCTGAAGTGTCGTCACCCAAAACAGCTCGCGCCATCTTGAGGTAGGCCACGCGCTCATCAGTGCTTGCCTCGACATGGCGCAACACGGCCATCGAAATCACTTTGTCCCCGTCCGCCAGTCGAATGCCGCGAACCCCATCAGAGGCGCGGCCCGCAAAAACGCGGATGTCCTCCATATGGAAGCGGATACACTGGCCGAACGCGGTGGTGAGGAAAATGTCATCTTGTTCCGTGCACAGGTCAACACTGATGATGTGATCACCATCTTCAAACTTCATGGCGATCTTGCCATTGCGGTTGATCTGCTCGAAATCATCCAGTTCGTTCCGGCGCACATTGCCATCTTTGGTGGCAAACATCAGGAACGGCTTCCGCTGGCCTTCAGCCAATTCGGGCAGCGGCAGGATGGTCGTGATCAGTTCATCTTGTTTGAGCGGCAGCAGATTGATCAGGGCCTTGCCGCGCGATTGCGGATTGCCCTGCGGCAAGCGCCACACTTTCATGCGGTACACCATGCCCAGCGACGAGAAGAACAGGATCGGTGTGTGGGTATTGGCCACAAACATCTTTGTGACGAAATCCTCTTCCTTCATTTGCACACCGGCCCGGCCCTTGCCACCTCGCCGCTGCGCACGATATGACGACAAGGGAACCCGCTTCACGTAGCCCGCATGGCTTACGGTAATGACCATGTCCTCGCGCTGGATCAGGTCTTCGTCATCGACTTCGCCTTCGTTTTCCACGATCTCCGTGCGCCGCGGCGTGGCGAATTTGTCTTTTATCTCGAGCAACTCGTCCCGGATGATATGGCGAACACGCACCCGTGATCCCAGGATGTCGAGGTAGTCGCTGATTTCCTTGGCAAGCGTTTCGAGTTCCGCCGAAATTTCCTCCAATCCCAACTGGGTGAGACGTTGCAGGCGCAACTCCAGTATGGCCCGGGCCTGTTCATCGGACAGCCGGTAGGTTCCATCAGTCTTGAGCTTGTGGCGCGGATCGGCAATCAGGGCAATGAGAGGCTCAAGCTTTCTGGCAGGCCATTCCCGGCCCATCAGGGCTTCACGCGCCTCGGCGGCATCCTTGGAAGCGCGGACCAGGCGGATGATTTCATCAATATTGGCAACGGCAATGGCAAGGCCGACCAAAACATGCGCACGGTCTCTGGCCTTGTTCAACAGGAACTTGGTGCGACGCGTAACGACGTCTTCGCGGAATGAGATAAACGCGCGCAACAAATCCAGCAGGTTCAGTTGCTCAGGCTTTCCACCCAGCAAAGCAATGTTATTGATGCTGAAGGTGCTTTGCAGAGACGAGTAGCGCCAAAGCTGGTTCAAGACCACGTCCGGTTCGGCGTCCCGCTTGAGCTCGATCACCACACGCATGCCTTGGCGCGACGACTCATCGCGGATGTCGGAAATGCCCTCAATGCGCTTTTCACGCACCATCTCGGCGATTTTCTCGATCATCAGAGACTTGTTCACCTGATAGGGAATTTCGGTGACAATGAGGGCACGGCGGTCTTTCCGTATCTCTTCAGTGGCAACCCTGCTGCGCAAGACGATCGAACCACGGCCCGTCATGAAGGCGCTCTTGATGCCCATGCGCCCAAGAATGATACCGCCAGTGGGAAAATCCGGGCCGGGAATGATCGGCAACAAGTCTTCGACGGCAATATCCGGGGTTTCCATCACGGCAAGTGTCGCGTCAACAACTTCACCCAGATTGTGCGGCGCCATGTTCGTGGCCATGCCGACTGCAATACCCCCCGCCCCGTTCACCAGCAGGTTGGGGAACTTGGCTGGCAGCACCGCCGGTTCATTGAACTCGTTGGAATAGTTGGTATTGAACTGAACCGTGTCGCGCTCAAGGTCATCCAGCAATGGCATGGCAGACTTGGCAAGTCGCGATTCCGTATAACGGTCCGCCGCCGCCGGATCACCGTCAACCGAACCAAAATTACCCTGGCCATCGATCAACGGCAGGCGCAGCGAAAAGTCCTGCGCCATGCGCACCAACGCATCGTAAATCGCAAGATTGCCATGCGGATGGTACTTGCCCATCACATCGCCGACAATGCGGGCAGATTTCTTGTATGGCTTGTCGGGCGTGAAGCCGTTTTCGTACATGGTGTACAGAATGCGCCGATGCACGGGCTTCAATCCGTCGCGTACGTCCGGCAGTGCCCGGCTGACGATGACGCTCATCGCATAGTCGAGGTAACTCCGCCGCATTTCTTCTTCGACCGAGATCGGGCTTATGTTGTCGTTACCGGGGCTGCCGGGTGGAGAAACGGGAGGCGGAACCGGCGGTTCGTTGCCACTTCCGGTATCGTCATTGTCATTGTCTTCAGCCACAGATAGTCCCGCCCGATGTCCTCTGCATCACCCGAAATGTGGACCTAAACCGCCCCGTGCGGCATGGACTCAAGGTGACATCGGAGAATAGGGCCTCACACGCTCCAGCGCAATCAAAACAGGTCGAAAAATGTGATAGTTTGCTGGATTATCGGTACTTTAGGACACTTTGAAACGAAAGCCCCGGCCGCTGACCCATGGGCCCTTTCGGCTGAGGGCAGAGCAGCCCTTTTTTCCTTTGGTCCAGCTCCGCCAGGCAATGCAAAGTTTGCCGTTTTCCACCGACCATTTACCTGTGTCCCGGTACTTGCCCGCAGCACCCGATATTTCGCCGTTTGGGCGCATGTTCACACTCAAGTCCCAGCGCCCAAAAATCTCGACGACATAGCGGCCAGGAAAAAGCTTGCCCAATTGCTGCGATGAAAGGGTATCAGCCCTGACTCCGCTCACAAGCGGGCCCGCGACAAGCAAAGCGATAGACAACAAAAAAATATTTCGCATTTGGTGTTTACGCCCGGGAGAAGTGTCCGGTTCATGGCAACATCTAGAAAATCACCAGGTTGTGCGCATTTCCAAATCGTCCTGCCGCTGCAGCCATCTCGGCAGGGGCATTTGCGACATCAGGACGGCCAGAATAATGAGGACGGCTCCAACAAAGCCGACCAGGGTAATCATTTCCCCCAGGAACAGGCGGCCAAGCACGGCACTGACGATGGCTTCAAAACAGAAGATTACAGCAACAACGCAAGGTGACAAAACCGATTGTGCCTTGGTCGAAAGCAAAAAGCCAAAGGCCGAAGTCATGCCACCCAGCCAAAGTATTTCGGGCGCGGCGGCAAGTATGGCTCCTTCAGCTACGGTTTCCGTCAATGCGAACGGCAGGCTGAGAAGTCCCGTCGTTGCATAGAGAATGAAAACCATGCACGCCGGAGCCCTGCACTGCGGCACGATGACTGCCAGGGCGATGATCCAGACCCCATCCATCAAACCAGCCAACAGGCAAAGGGCGTCTCCAACGGTTGCAGAGACCGCCCCGGCACCGGTGACAAGGTAAGCCCCGACGACGGCAATAACGGCAGTGGGCCAAGCCAACAGGGGCGGGCGTTCCCTGATTGTGAACCACAACAACATGGGGACGAAGACCGCAGACATGTTGATAAGGAAACCAATATTGGTCGCAGTGGTGGTCATCGCCCCGATCTGTTGTGCGACGATGCTGGCGGCAAAATAGGTTGCGGCAACGCTCAAGCAGGGCAACATTCCGGGAGTCCAGGACGCTGGACCCCGCAATTCAATGACTGCAAACGGCAACAGTACCACGATGGCCACCAATGATCGCAACGCAACGATGGTAAACGGTCCAAGCGCATCCAGCGCCGTAATCTGCGCGACATTGCCCGATCCGATAAGGACAGTGGCCGCAAACAGCATGGCAAGGCCAACAAGTTTCGGCGTCGCAACAAATATGCGCGGCGGTGAAGAACGGCGCTTGGGCGTTCTGGAGGGGACGGAGTGTCGCAAAGTATCACCTGTTGCAATTGCCCGCCCCCGGACATGGTTGAACCAAGAAAAGTCGACCCTAGTGCGTCAGGTTACGTCCACCATCCCCATTTTGGGGGATACCAAGAATTTTGGTGGACAATGGTCGAGTGATTGCGATTTTATTCGTATGTGAGAAGTGTCTGGCCCTTTTGCTGGGACAGCAGCAAAGGTCGCATGCGGGCATGAAAGTCATGCGCAAAGGGTCTGAACCGCGTCGCCAGGACCGAGCGCATTTGCGTCCAATCCTCCTCCGCGCAATCTATGCAGACGGAAAACAACACCGCGCCACCATCATCTGATTTGAACGGAATTGAAATGCCCCAACGGGTCAACCCGTAATTCTTGGCAACTTCGTATATTTTGTGGGACACACCATCGGCATTGATCCACTCGGACCAGTCAATGACGCGGTCTTCGTCAATTGTGCCTTCGATGACCGGATCGCCCATGGGCGTATAGGTTGACATGTAGTGGCTCATGTAGGCGGGATCATAAGTTGCAACCCACACCACATCATCCGGCACACCGTCTGACATGCGCAGATACCAGTATGAAAGGTGCTTGACGTCCGCGCGCGCAACCGTGTCTTCAAGAAATTTTGTCGCCTGCTCGTAAGATGCAAAGGGAGCGTGCATTGCTGCCGCGATGACATCGACCATATTTGTCCTCGTATTCCCCGCCTTCTATGTGGGCGACAAGTTGTTAACTGGGGCTTAAGCGAATAGGGATTTTTGAGTTTAAGTTGACTGTGCCGCCAACAAGGCGGCGTTGCCGCCCGATGCCGTGGTATCGGTCGAACACACGCGTTCGGTGACAAACCGGTTGAGATAATGCGGTCCTCCGGCCTTCGGTCCGGTACCCGAAAGCCGCTCGCCACCAAAGGGCTGCGAGCCGACCACGGCACCAATCTGGTTGCGGTTCACATACAGGTTTCCAACCTGGCATCGCTGGCGCACTTGGGCTGCCACACTTTCCATCCGCGTATGCAACCCCAGTGTCAGGCCAAACCCGGTCTTGTTGATGGCGGCACACACATCGTCCAATTCCGATCCTTCAAAGGCAACAAGATGCAGGATTGGGCCAAACACTTCCTCTTGCAGCATGTCGATTGATGGCACCTCATAGACGGTGGGAGCAACAAAAGTGCCATGGCCACACGTTGCAGGCATGCCACATTCAAACACCAGCCTGCCCTTCTGCTTCATCAATTGCTTGTGGGCATTGAGTTTGGCTAGTGCTTCATCATCAATAACGGGACCAATGTCTGTTTCGGTGATGGCAGTACTTCCAATTGCCAACTCCCGCATCGCCCCGCACAACATCGTTTCCATGCGCTTGAACACATCCTTCTGGATGAAGGCCACGCGCGCTGCCGAGCATCGTTGTCCCGCACTGTCGAATGCGGATGCAACGAGGTCCCGCACGGCCTGTTCCGGCAAGGCCGATGAATCGACGATCATGGCATTCATGCCGCCCGTCTCTGCGATCAGCGTTGCAATCGGTCCGGAGTGCGCCGCCAGTGCCCGGTTGATACTCGCGGCAGTGGCGTTGGAACCTGTGAACGCCACACCGGCGACGCCGTCCAAAGCCAATAGTATTTTGCCAATATCAGCACCATCACCCAGCAGCAGATTGAGTACGCCAACTGGAACACCGGCTTTGTGCATCAAGCCAACTGCCATGGACGCCACCAACGGTGTCTGCTCGGCCGGCTTCGCAATCACAGCATTGCCACACACCAGCGCGGCAGCGATCTGGCCGGTGAATATCGCGAGTGGAAAATTCCAGGGTGAAATACAGGCAAACACGCCGCGCCCGTGGGCACTGAGTTCGTTGCGTTCGCCGGTTGGTCCCTCCATCACTACGGGATTTGAAAACTGCGCGCGTGCCTGCATGGCATAATACCGCAAAAAATCCACAGCTTCCCGGATTTCAGATTGCGCAGCTTCAAGGGTCTTGCCCGCCTCATGGACCAGCAAAGCCGCAAACGCCGTCGCGTTGCCTTCAAAGGCATGCGCTGTTGCATCCATGATATCGGCTCGCTTGCCTGCCCCGATCAAATCCCATGCACTTTGGGATGCAACTGCCACCCTAACGGTTTCGATCACATCTTCGGTACGGGCATCATACGCCGTGCCGAGAATAATTCTGCGGTCGTTCGGAGAGGAAACCACCCGTGGCTTTCCTGCTTTCGTTCTCGTTCCCCCAACAATCGAGGATGCTTCAGCCTTTGTGACAACCCCAGCGGCATACGTGGAACGTGCGCCGTCAAGCCATAGAGCCTGGCCGCTGGAGTTTGTCCGGCCCGTAAACAGGTTGACGGGCAATGCAATCGGATTTGGCAAGACCAGGGATTCACCAGCGAGTGCAACAGGATCAACGGTAATTGTAGATATCGGCAGTTCGTCATCCGCCAACCGATTGACAAATGATGTGTTGGCCCCGTTCTCAAGCAAACGACGAACAAGATACGACAACAAATCTTCATGCCCGCCCACGGGCGCATAAACTCTGCACGCAACTGCGTCAGCTCTCTTGGCATAACAACTGTATAACTCTTGCCCCATGCCATGCAGCCGTTGAAATTCATGATCCTGCGATCCCCTTGCCATCGTAACAATGGCGGCAACTGTATGGGCATTGTGGGTGGCGAACTGCGGATAAAAGGCGTGCGGCGAAGCGAGCATGCGCCGGGCACAGGCCAGGTAGCTGGTATCCGTCGCGGATTTACGCGTGAACACGGGATATCCTTCAAAGCCGCCTTCTTGCGCTCTTTTTATTTCAGTGTCCCAATACGCCCCTTTGACCAAACGTACAGGAATGCGCCGCGAAGTGCTTGACGCCAATTGCCCTAGCCAGTCGATAACGCCCCGGGCTCGCTTGCCATAGGCCTGCACGGCAAGCCCCAAACCATTCCAACCCGCCATTGCTGGATCATGCGCGACGGTGGCAAACAGCTCCAGTGACAATGCCAGCCTGCTCTGCTCTTCGGCATCAATGGTGACACCAACATTGAGTGATCTTGCCACTTTTACCAATTCAACAACCCGGCCCAGCAGTTCCGTTTTCACGCGCGTCGCGGCTTGGTAGTCATAGCGCGGATGCAAAGCCGAAAGCTTGATCGACAGCGACGACCGGGCGAGGACATCGGTTGAACGGTCCATATCCGCAATATGCTTGATGGCGTGCCGGTAGGCTGCCAGGTAGCGGTCCGCATCGGCCATGGTCATGGCTCCCTCGCCCAACATGTCGAAGGAGTAAAGGCCGGCAGACCCTGCATTCTGTGTGGCCTCTTCAATCGTCCGACCGAACACAAACTGCCTGGCCATGATCCGCATGGCTTGTTTGAGGGCGTTTCTGATGATTGGTTCACCCGCCCGCCGCAATACGGCTTGCACAGTGGATTGCAGCCCCTGCGAATGGTTCCGGTTTTCCAGAATGCGCCCGGTGAGCATCAGGCTCCACGCGCTGGCATTGATGAGAATTGTATTGTCCTTCGAGAGATGGCTTTCCCAATCCCGGCCCGCCAGCTTGTCGGCAATAAACTTGTCGGCCGTGGCCGCATCAGGAATGCGCAGCAACGCCTCCGCCAGACACATCAGCACGACACCTTCGTCCGATGACAAGGAATATTCCTGCAGGAAAGAATCAATACTCCCCGCTGCGTTACTCTTCTTTCGGATGTCACCGACCAGCGAATGCGCCAATTGCTGTATTTCGCCGCGTTCCCCCGTGGTCCAATTGATTTCGGAGATGAGGCTCGTGACGGTTTGCGTTTCGTCTGCAAACGTCTGCGGTTCTAGGCTGTTGAGGTCGATCACGTCTGTACATCCAGTTTTCCATTTGCCAGCCCGCAGACAATTTCAGTATGGCGGCAGAACATGCATCATGTTACCCTTTCACCATGAAAACTGAACAGTCGGGAACGGCATTTATTGTGATGTATTTACACCAAGTGCCATGACCGAAATCATCCGTACACATGAACATCTTCGCCACCTGGTGGACCAATGGCATCAAGATGGCGAGAGCGTTGGGCTTGTGCCGACCATGGGTGCCCTTCACGACGGCCACATTTCACTGGTCGACCGCGCCGTCGAGGACGCGGACAGGGTCATTGTCTCAATCTTCGTCAACCCCGCGCAGTTTGCCGCCCACGAGGATTTTGGCCGTTATCCGCGCCATGAAGAAAGTGACCTCGAGGCCCTGTCCTACACCCCTGTTGCAGCAGTTTATGCACCCGAAGCATCGGAAATTTACGGCCCCGATTTTGCGACCACGGTGAGCATGCAAGGCCCGGCAAAGGCTGGTCTGGAAGACAAGGTCCGCCCGCATTTCTTTGATGGCGTGGCGACTGTGGTGGCCAAACTTTTTGCCCAGTCGCGTGCCGACATGGCCTACTTTGGTGAAAAGGACTACCAGCAACTTCTGGTGGTCAGGCGCATGGCGGAGGATCTTGATCTTGGCACGCGCGTCATCGGCGTACCCACCTTGCGCGATGATGACGGCATGGCGATGTCCAGTCGCAACCGCTACTTGACAAAGCATGAGAGGCACCAGGCACCGGCAATCCATAAAACCCTGGTACAGGCAGCAGAGAAAATCCGGGCCGGCAACCCAGTGCAAACCGCAACGCGCATGGCGGCGCGCTCGCTGACCACGCTCGGTTTCAAGGTGGATTATTTCACCGCACGCAACGCCCAAACTCTCGCCGTGCCCCAGTCGACAGACGAACCGCTTCGGCTTTTGTGTGCAGCAACGCTTGGCCAAACCCGCTTGATCGACAATTGTGCGGTCGACACGTGAACCCGGCAACGCTGTTGCAATGGCCACAGGGCGCTCGTATCGTGCCAGACTTTAAGGGAGCAAGGTATCACCATGACCGGAGTGGCAAAAGTCATCGAATTGACGGCATCATCGTCCAAGAGCATCGAGGATGCGGTCGAAACCGGCATCAAGCGGGCCGACCAGACGCTGGACAACGTTGAAGGTGCCTGGGTTCAGGACATCAAGTGCGTTGTCAAAAACGGCAAAGTTGCCGAATGGCGCGTCAACATGAAAATCACATTCCTCCTGAAATGAATTTCAAACGGGCAGCTTCTGGGGGGCGAAATATGCGGCCTCAAGATGTTTGACCTGGAAAGTTTCGACAGTGGCAACCCCAAGATTGTGCCGGATCATCATGTCGGTAAGCTGAACCCCGTCCATCAACACCAGACGGCGCGTGACGGCCCGCGCAAACTCCAGTGACGCAGGCGAAAATTGTCCTGTCGTGACGAAGATGCCTTTATTGGCGTGTGCCGCTTCCAGGCTTCCGGCAAAGTTGCGCACATCTGAAACAGCGACAACAGACCCTGGTCGCAACCGCTTCGCCTGCACATAGATTTGCTCCAGTCCCAATTCGTCCTGGGCAATGATCCCGTCAATGCCGCCATCATGGCTCTTGCCGACACTGCGTGAAAGGTCTCGTCGCCGCGCACCATAGCCCATGGCCAAGAGCAGATCGATGATCAGGCGCTCAAAAAACTGGAACGACATGGCGTGGATTCGCCCCAGCAATTCATGGCGCAGCGCCGTCTGGGATTCATCATAAAGGGACTGCACCGTTTGCTTGTAGGATGAAGCCACAAGTGCCGCAGTTTTTATGTCAATGGTGGGCGCGGCATCGGATGGGCTCAAAGACTCTGGCCGCAACTTCATCAACTGCTCATAGTCTTCAGTCATGGCGCAATCTCAAATCAATGGCTACGACAGGCCGTCTACCACACACCCCTTATTTCCGCTTTCAATCGGAGGTAAGAATTTTACCGGGTTACATGCAAATATGGTTCACGCTCCACTTCAGACCAGCACCACAAGCCGCCACGGATTAGCCGCCGGATTTGCTGACGAAACAGGCCACGCCACTCTTTTTGAAGGACGAGCAACTTTTCTTGGCGCTGACTTGATCGCCAAAGCCCGTGAGCCTGATGCGATAGAAAATGCCTTTGGTGCCGAGGTCAGCCTGGACCACGACCGGCGTGACATCCCGCAGAACCTTGTAACGCTTCTGCATCTTCGCCCACGTCGACCATGCGCCGTCTTCACTTGAAGCAGATGCAAGCTGAACCGACCAACCCGCAGTCTCAAGCGCCACAGCGGGTTCGGGCGTCGGGGTTTGCAATGTGGCTACAACCACTTCCGGTTCAACGGCAGGTGCCACGGTGTCCGTGCGCGTCTGAACGTCTTCAGGCTGCGCCGGCGTTTCCGGACCAGCATTCACGGCGGCGACTTCAGCTTGCAGCACTTCTTCAGGCAAACGGTCCTGGAGTTTTGCGATCAAACTGGCCACTGCAGATGGAGCAGCCGGACTTGGCGCGTTGAGTAGAACCGGAGTCGGCGCAACAGCGCTTGGCAAAGGCGGTTTGTGCAAAACTGTTTCGACAATGCCGCTGACACTGCCGGTGATAAGTGGATCAGCACCCGGCTGCCCCGTTGCAGCCCGGATGGCACCCAGTTTGCGGCGCGCTTCACTGTGATTGGGATTGATGGCAACGGCCTGTTCCAAAGCTTGTTTTGCTTCCTGGGGACGGCGCAGGGATTCATAGGCAAGCGCTGTGGCATAATGCACCCGAGCCGGATCCGGATGGCCATACCTGATGGCACGCTCAAAATCCGACAAGGCGAACAACAGTTGCCCACTCTCGCGCAATGCGTTGCCACGGCTGTAATAGGCATGCGAGAGTTCGGGATCCAACACCAGCGCGGCAGTGTAATCCTCAATTGACAAAGGCAATTGCCGGAGTTTGTTGTGCGACAAGCCGCGATTGTAGAGGGCCGTCGCCCGGAGTTTCGGTGCCATGGCATCAAGTTCGAGGGCGGCCGTGTAATCCCTGATGGCACCATCGTTTTGACCCAGATACTGTTCTGCCAGCGCCTTGTTGAGAAAGGCATTGGCTAGTGATTCGGGTGCCAACTGGGCGCTGCCAATGGCACTTTCGTAAAGTTCGACAGCCTCGGCATAATGCCCACCCTGCAAGGCTTTGAGCCCCTGTGCGGCAGCACTGTCACCTGTTCCGGCGGCGCTGACGGATGCCGACCACAACAGCGCAAAAGACAACATTGACGCGGCAATGCCAGCGGCAAACCGGACCGGAAACACTTTCATGCCCGATACTATCGGGATTTAGGGTTAAGACTCCGTTTCCCGGTCAATCGCCAGGCCGACTTTAAGTCTCCCGTAGCGCGTGCGCCAAATTGTCGAGAAACGGCTTGATCAAATATGAAAACGGCGAGCGGGCCGAGGTTTGGATGAAGGCTTCGGCGTTCATGCCAGGCTTGAGCTTGTTTGCGCCCAACTTTGCCAATTCATCCGCTGATATCGTCAACCGGATCGCATAAAACGGCGGCGAGTTGGCATCCATCCGCGAAATGTCGGCGGCGATCTGGGTGACCTTGGCACTGATCTCTGGCGTCAATCGCGAATTGAAGCTGGGAAACCGTACCCGCGCCGACAGGTTCTCTTGCACCTTGTCAATATCTTGCGGCATCACTTGTGCCTGCAGCACGAGGTCATCGCCTTCCGGCACAATCAACATCAAGGTTTCGCCCGGTGTGATCACACCGCCCTCCGTGTGGATGGCCGTTTGGTAGATGGTTCCCGTGATGGGAGCCTTGATGACCATGCGGCCCAGCCGCGAACTGGCGCTCACACGGCGCTCTTGCAATTCCGCGATCTTGGCTTCCGCCTCGCGCAGATCGCTCAACGCCTGCGTCCTGATTTCTTCCTCGATCTGGATGATTTGCAGTTTAACCTCGCCGATTTTTGATTCGGCACCCGCCTTCGAGGCCTGCAATTCGCCGCTCTGGCCGTCGATCGACGCCACTTCCCGCTCCATCGTCAGCACCCGGTTGATCGGCACCAGCCCCTGCTTTTGCAGTTTCCGCAAGTTCACCAGTTCGTCGTTGATCAACGAGAGCTGCCGCTTGCGCGAGTTGGCCTGAGCCACGATGCCGGAAATCTGTTCTTTCAACTGGCTGATCTGCTCGTTGAACTGCTTTTTCTTGCTCAAGCCCGATTCCATGACTGCCAGCAGGAGTTTGCTCTGGCCCGTGACAATGCCCGCAAGTTTTTCGTCGCTCGCACGCGCAGCCAACGACGCAGGCAGTTCCATGGTCGTACTGCCATCACGCTGCGCATCCAGCCGCGATTTTTTGATCAGGAGTTCGTCCAGCAGACTGTCAACAATGCCCAACTCCGCCCGTGTTTCAGTGGGATCAAGCAAAACGAGGTCTTGCCCCTGTTCCACCCGGTCACCATCGCGAACCATGATGCGCTCGACGATGCCACCGTCGCGGTGCTGGACTTTTTTGGAATAAGACTCAACCACAATGGTGGCAGGCGCAATGACCGCACTGTTGAGTTCGGAATACACCGACCACACGCCCATGGTCGCCACCATGAACACGAGCGAAGTATAGCCAAACAATTGAATTCGCCGCATGGACCTGTTGGTGTCGATCGGTTTCATGGTTCAGTTCCTCGTTTGCGTCACAGCGGGTTGCAGTTGCACCGGCGCGTTCGCTGGTTGTTGTTGGCCAGGTGGGCGTTGCATGACCTTTTTCAAAACCTCGTCGCGCGGACCAAGTGCTGCAACCTTGCCGTCACTCAACACCATGATGTCCTTGATTGCGGCGAGCGCACTGGGACGGTGCGCAATGACCACCACCGATGCGCCGCGTTGCAGCGTTTGCCGGATGGCGTTGACCAGCGCACTTTCGCCTTCGGCATCAAGATTGGAATTGGGTTCATCCATGATGAGGATAACGGGATCGCCGTAAAGTGCCCGCGCCAAGGCCACCCGCTGGCGCTGGCCCACCGATAGCCGCGAGCCGTTTTCACCCAACTGTGTCTCGTAACCATTGGGCAGGCGCATCACCAACTCGTGCACATTCGCCATCTTTGCGGCAGCCACCACCATGTCCGGATTCACGTTTTCGGCAAACCGGGCGATATTGTCGGCCACCGTTCCATCAAACAGTTGGATTTCCTGTGGCAGATAGCCCACGAGTTTGCCGAACTCTTCGTTGGTCCGCTGGTCATGCGTTGCGCCATCAAGTCGGACGGAGCCGCGCGCCAAGGGAATGAGGCCCATAAGCGCCCGTGCCAGTGTCGATTTTCCGGCACCCGTTGGCCCGATCACACCAAGCCCGGTGCCGGGTTGCACGGAAAACGTGATCCCCTGCAATAGCGGCTTGTCGGATGTGGGCACGACCACGGTGAGATTTTCAACTTCCAGCAAACCTGATGGCTTTGGCAACGCCATCGGCACGGTTTCCGCCGGAACCATCTGCAGGACTTTCGTCAACCGCTCGCGAGCCTTGCGGAATCCGAGGAACTGCTGCCACTGCGCCACCGATTGTTCAATCGGCGCAAGCGCCCGCGACACAATGATCGAACCAGCAATAATGCCACCTGGCGACAGGTTGCCGTTGATGGCAAGATAAGCACCCCATCCCAAAACGCCGGACTGCACCACAAGTCGAACAACCCGCGAAGCAACCGACAATGAGCCACCAGCGTCGTTGGCTACTGTTTGTTGGTCCAGCGCTGTTTGCTGTACAGCATCCCAGCGCCGCCGGATGGCATCGCGCATGCCAAGCGCGTGCATGGCTTCGGCATTGCGGCGCGCCTCTTCCGACATCATTGTCGCTTTGCCCGTGGCTGCCGTGGCAGCTTGCAAAGGTGCCCGCGTTTTGACTTCGGTGAGTAACGCGATCACCAGAATGACACCCGCTGCAATCACAGCCGCAACCCCCAGCGTCCAGTGCAACAGAAAAACCACGAGGAGGTAGACCGGCACCCACGGCATGTCGAGAAAGGCCAACGGCCCCTGCCCGCCGAGAAACTGCCGGATGGTCTGCAAATCATTGATCGGCTGGTTGCCGGTCACACCCTGGCGCCGCACTGCAAGTTCCGCCACTGTGTCAAATACACGGGTTCGCAACTGCTCTTCCATGCGGCGGCCGATTCGCACCATGATCCGGGCCCGCGCAAATTCCAGCAAGCCGTAAAACAGGTAGAGCGCCAAAACGATGGCCGAAAGCGCAATCAATGTCGGCACACTGGACGATGTCAGCACCCGGTCATAGACCTGCAGCATGTAGACCGACCCGGTCAACATCAATACATTGACCACGCCACTGAAAATCCCGGCAGAAACAAAAGCCGTTCGGCTGGCCTTCAAGACCTGGGCGACTTCATCCACAACGGGCATTGCTCTCTGCATCATCATTCCGATTCTCTGAAAATTGTCACAACGCCACTTGGCCTTTGGCGCGTGTTGCCGACATCAAAACACCAAATTCCTTAAGCATTGTTGTGCTGTCAAGTCCAACTCCATGATGGCGCAATTATGAACAGTTGACGGCAAACCTGCGTCCTGCCACAACGCGAGTGTTCGGTGTTCAAAGCCAAACGGCAAAGAACCTAACAGGGAATGCGGTGAGGACGACCCAAATGGGGCCGAAACCGCGACTGCCCCCGCAACTGTGAGCGGCGAGAAGCGAGCGTATGCCACTGGGACACCGGGAAGGCGCTTTGTTTCAGCGACCCGCAAGTCAGGAGACCTGCCGAACAGCATGATTGGGCAATCCTGCCCGGAACTTGGTCTCACGGAGGGTGAATATGACCGCGACTGTACAGGTTCGGAAACTTTCAGTATCGCAACGCGTGGCGATTGGTATGTCGTCGCTGTTTATCGGGTTGCTTTTGATTTTCGGTGTAGGCTTGGCCCAAAACGCTGAAATGCACAACGCCGCCCACGACACGCGCCATTCCGTCGGCTTTCCCTGCCACTAACCACTCAACGGCATGATCGGGCGGGTTTTGCTCGCCGTGCTCCTCGCTGGGATCACGGCAGGGCTTGCAATGGCGGTGATCCAGCACGTGCGGCTCACCCCTTTGATTGTTGCAGCGGAAAAGTTTGAAACGGGCCACGCAGAGTCACACAAGCACGACGCTGGCACGGCTGCCCATACCAATGACGACGTGGCATGGGCACCTTCATCTGATCTCGAAAGGACAGTCTACACCGCGCTGACGTCAGTCGTTGCGGGCGCCGGCTTCGCTGCCATGTTGGCTGGTATTTCGATTTTGTCAGGTTGGCCGATCACCCGGCGGACGGGGTTGCTCTGGGGATTGTGCGGCTTCACCGCCGTGTCCCTTGCACCGGCTGCCGGGCTGCCGCCGGAACTCCCTGGCATGCAAGGCGCTGAACTTGTCGCACGCCAACTCTGGTGGCTGATGACAATCGTTTTCACGTCTGCTGCACTGTGGCTGCTGGCAACCGGACAGCAAAACTGGTCAATCCCGCTCGCCATCGTGCTCGCAGCCCTCCCGCACATGATCGGCGCACCGCAACCACTCTCCCATGAAACCGCCGTAAGTACCGGATTAATCCAGAGTTTCGTCGCCAACAGCCTCGCCGCCAATGCCCTTTTCTGGGTTTTGATTGGGGTCTCACTCGGCTACATGCTCGACCCCCTGCAGAAAGACATAGATCCATGACCTCTAAAATCCAAACCACCATCGTCACCGGATTTCTTGGAGCGGGCAAGACCACCCTCATCCGCCACATGTTGGAAAACGCCAAGGGCCGCAAACTCGCCCTCATCATCAATGAATTCGGTGATGTCGGCGTGGACGGTGAAATCCTGAAAGCCTGTGGCAACGACAGTTGCAACGCCGAAGACATCATTGAACTCTCCAACGGCTGCATCTGTTGCACCGTGGCTGATGACTTTGTGCCGACGATGACAAAGCTGCTCGCCCACAAAGACCGCATCGACCACATCATCATCGAAACCTCGGGTCTTGCCCTGCCCCAACCCTTGGTGCGGGCCTTCAACTGGCCGGAAATCAAATCCCAAGTGACGGTGGATGGTGTGCTGACCGTTGTTGATGCCAAGGCCCTGAGTGAAGGCCGCTTCGCCGATGATGAAGAAGCGCTTGCCGCCCAGCGCGCGACCGACAACAACCTCGACCATGAAAACCCCATCGAGGAACTGTTTGAAGACCAGTTGAACGCCGCCGACATGGTGTTGGTCAACAAGTCCGATTTGCTGAGCCCGGCAGAGTCCGCGGCTGTGACGCGGGAACTGAAGTCGAAGGTCAGGCCAGCCACCAAACTTCTGGCAACAAGCCACGGCGTTGTTGATCTTGCTGTGTTGCTGGGCCTCAATGCCGCCGCTGAAGATGACATGGGCAACCGCCTGTCGCACCACGAAATGGAAGGCGAGGAACAACACGACCACGATGATTTTGTCACCTTCATCGTGTCGATCAATGAAAAACTGGACCGCAACATTTTGCAGTCACGCATCGAAGCCGCGATCAACGCGCATGACATCCTGCGGCTCAAGGGGTTTGCTGCCACCACGGGCGCAAAGGCGCGACTTGTCTTGCAGGCCGTCGGCCCCCGCCTCAACGCCTACTTCGACCGCGCCTGGCAGCACGATGAAGTGCAACGGACTGAGTTGGTGGTGATCGGCGAGAAATCTCTTGATCAAGCCGCAGTTCGGGCAATGTTGAACGGCTAACTACCATGCATCTGCTCGCCACCACGTCGGGTGTCATTGACGGTGCGGCTGATGCCATCGACTTGAAGCAAAAGCCGGGTGACATCGTTGTGTTGTCGGCAGCGGACAGTGAAATTGCCAATCTGGCGCGTGCCGCAGACGCACTCGGGATCGATACCCTGCGTCTCGCCAACCTCATGCAGTTGCAGCACAACTATTCTGTTGATGTCTACACTGAACAAACGCTGGTCCATGCCAAATTGATTGTGGTGCGCTTGCTGGGTGGAAAAAGCTACTGGCCCTATGGCATCGAAACTCTTGCCGAACTGGCGCGCGTCAGGGGAATTTTGCTGGCCGTTTTGCCGGGCGGTTCTGATCCTGATGCAAGCCTGTCACAATATTCAACGGTGACAGCATCCACATGCGAACAGTTGCGCCAATACCTGTCGATGGGCGGACCGGACAATGCCATTGGTTTTCTGCAAAGCTGTGAGGCGTTGGTTGGCAAACGCAACATTTCAAACACGGTTGCGCCGTTTCCACCATCTGGACTCTATGGTTCATCACCAGCGGACGCGCGCAACACTGCTGCCGGAAACATCGGTGTTGTTTTCTATCGTTCCGTCATTGAAGGTGGCATGACCGCTCCCATTGATGCGCTGTGCGCAGCATTGAATGCGCGAGGCTACAAGACATCGCCAATTTATGTCGCGAGTCTCAAAGACAAAGTCAGTGCTGAAACAATCCGCAACGCCTGGCAGGCCACGCCGCCAGATGTCATCATCAACGCCACCGCGTTCGCTGTTGGCAACAGTGACAATGATCCGCTTGCGGCTTTTGATTGCCCCGTGTTGCAAGTAACATTGGCTGGATCAGCCGAAGCGCAATGGCACGAATCTTCAGCCGGATTGAACGCCAAAGACCTCGCCATGTCTGTTGTCTTGCCGGAGATCGACGGCCGCATCTATGCCCAAGCCATTTCCTTCAAGGCCGACCAGCAATGGCACGAACGCACGCAGTGCCGCGTTGTAACCTATTTGCCATTGACGGATCGCATCGAACATGTGGTAGACTTGGCTGCCAACTGGGCAAAACTGCGCAAGATTGCAAACGCGGAAAAACACATCGCCATTATTCTCGCGAACTATCCCAACAAGGATGGCCGCATTGCCAATGGCGTGGGCTACGACACGCCCTCCAGCACTATCGCCATCTTGCGGGCATTGCAGGCTGATGGATATGGTGCCGGCGATGTGCCTGCTGATGGCAACGCCTTGATCGAGCGTTTGCAGGCCGGGCGCACCAATGCCGCCAGCCACAAGGTCTCGGAATTCAAATTTTCTGTGGCGGATTACTTGCGCTATTTCAATAATTTACCAGAATCTGTACAAAGGGAAGTTGAAGATCGTTGGGGGGCAGCTGCAAGCGATCCATTTGTGCTCAACGAAGCATTTCAATTGCCTCTACTGCGCTTGGGCAATGTCTTGGTCGGCTTGCAGCCTGCCCGCGGCTACAATATCGATCCGCAAGCTACTTACCACGACCCGGCCCTTGTGCCGCCACATGGTTATCTGGCGTTCTATTTTTACCTGCGTTACGCCGCCCAGGTTCATGCCGTGATCCACAATGGCAAACACGGAAATCTTGAATGGCTTCCCGGCAAGGCGGTTGCCTTGTCCAGCACTTGCTATCCAAATGTTGTTCTGGGCCCGCTCCCGCACCTCTACCCCTTCATCGTCAACGACCCCGGTGAGGGCACGCAAGCCAAGCGCCGGACATCGGCAGTGATCATCGATCACCTGACCCCGCCGCTCACCCGCGCCGAATCCTACGGACCACAAAAGGATCTGGAGGCGCTGGTGGATGAATACTACCTCGCAACCGGCCTCGACACGCGGCGCTTGGCAGCCTTGCGCCAAAAAATTCTCGACCTGACAAGGGCCACGCGCCTTGATGTGGATGCCGGTTTCTCCACCGATGATGACAGCAACTTGACCCGCCTCGACGCCTACCTGTGTGACTTGAAGGAAGCTCAAATCCGCGACGGGTTGCACGTATTGGGAACATCACCAACAGGACAGCAGGAAACCGATCTGCTGGTGGCCTTGACACGCGTCAACCGCTCCAGCGGCTCAGGCGGCGACCTTTCGCTGACCCGTGCCCTTGCAGATGATTTGGGGTTGGATTTCGATCCTCTGAACTGCGATTTCGCACAAATATGGGACGGAATTCGACCCAACATCTTGGCAACGGTATCAAATGAACCGTGGCGCAGCCATGGCGACACGGTGGAGAGGCTTGAGCTATTGGCCAGTTCATCCGTGTCTGCCAACAACAGCGTTGGACCTGCAACACGCGCTGTTCTTGACACGATCTCAACCCACATCCGCCCAACCTTGCGCGCCTGTGGCGCAAAGGAAATCAATGCCCTCATCCGCGCCTTGAATGGTTTTGCCGTCAGTCCCGGCCCTTCCGGTGCCCCCACACGGGGGCGGTTGGATGTGCTGCCAACCGGCCGCAATTTCTATTCCATCGACAACCGCACCCTGCCAACGCCCACGGCCTGGGACCTGGGCCAGCGTTCGGCTGAATTATTGTTGACCCGCCACTTTCAGGACACCGGACAACATCTTGAATCAGCAGTTCTTTCCGCTTGGGGAACAGCCAACATGCGCACCGGTGGCGATGACATGGCGCAAGCCCTCGCCCTGCTCGGCGTGACACCGGTATGGGACACATCATCTTGGCGCGTCACGGGCTATGAAGTCATCCCCCTGGCCAAGCTCGGCCGCCCAAGGGTGGATGTCACGTTGCGCATTTCCGGTTTTTTCCGCGATGCCTTTCCGGCCCAAATCGAATTATTCGACCGTGCCATCCATGCCGTGGCGGGACTGGATGAAGACGTCGTTGACAATCCGCTTGCTGCCCGTGTGAACGCCGACAGCAAGATGTTGCACCAATCCGGCATGGATCAAGCGCAATCACTGCAACTTGCCACACAACGCATTTTCGGGTCCAAACCCGGAGCTTATGGGGCGGGATTGCAAACCCTGATCGATGAAAAAATATGGGTAAAGCGTGCTGATCTCGCCGCCGCCTTTGTGTCATGGGGTGCCTATGCCTATGGTGCGCGTCAGCAGGGACAATTTTCCGAATCCGCTTTCAAACGCCGCCTCGCCGCCATTCAAGCCGTGATCCATAATCAAGACAACCGCGAGCACGACCTGCTCGACAGCGATGACTATTATCAGTTTGAGGGTGGCCTCAGTGCCGCTGTGGAAATCGAATCCGGCGCCAAGCCTCACGTCTACCACAACGACCATTCACGGCCCGAGCGCCCTGTGATTCGTACGCTGGATGAGGAAATCGCCCGTGTGGTGCGCTCACGCGTTGTAAACCCGAAGTGGATCAACGGCGTCAAGCGCCACGGCTATAAAGGCGCGTTCGAAATTGCAGCGACTGTGGACTACATGTTTGCTTTTGCCGCCACTGCCGATGCCGTGAAATCGCATCACTTTGACCTCGCCTATGAAGCCTATCTGGTGGATGATGGCACAAGGGAATTTCTCGCCCAAAACAATCCCGCTGCCTTGCGCGAGATCGCAGAACGCCTGGAAGAAGCGATCACGCGCGGCCTGTGGCAACCCCGGTTGAACTCCGTGCACGGACATTTGAAGGAACTGCAAGCATGAGCGAAGAAGACGACAAAGACAGCGCCCGCCACCATGAAAAAATGGCCAAGAAAAAAGCCGCCCGTGCCAAGATCATGGCCACCAAGACCATTGAACGCGGCCTGCTCATTGTCCACACCGGCAAGGGCAAGGGAAAATCCACCGCTGCCTTTGGCATGATCTTCCGCCATGTCGGCCACGGCATGAAATCAGGTGTGGTGCAGTTTGTGAAAGGATCGTGGGGAACTGGCGAGCGCACCGTGCTCGAGAAATTTCCTGATCTGGTAACCATCAAGGCCATGGGCGAGGGCTTCACCTGGGAAACGCAAGACCGCGACCGCGATGTCGCCCACGCCCGCGAAGGCTGGGAAGAAGCCAAACGCATGATCGCCGATCCAAACCTGCGCATGGTGCTGCTCGATGAACTTAATATAGTTCTGCGCTACGACTATCTGCCGCTGGGTGAAATCCTCGACGTGCTGCACCACCGCCCTCTCGACAAGCACATCGTCATAACCGGTCGTAACGCCAAAGAGGAAATCATCGAACTCGCCGATCTTGTGACCGAGATGGAACAGGTGAAGCATCCCTTCCGGTCAGGCGTGAAGGCGCAAGCGGGCGTGGAGTTTTAAAATGCCTTTGGCAAACCGACCTGCTTCAGCACTTCATTTGCCGTGTGGCGGCTTTTCGAACGCGGAACAGTCACGACATTTCCCGTTTTGATGTTTTGCCACTTCTCATGGCTTCCTTTGCCACCTTCTGCCCGCACCCAACTTGCTGCCAGCAAAATTTTGACCAGTTCGCGGTAGAAATCCTTGGGCACAATCAGGCCACAGCGAGCGTACGGTGCAATTCGATGTCAAACACGAATGGCCGCTTTGTGCCGGGCAAGTTGGTTTCCAGCATTTCCGGGGCCAAAGCCTCGACAAGCGAAACAAACTCTTCAAATGTCTCCGCTTCAACAACCAAACCGGGGATGTTGGATGTTGACGTAAACACCTTCACTTCTGGGTCCCAAATTGCAGTGACTTTGAAATTCTGCGTCATGCGACAGTCATACCCGTATGCGGCGCAATTTGCAAAGAACAAGGCACTGTAGGGCCAAAACTGCCTTCGTTTCAACACTGAACAAAACGCCGCTTGAAGAATGGCTACCGTTCATTTAGAGCCAGTTCAGCAGCGCCCCATGCACGGGGCTGAAAGCCACTCCGGTGCGGTTGACCCAAGCGGAACCAAGTCTGGAAGCTGCCTTTCCTCCCTTAGCGGGGCGTTTGCGCATGGAAAGGCACTTGTAATGACAGAGAAGTTGGGCGTGATGTTGTGTGGCCATGGCAGCCGCAACCGCAAGGCTGTGACGGAATTTGCCAACCTCTCGGCGCATTTGAAAAAGCGCCTGCCGCACTATCCCGTCGAGTTCGGCTATCTCGAATTTGCCACCCCGATCATCCGCACCGGACTTGACTCATTGAAATCACAAGGTGTCACGCGCGTACTCGCCGTGCCCGGCATGCTGTTTGCAGCAGGCCACGCCAAGAACGACATTCCTTCCGTTCTCAATGCCTATGCCGCGCAAAATGATCTACGCATCGACTACGGCAAGGAACTGGGCATCGATCCCAAGATGATCCGCGCTGCCGGCGACCGCATCCAGGAAGCCATTGATGCCGCCCCCACCCACGCCGAAAAACATGAGACATTGTTGCTGGTGGTCGGGCGCGGCGCGTCGGATCCCGACGCCAATTCCAATGTCGCCAAGATCATGCGCATTCTGTGGGAGGGATTTGGCTTTGGCTGGGGCGAAGTGGCTTACTCTGGTGTCACGTTTCCGTTGGTGGAACCTGCCCTCGAACACATCACAAAGCTCGGATTCAAACGCATTATCGTGTTCCCCTACTTCCTGTTCACCGGCGTGCTGGTGCAACGCATCTACATGGCCGCCGACGCCGTGGCCGCACGCCACCCGGCGATTGAATTCCTCAAAGCCCCCTATCTCAACGACCACCCCGCCGTGGTCGAAACCTTTGTCGAGCGCATTGAACAAATCATCGGCGGCGACATCGCCATGAATTGCCAGATGTGCAAATACCGCACCCAGGTCTTGGGCTTTGAAGCCGAAGTTGGTGCCGTGCAGGAAAGCCACCACCACCATGTGGAAGGCATGAGTGCCACGGCCTGCAATCATTGTGACGCCAGCGGCAATTGCACAGGTTTGTGCCAGGATGGCCCATTCAAGCTGGCATCAAGACCGCAAAACCACAGCCATGACCATGGTGACCATGCGCATACCCACGCCATTTATCCCCATGCCGATCACCCCCTCGGTCCGAAAAGCCTGAAACGCTGATGCAATACCTGCGCGACCCTGAAGCGATTTACGCCAAGTCGTTCAGCACAATCCGTGCTGAGGCGGACTTCTCGCATCTCCCGGCAGACGCGGAACCCATGGCCGTGCGCATCGTGCACGCCTGTGGACTGGTGGACGCGGCACGCGAACTTGTCATCACACATGACTTCGTGCGTGCGGCGCGCGCGGCAACCGGTCCCGTCATCGTCGATGCCGAAATGGTCCGCCACGGCATCATTCCCCGATTGGTGCGCAACCGCCAAATCATCTGTACACTGAACGATCCGCGTGCCAGGGATTTGTCCACGACGCGCTCAGCCGCCGCTGTCAATCTGTGGCGCGACCATATGGCGGGATCGGTGATCGCCATCGGCAACGCACCAACGGCACTCTTCCGCCTGCTCGAAATCCTCGACGACGGCGCACCACGGCCCGCCGCCATTATCGGCTTTCCTGTTGGTTTCGTGGGTGCGGCAGAATCAAAAGCTGCATTGATTTCAAATCCACGCGGACTTCCCTTTGCTGCCATTCGCGGTCGCATGGGCGGTTCCGCCATGGCAGCAGCAGCCATCAATGCCCTGCTGGAAACGCCGGCATGAAGTGGCTCACCATCATCGGCATGGGTGCGGATGGCATGGACGGCTTGACCGCAACAGCCAAATCCGCAATTTTTTCTGCATCTCACATTGTGGGATCAGAACGGTTGCTGGCGTTCCTGCCACCTACCAACGCCAATCACCACCTCTGGCCCCAACCCTTTTCCGCCGTTGTGCAACAGATTGAACCCTTGCGCGGCCTGGCCACTGTCGTCCTCGCCACCGGCGACCCCATGAACTACGGCGCAGCCCGCAAACTGTTGACCCTTGTGCCCTTTGCCGAAACAACAATCATCCCGCACCTCTCTTCTTTTTCGCTGGCGGCGGCGCGCATGGGGTGGTCATTGCCGGATTGCGATTGCTTCACCATCCACGGCCGCCCCGCCGCCAACGTCGAAACATTCATTCAACCGGATGCACGCCTTTTGATCTTGACCGAAGACGCAAGTTCCATCACCGAATGCGCCCGAAGGCTCGTGGCACGCGGCTTCGAAAACAGTGTCATGACCGTTCTGGAAAACATGGGCTGTGATGGCGAAGCCCTCACCACATTTGCCGCCAAGGCAATGCCGCAGCGCGGCTGGTCGCCTCTCAACACGCTTGCCGTCCATTGTGTTGCATCACCAGACGCTCACATATGGTCGCGTAGTGCAGGTTTGCCAGACGACGCCTTTCACCATGATGGAAAGATAACCAAACGCGAAGTTCGGGCGGCTACCCTAGCTGCTTTGGCCCCCTGCCCTGATCAATTGCTGTGGGACATTGGCGCAGGCTCGGGTTCGGTTGCCATCGAATGGATGCGCGGCACACGGGGCTGCGAAGCCATCGCCATCGAACACGACGCACAACAATGCGGCTACATTTCGCGAAATGCCGATGCCTTGGGCGCACCCCGCCTGCGCCTCGTGAAAGGCCAGGCACCGATAGCACTAGCCGATTTGCCCGCCCCCAACGCGGTTTTCATCGGCGGCGGCCTTTCCACCGATGGCGTGTTCGATGCAGCCTGGTCCCGCCTGAATTCCGGTGGCAACCTGGTCGCCAATGTGGTGACACTGGAAGGTCAACAGCGGTTGATTGCACTTCAAGCCGTCCATGGCGGTGAGTTGGTGAGTTTCGACATTGCGGTTCTTACCCGAGTGGGCGACATGCGCGCCATGCGGCCGCGCATGAATGTGATGCAATGGCGGGTGCGCAAGCCATGAAGGGAATTCTCTACGGCGTCGGTGTTGGACCCGGCGATCCTGAACTGATGACGGTGAAAACCTTGCGCCTTGTATCAACCGCCAAAATCATCGCCTACCTGTCGGCCAACGGTGGTGAGAGCACAGCCCGTGCCATCGCCGCACCCTTCATGCCCGGTGACGCCATCGAAATTGCCATCGACATGCCCATGCGAACAGAACCGGCACCGGCGCAGCAAGCTTATGATCAAGGCGCAAAACAAATTGCCGCACATTTGCGCCAAGGTCACGATGTTGTCATGCTATGTGAAGGGGATCCCTTTTTCTACGGCAGTTTCATTTTCATGTATGAGCGACTTTCTGGCGAGTTTGAGACCCGTGTAGTGCCGGGTGTGACATCGGTTTCCGCCGCTGCAGCCGTTGCCGGATTGCCGTTGGCCACGCGTAACGCCGTCATCAAAGTGCTGCCCGCCACCCTCGACACGGACCGTCTTCGCGGGGAACTGGCAACGGTGGAATGTGCGGCCATCATCAAGGTGGGCCGACACTTCACCCGCATTCGCAATTTGCTGGAAGCGCTGGACCTTTCACACAGTGCGACGGTGGTTGAAAAAGCAACGCACGCCGATCAAAGCATCCGCCGCCTTGTCGACGTGAATGAATCTGCTGTTCCCTATTTCACGACCATCCTCGTGCACGCAGCGCAAGATCACGCATGAAGCCCGTCATTTTCATTTTGGGTCCTTCCGCCCTTCCCTTGGCCAAGCGCATCAGCGCATTTGTTGATGGACAATTGCATGTGCCGGCAACTTTCAACGAAGGTGACCGCTTCTACCAGAACGCGGTGATGCATCTCGCCAATCAGTTCCAGCGTGGCCGTACCATCATCGCCCTGTGCGCAACCCCCATCGTGGTGCGCGCCCTTGGTCCACATTTAAAGGACAAACACACCGAACCGCCCGTCGTCGTCGTATCTGAAGACGGCAAATCAGTGGTCCCTCTGGTTGGCGGTCATCACGGTGCCAATGATCTGGCCCGCAGGTTGGCAATTCACCTCGATGCCCATGCGGCCATCACAACCGCCAGCGATGTGAACCATGGCGTGTCTTTCGACGAGCCGCCACCGGGCTATGTCATTGCCAATGACGCCGCGGTGAAAGCAACGGCATCACGCATACTTGCAGGCGAGGAACTGTCTCTCACAGGCAATGCCGCCTGGCTTGAGGAACTGGCCGCCGATCACGGCACTGTTCCCGTCACGATAACCACCAAGGAAGCCATTGGTGAAGCTCTCACCATCCATCCCAAGTCCCTTGTTGTCGGTGTGGGCTGTGAACGCGGCACGGACCCTGCTGAAGTGGCCGAACTTGTCGCCACAACACTGAAGCAACACAATTTGGCAGCGGCAGCTGTCGCCCACATCGCCACCATCGATCTCAAGGAAGATGAGGCTGCCATCAGCGCTTTGGGACAGGTGCGCCTATTCACCACCAAGGAACTCAACGCCGAAAGCCACCGCGTGATGAAACCGTCGGAGATTGTGCGCGCCGAAGTCGGTACCCCCAGCGTGGCCGAAGCGGCAGCCCTGGCCGCCGCAGGACCAGACGCCAAACTGATTGTCGCCAAAACCAAGAGCAAGCGCGCCACGTGTGCCATTGCTGAATCACCCACTCCCATTCTCGAACCACGTGGCCGCGCGCGCGGTATCTTGCATGTGATCGGTCTCGGCCCCGGCACTGTTTTCATGCGCTCGCCGGAAGCCAGCATCAAACTGTCCCGTGCGACGGATTGGGTGGGCTACGATCTCTACCTCGATCTCGCCATGGACCTGTACTCCGGCCAGATGCTGTACAAGTTCCCGTTGGGTGCGGAAGAACAACGCGTGCGTCATGCTATTACGCTGGCAAAGAGCGGCAAACGTGTTGCGCTGGTATGTTCCGGTGATGCCGGTATCTATGCCATGGCGGCCCTTGTCTACGAAGTCATCACTCTCGAGCCATGCCGCATTGAAGTGGACATCGTGCCCGGCATTTCAGCCTTCCAAGCGGCGGCAGCGCGTGCCGGTGCCATGATCGGCCATGATTTCTGCTGCATATCCCTGTCCGATCTACTTACACCCTGGGCAACAATTGAAACACGCCTGAAGGCCGCCGCCATGGGCGATTTTGTCGTCGCCTTTTACAATCCGCGATCCTTGAAACGCACTGACCAATTGCCACGCGCCATCGAATTGCTGAGCCTGCACCGTCCCGACGATACGCCGGTGGTGATTGCATCCAATCTGGGCCGCCCCGAGGAAAGCGTGCGCATTGTGCGTCTGGATTCATTTGATCCCGCCGATGTCGACATGTTGACGGTGGTACTCGTGGGGTCATCTCAGACCAAAGCCATCAAGCGCGGCGACGGCAAGATGTATGCATTTACGCCCCGTGGATACGAGGCCAAGAGAAACGCATGACGGTTCATTTTATTGGCGCAGGCCCGGGTGCGGCTGATCTCATCACGGTGCGCGGCTTGCGCCTGATCGAGAAGTGTGCCGTTTGCCTTTACGCCGGTTCCCTCGTGCCAGTGGAGATCGTAAAAGCAGCCCCGCCAAACGCCCGCGTTGTCGATACCGCACCCTTGCACCTCGACCAGATCATCGCCGAAATCTCGGTCGCCCATGCAGCGGGTCATGACGTGGCGCGCGTACACTCCGGCGATCCGTCGCTCTATGGCGCAATCGCCGAACAAATGCGCAAACTCGATGCGCTGGACATTCCCTATGACGTAACACCCGGAGTGCCTGCCTTCGCCGCCGCCGCTGCGGCATTGAAAACCGAATTCACCTTGCCAGAAATCGCCCAAACCGTGATCCTCACGCGCACCACCATGGAAGCCTCTGCCATGCCGCCAGGTGAGGAATTGGAAAAGCTGGGCGCATCCAAAGCCACCCTGGCCATCCACCTGTCGATCCGCAATCTCGGGCACATCGAGCGTTCCCTGACACCGCATTATGGCGCTGACTGCCCCGTGGTTGTGGCTTACCGGGTGAGTTGGCCAGATGAAAAATTCATCCACGGTACTCTGTCCACAATTGCGTCAAAGGTCCGCGCCGCCAAACTTACCCGAACCGCGCTGGTTTTGGTGGGACCGGTTCTGGGGCACACCGATTTTCGCGATTCAGCACTTTACGATGCCGCCCACGAACACGTGTTGCGCAATCGCAAAACGGCACAGAAACAAGCCCGTTTGGCCCAAAAAAATTATTCATGACAAATGCTTGAACAAAAGGGTTGGCCCGCTATAAGGCCAGCCACTCCAGCGGAAGGGTGGCCGAGTGGTTGAAGGCGCACGCCTGGAACGCGTGTTTACGTGAAAGCGTAACGAGGGTTCGAATCCCTCTCCTTCCGCCAAGGTTCAGCCATTTCTGTAGGTATAACTATACCCATTGATCGCAGGTGCACCGCCCAGATGGGCGTACAGAATTTTTGACCCTGCCGGGAAGAACCCCTTCTTCACCAGGTCGATCATGCCTTGCATGGATTTTCCTTCGTAAACCGGATCAGTGATCATGGCCTCAGTGCGGGCAGCCAACCGCATGGCCTCGTTGGTTTCATGGCTGGGAACACCATAGGCCGGATAGGCATAGTCCGGATTGATGATGATCTCATCGTCACGCACCTTGCGGCCCAGTTCCACCAACTCCGCTGTGTTGTCGACAATGCCACGTACCTGCGCCCGCAATTTATCCATGGTACCGGAGGCATCAATGCCAATGACGCGGTGGGCGCGATTGTCTGCGGCAAAACCCACAATCATGCCGGCTTGTGTCGAACCGGTGACCACGCACACAATGACATAGTCGAAGGTGATGCCCATTTGCATTTCCTGCGCACGCACTTCATCCGCAAATCCGACGTAGCCGAGGCCACCAAACTTGTGCACTGAAGCACCGGCTGGAATGGCGTAAGGCACACCACCTTTGTCACGCACCGATTGCAGGGCTTCTTCCCAACTCTTGCGAATGCCGATGTCGAAGCCGTCGTCCACCAAGCGGCTGTCGGCACCCATCAGCCGCGTCAGCAAGATGTTGCCGACACGGTCGTACACCGCATCATCATGCGGCACCCAACTCTCCTGGATCACCACGCACTTCATGCCGATCTTGGCCGCCGTCGCGGCCACCATGCGGGTGTGGTTCGACTGCACGCCACCGATGGACACCAGCGTATCCGCCCCCGACGCAATGGCATCGGGCACGATGTATTCAAGCTTGCGCAACTTGTTGCCGCCAAACGCCAGCCCGGAATTGCAGTCATCCCGCTTGGCGTAAATCTCGACCTTGCCTCCAAAGGCGTCAGTCAAGCGCGGCAAAAACTCAATTGGCGTGGTCCCAAATGTGAGAGGGTATCTTTTGAATTTGGCGAGGTTCATGTCACGCTCCGGTTTTCAGGTCACGCCATAGGATCAATCGTCCCTCATTGGCAAATCCCATGCGCTGATAGTAGTCGGCAAGACCACGTTCTCTCAGGGCATGGGGCGTGAGAGTGACGGCCAAACCCGCTGCCCCTTTTTCGCGCAAGAAGTCTTCCACCGCGTTGAGGAGCGCGCGAGAGACCGCCCTGCCCCGCCACTCCGGCACCACATAGAGATCACCCATCTCAGCTGACCAGCCAAACTCGATGCCGAAATCCATCGAAACAGTAGCGACGGCAAGTTGTTTTTCGCCCTCTTCAGCGACAAAGATCGCACAACTGTCCAAAGCTGTCATGCGATGCGTATTTGCCGTAATGACATGATCGGGCGTGCCGAAATTTTCTTCGCGAAAGAACCGTTGCAAAAGTTGGATGGCACCGGAAAGATCATCCGCTGCGGAGAGTCTGCGGGTCTTCACAACAATCCCAGTTCCGCCAGATCGCGGCGCATGGCGCTGCTCATCTCAGACGCGGCTGCGCCGCGTGGCATGTCGGGTGGAACATCGTCGGCCGCCAGATAGCGCCAACCCTGGAAGGCGCGGCGCGGCGTGGGCCGCACCAAGACGATTGTGGGTTTGAAAACGATGCGGCACCGTTCGATGCCATCATCACCGCGCACCGGCTCGAAAGCGGCAAGCGGTTGGCGGCACAGGATGGCACCCCGGATGATCCAATAAAGCGAACCGCCCGGCAATATTTCATCCGCCCGGCGCGGAAAGCTGCGGGTCGTATGGTCGAGCGTGTCCCTTCCGGCGCGGCAGTCCTTGATCCATTCATCAAGCCGTTCCACGCCATCTACGCCGACGCAAAGTTTGATCATGTGTAATGCCATCAAATCATTCTAGCCAATGCCAAGCCGTGATGCACGGCCCAATGCCGTCATGTGGAAAACCTGCGACGGGAACTTCCAGTGAAAATTCTCAAAAAAGCAAAATACGCACAACAGGCTTGCCCACCGCCCGGCACCGCCCTATTTGGACAGCGCCAGCACCGAAAGAACAATCATGGGCTTTATCTCCGACTCTCTGAACCGCATCCAGCCGTCTGCCACCATAGCCATTTCCAACAAGGCCCAAGCCATGCAGGCTGATGGCCAGAATGTCATTGGCCTCGCCGCCGGCGAACCCGATTTCGACACGCCAGAGAACATCAAGGACGCCGCCATCGCTGCCATCAAGGCAGGCAAGACCAAATACACTGCCGTGGACGGCATTCCCGAGTTGAAGAAAGCAATCGTCGCCAAGTTCAAGCGTGAAAACGGGTTGGACTATAAGCCATCACAAGTCTCAGTTGGCACAGGCGGCAAGCAGGTGCTGTTCAACGCCCTGATGGCAACCATCAACGCAGGCGATGAAGTCATTATCCCCGCACCTTATTGGGTCAGCTATCCGGATATCGTCTTGCTGGCAAACGGCACCCCTGTGGTGGTTGCCGGACCTGAAGACAAGGGTTTCAAACTCCAGGCCGCAGACCTGGAACGTGCCATCACGCCGAAAACCAAGTGGCTCATTCTCAATTCCCCTTCCAACCCGACCGGTGCGGCCTATACTGAAGCGGAACTGCGCGCCCTGGCAGATGTCCTGTTGCGCCACCCGCATGTCTGGGTACTCACCGACGACATGTACGAGCACTTGGTCTATGGCGAATTCACTTTCACAACAATCGCGCAAGTGGAACCTAAACTCTACGACCGCACGCTAACGATGAATGGCGTCTCCAAATCCTATTGCATGACGGGCTGGCGCATCGGTTATGGCGCAGGGCCGGAGCCGTTGATCAAGGCCATGGCCAAATTGCAGTCGCAGTCCACGTCCAATCCATCGTCGATTGCCCAATGGGCAGCGGTGGAAGCACTGAACGGCCCGCAGGACTTCATCGCCAAAAACAACAAAGTGTTCAAGGAACGCCGCGACCTGGCGGTTTCCATGCTCAACCAGGCGCGTGGATTGAAATGCGCATCACCGGACGGCGCATTCTATGTCTATCCGTCCTGTGCTGCATTGATGGGCAAGACCGCACCATCAGGTAAGTTGATAACCAGCGACGAAGAATTTGTGACCGAACTTCTGGCTGCCGAAGGAGTTGCCGCCGTACAAGGTGCAGCCTTTGGCATGTCACCCTATTTTCGCATTTCCTACGCCACAGCCACGCCAACGCTGGAGGATGCCTGCCAGCGCATCCAGCGTTTCTGCGTCAACCTCACATAAGGAACCACCCAATGTATGCAGTATCCATGCCCTTCATCCTGCACGGCCTGAAAACGCTTGATGCTTTGCTCGCTAAAGCCGAAGCACACTGCGAAGCAAAGAAGATCAAGCCTGAGGCAATTCTCAGCTTCCGTCTTTTTCCCGACATGTTTCCCTTCATCAACCAGGTGCAACTCGTCACGGACTTTTCCAAAGGCTGTGCCGCGCGGCTTTCGGGCCAATCCGTGCCGAGTTATGCCGATGAAGAAAAAACCTTCTCCGAATTGCATGCCCGCGTCGCCAAGACCATCGCCTTTGTGTCGTCGGTCGACGCAACTTCACTCGTTGGCGCTGAATCCCGCCCCGTGACCATCCGTGTGGGCCGGACAGAAGAGAAGACATTCTCTGGCGCAGACTATTTCAACGGATTCGTGTTGCCCAACTTCTACTTTCATCTTGCCACCGCCTACAATATTTTGCGCCACAATGGCGTGGAATTGGGCAAAAACGACTACATGGGCCGCACCCTTTGACTTGTTTCCCCCTGTTGCCCGTTGCCGCGCTGCCGTATTGCAGACATAATGGCAGTCAAGTCTCCGGGTCTGTAGGCAACCAAGGATGCATCACAAATGAATAAACTTGTCGCCATCGCACTGCTCACACTCATGGCCTCTTCAACAGGTGCCCATGCCGGTGTCAAAGTCGGCGTGCTGACGTGCCGTGTTGAAGGTGGTGCAGGATTTCTGATCGGCTCGGCCAAGGGTGTGGATTGCAAATACAAACCCGCCGGCGGCGGCCGTTCCGAACGCTACACCGGTTCAATCGGAAAATTGGGTCTCGACATCGGCATCACCAACGAAACGGTGTTGGGCTGGGTCGTGTTTGCGCCCGGTAAAACCAAGGCTGGAGCCCTCAAGGGCAGCTATTCGGGAATAAGTGCAGAAGCCACACTTGGAGTAGGCTTGGGTGCCAACGCCATGATCGGCGGGTTCCGCCAGTCCATCAACTTGCAACCCTTCAGCGTGCAAGCCCAAACCGGCCTCAACGCCTCTCTCGCCGTTTCCAACCTGACTTTGAGGTTTGACCGCTAGGGTCAGAAGTCGACTGCGGACATAATCTTTTCAAAAAGTAAACTGCCTTGCGGGATGTCCAAATCGGAGTCATGGTGACTCTGGTGGAGCCGCCCTGCGTTGGCACACACGTCGTCCGCAATGGGCGGTCCCTCGGTGAACATCACATGGAGGAGGCACATCATGACATTGTCAAATGGCAGACAAGACCAGGGTCCGCGGTCAATTGCACTCGTGGGCCCGTATCAAAGCGGAAAAACCACACTGCTTGAGGCGTTGCTGTACCGCACCGGAGCAGTTTCCAGGCAAGGCAAAACCACCGACAAGAGCAGTATCGGCGATTCATCCGCGGAAGCACGATCGCACGCCATGGGCGTTGAACTGAATTGCGCCCGCGTAACCTACATGAACGAGGTTTTCAATTTCATCGATCTACCGGGATCGGTGGAATTCTCGGAAGAAGCCCGCGCCGTCCTGCCCGCCTGTGATGCCGCCATCGTGGTGTGCGAAGCGGACGCCAAAAAAGCGCCAGCCTTGCAAGTCATTCTGAAAACACTCGACGACATCGGCCTGCCGCGTTTCCTGTTTCTCAACAAGACCGACAAGTCGGACGAAAGCCCGCGTGATGTGTTGACCTGGTTGCAGCCAGCCAGCAGCAAACCCTTGGTTTTGCGGCAACTCCCCATCATGGAAAAAGGGGTGGTGGCAGGCTTTGTCGATCTCGCTTTGGAACGCGCCCATATCTATCGCGAACTGGCGGAAAGCCAGGTGGTCGCGATGCCGTCACAAGTGGCCGAACTGGAAAAATCCGAACGCTTTTCCATGCTGGAAAAACTTGCCGACCACGACGATGAACTCATGGAACAGTTGCTGAGCGACATGGCTCCCCCGACCGACCGGGTGTTCGCTGATCTGCACCGCGAATTGGCGGAAGGATTGATCACGCCGGTGCTGTTTGGCTCGGCCGAACATGGCCACGGCATTGGACGCTTGTTGAAAACCCTGCGCCATGATGCTCCAAACGTCGAACAGACTGCCAAACGCCTCGGCGTTGCTGGCGGCAAAGACGCGGTGGCACAAGTCGTCAAGACCATTCACACCGCCCACGGCGGCAAACTTTCAGTGATGCGCGTGCTGCACGGCAGTTTGCAGGATGGGGCTACTGTCACAGGCACAAAATCGGAAGAGCAGCGCGTCGCCGGCATGTTCACGCTCCAGGGACAGGCGCAATCCAAGCACGGCAAGGCTGATGCCGGTGATCTTGTGGCCCTTGGCCGCCTCGAAAAAATCGCAACCGGTGAAACCCTGTCCACGGGTAAACCGCCTGTGCAGCAACTGCTGAACTTGCACCTCAATCGCGGCGTCTACGGCTTCGCTGTTTCGGTCCTCGACCGCAAGGACGAAGTCAAACTCACCAGCGCCATTCACAAGCTGGTCGAAGAAGACCCCTCGTTCCAACTCGACCACAACACCGATTCCCACGAGATGGTTCTGTGGGGGCAAGGGGAAATGCATCTGCGCGTCGGGCTGGAACGGCTTGCCAGCAAGTTCGGCGTACAAGCCCAGTCACGACCGCGCCAAGTCGCTTACCGCGAAACCATCCGCAAATCGGTCAGCCTGCGTGGCCGGCACAAAAAGCAGTCTGGCGGGCACGGCCAATACGGCGATGTTGTCGTGGATATCAAACCGCTGGAACGCGGCGGCGGTTTTGTCTTCACCGACACAATTGCCGGTGGCGTCGTACCCAAGCAATACATTCCCGCCGTCGAACTTGGCGTGCGCGAATGGATGGGCAAGGGGCCACTGGGATTTCCCGTGGTGGATTTCACCGTCAACCTGGCCGATGGCTCCTATCATGATGTCGATTCCTCCGAGATGGCATTCAAGCTCGCCGCCCGACTCGCGATGTCAGAAGGCATGCCACAGTGTTCACCCGTACTTCTTGAACCCATCGTCGAAGTATCGGTGCACGTGCCTTCGGAATACACACCCCGCGTCAACCAGATCGTCTCCGGCCATCGCGGCCAGTTGCTCGGTTTCGATGGCCGCGACGGGTGGCATGGCTGGGACACCGTCAAGGCCCACATGCCGGAAGCCGAAATTGGTTCGCTGATCATCGAATTGCGCTCGGCCACAGCTGGTGTTGGAACCTTTACCTATGCCTACGACCACATGGCTGAACTGGTCGGTCGCAGCGCTGAAACCGTTGTGGCGGCTCGCCGCGAGAATGCCCACTGAATGTTGAAAAAAGGTGGCCGAAGTTGACCTTCGACCACCTCAATACTTCCTCAGAAAACTGCCGGGAAGGGGGATTTGGCACCAACCCAGGGGGGTGAGTGGTACCAGTGCAGGGGACATCCTCGGAAGTCGCTTTATGTTGCGCCGGAGTCGCAAAACCCACAAACGCAGAAGTAGCATATGAGGCATGAGGTTTTTGAATATCTTCGCGCCTTTGCTTTATGGGCGTGCAATTCATCCCAGTTCAAGCACTGTAATCTCCGGCGGCATGCCGATCCGCAAGGGCAGAATGCTGCACCCCAGCCCGCCGGACACCACCAGATGCCGGTCATTCTCGATGATGTGGCCATAGGCAAAGCGGTTGCCAAACGACGAAGGTGTCAATGGTGAATACCCAAGGATGCGCACCTGGCCCCCGTGGGTATGCCCGCTCAACGTCAAGGACACGCGCGCGGGTACATCGACAAACAAGTCCGGCTCATGCGCCAGATGAATGATCGGGGCATCGTCAACAACTTGCGCCAGCGTCCCGGCAAGGTCAGAGCGATCCTCAAAGCGCCCCCGGCCTTTCCAGATGGCAACAATGCTGGATGTCCCCGTCAACCAAAACGGCATGCCTTCCTTTTGCAATCGAACTGCCTTGTTTTCCAGCACCGGAATGCCAATGTCTTCCAACAATTTCACGGCGACCGGCAATCCGGTTTTCCGGCGTTGTACCTCACGGTCTTCCCACCAGTCATGATTGCCGCAAATGGCATAGGTGCCAAGTTTGGCGCGGCACGCAGCAGTGCTGCCGATAGCATCCTCAAAAGTCAGTTTGCGGGTGCGAAGCCGTGTTCCCGAAATGAAATCGCCCATCAGTAGCATCAAATCCGGTTCCAGCGCATTGGCGGTGGCAATGATCTTGTCCCAGCGCGATACCGGCATGTGCGGTTCCACCAGATGCGGATCAGCCAACATGACAACGCGCAGTTTCAGCCCGGGTGTCCAGCCTGGCGGCGTGAAGGCGTAAGTCACGGTGCGTAGGCGGAAGCCTGGCTCAATCGCCATGGCATAGGTCGTAAATCCGGCACCAGCTACGGCAAGCCGGCCGAGCCAAGTGAGAAACGAACGGCGTGTCAGCATCGCTCAACCACTGCCAAGCGAAGCCGACGTTTCTGTGGCACGCGCTTCGGCAATGCACCATTCGCGAAACGCCTTGATCATCGGCTGCTCCACTGTCTCAACCGGAGAAATCACATAGTAGGCGAAATCGGCAGGCGCACTCAGGGAAAGCTTGAATGGTCGGATCAATCGCCCGGCGGCAAGATCATCGGCAACCAGGTTTGAATCACCCAGTGCCACACCCTGCCCGTCAATGGCGGCCTGCACGGTGAGCGACGTCTGGCTGAAATGCAGGCCCTTGCGGTCATCGAAATCCTTGATGCCGGCAGCCATCATCCACATCCGCCAGTTGGGCCAAGGGGCTCCATGCGCCTCCCATTCAAGATGGATCAGCGTGTGGTTCAACAGGTCGCGCGGATGGTTAAGCGCGGCATCCTTGCTGATCAAACGCGGGCTGCACACCGGAAAAACGCGGTCCTGGAACAGCAGTTCCGCCGCAAGACCGGGGTATTTGCCTGCCCCAAAGCGGATGGCCACATCCACATCGTCGCGCTCAAAATCGACCACTGCCGCTGACACATCGACGCGCACATCGGCACCTGGCATGGCGGCCAAAAAGCGATCGAGCCGAGGCACCAGCCATTTGGCTGCCAGGGACGGCGATGAAGAAACGCGCAACTGGCTAAGGTTTTCAGTGCGGCGCATGCGCGGCAGCGCACGGCGCAGCGTCTGCAGGCAATCCTGAGACGCCTCAAGCAGAATCTCACCCGCCTTGGTTAGTTTCATGCTGCGGCTGGTGCGGATGAAGAGTTCAATCCCGGTCTGGTCTTCCAACTCCTTGATTTGGTGGCTGATGGCAGCCGGAGTCACACCCATCTCAGCCGCAGCTCGGGTGAAGTTCAAATTCCGCGCAGCGGCTTCAAACGACCGTAACGAACGCAATCCAGGGAGTTTTTCCAGCATCTTTTATCTTCAAAGTTATTTTGAAGTTATGCCAAGAATTTGTCGTTTGTCCAGCAATAATCAGCTTGCTATACCAACACTGTCAATAAAGTTTAACAGAAAGTTACGAAAATGCGCCGCTCCCTCGCCACATCAACCCTCAGCGCCATCGTTGGTCTGCGCGCCGCCTACGTGCGCGCCACGACCATGGACCCGGCTGCGACCCGGATGATCGAGCAGAACTACGTCGCGGTCAGCCTCAATTCCCGCCTGTGGGGCATCTAAAATCCTTCTGAACGAGATCGCCTAATAGCCGGGGGGTCGATTGCGGTTGGGTATCAGTTTCAATCAGTAAACCAAAAAGTGGCATTCACGGCAAAGGCAGCAGCGGTTCGTCCTTGCTGGCATGCAACACCAAACTGGTTTTGACACTTTCCACATTCGGTGCTTTGGAAAGGGCGCCCATCACAAAGCTCTGCACCGATGGCAAATCGCGGGCGACACATTTCAACATGAAGTCCGCGACACCTTGCAGCGCATAACATTCGCGCACCACTGGCCAGCTCCGCACCCGTCGTTCAAAGTCTGCAATTTCCCCTGTGGCTTGCGATTTCAAGCCCACCAGCACCAGCATTTCCACTTCGTAGCCCAGTTTGAGGCGGTCGAGTTGCGCCCGATAGCCCGCAATGTATCCTGCCGCCTCCAGAGCTTCCACACGGCGAAGCGTAGGTGGCGGAGACAAACCGACACGCCCGGCCAGCGCCACATTGGTGATCCGCCCCTCCTTTTGCAGCTCCCGCAGAATTTTCCAGTCGATTGTATCCGGCTCGCCATGTCTGTCCATGGCTCCTTCATACGCAATAAAATTACGCAACGCGACTGTGCAGATGTGCTTGCAAGGGCTTGTCCACAACTCCACTTAAGCTATGTTCATTCTTCATAGCTCTTGCGGAGTATCCCATGTCGACCCGTCATTCTCGCGTCCTGATCCTTGGCTCGGGACCGGCTGGATACACTGCGGCCATCTACGCCGCCCGGGCTATGCTCAAGCCGCTGGTGGTGCAAGGCATTCAGCCCGGCGGCCAGTTGACTATCACGACTGACGTGGAAAATTATCCGGGATTTGCCCAAACCATCCAGGGCCCGTGGCTGATGGAGGAAATGCGCCAACAGTCGGAACACATGGGAACTGAAGTTGTATCTGATACCATAACCGAAGTGCAGTTGCGGCGACGCCCCATCTGGTTGAAGGGCGACAGCGGCACAGAATACACTTGCGACGCCTTGATTATCGCGACCGGTGCGCAAGCCAAATGGCTCGACCTGCCAAGCGAACACAAGTTCAAGGGCTTTGGCGTCTCAGCTTGCGCCACATGTGATGGGTTTTTCTATCGCAACAAGAAAGTGTTGGTGGTTGGCGGTGGCAACACCGCAGTGGAAGAAGCTTTGTTCCTCACCAACTTCGCCAGCGAGGTGACCGTCATCCACCGCCGCGATTCATTCAAGGCAGAGAAGATCCTGCAGGAACGCCTGTTCAAACACCCCAGGATCAAGGTGAAGTGGGACACAGCGCTGGATGAAGTCCTCGGCACCGAAAATCCCAAGGGTGTGACCGCCGCGCGTTTGCGCAATGTAAAAACCGGCGCTACCGAAGACCTTGCCGTTGACGGCGTGTTCGTCGCCATTGGCCATAAGCCCGCAACAGAATTGTTTGCGGGCCAGTTGCCGTTCAAGAACGGTGGCTATCTGATCACATCGTCGTGGTCGACACAGACTGAAATTCCCGGCGTGTTTGCCGCCGGTGATGTTTCAGACGACATCTATCGGCAAGCCGTAACCGCCGCCGGCATGGGCTGCATGGCCGCCCTTGAATCAGAACGCTGGCTGCACAGCCAGAATGCATCGCAAAAAATGGCGGCGGAGTGAACCATGGACTGGGACAAACTGCGTATTTTTCACGCTGTTGCCGACGCCGGTAGCTTCACCCACGCCGGCCATGAGCTCAACCTGTCGCAGTCGGCGGTAAGCCGTCAGGTCAGCGCACTGGAAGATGACTTGCGTGTTCCCCTGTTCCATCGCCACGCCCGCGGCCTGATCCTGACGGAGCAAGGCGAAGTCCTGTACCGCACGGCGCACGAAGTGTTTTCCAAATTGGAGGCCGCCAAAACGCGCCTGATGGATTCGCGTGAGAAACCGTCAGGCGAATTGAAGATTACCACAACGGTGGGGCTCGGCTCCGTGTGGCTGACACCACACTTGCGCGAGTTCATGGAACTCTATCCCGACATTCAGGTCACGCTGCTGCTGGAGGATGAGGAACTTGATCTTTCGATGCGCGAAGCCGACGTCGCCATACGCTTGCGGCGGCCCACCCAGCCAGATTTGATCCAGCGCAAACTGTTTACCGTGCACCATCACATCTACGCTTCGGTGGACTATGTGAAAAAACACGGCATGCCGAAATCCATCGAAGACCTCGACAAACACAAGATTCTGATCTTTGGCCCGACCGCCCAGTATCTGACCAAACTCGATTGGCTGGAAACCGTGGGGCGCGCTGACGATAATCCACGCCAGGTCGCTTTGCGTGTCAACAATGCCTATGGATTGCGCCGTGCGGTACAAACCGGCGGCGGCATCGCCACATTGGCTGATTACATCGTGGCGGCGGACACCGCCATTGTGCAAGTCGACCTGCCGTTCGAGGCCCCGAGCTTTGATACCTATTTCGTTTACCCCGAGGAACTCAAGGAAACCAAGCGTGTAACCGCATTCCGGGATTTCATTGTTGCCAAGGCGAGAGAATGGAGTTTTTAGCGGCGAAAGAGGTGGCGGAGATAATCGTTCGGTTTCACTCCGTCGCCAGCGCCGGATGCGTGTCAAAAGTCCCCACCGGCATCTGCTCATAGTCGATAACCACACCGTTCATCATCGCCGCAGCCGGAGACACCAGAAATGCGATGAGCTTCGCCACGTCCACGGCCGTGATCAACCGGCCAGTTGGCATGCGCTTGCCGACAGATGATGCCCAATCTTCCGGCAATTTGTGAAACTGGGTTTGCGTAATGTGTTCACCTTCCGTGTTCACCCAACCAAGATTGATGCAGTAAACCCGCACCCCTTGCCGCTTGAACTCATTGGCAGCTGATTTTGACATCGTCACCAGCGCCGCCTTCGAACTTGAATAAGTGGTAAGATTGGGCGGGCCGCCATGCGCCAGCATACTGGAGATATTGACGATCACACCGGATTTGCGGGCAACCATGCCCTTCACCGCTTCCTGCATCATGAACAACGGCGCCTTGACGTTGACATCAAACAACCGACGGTAGCTTTCCGCCGTTGTGTCAGTGATACCGCAACGCTCGGTGTTTCCTGCCGCATTCACCAGCACATCGGCATGACCGAAAACGGTGTTGGTCCTGGCGAAAACGCGCACCGCCGCATCATCATCGCGCAAATCCAGGGCTATCGTTTCTACTGCTCCAGACCTGCCAAGCTTGGCTGCGGTCGCCGCGAGCTGCTCGGTATTTCGGTCAACCAGCAAAACACCAGCACCGCCATCAGCCAGAAACACCGCTGCCGCGGCAGCACCAATGCCTTGCGCTCCGCCCGTGACAACCGCATACCGTTTCATGGGACGATCTCTTTCGCTAATGCCCGTTCTGAGTTGGCCTCCTCGTCGCTGAGCACCTGCCTTCTAAGGCTTTGCACCAACGCCGCCAAGGGTCCGGAAGCACAACAGCAGCATTTGCCGGATCAAATCTTGCGGCCCTGTTCACAGGCTGTGGATAACTTGTGGATAAGCTGTGCATAACAGGTATCAGTCGACTTCGTCAGCTGGATAAATCCACGATTCCTGCAGCGCCGCTTCTGCCCAAGCGACATAGGCTTGGCTTGACAAGATGGCATCAACATAGGCTGCCGAGGCGCGCGACACCTTGATGTCATATGTTCGGAACCGCGTCGCAACGGGTGCAAACATCGCATCAGCATTGCTGAACTTTCCAAACAGAAACGGGCCACCCTTGCCAAAATTGGCACGGCTTTGCTCCCACAGTTTTTCTATTCGTAAAACATCATGCATGACACCGTCGGCAAGCGAAATTTTGCTGGCGGGCCGTCTGATGTTCATCGGGCACGCGTTGCGCAGCGCCTTGAATCCCGCATGCATTTCCGCACACATCGACCGCGCCATGGCGCGCGCTGGTGCCTGCTTTGGCCACAAGCTGCTTTCCGGCCACTGCTCGGCAACATACTCAAGAATCGCCAACGAATCCCACACCATCGTTTTGCCATGCAACAACACGGGCACTTGCCCTGCACCTGAAATTTTCCGTATCGCCTTGCCAAAGGCCGGTTCGCCAAACGGGATCAGCTGCTCGTCAAAAAGAATACCGGCCTGCTTGAGCGCCATGTAGGGACGAAGCGACCAGGATGAGTAGTTCTTGTTGCCGATAACGAGTATTGGTTTGGCCATTGCAATCTCCTCACATCGATTTCGGAATGTGTTTCCAGCAGATCGCCGCCATGCACAAGAGCAAAAACCCAAGCAGCACAAAGACAATGCTGGTGTCAAAAAAGGCAAGGGCAACAGCGAACGCCATGGCCGGAAGCAGTTCAGAGAATTCGATGAATGTCCGGTACACCGAAATCATCCTTTGCCGTTCGGCAAAGCGCACGGCACGCAAGAACGGAATGCCGCCCACCGCGTCCAGTCCAGTGGCAAATAGTGACGCCACCAAAAGCAGAAGGGCCGCTACGGCAGGCTGATTGCCACCTGCAAGCCCTGCCCCGATCGATGCCACAGCAATTGTCAGAAAACAAAGCGTGATGACGGTACGCACGCCGAGCTTTGCAGCTATCCGCCCGAAAACAAACGCCGCAAGAAGCATCGCCTGGCTCGCTGAAATCAACAATCCACCTGCTTGCTTGCCCAGTCCGCCTTCGATCAACATGACTGGCGCGTAAATGAACAACGTGGCCCAGAAACACGACCGGCCAAACGCAATCGCCCACGCCAGCCGCAAACGCGGTTGGGCCGCAAACCTCTTGACGTTGGCGAATGGCAATGGTTGCTCATACCGTCCGGCAGGCAACACGGTGTTTTCCTTCAACCGCACGCGCCAGAACACCACAAGAAGCACAAGCGACGCCAGCGCACTGGCCACCTGCGGTGCCCAACTGCCATAGGTGTCGTAGAGCCACACTCCACTCACTGGCCCCGCCATCCACGACAATGTGGAGAATGTCAGCCGCAGGGGCTCACTGCTGTTGAGATCAGATTTGCGGATGTTGTCCATGATATAAAGGGAGAGCGTGACATTGAGGATCGAGGCACCGGTGTTTCGGAAGAAAGTCCCCAAGGCCTGCCCTGCCATCGTATAGGAGGCGAGCATGGCGCAAGCCGCCAACATCAGGAAAATGCCGATGGTATAAGTCCACCGCCGCCGCAACCCGCCGAACACATACGGCAAGAACAGAGTAACGGTGAGGACGGCAAGCGAGACCGCCATGGACAGGACGCTGACCATCTGGCTTGAGCCAAAAAGGTCATAGGCCTGAACCGCAAGCACACTGGCGTTGAATGACCGTGACAGTGATTCAATGGCAAACAACGTTGCAAAGGTGAGCGCACCTGCCCTATTCGTCGTCTCGCGCATCTGGCTGGTCGAATCGCCTGTCATACGCATCACGCAAGCGCGCCGACTTCCTCGCCGCAAGGGGCCAATCGTTGAATTCTTTGGACCAGCCATCAAACACGACGCGAGCCAGCCAAAAACGCCAGGTCGCTTGGCTGTCTTTGGCCGTGAGTGCTGGCCTGGCCGCTGTGAAATTTGTTGCCGCAATGGCCACTGGTTCACTCGGCCTGTTGAGTGAAGCCTTTCACAGCCTGACGGATGTAGGGGCAACTGTGATCACGCTGGTCGCCGTAAGCTTCAGTGACCGTCCGGCGGATGCGGAACATCATTTCGGCCACGCCAAGATCGAGAGCTTGGCTGCCCTGCTCGAAATAATCTTGCTGTGCGGCGTCGTCGCTTACTTCACTTATGAAAGCCTGTCGCGACTCTCGAGCGGTACGCATGGCGTGGACGTCACTTGGTGGGCCATCGCAATTCTCGTTGCCTCGATTGCCCTGGACTACAACCGCTCAAAGGCGCTCAGCCGCGTGGCGGAAGAAACATCAAGTGGTGCCCTCGCCGCCGATGCCATCCACTTCAAGTCCGACATGCTTGGGTCTGCCGCGGTTCTCGTAGGTCTTGGTCTCGTGTGGCTGGGCGTGCCCTGGGGCGATTCCGCTGCAACCCTTGTTGTGGCAGGCAGCATCGCCGTGCTGACCTGGCGGCTGGCCCGCCAAACCATAGCAACCCTTCTTGATGCAGCCCCGGAAGGCGTGTCGCAAACCATCCGCACCATGCTGGAAAACCGGCCCGAAGTTCTCAGTGTGCGCCAGCTGCGGGTCAAACCCGCTGGACCAGTTCACTTTATTAGTGTCATCGTCGAAGTCCCCCGCACCCTTCGTCTCGATGAGATTGCCAAATTGCAGCAATCACTGGAGGAAGAAGTGCATGACCTCTTTCCGGCTTCGGATGTCATGATGTCGGCTATACCGGTGGCCTTGGATACCGAAACAGTGTTCGACAAAGTCCACCTGCTGGCAAGCCAATCGGGCCACATGATCCACCATCTGACGGTGCAGGATGTTGATGGCAAGACGGCTGTGAGTTTCGATATTGAGTTCGACGGTGCCAAAACCTTGCTGCAGGCCCACGCCGAAGCCACGGACTTGGAAACAGCCATACGCCAAAGTCTCGGTGGCGACGTCGAAGTCGAAAGCCATATCGAACCATTGCCCTCACGCGCCCTCGCAGGCCACGCAGCCAATCCTTCTGATTACACCAGGATCAGTGCGGCCATAAACCAGTCGGCCCGCGATGAGACAACGATGTCCGATATCCACAATGTCCGGGTGCGCTTTACGGACGGCGGTTACTTCGTGCACTACCATTGCCGGTTTGCCGACGACACCCCTGTAGAACAGGCGCACAACGCCATCGACAGGGTAGAGCAAAGGCTGGTCACCAAACTTCCCGCCATCAAACGGGTGGTGGCCCATGCCGAACCGTTGGGCGCAAAACCGCACCCGCTCTGAAGTTCACGCAATGTTGAGACTTGCTCTCGCACCTATCGCTTCAAGCTCCCGCACCCGTTTCAATTCGTCTTCGGGAATGGCCAGCGGGTTTGCTGTGGCGTAGGCCTCATAATAAACCAGCTCAATCAGGGTTTGCAGCGTTTCCAGCCTGACACTCTTGGCGAGCTGTCTTAACTCCATCATGATGTCTGCTGTGTATTGTGCGACTTCCTTTTCGGTGAGATCGCGGCGGGGACCGTTGGCGCGAGCACTATCGATCTTGTCTTTGCTCTGGGAGATTGCCGTCATGTGTGCCTCTATAAATTGCATCTACAATGTAGATTCAACTTATAATAACATCTCCACGCTTAAATTGAACTAATCGAAAGTTGCAACCTGTTGTATTCGTCGGTAAGGGCATTTTCCAAGGTCGCTTGCTTAATGCCATTGATCACTCTAAGACCTGTCCCCATTTCGCAAATGCGAAGGATTTTGGATGACTGTCGTCGTCGTTGAGTCGCCCTCCAAGGCGAAAACCATCAATAAGTACCTGGGCAAGGACTTCACTGTGCTGGCCTCCTACGGCCATGTGCGCGATCTGCCGCCCAAGGATGGATCGGTGCGCCCCGATGAAGATTTCACCATGGATTGGGAAGTCGACAGCAAATCTGCCAAACGCATGGCGGACATCGCCACAGCTTTGAAATCTGCCGACCGCCTGGTCCTCGCCACCGACCCCGATCGCGAAGGTGAAGCCATCTCCTGGCATGTCCTCGAGATACTGAAGAAAAAAGGCGCGCTCAAAGGCAAAACCGTGCAGCGCGTCGCTTTCAACGCCATCACCAAGCAAGCCGTCCAGGAAGCGCTGGCCAACCCGCGCGAAGTCGATGCGGCCCTCGTCGATGCTTATCTCGCCCGCCGGGCACTTGACTATCTCGTGGGCTTCACCATCTCGCCTGTGCTGTGGCGAAAGCTCCCCGGTGCACGCTCCGCTGGTCGCGTTCAATCTGTGGCCTTGCGCTTGGTGTGCGACCGGGAACTCGAGATCGAAAAATTCCGGGCACAGGAATACTGGTCCATTGATGGCCGCTTCAGCACGCCACAAGGCGCGGAGTTTGACGCGGCCCTGACGTCCATCGACGGCAAGCGTTTGGAAAAACTGGCGTTGGCTGACGCTGGCACTGCCAAAGCCATTGAAGCGACACTCAAAGGTCAGCCCTTTTCCGTTGCACAGGTTGAAAGCAAACCCGCCAAGCGCCACCCGTTTCCACCCTTCAGAACATCAACCTTGCAGCAGGAAGCATCGCGTAAACTGGGTTTCTCAGCCTCGCGCACCATGCAAATCGCCCAGCGACTTTATGAAGGCGTGGAATTGCTAGGCGAAACCGTTGGCCTGATCACCTACATGCGCACCGACGGCGTCGACATGGCCCCGGAAGCCATAGCCGCCAGTCGCAACACCATCCTGAAAACCTTTGGCGAACCCTACGTGCCACCCGTGCCGCGCAAATATGTCAGCAAGGCCAAGAACGCCCAGGAAGCCCACGAAGCCATCCGCCCAACCGACCCGGCCCGCCATCCTGACCAGGTCCGCAAGGTATTGGAACCCGAGCAACTGGCGCTTTACGACCTCATCTGGAAACGTACCATCGCCAGCCAGATGGAAAGTGCTGAGCTGGAACGAACGACGGCAGACATCGAAACCAAAGGGATCGACAGCAAGGCCTATTCCTTTCGGGCCAACGGCTCGGTTGTGAAATTCGACGGTTTTCTGCGCGTCTACAATGAAGACCTCGACGATGGCGAAGATGAAGATGCAAAGCGTCTGCCCGCCATGTCGCGCGGCGACCGCATCGGCGTGAAATCCATTGCGGCCAACCAGCACTTTACTGAACCACCGCCTCGCTATTCTGAAGCGTCACTGACCAAGAAGCTGGAAGAACTCGGCATCGGCAGGCCCTCGACTTACGTCAGCATCATGACCACACTGCGTGATCGCGGCTACGTGCGTCTCGACAAGAAGCGCCTGATACCCGAGGACAAGGGCCGCGTCGTCACCGCATTTCTTGAATCTTTCTTTGAACGCTACGTCGAGTATGACTTCACCGCCGACCTCGAAGAACAGCTGGACCGCGTTTCCAACGGTGAAATGGACTACAAGAAAGTACTGCGCGATTTCTGGAGCGATTTCACGGTAAAAATCAGCGAGGTGAAAGACCTTCGCATCACGCAAGTCATAGACTCGCTGAACGATCTGCTCGAACCCCACATTTTTCCGGCCAAACCCGACGGCAGCGATGTGCGCAAATGCCCGACCTGCGAAGATGGCAAGCTGTCGCTGAAACTCAGCCGCTTTGGCTCGTTCATTGGCTGCACCAACTATCCCAATTGCAAATATACCAGGCAAATGACCATTCCGGCCGATGGTGCCGAACAACCGGTGGATGGCACGGTCCTCGGCACCGACCCGGAATCCGGCCAACCGGTCACACGGCGCATTGGCCGTTTCGGCCCTTACCTTCAGCTGGGTGAAGCGGTTGAAGGCGGCGAAAAGCCCAAGCGGGCGTCCATCCCCCGTGGCACCAACGCCTCAACAATTGATCTGGAACAGGCATTGCGCTTGCTGTCATTGCCGCGCGAAGTCGGTATTCATCCTGAAACCAAAACCGCAATCGTCTCCAATTTTGGCCGCTTCGGCCCCTTTATTCTTCACGATGGGACCTACGCCAATTTGAAGGATCCGGACGATGTTTTCAGCGTGGGCTTGAACCGCGCTGTGGTGTTGCTCGCTGAAAAGCGCGCCCGTGGTCCTTCCAACCGTGCCCGCCCCGGCGCCTTGCGTGATCTCGGCCTTCACCCTGACGGCGGCAAAGTGGAAGTGATGGGTGGCCGCTATGGCGCATATGTCAAACACGGCAAGGTCAACGCCACTATTCCGGCTGAAATCAAACCGGAAGACATCACTCTTGAACAAGCCATAGCACTGATTGTCGAACGATCCGGCAAGCCAGTCAAAAAAACGGCCGTCAAAATTGCCAAGAAGTCAGCCAAGAAAGCGGCCCGCAAAACCCCGGCCGCCCGGAAAGTGGCCAAGAAGAAAGTTGCTCCCGCTGCCTGATCATTTGTCCGGTCTCGAATGAAGCGCGCCGCTGCACTGCCGTCGGAAGGTGACATTCTTGATTATCTTGCAAACGCACCGGGTGCATCCGGCAAACGCGATATCGCCCGCGCCTTTGGCATAAAGGGTGCCGCCAAAATTGCGCTGAAGAAGCTTCTCAAGGACATGGAGCGCAAAGGCGGCCTCAATCGCAAGCGCAAATCTTTGTCAGTCCCGTCTGACATCCCGTCCGTTGCTACAGTGGATGTCACTGGCATGGACACGGATGGCGAACTCTTTGGTATCCCAGCGCAGTGGCACGACGCAACTCCACCACGCATCCTGATCCACAACAACAATTCAAAACTGTCAGGAAACACGGCGGCCAAGGTCGGTGACCGCATTCTCGCGCACGTGGAAAAAATCACCGACGGTGCATACGCCTATGTCGCGAAACCCATGCGTGTTCTGGTCGCCAATGCCCCACGGCAATTGGGCGTGTTCCGCACCGGCAAGGACGGCGCAATCATTCAATCCATCGACAAGAAAGCCCGTCACGATTTCAAGGTGTCGCACAGTGACACGGCTGAAGCCCGCGATGGTGAGCTTGTTTCAGTCGAAATCATTCGCGACCGCCACCGTGGACTTCCACATGCCCGCGTGCGTGAACGCCTGGGCGACGTCAACGATCCGCGCAACATTTCACTGATCGCCATCCATCAGCACGGTGTGCCCAATCATTTTCCGGAACGGGTGCTGGCAGAGAGTGAGGCACTTGTTACTTTCAAGCAGGAAGCCCGTGACGATTTTCGTGCAATACCGCTCGTAACCATTGACCCCACCGATGCACGCGATCACGATGACGCGGTTTTTGCCCGGCCTGACGATGACCCGGCCAACGCGGGCGGTCATGTCATTATTGTCGCCATCGCCGATGTGGCGACATATGTGCGGCCAGGTACCGCCCTTGATCGCGAAGCCAGGTTGCGCGGCAACTCCACCTATTTCCCTGACCGCGTGGTTCCGATGCTGCCGGAGCGCATTTCCAATGATTTGTGTTCTCTGCGTGAAGGCCATGACCGCCCCGCCCACGCGGTGACCATGCAATTTGACAAAGTGGGCCGCAAACTGCGCCATGTTTTTCACCGCGTCATCATGCGGTCGGCAGCCAAACTTTCCTATGAGGAAGCACAGAGTGCCATTGATGGCAAACCATCGCCCAAGGCGGATGTTGTTCTGGCCGGAGTCTTGCGACCGCTTTGGGCGGCCTATGCCTGCCTGTTGAAAGCAAGGGATGTACGCGCACCTCTTGAATTGGATTTGCCCGAACGCCGGATCATCCTCGATCCATCCGGCAACGTCAGCAACGTCATCGTGCCGCAACGCCTGGACGCCCACAAGTTGATCGAAGAGTTCATGATACAGGCCAATGTGGCAGCAGCTGAAGAATTGGAACGCCGCAAAACCCCGCTGCTTTTTCGTGTTCATGCCGAGCCCAGCAAGGAAAAAATCCGGGCCCTGGCACTATTTCTGAAAACCGTAGCAACAGATTTTCCTTTGGGCCAGGTGCTGCACACCAAACACTTCAACCGGCTTTTGTCCCAAGTCAAAGGCGAGGACCATGAACGCGTGGTTCACGATGTGGTGTTGCGCACCCAATCGCAGGCCCTCTATTCCGCCCAGAACCTTGGCCATTTTGGCCTGGCACTTCGCCGCTACGCCCATTTCACCTCGCCGATCCGTCGCTATGCCGACCTGATCGTGCACCGGGCACTTGTGACCGCAGATGGCTTCGGCAACGACGGGCTGTCGGGTGATGACATCGGCAAGTTGGATGAAACCGCCGAATTGATTTCGGTCGCAGAACGCCGCTCGATGATGGCCGAGCGCGACACCATTGACCGGCTGGTGGCTTCATTTCTTGCTGACAAGGCAGGAGCAACGTTCGCCGGACGCATCTCAGGTGTTGTGGGTGCCGGTCTGTTTGTCAAACTCGATGAAACCGGCGCTGACGGCTTTGTGCCCGTGGCCACACTGGGCAGCGACTACTTCGTATTTGACGAAATCCGCCATGCCCTCGTCGGCAGAAAATCGGGAGAATCGTTTCAGCTCGGCGACAGTGTCCAGGTGCGACTTGTGGAAGTCATGCCCGTAAAGGGCGGTCTACGGCTCGAGATGATTGCCAATCCGCGCACTCCATCACGCCGACCAAAGGCCTCGCCAAGGCAGCCGGGCGTCAAATCAAAACGCAGGAAATTCTAGGCAGCACCACGTGTGCGCTTCAATTCATCCTTGATGCTGTGCAACAGCGGCAGCAAATCATTTTCGCTCTCCGACAAATCTGCGGCAAAAACCTCCGCCGCTGTCAGCTTGCGAAGCAACTCGTCATAAGTACGCGCCGTCAGTTCGACATCATTGCTCGCCTTGCGCATGAAAGTCGGTGCCAGTGGCAGTTCCTCAGGTGCAACATCTGCCTTCCACCGCAAATCCACTTCATCAAAGAGATGATCAAGATGCGTTGCCGCCTCACCGATCAATCCCTCCACCGCCCGCACCGCCTGCGCGACAAAGGGTTCCGACACCGCAAACCGCGCCTTGCTGTCCACGTAGTTGGTCGAAATGGCGGTGAGTATGCTGTGCGCTCGCATCAGTGACGTCCCGATTGCGTCGGCGGGGTGTTCGCTATTGTTGCCAGCCAAATCTACCTCCGGCACATTTTGCTTGTTTTGATCCCGTCGCAACACATGCCATTCCCCCTGTTGAATTGCTGCAAAAATTTGCGTCTTGCTGCAACTTGGTACCCCCGCTAGAGGTAACACAATTCAAGCGAATGCCACACAGCGCTGGCAAGCGATTGAAATAAAATAGATAAATGAACTACGGTGGAAACTCTGAAACGGCAATTTGTGAATTCTTGATTCGCGAGCGCAAGGTTCCGCCACAACCAAGGAGGCCAGTCGTGCACATCTTGATCATTGGCGCTGCTGGAATGCTGGGGCAGAAACTGGTTCAGCGGCTGGCAACAGGTGCAACGGTGCTGGGACGGGCTGTGACCAGGCTGACCCGCCATGATGCGGTCTTGTGCCTGCCACCACCCGACACCGCGTATCCAGTCGATACGCTGATGGGAGACATTGCAGGGGCTGCCGAGGCCGGCGTTTTGGTGCAGGAAAAACCAGATGTGATTTTCCACCTCGCCGCCATTGTCTCAGGTGAGGCCGAAGAAGACTTTGACAAAGGCTACCGCATCAACCTGGATGGCACCCGCTACCTCCTCGACGCCATCAGGGCCATCCCGGGATACAGACCGCGCTTGGTTTTCACCTCGTCGATTGCTGTTTTCGGCCAACCCTTTCCCGATGCCATTGACGACACTTTCTTCACCACACCACTGACCAGCTATGGCACCCAGAAGGCGATGTGTGAGCTGCTGATTTCCGACTACACGCGGCGCGGCTTCGTGGACGGCCTCGCCCTTCGCATGCCAACCGTGTGCGTGCGGCCCGGAAAACCCAACAAGGCGGCCTCCGGCTTCTTTTCCAACATCATCCGTGAACCGCTGGTGGGAAAGGAAGCGGTCCTGCCCGTTGATGACACCGTGCGCCACTGGCACGTCTCGCCCCGGTCCGCAATTTCCCAACTGTTGCATGCCGCAAGCCTCGACACAAACTTGCTGGGAAACCGCAGGGCGATCAGCATGCCGGGGCTCTCCTGCACAGTTAAAGAACAGATCGAAGCCCTCGTAAAAGTGGCGGGGCCGGACATTGCCAAACGCATCCGCCACGAACCCGATGCCAGGATCGCGGGCATCGTCGCCGGCTGGCCGCGCAACTTCAATCCGCAGCGTGCCCGCGATCTGGGATTCAAGTCGGAATCCACTTTTGAAGAGATCATCCGTGTCCATATTGAAGATGAACGCACCTGACGCATGCAGGAATGACGGTACGGTCATGTGCCACCGGCACTCGAAATCGCAGACACCTGCTGATATGGCTGCCAGGTGAGCGCATTAACCCTTCCTCAAACTGAAAACCGCACCGTCGGCATCCTCTGGATGCTGGCCACCATGCTGTGCTTCATCACCCTTGATGCAATCATGAAATTCGGCCTCGACACCATGTCGCTGGTGCAGGTGACATGGGGTCGGTTTTTCTTTGCGACACTCTTCACACTTTTTCTGTGCCTGCGTGATCTGCCAAGATTGCTACGCAGCACATCGCCGCGAACCCAGGCGCTGCGCTCTTGCCTGCTGATGGTTACCACGGGCCTTTTCAACGCAGGCATTGCCGTGTCGCCCCTGGCCACTGCCACAACCATCATGTTTCTGTCGCCCATATTTGTGACTGTTCTCTCCGTGCTTCTGCTTTCAGAGCACGTGGGTGTCCGTCGCTGGAGCAGTGTCGCGGTTGGTTTCCTTGGTGCCGTCATTGTCGTTTCACCCTGGCAAAACGGCTTTGACCTCACCTCATCGGGCACGCTTTTTCTTGTCGGCGCGGCGTTCACCAATGCCGGTTACCAGATCGCCACACGCTGGATGCGCGGCGAAGATCCCATGACGTCCCTGCTCTACACCGCCAGTGCTGGTGCGCTGGTCACATCCCTCATCGTTCCTTTTTTCTGGACTACACCGAACTTGACAGAATGGGCCTTGCTGCTGGCCTCGGGACTTGCGGGCCTCGTCGGGCATTTATGCATCATCAAGGCTTTTCAGGCCGCACCCGCATCGGTCGTTGCCCCCTTTTCCTATTCGTCGCTCGTTTGGGCTACGTTGTTCGGATACATTTTCTGGAGCGACTGGCCGACCGCCAACACGCTCGTCGGCGCGACATTGATCATCGCATCGGGACTTTACATATTTTTCCGCGAACGCCGCCTCAAGCAGCAGCCTTGACCACCCGGTCAATGGCCAGCAACTGCCGCAACAGCCCTTCAAGTTCATGCAACGGAATCATGTTGGGACCATCTGATGGTGCGTTGTCCGGATCCTGATGGGTTTCAATGAATACGCCCGCGACACCAACAGCCACTGCGGCGCGTGACAACACTGGAACCATCTTCCGGTCACCACCTGATGATATACCCTGCCCGCCAGGCTGTTGCACAGAATGGGTGGCATCAAAGATCACAGGTGCCCCCGTTGCTGCCATTTCTGGCAAGGCCCGCATGTCCGATACCAGGGTGTTGTAACCAAAACTCGCCCCGCGTTCGGTCAACAACACATTGGGATTGCCCGACTCCCACACCTTTGCCGCCACGTTTTTCATGTCCCACGGTGCCAGGAACTGCCCCTTCTTGATGTTCACCACCCGGCCTGTATGGGCAGCAGCAACCAGCAAATCCGTTTGGCGGCACAAAAATGCCGGTATCTGAAGTATGTCGACAACACTCGCCACGTCTCGGCATTGGCCAATTTCATGGACATCTGTGAGCACCGGCAATCCCAACCGCGACTTGACCTGTTCGAATACGGCCAGTGATTTTTCCAATCCCAGGCCGCGCTTGCCACCCAGGCTGGTGCGGTTGGCTTTGTCATACGACGCCTTGAAAACCAGACCCATGTTCAGGCGCTTGCACATGTCCGCGAGATTTTCCGCCATCATCAATGCGTGCTCGGCACTTTCCATCTGACACGGACCAGCAATCAGCGACAGCCGCAACCCATTGTCAAACACGACATTGCCGGTTGTAACCCTGCTGTTTTTCTTGATTGAGGTGGTATCCATGGGTTTGCGCCTAAGCCTTGCCTTTCGGTTTCTTGGCGGCGGTACTTGCTGCCGTCGGCGCAAAAGCGATGCCGATGCGCCGGGCCGCAAATTCACGGGTTGTCGCAAGGCGAATGTCGCTGGCAACTTTGGCTGCTTCAAACACGTCCGAAACATGGCCCTTCAGTTCAAATTCCAGGCCTTGCGCCGCAATGCGGGCAAGCAGGATCTGGGGTTCAGGATATCGCAACACCTTGGGATGCGCCCGCAAAATCTCGCGCAACGCTTCAGAAACGGCATCGGCATTCGAGCCACCCTCCACCGTCACGGTGACAGTGAAGCGGCCCACCGTGTCACGGTGCGTCCAGTTCTTGACCGAATCTGTCACCAGGTTGGAATTCGGCACAATCACGGTACAACTGTCAAAGGTCTCGATTTCGGTGGAGCGCACGTTGATTTTCCGCACAATGCCTTCGCCCGCCGTCGTCACCACCCAGTCGCCCACCCGTACCGGACGCTCCGCCAGCAGGATGAGACCGGAGACGAAATTGTTGACGATGGACTGCAAGCCAAAACCGATACCCACACCCAGCGCACCGGCGACGATGGCGATGTTGGAAAAATCCAATCCCGCTGCTGACAGTGCCAGGGCGGCGGCAATGATGTAACCGGCATAGCTGGACGCAGTCGTGATCGAAGCCTGCACACCATGGTCCATGGTTGTTTCTGCCAGCACGCGGCGCTGCAACCAGCCGGTCACAAACCGGGTGAGCAGAACACCAAGGGCCAACACCGCCAAGGCCACGAGAATTCCCCATGGCGAAAGCGAGATGTTGCCAATGGAAAATCCGTTGAAGAACCCGGCGTAGATTGACGTTACATCAACCCATGTCAAAGCCCAGATCGCAACCAGTACGGGGATGGCAATCAGCACGAGCATGATGTCGACACCGGTACGGAACAGCAGTGAGAGGCGCGAAATGCCCCGCTCCGAAAGACCCACCACGCCCCTGAAAAATGTCCCCAGCCGCGAAGCAGGGTCCAGCAGGCTGCCCGACATGGCATCGGCAAGATAGTGGATGATGGCAAACACCACTGCAAAAAGTGCGGTGTCAAAAATGTTGCCGACAATGAAGTAGGACAGAGACAGGTAGCCGATGACCAAAGCAAAGGCCGATGCGCCGAGCAGTACCCATATCAGCGGCAGCGATTGCATGAACCAGGTAAGGTAATAGGCCTGCCCCGAAGCCACTTCACGGTTGGCCTGGCGCCGCAACACAATCAGGATGATGGCCAGCAACGCTATCATCGCTGCTGACGAAAGTGCGATCTGCCCCGCCGTCAGGTTGACTGGAAGGTTCAGCAGGTTGGATACATCCCGCAATTCACCGCTGACTTCGTAAACCAGTGACGTTAGGCCAATGAGAACCGGAAGGCTGGAAGCAGCCCGGTCATCAACGGCGATCAGGCGCGCTTCAGGCCGGCGCGGTGAACACAGCAGATAGGCCAACCCGGTGTTGAACACGACCACGGAAAAAACCGAAGCCACGGCATTGAACAAGGGTTGAACGCGCAACGTCATCAGATTGGCAAGATCTAGTGCCGCCATCAGCAAGGCATTGCCCAGCACCACAAATGTAAGAACAGCCAGAAGCCCGGCGGCAACGCGCATGAGCCGGGGAAGCGCAGACATCTGTTGCGGCTCATCGTCTGTATCCGCTGCCTTGAATCGGCTGCGCACCCGCCGCTTGATGAATTGCCATACTGAAACCAGCAACAACCCCGCCGCTGGCAGCAGCAACAGGCCCCCCACATTGGCGTCATCCCTGACCGTTATCCACCACCGCGCCAGCAAGTCACTGATGCGCGAAGCAAACTGCCGGGCACCCGACCACGTTTCAACCCACAGGCCAGGGTTCAGTATCGATTTGTCCGATCGGAATATCCGGTCAAAGAAGCGGTCCCGTTGCAGGGAAAGAATGCGCGTTACGGTTTGGTCGGCTTCAACCTGAATCAGTTCAAGTTGCGTTTGCGACGCCACCAGCCGGGCCACTCGCGTATCGAGCAGCCGACGCTGTGCTGCCATGGCGGGTGCTTCCGACGTGCCAGCTTCAGGCGCAGGCCCAAGCCGTTTGAGTTGTTCCTGGACTTCATTCAGAGGCCCGCCGAGCTTTTTGATTTCCGCCGCACTGTCCAGCTTGAGGGCATCAATGGCACTGCGTTGTTGTTGCAGCTGTGCATCGTCCACGCCATCAGTGCCAACCACCGCTTGCACGGCTTTCATCTGCGCCCGCACGGATTCCGTGCGCGATTCACTTTCGGCCAGCAAGGCGTCGGACGTTGATTGCGCCAATGCGCAACCCGCCATCAGAACAAACAGGATCAAAAAGCGTGCGGCGCGGATTGCCATCACATCAGACAAGCCGGCTTTGCACCACAGCTGCAGCAACAAATGAAGCAAACAGCGGGTGGGGCGCAAACGGCTTTGACTTCAATTCGGGGTGATACTGCACCCCGATAAACCAGGGGTGATGGGGATACTCCACTGTTTCCGGCAGCAAACCGTCTGGCGACATGCCCGCAAACTTCAATCCCGCTTCTTCCAGCTTGGCGCGATAGGCGGTATTGACTTCGTAGCGGTGCCGGTGGCGTTCTGAAATGCGTGTGTCGCCATAAATCTCGGCGATGCGGCTGCCGTCCACAAGTGTGGCATCAAAAGCGCCCAGACGCATGGTGCCGCCCAGATCGCCCCCTGCTTTGCGAATTTCCAGTTCGTTGCCCTTCATCCACTCGCTCATGGTTCCCACCACAGGTTGCGTCGTTTCGCCAAACTCCGTCGAACTGGCGTCGGCAATGGCACACAGGTTTCGCGCCGCTTCAATGCACGCCATCTGCATGCCAAAGCATATCCCGAAATATGGCACTTTGCGAGTGCGGGCAAAAGTTGCGGCCCTGATTTTTCCTTCTGATCCTCGCTCGCCAAATCCACCCGGCACCAGGATGCCGTGCACTCCGTCAAGATAGGGTGCAGGGTCTTCCTTCTCGAACACTTCGCTTTCAATCCACTCCAGATTGACTTTGACATTGTTGGCAATGCCACCATGAACCAACGCTTCCTTCAGCGACTTGTAGGCATCAAGAAGCCCGGTATATTTGCCAACCACGGCTATATTGACCTCCCCCTCAGGGTGGTCAATCCGCCGCATGATTTCCGACCATTTGGCAAGTCCAGGTTTCACTGCACTGGTGATGCCAAACGCATCGAGAACTTCCTGGTCCAATCCCTCTTCATGATAAGCTCGTGGCACATCATAGATGTTGGCAACATCCAGCGCCTGCACCACGGCCGACGGCCTGACGTTGCAGAACAGGGCTATTTTCTTGCGCTCCGACACCGGAATTTCTCGGTCCGAGCGGCACAGCAAAATATCCGGCTGAATGCCGATGGAGCGCAGTTCCTTGACAGAATGTTGGGTGGGTTTGGTTTTCAATTCGCCCGCGGTTGGAATATACGGCAGAAGCGTGAGATGAATGTAGATGCAGCTGCCGCGCGGCGCTTCTTGGCCAAATTGGCGAATGGCTTCAAAAAACGGCAGTCCTTCGATATCACCCACAGTGCCACCGATTTCCACGAGGACGAAATCCACCCCGTCATTGCCTGCCTTGATGAAATCCTTGATCGCATCCGTGACATGCGGAATGACCTGAACCGTGCCGCCCAGATAATCGCCCCGCCGCTCCTTGGCGATGATGTCCTGATAGATGCGGCCCGGGGTAATGTTGTCGCCTTTGGTGGCATGACGTCCGGTGAACCGCTCATAATGCCCCAGATCAAGGTCAGTCTCCGCCCCGTCATCCGTGACAAAGACTTCGCCATGTTGGTACGGGCTCATCGTGCCCGGATCGACGTTGATGTAGGGGTCAAGTTTTTTGAGCCGCACCGAAAAACCGCGCTCCTGCAACAGCGCACCCAACGCCGCCGAAGCCAAGCCTTTGCCAAGTGAAGACACCACGCCGCCGGTTATGAAGATATATCGCGCCATGGGAGCCTGTCCTAGACCGTGCCCGTAGCGATTCACAAGGGCCTAATGCCCGATTTCCGTGAACCTGTGGACGAGTGAAAACTATGGTTACTGCTGCGGTGCCGCAGGCTGCGCAGGCGCTGCCTGGCCATCGAGCTTGGGCAACAAACTACCACCCTGGGGGACGGCAGGCGCGGGCGTGGAACCCTCCGTTTGGGCAGGCTGTTGGACATTGTCAAAAACTGACCCATCCTTGCGGGTACTCATGATGGTCAAGGCAACGGACGTGGCGAAAAATGCCGCCGCCAGCAGGGCCGTCGCCCGTGTCAACGCGTTGCCAACACCGCGGCTCGAGAACAAGTTGCCTGATCCCCCGCCAATCCCCAAGGCACCGCCTTCGGAGCGTTGAAGCAAAATGACCCCGATGAGGGCCAAAGCAACCAAAAGATGTACGACGAGCAAAACCTGTTGCATGCGAATTCCTGAAAACTGGAGGTTGCTTTAACCGCTAGGTAGGACCGTTGCAACCCATCTTCAACTCCTGCTGTAGCGGAAGGTGCAACAATCAGCACCGCCCATGATCGTCTGCTTGCGTTCAAGTTTGAGCTGCGGGTCATACCCTTCGCAAAAACTGCCATCGCGGTTGCACGAAAGCAGGTGGCCGACGCTGCCCAACCCCATCTCCCGGTACGTCTCGGCATAGCGGCAGCGGGTGACATTGAAATCAAACTTTGAATCCGTCGCCTGCAAGACGTCGATCTCCAGTGCCCCATCCCGCGTCCAGAGCTCGAACAAGGCGACAAAATCCGCCATGCTGGGCTTCCCGCCAGGCGCTTTGGCAGCAAACGCCTTGCCTTCGGCAATCGCGGCTTTGCGAATGGCAGCATCAAGTATTTTGGCCGCTTTTTCTTCGCCGATTTCCTGCACCATTTCGGCATAAATAGGTCCAATCACCTGCGCCTGCAGGCGACGTCTGGTCAAGGTCGGAATGTCATCCATGTTTTCGGAAACTACATGTAAGTCTTTATGATGCCAATGAAATCAGCAGCCTTGAGGGCCGCCCCACCCACCAATGCGCCATTGACATTGTCCGTTCCCATCAACTCCACTGCATTCGATGGCTTGACCGACCCGCCATACAAAATTCGCGTGGCCTCGCCTTCCCCCGCCATGATCTTGGCGAGCTCCAAACGGATATGCGCATGCGCTTCCGCCACTTCCGCCGTGGTCGGTGTGAGACCTGTGCCGATTGCCCAGACAGGCTCGTAGGCAATGACACTGTTACTGGCCGTGGCCCCCGTCGGGATGGAACCCTTGAGTTGCGCCGTGAGCACATCCAGCGTCTTGCCGGATTTCCGCTCCTCCAGCGTTTCGCCGATACAGATGATCGCCACCAGGCCCGCCCGGTGCGCGGCGGTTGCCTTGGCGGCAACGGCAGCATCCGTTTCCTTGTGGTTGGTGCGGCGCTCGGAATGCCCCACGATGACGGCCGTTGCGTTGCAATCCTTGAGCATTTCGGCAGAAATATCGCCTGTATGGGCACCGGACACAGCCGCATGGCAATCTTGGCCACCAACCTTGATTTTCGATCCCTTGAGGACACCCTTGACACGCCGGATCAGGGTGGCAGGCGGACAAACCAGAACATCACACTTCAACTTGACCCCACCCAGCATGCCGGCAAGCAACCGGGGCTCTTTCAGGCTCGCCATGGTTCCGTTCATCTTCCAGTTTCCCGCCACCAAAGGACGGATCGACGTCGCCATCTTAATGTCTCCCAATCTGAATCCCGCCCAATCTCGCACTTGCGGCGGAAAAGGCCAATACCCTATAGAGGAATTCCAGTCCTGATTTGATCGGCAATCCGACCGGTTGGACGTCCTGCTTGCGACAAGGTCAAAACATGCTCGAATACTTCAGAAACGCCGCCAAATCATGGGTCGCCAAGATCCTGCTGGGACTGCTGGTTTTGAGTTTCGCGGTCTGGGGTATCAACGACATTTTCTTCTCGGGCCTCTGGAGCCAGGATTTGGCAACAGTCGGAAATCAAAAGGTGTCGGGTCCCCAGTATGCCCAGCAGCTCAATCGCGCCATTGACAACTATTCCCGGCAGTTTGGCACCAAGCTGTCCAATGCGGATGCCCGAAAGCTCGGCTTGGACAAACAGGTCCGCGACGGCTTGTTATCGACAGCGGCCCTCGATTCTCTGGCCAGTGACATGCGCATCACCTATGGCCAGGAACAAGTTGCAAGTGAGATCGCCGCCAATCCAATGTTTCACGACAGCAATGGCAAATTTGACCGCGACGCGTTTTTCCGCCTCCTCGCCAACAACGGTCTCAACGAGCAGACCTTTGTGGCGTCAGAACAGGCTGCCAAAATCCGCAGCGCTTTGACCAGTGCGGCTGAACTCGACCACGCGCCAAAAGTCATTCTCGACGCACAAAACCAGTTTCGCGGCGAGCAACGCCGCGCCCGCTATGTCCGCTTCAGTGTCAACGAAGCGGATGTCGCGGCACCCACCGATGCCGAACTCAAAACCTATTTTGATGCCCACGCCAGCAACTATGTCGATCCGGAATACCGCGCCATAGCAATCATGAAAGTCGAGCCGCAGGATATTGCGGCAAAACTTGATGTGAGCGACCTGGACATTACGGACAGTTATGACAAGAACAAGCTGGACTACTTTACGCCAGAGCAGCGCACCATCCTGCAATTGTCTTTCCCGGATGAAGCCGCTGCCGCCAAAGCCCGGCAGCGCCTCGAAGCAGGTGAAGAATTCGCCAAGATCGCCACAGAAATGGGTGCCAAGGCCAGCGACATCACACTTGCCAACAAGACGAAGGCAGACATTTTTGATTCCGCCATCGCTGACGCTGCCTTTAGCCTGCCGGTGGGCACCATCAGTGCACCGGTCAAGGGAGGCTTGACCATCGCACTTCTCAAAGTAACGGAAATCAAGCCCGCCAAACAATTGCCCCTTGCCGACGTGCGCGATCAATTGAAATCGCGCATTCAGGTCGAACGTGCCCGTGATGAGATTCAGTCAGTTTACGACGCCGTAGAGGATGCCAGGGCCAGCCAGACTAAATTCGAGGACATAGCTGCGAAAGCTGGCATCCCCTTTACGTTTGTTCCCGCCGTCAGCGCGACAGGCTTCGACAAAGCTGGAAAGCAGGTCCTGTTGCCAAGTTCCGACGACCTGTTGAAAGCCGCCTACGGCAGTGATGTCGGATTGGACAATGACGCCGTGACCCTGCCCGACGGCTACATCTGGTACGATGTTCGCGAAGTCATTCCATCAGCCCCGCAGAAACTGGAAGCCGTAAAGGCCATCGTTACAGCGGATTGGAAAGCGAAAGAATTGCGAACAGCGGCAGAGGCCAAGGCCTTGGCACTGGTGGCAAAGGTCAAAGGCGGCGCAACACTTGAGATGCTGGCCACCGAACTCGCGACAGCCGTCAAGGAAACAAAGTCCGTGAAGCGCAATGACGGGCTTGAGGATTTTGACAGCTCAGCGGTCAAGGTGCTGTTCTCACAGCCCCAAAACAGCGTGGGATATGCCCTGGAAGGTGATGGCGTTTCTGCAAAACTCATCGAAACAAGTGCCATCGAAGCCGCACCCCCCGCGACGAGTGAAACCACCACGGCTGCCACGGACGACATGCGAGGGGCACTCACACGTGACATGGTGGAAGTGTATTTGTCAGCCATCAAGGGAAACACCGCCATTTGGGTGAACGACGAACTCTGGCAACGACTTGACAGCAGCAACACGCAAACCCCGTAGTTCCCCGCAAGGTGTGAGTTCGAGTTCACCATGATCATTTTTCCCGATTATGAAAATTTTGCCGCAGCTTACGAAAACGGCGAATCCCAAATCGTGCAGACCCGGTTGGTGGCGGACCTCGAAACCCCGGTTTCCGCCATGCTGAAGCTGGGACGCAACGCTCGCTACTCTTTTCTGCTGGAGTCGGTGGAAGGTGGCGCAGTCCGTGGTCGTTATTCCATGATCGGTCTCAACCCGGATATCATTTGGAAGACTCACGCCGCCAAAGCCTCGATTAACCGCAAAGCGCTCGCCGATGTGGACGGACCGTTTGTTGAATCGAAGGATGATCCCCTTGCTTCTCTGCGCACACTTTTGGCCGAAAGCAAAATCAGCCTGCCGGAAGATGCACCACCCATGGCGGCAGGCGTGTTTGGCTATCTGGGCTATGACTCGGTACGGTTGATGGAACATTTGCCAGACCCGAACCCAGATGTGTTGGGCTTGCCGGACGGGATCATGATCCGGCC
>JAYVKC010000061.1:0-23842 GCA_043768765.1 Hyphomicrobiales bacterium | reverse complement strand
ACATCCATCAAAGGAAAACGAAAACTCGCCACTTGGGACACAGACTACCTACAAACCGCGCTTGGTCTAAATCCGTGTTAACCTCGACTCGTTGCCCTGGGTTCCTGTCCGCCGCATTGACAGGAACTATCATCTCGCTGTTGTTTGCCGTGTTGTCACTGGGCTTCGTTGCCAATCAGGTTGCGGCAGGCTTGGCGGTTGGCGTTTTGGGATTGGGTCTCTCATCCTTGTTTGGCAACAGCTATGAAAGCCTGACCGTCAAAGGCTTGGATAAATTGGGATTGCCGCTGTTGTCGGATCTGCCATTGATTGGCCGAACAATTTTGACGCAAGACATTGTGGTTTGGCTCACACTGCTCGGAGCGTGCGGCCTTTGGTTTGTTTTGAACCACACAAGACTCGGTCTGGTGATCCGCGCCGTCGGTGAGAACCCCCACGCGGCCCGCGCCATTGGCTATCCCGTTCTTAAAATTCGCTATGCCGCAGTGGCCTTTGGTGGTGCCATGGCGGGCTTCGCTGGTGCCTACGCATCGACTGTCTACACCCCCCTTTGGGCCGACGGCATGATTGCGGGGCGCGGCTGGATCGCACTGGCGTTGGTGGTCTTTGGCACCTGGCAAACCGGTCGCGTGGTTTTTGGCGCATGTCTGTTTGGGGCCTTGTCTTTGGGCGAACTCACAGCTCAGGCCACCGGCATCAAGCTACCGTCGCAACTGTTGGCAAGCATGCCCTATATCGTCACCATTCTGATGTTGGCTGTGATCTCATCGAACCGGCGCCGCATGCGCCTGAACGCGATTGCATCACTGGGCCAGCCTTTCGAAAAGTAGCATTGGCCACTGACTTGGGTTTCAGACCGCTCATCAAGGGTGATGCCGCTGTTATTCGCGACAAGATATCGACGGTCAAGCCGAACTGTGCGATTGTCGGGTCCCATGTGTCTGGCTGTGTTGAAAAATGGACAGTGCTTGTGAGGACAGGAAGAATATGAACGCGCCTGCTTTTTTTGCCCCCCGTGCCAGCCGTATCCTGCGGCCGGGCGAGCGCGTGTTGCCGCCTAACTTGGAGCGCTGGTCCGTTGCTGGCGGAGGCTCTCTGGTCGCTGACGTGAAGACAGGCGACAGAATTGTCCTGACAGACATGGAGGGGGGCCAGCGCGTGGAGTTGACTTTCTGCGATGACAAGGGGCGGTTTGACCTGGCAGGCATCAGTGCCAAGGCCGATGGCAATGCCCACGGCTTGATGGCCATTGTCGCCCAAACGACGGAGGGCGCGCAGCGGACCCGGGCAGGGCTGGCGCGGCGCGGAATCAATCTCGCACAGGCCAAGACTGCACGCCTCTTCGGCAATGCAAGCAAGGCCGGGGAGCAGCAGGAATTCCTGGTGTCGCAAAACGGAACACTGATCGTTGCGGTTCCAGCAGACATTATGTCGCCTGACCAACACAATACGGCAACGAACATTGAACTTCGCATTCTGCGCGCCACGCCAAAGGTGAAAACGGTGGGCTGGGATTTGCCAGAGCCTTTGGCCGATCCCGTGCAGGACGTAAGAATCCGGGCCGCAACGGCACGAGCCTATGCAGTAAAGGCGGGCGAGTATATCCAGATCATCGACGTCTCCGGTCGTCAGATGACGGACTTTCAGTGCTTCTCGGCGCGCAAACTCGACAAGGGCATCCAGCAGGCCCTCGATGCAACGATCACCCGCACATTGACGGGACGCGCCTATCCGACACCGGGATTGCCGTCCAAGGCCTTTGCGTTGGATTTTGAGCCTTTGATAGAAGTCGTGCAGGACACCTGTGGGCGGCATGACGCTTTTGCAACCGCGTGTAACTCCCGTTTCTATGATGACATGGGCTACCCCGGCCATGCCAACTGCACCGAGAATTTCAACTTTGCACTTGATCCCTTCGGCATCGAAAAGCGCAAAGGCTGGGAAGCTTTGAACTTCTTCTACAACACCCGCATGGACCATGCGAATGTCATCGTGTCGGAAGAGGCATGGTCGCGTCCCGGTGACTATGTGATGGTGAAAGCGCTGACCGATCTTGTGTGCGTAACCTCGTCTTGCCCCGATGACATCGATCCCGGCAATGGCTGGAATCCGACCGACATTCACGTGCGCGTCTATGGCGCAGAACAGAAATTTTCGAGAGCCATGGCGACCCGCATGACACCTGAAGCAGACCCCGTGATGACAAAAGAGACAGCATTCCACCCACGTTTTTCCGCGATGACGCGGCAGTACTCAGAATACAAGGGGTTCTGGCTGCCGGGGCGCTTCAACAATGAAGGTTGCATCGAAGAATACTGGGCGGCCCGGGAAAAGGCCGTGGTGATGGATTTGTCACCGTTGCGCAAGTTTGAAGTGACGGGCCCGGATGCTGAGGCGCTGCTGCAATATTGCTGCACGCGCGACATTCGCAAGTTGTCGGTGGGCCAAGTGGTTTACACCGCCATGTGTTACGAAAACGGCGGCATGATTGACGACGGCACAGTGTTCCGGTTGGGGCAAAATCTGTTCCGATGGATTGGCGGCGATGACTACTCCGGCATCTGGCTGCGCGAGCAGGCGGAGAAAATGGGCTACAAGGCGTGGGTGCGGTCGTCGACTGACCAATTGCACAATATCGCGGTGCAAGGGCCAGCCAGCCGCGATATCTTGAAGGAGATCATGTGGACGTCACCAGCCCAGCCGTCGATGGGTGAGTTGGAATGGTTCCGCTTTTCTGTGGCCCGCATCGGACATTTCGAAGGTGCACCGGTCGTGGTGTCACGCACGGGCTATACGGGCGAACTCGGTTATGAAATTTTCTGCCACCCGAAACATGCTACAGACGTTTTCGATGCAGTTTGGAATGCGGGGCAAAAACATGGCCTGAAGCCCATGGGGCTTGAAGCGCTTGATATGGTGCGCATCGAAGCCGGGCTCATTTTTGCTAATTCCGAATTCAATTCTGAAACAGACCCATTTGAGGCAGGCATAGGTTTCACAGTGCCACTGAAAACCAAGGCAGATGATTTCATCGGCAAGGCCGCACTCATGCAGCGCAAAGAACATCCCAGGCGGAAACTGGTGGGGCTTGAGATCGACTCAAACGAAGCTGTGGGCCATGGCGACTGCGTTCATATCGGACGCGCACAAGTCGGTGTGGTCACCAGCGCTGTGCGGTCTCCGATCTTGAAAACGAACATCGCATTGGCCCGTGTCGACACGCTGAACAGTGACATCGGCACGGAAGTTGAAATAGGTAAAGGTGACGGCCACGCCAAACGCCTGCCAGCAAAGATAGTTCGGTTTGCGCACTATGACCCTGACAAGATCAGGCCGCGGTCATAGTCACTTCACAGCAAGGTAAGCTGCCATCGAGTCGTCAAGTTCATCTGTCCATTTGGTGTGGTGCAGCGGCTGCATGTTGCCGGTCATCAAAGACCTGTAGGCATTGTTGCGGAAGCCCATGATGTTTTCGGCCTTGTGGTGTTCCCACTGCATGAAGGTCTTGTTGGTGCCCTCAATATCGAAGTCCGGGTAGTCCGTGGCGTTGACGAGTTCTTTTACGTAGTCGCCCTGGAACCAGATCATCTGCTCGGCGTTCTCAAGCTTTTCCTCGCGCTTGCGCCATTTCGCCGAATGGGATTTCATGGCGGCGGCGGTGGGCAGTTTGATGCGTTTCAATATGATGTCACGCACGTACCAGGCCTGGGCATCAAACATGTTGAAGGTGTAGAACTGGTCCTGCATGCCAATGTAGAAAAACCGCGGGTTCTTCTCCCACGCCACACCCTTGTAAAGCCCAAGCGGCCACAGCCGATTGGCTGTAATCAATCGCAAATCATCTTTCAGGAAGGGGAAATGGTGCAAGTAGCCTGTGCACAGAATGAGGGCATCAACGTGCTTTGTCGAACCGTCTTTAAATGTGGCGGTATTGCCTTCAAGCTTCTGCAATAGCGGGCGCTCTTCAAATCGTTCGGGCCATTTAAAGCCCATGGGTTTTGAGCGGTAGGTGGTGGTGACGGATTTTGCCCCGTACTTCCAGCATTGCGAGCCAATGTCTTCGGCGGAATAGCTGCGTCCCACGATCAACACGTCCCTGCCTTTGAATTCCAGCGCATCGCGGAAATCATGGGCGTGCATGACCCGGCCATTGAAAGTTTCGATGCCGGGGAAATGCGGCGCATGAGGTGTGGAGAAATGGCCGCTGCCGCAGATCACGTAGTCGAACTGCTCGGTATAAACCTTGTCCTTCGCACGGTCGTGCACCGTAACATCAAACTTCCTTTTTTTCGCATTCCAATCCACCACACGCACGGGTGTGGAGAAGCGGCACCATTGGCGAACGCCAGCTTTCTTCATGCGGCCTACAATGTAGTCATGCAACACTTCGCGTGGTGGATAGGAAGGGATGGGTTTTCCGAAATGTTCCTCAAAGGTGTAGTCGGCAAACTCCAGACATTCCTTGGGGCCGTTGGACCAGAGGTAGCGGTACATCGAGCCATGAACAGGTTCGCCGTATTGATCAAGCCCGGTGCGCCATGTGTATTTCCACAAGCCGCCCCAATCATCCTGTTTTTCAAAACATACAATTTCAGGAATCTTCGATCCCTTTTTCTTGGCCGATGCGAAAGCCCGGAGTGCCGCCGTGCCTGATGGCCCGGCGCCGATGATTGCAACACGTGTCATAGTACCCCCATGGTGATTTATTCTGGAAAGATGCCGGGGCTTGTTGGGCTGCCGTCATCATACTTTGAAAGCCACTCCACTGTGGTTGGCCGATGGCGGGTCAACCCCTTGTAGTCGATAAGTTCAGGTGGAAGATCGCGCAAGACACGGTGGAAGCGGCGCGCCCATTTTGGCACAGTCACGAGTTCTTCCATTTTCAGCAGATAGCAGCGAATGACAAACAGCATCGCGTTTGAACGGGGCAGCCGCCACAGCGATTGCAGTTCACATCGCAGATGCACTTTGTCGCCGACATTTTCCGGTGTAACCGTGGTCCGGTCGGCACCCCATTTGTGATAGTTTTCAGGTGATGTGTCGAGACGCGCGTTGATGGTCATGGTCCAGTTGAGACGGCGCACCGGTTTTCCCTGTTGCAGGTTGAGAAGAAATTTGAGCGCACGGTCAAACACGCCGATCTGATGCGCCAGCGGCACCGGCCCGTGCCACTCCATGAAGTTCATGCCGATGTCGAAATCCAATGACCAGTCAGCCTGTGTCGTCACCATGCCGGCATCCATCCACAACTGGTTGTCGCGCTGGTCGACGATGCAGAAATCACCTTGCGCCTGCCGCGTGATGTATTCCAGCGGCTCTTGGGGCAGGGTGGTCGCGTCACCGAAAACAAACTTCTGGTCAATGCCGAGCGGCTTGTTGATCCAGTGCCAGTTCTCACCATCCTTGGTCAGGCTGAAGTGTTCGGGGAAACCTGCGGCCTGCTGCTCCATCAATAGTTCAAGCGTATCCCATTGTGCCGCCATCATGTGCGGCAAGGCCTGATAGCGCAGGGGATCTTCTTTCAGCACAAGGGCGCGGTCCTGCATCTCCGAGACATAATGCTCATCCACGTCGATGGGCGCGTTGTAAGCATGGCCCGGCGGGCCAGAAGACACATGCGGCTCCATGTTGACGGCATACATGTATTTGTCTTCGTGAAAAGGAAACGGAAAGCGCCGGATGACTGCGGGCGAATTGCGGAAGGTGAAGTCGCCGCGAAAGGTTTCTTTGTTGAAGACGATGTTCATTTCATTCCCCTCAGAGATCAAGTGCTATGGCACTGCCCTTGATGCGTGACACGCAGATCATGATTTTTTTGTTGGAAGCCCTGTCATCGGACTCCAGGTAAATGTCACTGTGCAACAACATGCCGTCACATGAAATAACGTTGGTTTCACACTGCCCGCAAGCACCCCCGCGGCACATGTAGGGTGCATCAATGCCATTCGCTTCGACCGCCTCCAAAATGCTTTGATGGGTGCCAACGGTGATGGTTTTTCTCGAACGCACCAGTTCTGCCTTGAAGGCATCACCCGGTGGCGGCGCGAGGAACCGCTCGGAATGCAAATTTTGTTGCGGCCAACCCAGTGTGGTGGCTTTGCCGAGCACGGCATCAATCATGCCTGCCGGACCACAGACATAAAGATGTGTTCCCAGTGGCTGGTTGCCGAGTACAGCGTCAAGCGGGATGAATGATTTGTCCGCATCCACAAACAGTTTGACGCGCGGACCAAAACGCTCCGACAGTTCTTTCCAGTAGGCTCCATGTTTGCGGTCGCGGATGGCATAATAGAGTTCGAAATTTTCGCCATCTCTCTGCATTTGGTCCATCATGGCAATGAAGGGTGTGATGCCAATGCCACCCGCAAACAGCAGATTCTTTTTGCTGCGCTGGTCGATGGTGAAGAGATTGACAGGTTGCGCGAGGTGAACCTCGTCGCCCACTTTCAATCCATCGTGCAGGAAATGCGAACCACCACGCGATTGTTCCACGCGCAGCACACTGATCTCATAGCCAGATGTATCGCCGGGCTTCGACATCAAGGAGTAAGGTGTGCGGCGCAGCCCGCTTTCAGTTCGGAACGCCAAGACCACATGTGCGCCACCGGAGAAAATTGGCATGGTCTCGCCATCGATGCGCTCGAAGCGAAAGCGTTTCACTTTTTCCGCGACTTCAGTGATGGCCACCACTCGGCAATGCATTTCGGTGTTGATAGTCATGGGAACAACACTTCAGGTTTTGGTGCGGTACCCGGCTCCTCGGCATCGATGCACACGCCTTGAAAGGCGCCCAGCCGGCGCGAGTAGTGATCGCGCACCAATAGTGACAGTCCACAGTGTGTACAGCTCACAGGCTGCGTCGTCACATTGTCGGTAATGCCTTTGCAATGCACGCACTGCACGCGCCGGGCCTCGGACCCCCGGTGCTCAGTCTTGATGGAGTTGAAGTCGATACCGTGATCGAGTGCGACTTGCATCGCCTGGCCGATAAAGCCTTCGGTTCCCGCAATGTACAACCGGGTACCCATTTTCTCGGAGTTCAGAACCACATTGAATCGGTTGAGCAAAACTGGAATCGTGGGTGCAACCCATACATCACGGGGTCTCAACGCCGCAAGTTTGTCGTCGTAGGCTTTGGGCTTGGCGCTGGTTGCAACAAAAAGAATGTCCATTTTTGCCATTTCGCCAGCCGCCGGATTTTGCTCGGTGAGTGCCAATGCACCTTCGCCTTCCAGCGCAAACAGGTGTTTGCGTGCGTTTGGAACCAGGGCCACCCCATGATAGACGGGGCGGCTTTTGATACCTTTGACCAGCATTAACCGACTGCCGTCCTCTTCTTCTTTTCTGGATCGTCAAAGCTGATGGTGTGCGCAACTGCTTTGGCCTTCAGATTCTTGCCACGCACTTCCAGCGGCGTTCCTTGTTTGGCAACGGCCACATCCATGCGGCAGATCGCCATGCTTTTTTTGGTGAGCTTGGAATAACTCGGGCAAGTGATGACGCCAACGCGTCTGCCATCGGCCCACAACTCATCGCCACCATCGGCAATTTGTTGACCTTCGATCAGCAAGCCAAATATCTTGAAGCGTTCCCGTCCTTTAAGCTTGTAGTGTTCCTCGTGGCCTCGGAACCCTGTTTTGCCAGGCGAAACTGTGAAGTCGAGGCCCAATTCCCACAAGCTGTCACCGGGTGGTTGGTCCGGGAATGGATACATTTGCGAATTGTCGAAGGGATAAAACAACAGGTAACTTTCAACGCGCAGAAAATCGAGTGTGGTAAAGCACACCGGTTGAATGCCCATTGATTTGCCCTGATCCAGAATGGTGTCCCAGATCAGCGGTGCATCCTGGCCACGGCAGAAAATTTCGTAGCCGCGTTCACCGGTGTATCCGGTGCGCGAGATCATCACGGGTGCGCCGAACAGCGTTGTCTGCATGTGATGGAAGTATTTGAGATCGCGAATGCCAGGCACGTGCTTTGACAGGAATTCAACGGCAAGCGGCCCTTGCAGCGACAAGTCATGAAGGTCATCGTCGAACAGCACCGCAACATTGCGGCCAAGGGATTGTTTCACCACTTCTTCGTGTGCCGTACCCGTGCCGTGAACCAGCATCCAGCTGTTGGGGCCGGTCCTGTAAATGACGCAGTCGTCCGTGAACATGCCGCGCTCATTCAGCATGCAGGCATAAACTGACTTGCCGGGATAGACCTTGTTCAAATCCCGCGTCGTGCAATAGTCGAGAACGGCTTGCGCGTGTGGACCCACAAGGTGCACTTTCTTGAGGCCCGATACATCCATGAGGCCGGCCTTGGTACGCACCGTGGCGTGTTGATCCACGAGATCGGCATCATACGTCCACGCTGTGCCCATGCCACTCCAGTCTTCGAGTTTGGAACCGAGCGCCCGGTGGCGGTCGGCAAGCGTCGAGAATCTCCAGGACAATGGCATGTGGTTCCTCCGTGTGTTTCCTGTGCGGAATTATTCTTTCCCACTGTACCCGGTTCTTTGCTTGGTGCAAGACGTGACTTTGCAGGTGGAAAACTTAGCCATGAAATCAATAGCGCCAAGCCAGAGAAAAGTTTGCAACATCCGTTCGGCCCAATTCAAGTCCTATGTCGACGCTGACGGGCGGGAAATTCCCGGCCAGAGTTACTTGCAATGGGACGAAACTTTCCCTGAAGGAGCAGGTTTTACAATTTATCGCATGGCCCCGGGCTCGTCCAGCCAGCCCCATGAACACACCTGCCATGAGCAGTTCTATGTCATTGAGGGCGAAATCAAAGACAATGATGGCTACGTTTACAAAGCTGGCGACTTTGTCTTGCTGACCACGGGTACCCAACATTTCTCAACCACTGAAACAGGTGCCACCCTGGCCGTTTTTGTCCGGGAACTCGAAAGCAACCTGTAGTTCCGACCCCATTTTGCCACGCACCCCGCATCAAGCCCCATGAAACAATTTTGCCTTGCAGGAAAGATGATCCTGACCTAGCCTGCGTTTTGCAGCCAAAAAAGAATGGGCTCTGTTGAGTGTAATCAAGTCGCTTCACCCTGGGAGGGAAAAACGATGACAATTGTGAAAAGCCTGTTGTTCGCGAGCGCGTTGAGCGCGAGCTTTGTTGTTTCGCCGGTCGTCAGTTTTGCAGAAGATTCAAAAGATCCAATCAAGATCATCACCAACAATTGGACCAGCCAATTGGTCCTCGCCAATGTTGTGGGCCAAATCCTGCAGTCGCAAGGCTACAACATCGAATACAAGTCTTCAGACACCCAGTTGCAATACACCGCACTTCCCGCTGGCGACATGGATTTCCAGGTCGAAGTTTGGGAAGGGTCTCAGGCCGAGTCCTTCAACAAGGCAATTGCGGCCGGTGCCATCGACCTTGGCGCGCACAATGCCGTGACGCGCGAAGACTGGTGGTATCCCACATACATGGAAGAAATGTGCCCGGGCCTTCCAGATTGGAAAGCCCTTGATGCCTGTGCAGCGAAACTCGCAACCGCCGAAACCGGAGTAAAAGGCCGCTTTGTCGGTCCACCAGCTGACTGGGGCAAGCATTACTCGGAGCGCATCACTGCACTGAAGATGAACTTCCAGGAAGTGGCCGTTGGCCAGGCCGCAACACTTTGGGCCGAATTGCAGGCTGCCTATGACCGCAAGGAGCCAGTCGTGTTGTTCAACTGGACTCCGAACTTCATTGAAGCCAAGTTTGAAGGCAAGTTCGTGGAATTTCCAAAGTATGAGGCAGCGTGTTTCTCTGATCCGAAGTGGGGTTCCAACCCTGATGCCATCTATGACTGCGGCGCGCCTGCCAGCGGCTATCTGAAAAAGGCGGGATCGAAGCAACTGGCCGAGAAGTGGCCAATGGCCACGGAAATCCTGAAAAAAGTGAACTTCACCAACCCGCAGATCGCTGCCGCTGCCGCAATGGTTGACGTTGATGGCATGACGCCGGAAGACGCCGCCGCAAAGTGGGTGAAAGAAAACGAAGCCACCTGGAAAGCCTGGCTGCAATAAAAATCGGGACAATGAAAGCGCCGGGCCGGAACAGGTTTCCGCCCGGCGTTTTGCCGACTTACCTTCAAGTGCGAAGTGGTCTAGCCTGAGAACTGGGCTGGGGGAAATATGACACGACCTGCAAAAATTTCGTGCCGCAACTTGTGGAAAGTATTCGGCAAGGATGCCACAGGATTTCTGGCGCAACACCAAGGTGCGCCGAGCGATGCCGATTTGCAGGCCGGCGGCTATATTGGTGCTGTGCGCGATGTGTCCTTTGATGTCCATGACGGTGAGATACTGGTCATCATGGGGCTTTCAGGCTCAGGCAAATCGACGCTCATCCGCGCCATCACAAGGTTGAACGACGCAACCAGCGGCGAAATCATGCTGGATGGCAAAGACCTGCTGAAAGTCACCGAGCAGGAATTGATCGAACTGCGCCGCCACAAACTTGGCATGGTGTTCCAGAATTTCGGATTGCTGCCGCACCGCAATGTTATCGACAACGTGGCGTTTCCCTTGGAAGTACGCGGTTCATCGCGTGATGAACGTGAAGCAAGGGCACGCGAGATGCTCAAGCTTGTTGGTCTTGAAGGCCGTGAAACTTATTTCCCGCGCGAACTTTCCGGCGGCCAGCAACAACGCGTTGGCATCGCGCGCTCACTCGCTGTGGGGCCAGATGTATGGTTTCTGGATGAGCCTTTTTCAGCACTCGACCCATTGATCAGGCGCGAAATGCAGGATGAGTTCTTGCGGCTGCAACGCTTGCTCAAGAAAACCATTGTCTTCATCACGCATGACTTTGATGAAGCGATCCGGCTTGCTGACCGTATCGGTATCATGAAAGATGGTCGTCTCGTCCAACTCGCCACGCCAGAAGAGATGGTAACGAACCCTGCCGATGACTACGTCAAAGCCTTCACCAAGAATGCGCCGCGCGACAAGATTGTTTCGGTGGGTGCGATTGCATGCACCAAACGATTGAAAACCGCTGGAGATCCAATTCTGGCAACAACGAAGCTGGGCGAGGCTGCGGCACGGGTGTTGAACGCACAGGATGCTGTTGCCGTTGTCAATGCAAACGGCAAGAAAATTGGCGTGGTCACCCGCGACGACATGATTGCAGCACTTTATCCGGAAACGATCATATGACCGATGGTGTCCGTCCTCTCCCATTTGAACCTGTCAATATGAAACTTTCACTGCCAGTCATGCTGTTGGGATTTGCGGTCATCAGCATCTTGGTCAGCAAGATGGTGCCGCCACTCGATGACTGGCCTGCGGAATGGCTGGTGCCAGTGCGAGTCTGGGTCACGGATTTTTTTGCATGGTTGAGCGCCGTCGCCAAACCAGTGACGCGGTCCATCGCTTGGGTGTTGTCGCAACCCTTGGCCTTTGCTGAGGCTTTACTTTTTCGCGGCATTCCAAATCTCGACGTGAAGCCCTTGCCCTGGATTGCAATCGTTATCGGCACGGGCCTGCTAGGCGATTGGATCGGCGGACGCAAACTTGGGATATTCTGCGGATTGTGTGCGTTTTATCTGGTGATCTTCGGGTTGTGGACGGATTCGATGAAAACGCTGGCGATTGTCAGCGTGACTGTGCCGCTCGCCGCAACCATCGGATTGCTGTTGGGAGTGTGGGCGACGCGCAACCCCCGCATCGAGCGTGCTCTTAACATTGTTTTCGACGTGCTGCAGGCCACGCCCCACATGGCTTATCTCGGCCCCGTCGTCATCATGTTTGGTTTCGGTCAGGTTCCGGCGATGCTGGCAACACTTGGTTTCGCCGTGCCGCCCATGGCGCGGCTCACAGTGCTTGGCATTCGAAATGTGCCCTCTGACATTCTGGAGTCAGGGCACATGTCGGGCTGCACGCCACGACAGCTGTTGTGGAAAGTGGAACTGCCATCGGCACAACAGGCTTTGCTCCTTGGCCTCAATCAGGTCGTCATGCAAACCCTGGCGATGGCGGTGATTGCATCGTTGGTCGGCGCATCGGGACTTGGTGAAAAACTGCTGTTTTCACTGCAACAATTGCAGGTCGGCAAAGCTGTGGAGCAGGGCATTGCCATCACCTTGATCGCTGTGGTGCTGGACCGCATGACGCAAGCCTTTGTGCGCCGCACGCCACAGCGCTTTGCCGCCGGTACGTCATGGCACAAGCGGCACTGGCATCTCGCTGGTTTTTTGGTTGCAACGGCCATTGCAATTGTTGCGGCCCATTTCATTCCGGCACTCGCAATTCTGCCTAGAGAATTCACCGTCTCATATGGTGCCCCGATCAACGATCTGGTGCGCTGGATCTCGAAAAATCTCTTTCCCTATGTAAAACCAATCCGTGACACGATTACCATTTGGCTTTTGCTGCCGATGCGGGATTTTTACTTGTGGCTGCCGTGGACAACGGTCATCGGCACCCTGGGGCTTCTGGGTTGGCATTTCGGCGGATTGCGTTTGGCTCTCATTCCCATCTGTTGTCTAGGCTTTATGCTGCTGGCAGGCTTTTGGGTGCCGCTGATGCTGACAGTCTATCTGGTCACGGGCTGCACCATCTTGTGCATTCTCATCGGCGTTCCGCTTGGCATCTGGAGTTCGCGCAGTGCAACCGCTGCGCGGGTGATTTCCGGCATTTGCGATTTGTTGCAGACGTTCCCCAGTTTCATTTATCTGATCCCGGTGATCATGCTGTTCCAGACCAGCGATCTGTCCAACGTCATCGCCATGCTGTTCTACGCCACGGTGCCTGCCATCCGTTACACATACCTTGGCTTGCAACGCGTGCCTCAAACCGTGATTGAAGCCGCCACCGCTTCGGGCACTACCAAGTGGCAGCGTCTGTGGAAAGTGGAATTGCCGATTGCACTTCCGGAAATCATGCTCGGCGTCAACCAGACCATCATGATGGCACTGGCGATGGTGGCAATCACCGCGCTGATCGGTTCACGCGATCTGGGTCAGGAAATTTACAAGGCATTGCCTGGCGCAGACACCGGACGCGGACTTCTTGCCGGGTTGGGCATTGCCTTTATTGGCATCATCGCCAGCCGGTTGATTGGAGCCTGGGCGGAAAAAAGGAAAATGGAACTGGGGATGGCTGCGTGAAACCTGCGCAGGTCCTGCCGTCTTTGGGCGTGATGCTCGCTGGCTCGCTCTGGGGTTTTCTTTGGTACCCGCTGGGTGAGTTCGAAAGACTTGGCCTTGGCGTTGGCCTCTCGAGTTCAATCTTTTACGCGGCTACTGCTCTGTGCGCATTGCCCGGACTCATTTTGAATGGCGAGCAGCGGATGCTGGCGCATGCGCCACTCTCCCTCGCCATCATGGGTGTTGCATTCACGCTCTACACCTTCGCGCTGTTGCTGACGCATCCCTTCAATACCATACTGCTGTTCTACCTGACGCCGGTCTGGAGCATTCTATTGGGGAAAGCGCTTTACGGGGAGCGCATCGGCATCATCCGCGCAGTGGTGATCATTTCTGGCTTCATCGGAATAACACTGGTGTTGGGAGCAACCAGCCTGCCCATTCCAGGAAATCTTGGCGATTGGGTTGCGCTGTCGAGTGGCGCACTTTGGGCCTTTGGCACATCTCTTTCCAGCAGGGAAAACGGACACCACAGCTGGGCGCGCCTGATGCAGTTTTCAATCGCGGGGTTGGTGTCGACGTGGCTTCTGGCCCTGGCACTTTCCGGACTTGCTCCCAAGGTGCTTGCCGCCAGTTCTGACGCAAGCACAATTCTTTTGGCGGCTGTTGTCGGCCTGGCACTCTTTGCACTGCCCAATGTGCTGGTGATCTGGGCCACGTCACGGCTGTCATCGGCCCGCGTCGGCGTCTTGCTGATGATGGAAGTGGTGGTTGGAACCACTGCTATCTCACTTCTCTCTTCTCAATCACTCGCCCCACTTCAGATTGTGGGGGCCGTGTTGATCGTCGCTGCAGGAATTGCCGAAGTCATGTCGCGGGACACAATGCCGGTTTCAAGTTAAAATCGAGAGTTCACTGTATCGTTGCGGTCGCAGATTTCTTTGCGGCAGATTTTTATAAGTGGGAATGACCCGATCAGGGAACGCGAGACCGCAATTTCTACACTTTGCCTTAGCTTCCCAAGCTGCATGCGAGGGTTCAATTCCCTTCGCCTGCTGCAGTGTCTGGTTTTGTTGCTGGTCAGTCCAGCACCACACGTGGGAAGTAAAACGACACAACCCAGTTGGGCATGTCGACGATTTCGCTGATCCTGAGATCGCCGCACACTGAGCAAAGCATGTAAGCGTCAACGGCGCTCAATTTGTGCCGCTTGCTGAGAAGATCAATCATGCCGGAGACAGCGGCCCGCGCGTTTTCCATAAGGTCTGGCCCGATGCCTGTTGTGACTTCATAGCCTTTGGCATCCAAGTGGCGCGTGACGGGGCCAGGTGTTGTAAAGCGTGGGAAGGCGAGGTTGGCACCTTTTACCAGTTCAAGTTTTGCTGCAACGGTGCAAGGGCTTTCGATGGCTGTGCCGCAAACTTCACCATCACCTTGGGCGGCATGGGTGTCACCCAGACTGAACAGCCCGCCCGCCACTTCAACGGGAAGGTAGAGTACTGTTCCTGCTGCGATGTCGCGAATATCCAGATTGCCGCCCATGCGCCGTGGAGGGACAACCGAATGTTGGCCGGCGTCGGCGGGCGCAAGGCCAATGGTGCCGCAGAATGGCTTCAAGGGAATGCGTGCACCCGATGCGCCAAACAATGCCGGAGCCAAAGTCGTTGCATCATACTTCCAAATGTTGAGGGCAGGGTCTTTGAATTGATCGGCCAACAAACCAAAGCCCGGAATGTTGGCAGTCCACCCCCAGCCCGATGCCCCAAATTCTAGCAGCGTGACTTTAAGTGCGTCACCTGGTTCCGCACCATCAATAAAAACCGGCCCAGTGACGGGGTTCACTTTGCCAAAATCAAGCTTTCCCAAATCAGCCAGCGTAGACTTTGCGTTAAGCTGACCGCCGCTGGCATCCTGCGTGTGGAACTCAACGGTTTCCCCAGGCTTGACTGTGAGCGCGGGAGTATTGGCGTTGTTCCAGCCATGGTGGCAGCTGTGGTCATGAATGGTGTGGGTACATTTCATGGGTGATAAAGCTGACGCGCTGCGACAAAACTGTCAATCACTTAATCCTGATTGCCAGTCTGCGATTGACGCGATAGGCTTTCGCTTTCTGGGATTGGAACGAGGCGCAAAAATGCCCGCACTCAAACAAACCGAAGGCCGCGCAAAGTTCGGCCCTTACGAAACCTGGTATCGCATCACGGGCGATCTTGGATCGAAAAAACCTCCACTGTTCTTGCTGCACGGCGGCCCAGGTGCCGCCCACAATTACATTGATGCCTACAAGCTTCTCGCAAGCAAAGATCGCGCGGTTATTCATTACGATCAATTGGGATGTGGCAATTCCACTTTGCTGCCTGACAAAGGCGGAGATTTTTGGACCGTGCAGCTATTCATTGATGAGTTGGACAATCTTGTGGATCACCTGGGCCAGCGCAAAGCCTTCCATGTGCTGGGGCAAAGCTGGGGCGGCATGCTCGGTGCGGAGTATGCAACCACGCGACCTGCAGGTTTGAAGTCGTTGACGATCGCCAATTCACCAGCCTCCATGGCGTTGTGGATGAGCGAGGCTGCCCGCATGCGGAGTCTGATGCCGCAACCCATTCAAGATGCGCTGAACACACATGAAGCCGCAGGCACGACGGCGAGTGAAGAATATCAGAAAGCCACCATGTGGGTCTATGAGCGCCATGTTTGTCGCGTGGTGCCTTTCCCGAAAGAAGTGACCGAGACCTTTGAACAGGTGACGCGCAATCCAACGGTTTACAATGTCATGAACGGACCCAATGAATTCTTTGTTGTCGGCACGTTGAAAAACTGGAGCGTCATCGACAGGCTGCACCTCGTCAATGTGCCGACTTATGTATTGTCAGGATATTACGATGAGGCAACCCCCGCCTGTTGCCAGCCTTTCAAAAACAGGATCAAGGGCGCCATCGGCGAGATTTACGCCGACTCCAGCCACATGCCCCACGTCGAAGAACAAGAGCTGTGCATGGCCCATGTCGGAAAATTTTTGAATGATAATGACTAACCGTTCAAACAAGGGAGCGAGACACATGAGAAAGAACATTTTGGGTGCCGCAGCAGCTGCACTTCTGGCCTTCAACATGGCCGCGCCAGCCTCTGCTGAATACATGAAAGAACATCGTGGTGGCACCATGCGCTTGGTTGCAGGTTCTGCCGCCGGTTCGGTTGATCCGCACATCAATTACACACTGCAATATTGGCAGATTTATCAATCGCTTTATGACGGCTTGGTGGGTTTTAAAAAAGCCGCAGGTGCCGAAGGATTTCAGAAAGTTGCCAACATTGCAGAGGAAATTCCTGTACCCACCAATGATGGCAAAACCTATGTCTTCAAAATCCGCAAAGGCATCATGTTCTCCAACGGCAAGGAACTTGGTGTGAAAGATGTGGTGGCGTCACTGCAACGCATCTTCAAAGTATCAAGCCCGACGGCAGGTGGCTTCTATTCCGTCATCGTGGGGGCGGACAAATGTTTGAAGGAGCCCAAAACCTGCACGCTTGAAGGTGGCGTGGTGGGTGATGAGGCCGCAGGCACTGTGACAATCAATCTGGTGCGCGCCGACGCTGAAATTTTTGACAAGCTCGCTCTCCCGCATGCCGCAATTTTGCCTGCTGACTCGCCAACCGAAGATGTAGGCACTAACCCGTTGCCAGGCACAGGGGCCTATGCGATTTCGGCTTATGACCCCAACAAAGGCATGACCCTCTCACGCAACCCACATTTCAAGGTGTGGAGCGAACAGGCCCAGCCTGATGGTTACCCTGATGTGGTACAATATGATTTCGGCATCACCCAGGAAGCCCAGGTCACAGCCGTGCAGAATGGCGAAGCTGACTGGATGTTTGACGAACCACCGGCAGACCGACTTGCGGAAATGGGTACCAAGTTCAAAGACCAGGTGTTTGTGACCCCGCTTACGGCGTGGTGGTATATTCCGATGAACACGAGGCTTGCACCCTTCGACAATGTGAAAGCGCGGCAAGCTGTTAGCTATGCCATCGACCGTAAAGCGCTGGTCAATCTGTTTGGTGGGCCGGTGTTGGCGCAACCTGTGTGTCAGGTTCTGCCACCAGGCTTTCCTGGACACGAGCCCTATTGCCCCTATTCGAAGGACCCAGGCGCAAAATGGTCAGCCCCCGACATGGAAAAAGCCAAACAGCTGGTTGAGGAATCCGGCACCAAAGGCCAAAAGGTTCAGTTGATTGTTGAAGACAAGGCTGTGCCAAAAGCCATTGGCACGTATATGCAAACAGTGCTGAACGATCTGGGTTACGTTGCTGAAGTGAAGCCCATCTCCAGCAACATCCAATTCACTTACATTCAGAACACCAACAACAAGGTGCAAATGTCGCTGACGCAATGGTATCAGGATTATCCCGCTGCATCAGACTTCCTCAACATTCTGTTTGGATGTGCCAGCTTCACCGAAGGGTCCGATAGCTCAATTAACATCGCAGGCTTCTGTGACAAGGACATCCAGGCCAAAATGGATGCGGCCCTTGCCCTGGGCGTGACGGACCCTGACGCAGCCAACAAAATGTGGGCTGAAATTGACAAGGCTGTGACGGACCAAGCATCGGCTGTAGCTTTGTTTACACCAAAACATCTCGACTTCATTTCAAAGCGCGTTGGCAACTTCCAGTTCAATTCGCAATTCTACTGGATGGTCACACAATCCTGGGTGCAATGAACCCACATTGTTGTGACTGCCGAAACACTTGCGATACAGCAGAAAAGCCGCGGCCCTTGGGCCACGGCCTTTCGCCGTTTGGTGCGGGATCGTGCGGCCCTTGCAGCGCTCGCGGTTTTTATGCTGGTTGTAGCGGCGTGCTTGTTGGCACCTCTCTATGCATCTTGGGCGGGCGTTGATCCTTTCCGGTCCACACTTGATGCGACAGTGTTGATTGACAGTCAGCAGGTGCCTGTGATGGAACAATCCACCGAGGGACTTGGTCTGGGCTACAACCCAATTGGACCCACCTGGAAATTTGGCAGCTACTTTCTGGGTGCTGACAACCAAGGGCGCGATGTCATGGCGCGGCTGCTTTATGGCGGGTTGAATTCACTGCTGATTGCAAGTGCCGCAACGCTGTTCACACTCGTTGTCGGAGCCATCACTGGTATGGCAGCTGGATTTTTCGGTGGCGTGACCGATACGGTGATTTCGCGTGTTCTTGACATACTTTGGGCATTCCCAATCTATTTGTTGGCGATCTCGCTTTCAATTGTGTTGTTGCGGGATGGCATTCGCTTGGGCCCCATCACAATTGAATCGGGCAGTCTGTGGCTTCCCATCTTCATCATTGGCTTGATCTATATTCCTTATGTGGCAAGGCCCATTCGCGGCCAAGTGATGGCGCTTGCAAAGAGTGAGTTCGTGCTCGCATCCATCGGCCTTGGTGCGCCGAGCCATCGCATTCTGTTTCTTGATATCCTGCCGAACGTGACAACGACGCTGATTGTGTTTGTCCCGATCATGATGGCGCTCAACATGTTGACGGAATCTGCACTGTCGTTTCTCTCCATCGGCGTGCAGCCACCTGATGCGAGTTGGGGCACCATCATTCAAGACGGGCAAGGCTTGCTCTATTCGCGCCCCGTGGTGGCATTGGCCCCCGGCATGGCAATCGTCATCACCGTGCTGTCCCTCAATATTTTTGGCGATGGCTTGCGCGATGCACTTGATCCCCGTTCCAAGATCAGACTGGGACGCGACTGATGCTACTCGCCGTGTTGCAACGTCTGGGACAAATGCTCTTTGTGATGTTCGGCATCAGCATGTTGGTGTTCCTGATTTTCTTTGCCACCCCGGGTGTTGACCCTGCAGCGCGATTGGCCGGTCGCAATGCATCACCCGAAGTGCTGCAAGCCGTGCGCCTGAGCTTCGGCTTCGATCAGCCGTTTTATGTGCAATATGCCATCATGATGAAAAAGATTTTTGTGACTGGCGATCTCACATCTTTCGTCAATCGCGGCTGGAAAGTGGTTCCTGCAGTGCTCGATACAATCCCCGTCACACTCTCTCTTGTGTTTGGTGCTGCGGTCCTCTGGGTGGTTTTCAGCATTATCATCGGTGTTGTGGCAGCCGCCTGCAAGGGCACATGGATCGACAAATCTCTGATGATTCTCGGCCTCATCGGCATTTCAATGCCTGTCTATTGGCTGGGTGAAGTGATGAATCTCATCACGCAAAGTCGCTATCACGACACCTGGTTGTTCTCGTGGGTGCCACCTCTTGGATACAAAAATTTCAGCACTGATCCAAAAGGCTGGTTTCTCACACTTGTCATTCCCTGGATCACGCTATCCATACTTTACATCGGACTTTACGGTCGCGTGTTGCGGGCCAGCATTGTGGAGGCGATGCAAGAAGATTACATTCGAACCGGCCGCGCCAAAGGACTTTCCGAAACACGCATCATTTTGCGCCACGCCTTGCGCACCTCATTGATTTCGTTCGTGACATTGTTTGGCTTGGATTTTGGCGTTCTGGTGGGCGGATCAGCTTTGCTCACTGAAGTGGTGTTTGGCCTGCAGGGCGTTGGCAAGCTCACCTATGATGCGCTCGTCAATCTTGATCTTCCGATCATCATGACCACAGTGTTGTATGCTTCGTTCTTTGTGGTGTTGGCCAACGCGGTTGTCGATCTCGTTTACATCTTCCTTGATCCGCGGGTGCGCGCCGCATGATTTTGCAGGTCCGCGATCTCAGAGTTTCATTCCGCACTGAGCAAGGGGTGGCCCGCGCGATTGATGGTGTTTCCTTTGACGTCAATGAAGGTGAAATACTTGGTGTCGTCGGCGAGTCAGGTTCTGGAAAAACTGTGACGCTGTTGGCCGTAATGGGCCTCGTCACCGATCCCAATGCCATCATCGAAGGATCAATTCGGTATCGCGGCAAGGAACTCGTGGGCATGCCACAACGACAGCTGCGGCACTTGCGTGGCCGGGAAATTGCGATGATCTTCCAGGACCCCATGACGGCCTTGACGCCGGTCTATAAAATCGGCTTTCAGATTGCTGAACAAATCCTCGCCCATAACAAATTCAGCAAGGCACAGGCCTGGAAACGCGCAATTGATTTGCTGGCGGAAGTCAATTTTCCAAAGCCCGAAGAAGCCGTGCATCGCTATCCCCATCAATTGTCAGGCGGCATGCGCCAACGTGCTGTGATCGCCATGGCACTTTCCTGCAACCCCGCTTTGCTGGTTGCAGACGAACCGACAACAGCCCTCGATGTAACAGTGCAAGCGCAAATCCTTGATCTCATCAAGCGCCTGCAGAAGTCTCATGGCTCATCCGTTGTGTTCATCACCCATGATCTTGGTGTCATGGCTGAACTCGCGGACCGGATCGCGGTCATGTATGCAGGCCGCATTGTTGAACGTGGCACAAAGGCAAATATCTTCAAATCCCCGCGCCACCCATATACGTGCGCTCTGCTTGATTCCATTCCGCCGCTCGAAGGCGTGCGGCCCCATCGATTGCGCTCAATAGCGGGAACGCCGCCTTCTCTTTTCAATCTTCCCAAAGGTTGCGCATTCAGCCCGCGTTGTCCCAGGAAATTTGATGCCTGCGAAAACAAGCCGGCACTCGTCGGTTCAACTCATGCAGCTGCCTGCTTTTTGGAGCAACAATCGTGAGTGCCGAACCGCTTTATCAAGCCAGCAATGTATCGAAACGGTTTACCGTGGGCTCGCGTTTTTCCGCGCAAGGTGTGCGCACGGTTCACGCTGTCGATAATGTTTCACTCTCTATCATGCCGGGCGAAACCTTGGGGCTGGTCGGTGAGTCAGGTTGTGGCAAGTCGACCTTGGGGCGATGTCTCTCAAGACTTTATGACCTCACCGAAGGTACACTGATGTTTGACGGCGCCGACATTTCGCGCCTTTCCACGAGCGCAATGCGCCCGCTGCGCCAAAAAATCCAGGTGGTGTTTCAAGACCCATCTGCGTCTCTCAACCCGCGCCGCCGCGTGCGTGAGCTTGTCGCTGAACCTTTGCGCATCCATTTGGATTTGACCGAAAGCGAAGTCACAAAGCGCGTTGACACGTTGCTGGAACAAGTCGGCCTTCTGCCAGACCATGCCAACCGCTATCCCCATGAATTCTCCGGTGGCCAGCGCCAACGCATTGGCATTGCCCGGGCCATTGCCCTTGAACCGAAGCTAGTTATTCTTGATGAGCCTGTGTCTGCTCTCGATGTTTCCGTGCAGGCACAGATCGTCAATCTCCTCGCCGATTTGCAAGAGCGCCTCAAACTCACTTACGTCTTCATCGCCCATGATCTCAGCGTGGTGCGGCAGGTTTCAACCCGAATCGCCGTGATGTATCTTGGTTCGATTGTGGAACTCGGCAACGCGGAGGACATTTTCAGCAGACCATCGCATCCCTACACACATGCGCTCATCTCAGCGGTGCCGCAGCCAGATATTGAAAAAGCAGGCAAACGCCAGCGCATCATTCTCACAGGTGATATGCCGAGCCCTGTAAATCCACCATCCGGCTGTCGTTTTCACCCCCGCTGCCCGGTTTCGCAAGCGCGCTGCGTGTTAGAACGCCCACAACTGAACAGGATGGTTTCAGGTCGCGAGGTCGCATGTCATTTTCCGATAGCTGGCGAAACGATAGTTCAGGGAATGCGGTTGGGAGAAATCAACGCCTTGCCATAGCTTCCCAAGCTGCATACGAGGGTTCGATTCCCTTCGTCCGCTCGCCATCCGGGCCGTATTCATAGACGGTGGTGGTGGGCAGCGTGCTGCTGGCATGGGATGACAGGACCACCACCGGCCGGTTCTCGCCATCGTAGACGAACGTGCGCGGCGCAAGCGGCCCAGTGTTCCCGTCCGGGTCATAACCCATGGTGTTGCCATTGCCATTGTACGATACCGCCACCCCGCACAGCGTCTTCACCCCATGCGGCCGGCCCCAGGACACACCCTGGCTGCCGTAATCCATGTTGGGATTGGGGTTGGCCGCCCCGCCGCCGCAGAGTTTCGAGTTGAACACCATGTTGTCGGCGGGATCGTAGGCGAAGTCCGGCAGGGCAGCGGCAATGGCGGCTGGCGTCATGGCCAGGTTCTTCGCCTTGGCGAGCCTGCCCACGCCATCGTAAGCGTAAGTCCAATCGCGCGTGTCATAATCCACCGAATTGATCGACGTGATCTGGCCGGCGTCGTTGCGGGCATAGATCAAATCCATGACCCGGTTCGTGCCCACCCTGGTCTGCACGCTGGCGAGCCAGCCGCGCGCATCCTCGTAAGCGTAAGTCGACACCACATCCCCGGACGTGCCCGTTGTGCCATCGCCATAGGTGATGGCCAGCGTCTGGCCTGCGGCATTGTAGGTGATGCCGGAGAGCAGCACACCGTTGTCAGTGGCGGTGGTGGCCGAGCTGGTGAGGCCCGACAGCCGGGCGGCAGTGTCGTAAGTGTAAACGAAACACTTTTTCGAACCTACTTTTCAGTGATGTATTTTTCTCCTTGTGGCGTAAGCACGTAAAAGCATAACTCTACGCCTGTCGTTGGATCGCGCCATATACCCGTCACATACCCACTTGGTTCAGCAACGATAAAGTAACAGTTGCCGTCGAATTCGATATGTTCTGGATGGGGTTGGCTGGAACCTATGTAAATTATGGCCCTTCGAGTGAAGTCGTACCTGTCTCGATCCGCTTTGTCTGCGTCAAAAATGTTTACCTCATAGCCGGTAGAGGTCGCATTATTGAATGAGCCAAGTTCGATAAACTTTTTGGACTTCTGGTCCTGCGTACTGTGCAGCTTGGTATAGTCAGAAAAGAGAAACCAAAGTGGATCTTCACGTTCTGACCCACTGAATGACCCAATTACTGCGGCCAATGCGCAAAGTGAAGCAAGAAGCAAGAGCAGAACAATTTTGCGAGACCTGCTTGGCTTCTTGCGGTGAGTGTTTGTGTCCGAACCTGACATCGATACTTACTTCAAGTATAGCACGGGATTCACGCCTTGATCCCAAGAATCGATACCTATCCCAACGTGATAGTAGTCAATGGGATCATCTCCGACATACCCGCTGAAGAAGTTCGAGATATTTAGATCCCGAAAAGTCCCATACGGAACTCCATTCCTCTGTCCCGGACGCTGAGCGGCCCCGGCCGCTCCCCGCAGTTGCCAAGCGGACAGCCCTGTGGCTCGTCCCAAATAGCCGTAGAGCGCATTCCCAATGTTTTCAAAGGCAGCGCCATACTGTTTGATATCCCATGACCCACCTGAGAAGATCGACGATGAACCACAACAATACTTAGCTCCAAACCAGGCAACGCGGCCCGCCTCTGCACTGGCTCGAGTTGCTGCATTTATTCCGAGTTGCGTAAACCATGCGTTACTTTGGATTGCTTGCGCCACCCAAGTTTGGACGGTCGTTTTCGAAATCTGTGAAGGAAGATTGGCATTCGACCAATACGAAGCCAGAGTGCCAACGCTATTGACTATGTTTGCATAGTGTTGCGCTGTTGCTTGTGGGTTCGTGGAGTTCGTGGTGCTGACCTGTATGCCATTGAACTTCATCACCGTGTACGTGCCAAAAATGTTTGACCACGAATACGATCTTGCTGGTTGAACTCCCGATACAAGGCCCACGATGTTGGTACTGTGCCCATTCGGATCACTCCCATTCACCGGATCACCGCCCGCATAGGCATACCTGTTCACATCCACCCCCGGCAGCATGGGGTCCCAGGTATCCGGGGTG
>JAYVKC010000060.1:0-9005 GCA_043768765.1 Hyphomicrobiales bacterium | reverse complement strand
CCGTAATGGTTTATCTGGTGCAATGTGCATCGCCCACCCGGTTTACTTTCGCTACTGATCTTGATCCCGACTATGTGAAGGCGTATCTGGTGGCCAGAGACGCTGGCGTTGAAGCGGTTGCACTGAAGTGCAAGATGGCAGCATCGGAAATCGAGATTTTTGGCGAAATCCCCATAGTAGAACCATGACGACAAAGACTGATCACGAGACACGAATTGGGCGAGTTAAAATTCACCCGGCGGAAGCCTTTGCCGCGATGCACAAGGCTGGGAGGCTGGCGGCTGAAGCGCTTGACCTTTTGGTAATGGAGGCAAAACCCGGTGTTACCACCGCGGCACTCGACAAGCTGTGCGTTGACTTTGCGCGGGACAACAAAGCCATCCCGGCGACGGTCTTCTACCGCGGCTACAACCACGCCGTCTGCACTTCAATCAATCATGTCGTCTGCCACGGCATGCCGAATGACAAACCCTTGCTGGATGGCGACATTGTTAACATCGACATCGCCTTGATTGTGGATGGCTGGTTTGGCGATACATCACGCATGGTGAATATCGGCGAGGTGCCGCGTCGGGCAGAACGCTTGGTGGAAATCACCTATGAAAGCCTGATGCGCGGCATAGCCGTTGTGCGGGCGGGCGCACATCTGGGTGACATCGGCCACGCCATCCAGACTTTTGCGGAAGGCGAACGCTGCTCGGTGGTGCGGGATTTCTGTGGGCACGGGTTGGGACAGGTTTTTCATGATCAGCCCAACGTCTTGCATTATGGCAGGCAAGGTGAAGGCATCGAATTGAAAGCGGGCATGTTGTTCACCATTGAGCCCATGATAAATCTGGGCAAACCACACGTGAAGATTCTCAATGACGGATGGACCGCCGTGACACGTGACCGTTCGCTGTCGGCGCAGTTTGAGCATACGATCGGCGTGACCGAGACGGGTTGCGAGGTTTTCACCGTTTCACCAAAGGGCCTCAACTGCCCGCCCTACCGGGCCTGACATGGAAGAGTCAGCAACTGATTTCGGCGACGGCTTGGCAGGCCACCGCGAGCGGTTGCGCGAACGCTTCATGCTGGCGGGACAAGCTGCCTTGGCTGACTACGAATTGCTTGAGATGGTGTTGTTTCGGGTGTTCAAGCGTGGCGATACCAAACCCTTGTCAAAGGCGCTGATGGCGCGGTTCGGTTCCTTCGCTGAGGTGATCAGTGCGCCCGCTGAGCGTCTGAAAGAAGTGAAGGGTGTAGGTGATGCGGTGGTGGTCGAACTGAAACTCATCCAGGCTGCCGCAGTGCGGCTGGCCAAGGGCGAGGTGTTCAGGAAACCCGTGCTTTCCACCTGGAATGCCATCATCGAATACTGCCATTCGGCCATGGCCTTCGCCGAACGCGAACAGTTCCGTATCCTGTTTCTCGACAAGAAAAACCAGTTGATCGCTGACGAGGTGCAGCAGGAAGGCACCGTAGATCACACGCCTGTCTATACACGCGAAGTGATGAAGCGGGCGCTGGAGCTTTCAGCAACTGCTCTGATCCTGGTGCACAACCACCCGTCAGGCGACCCGACACCCAGCATGGCGGATGTGGACATGACAAAGAAAATTATCTCTGCGGGCGAGAAACTGAATGTACTGATCCACGACCATATCATCATAGGGCGGAATGGACATTCAAGTTTGCGGGCGTTGCAGCTGATTTGACAGGAAATGGTGGGCGATGAGAGACTCGAACTCCCGACATCTTCGGTGTAAACGAAGCGCTCTACCAACTGAGCTAATCGCCCTTCCAAGACCTGCGTCTTAGTGACTGCTCCAGGCAATGGCAAGTGCAGAAACAAAATAAGGCACGTGGGTTCCAAGGACGCGAGGAGTTAATACACTTTGGTATCAGCGTGTTGCCGTCAGGTTTTCACGGCCTGCTTCAACAGTTTTCCGGGTTTGAAGCGGGCCCGGTTGAAAGCCGGGATTTTCATGATTTTACCCGTTTTTGGATTGCGGGCCTTGCTCGCGGCGCGTTCGGTCACGCTGAACACGCCAAAGCCCACAATGCGCACGTCATCGCCCTCGCCCAAGGCCTTGATGATGTGTTCCAGCGCACTGTCAACAACTTCCTCCGCCTCGGCCCGCGACTGTTTGGTGTCGTGTGCGACCTTGGTAATGAGTTCCCTCTTGTTCATGGCGACAAGTATTGGGCTGCGGCATGGCAGATTCGCAACAGATTTTGCTTTCTGGTATTGGTGGTGGCATGACCCTCGTTCCTGACCTCGCCACACTGCTGGCCTATTCGGTTGCCTCTATCCTGTTGTTCATAACGCCGGGGCCAGACATGAGCTTGTTTCTGGCGCGGACCATGGCGAACGGGCGAGAGGCTGGAATCGCATCTGCGATGGGGGCAAATTTGGGCTGCCTTGTTCACACTTTTCTGGCGGCGTTTGGCGTATCGGCTTTGCTCGCTGCTTCACAGACAGGATTTCTTGTTTTGAAGATTGTGGGGGCGGGTTATCTTTTGTGGCTCGCCCTTGATGCCATCCGCAGCGGGTCATCACTGAATGTGAAATTGACCGAGCAGAAACCGATTTCGTCGATGAACAGTTTCATGACCGGCGTGATGGTGAATCTGTCAAACCCGAAAGTAGTTTTGTTTTTCATCACATTCCTGCCGCAGTTTGTTTCAGCCGGTGATCCGCACATCACGGGGAAGATGCTGTTTCTGGGGCTCTATTTTGTGGTGATCAACATTCCGCTTTCCATCGTCTTGGTCCTCGGAGCGGAAAAACTTGTGTTGTACCTCAAGAAAAAGCCCCGCGTGATGCGGGGCATTGATTTCTCGTTCGCGGCGGTGTTCGCGTTTTTCGCGGTGAAAATCGCGCTGACACAGGGTCGCGGTTAGTGCGTTACCGCCGCTTCTGAACCGCCTGTCGTTTTGGCACGAGCCGCAGCAGCCGCTTCTTCTGCTTCTTCATCCCATTCGATGGCGACAGGCAGACGCACCAGTGCGTGCTTCATCACGTCGTCCATGAATGATACGGGAACAATCTCCATGCCGGATTTCACGCTGTCCGGAATGTCTGCGAGATCTTTCACATTCTCTTCCGGAATCATCACTTTCTTGATGCCGCCACGAAGTGCCGCGAGCAGCTTTTCCTTCAATCCACCGATCGGCAGAACGCGACCCCGCAAGGTGATTTCGCCAGTCATGGCGATATCCCTGCGGACAGGGATGCCGGTCATCACGGAGACGATGGCTGTCACCATGGCGATGCCTGCGGAAGGTCCATCCTTGGGCGTGGCACCTTCCGGCACATGCACATGGATGTCGCGCTTGTCGAACATCGGCGGCTTCACACCGATGACAGGCGCACGCGAGCGGACATAGGATGAAGCAGCGGAAATGGATTCCTTCATCACGTCACGCAAGTTTCCGGTGACTGTCATTTTGCCCTTGCCCGGCATCATGAGGGCCTCGATGGTGAGCAATTCGCCGCCCACTTCTGTCCAGGCCAAGCCCGTGACAACACCAACCTGGTCTTCGCGCTCCGCTTCTCCGTGGCGGTATTTTGGTACACCGAGGTATTTCTCGACGATTTCAGGCGTGACCTTGACCTTCTTTTTCTTGGCCATCATCAAATCCTTCACGGCTTTGCGTGACAGGGTATTGAATTCCCGTTCGAGGTTTCGCACACCGGCTTCACGGGTGTAACGCCGGATAACATCGTAAACCGCATCCTTCGTGATTTCAAATTCCTTCTTGTCGAGGCCATGGTTTTCCATCGCCTTTGGAATCAGATGCCGGACAGCGATTTCGGCTTTTTCCTGCTCGGTGTAACCGGCGATGCGTATGATCTCCATACGGTCCAGCAAGGCGGGCGGAATGTTCAGTGTGTTCGAAGTCGTGACAAACATCACGTTCGATAGGTCATATTCGACTTCAAGATAGTGATCCATGAAAGTCGAGTTCTGTTCAGGGTCAAGAACTTCCAGCAGGGCAGCTGACGGGTCGCCGCGAAAATCCATACCCATCTTGTCGATCTCGTCGAGCAAGAAGAGCGGATTGGATTTCTTGGCCTTTTTCATCGACTGGATGATTTTGCCGGGCATGGAGCCAATGTAGGTGCGGCGGTGGCCACGGATTTCAGCTTCATCACGCACACCCCCCAGCGACATGCGCACAAATTCGCGGCCCGTAGCCTTGGCAATGGACTTGCCAAGCGAGGTCTTGCCAACTCCCGGCGGACCAACCAGACAGAGGATGGGTCCACGCAGTTTGCTTGTTCGCGTTTGCACAGCGAGATATTCGACGATGCGTTCTTTCACCTTGTCGAGACCAAAGTGATCGGCATCGAGAACATTCTGCGAAAATTCCAGGTCGGACTTGACCTTGCTCTTCACCGCCCACGGAATGTTCAGCATCCAGTCGAGGTAGTTGCGCACCACAGTGGCTTCAGCTGACATGGGCGACATCTGGCGGAGCTTCTTCATCTCAGCTTCGGCCCGCTCACGCGCTTCCTTGGAGAATTTCGTTTCCTTGATTTTTTTGTCGAGTTCGCCGAGCTCGTCCTTTTCTTCGCCATCGCCCAGTTCCTTCTGGATGGCCTTCATCTGCTCATTCAGGTAATACTCGCGCTGCGTCTTTTCCATCTGGCGCTTGACGCGGCCGCGAATGCGCTTTTCCACTTGCAAAACTGAAATCTCGCCTTCCATCAGCTGGAACGCCTTCTCCAGCCGGGCATCCACTGACTGTACTTCCAGTAAGGCCTGCTTGTCGGCAATCTTGATGGCAAGGTGAGCCGCGATGGTATCAGCCAATTTTCCGAAATCGGTGATCTGGCCCAAAGTGGCCAGGGTTTCCTGCGGCACCTTTTTGTTGAGCTTCACATAGCTCTCGAATTGCTGGGCCACGGTACGGGCCAGTCCTTCGGTTTCCTTGTCGTTGTCAATCACGTTGGGCAACGGAGTTACCGCCGCCTCATAATAATCAACGCGGTCAGTAAAGCTCTTGATGCGGGCACGTTCAGTGCCCTCGACCAGCACTTTGACGGTACCATCCGGCAGTTTCAACAATTGCAGAACCTGCGCCATGGTGCCGACGTCATACATCGCGTTCATGGCAGGATCATCATCACCCGGGTTTTTCTGGGCAACGAGCAGGATACGCTTGTCATCTCGCAGCACTTCTTCCAACGCGCGAATGGACTTCTCGCGGCCTACAAACAGTGGCACGATCATGTGGGGAAACACCACGATATCGCGCAGTGGCAATACGGCGACTACTTCGGTTGCGGATTGACCCGTCTTTTTTGTCATCTTATGTCCTTCTGCTGCAACACGGCAGCTTAAGCCTGATCCCATCGTTTTGCGGCAATGGAATCACGTCTTGGTAAATCTGTCACGGCTCAGAAAAAAGCAACGCCGTCGCAACAGAGTGTTTCTGTCCAAACCCATGTGGAGGCCGGGTCCGGAAAATTCAATGCCTCAAGCAGATGCGGGCGCGAGCTTGATTTTGTCACTGCTGCGGTCGGCGTAAATCAACAAAGGTTTGGCGTCACCATCCACTACTTCACGTGAGATCATTACCTCTTCCACGCCTTCCATACCCGGCAGATCATACATGGTGTCGAGCAGGATCGATTCCATAATGGAGCGCAAGCCACGGGCGCCGGTCTTGCGGTCAATGGCGCGGCGGGCGATGGATTTCAGCGCTTCGTCGGCAAAGGCCAGCTTCACGCCCTCCATTTCGAACAGTCGTTGGTACTGCTTGACCATGGCGTTCTTTGGTTCGCTGAGAATTTGCACAAGCGCCGGCTCATCAAGATCTTCCAGAGTGGCGATCACAGGCAAGCGCCCGACAAATTCAGGTATCAGGCCGAAGCGCAACAGGTCTTCCGGTTCCAGTTCACGCAATACAGCACCGGTGCGGCGATCATCGGGACCACGAACTTCGGCTCCAAAGCCCAGACCTGAACCCTTGTTGCGTTGGTTGATGATGCGTTCGAGACCAGCGAAGGCTCCGCCACAAATAAACAGGATATTCGTTGTGTCCACCTGCAGGAATTCCTGCTGCGGATGTTTGCGGCCCCCCTGCGGTGGCACCGATGCAACAGTACCCTCCATGATTTTCAACAGGGCTTGCTGTACCCCTTCACCCGACACGTCGCGGGTGATCGAGGGGTTGTCCGATTTGCGGCTGATCTTGTCGATTTCGTCAATATAAACGATGCCGCGCTGGGCACGTTCCACATTGTAGTCAGATGCTTGCAGCAGTTTCAGGATGATGTTTTCAACGTCTTCGCCAACATAACCTGCTTCGGTCAGGGTTGTAGCGTCAGCCATGGTGAAAGGCACATCAAGGATGCGGGCCAAAGTCTGTGCCAACAGCGTTTTGCCTGATCCTGTGGGGCCGACCAGCAGGATGTTGGATTTGGCCAATTCTACGTCGGCGTTCTTCTGCGCATGGTTGAGGCGTTTGTAGTGGTTGTGGACGGCCACAGAAAGGACACGCTTGGCCTGATCCTGGCCAATGACGTAATCATCGAGAACCTTGCGGATTTCCTTGGGCGTCGGCACCCCATCCTTGGATTTTGCAAGCGACGTCTTGTTCTCTTCACGGATGATATCCATGCAGAGTTCGACACATTCATCACAGATGAAAACCGTGGGTCCGGCAATCAGTTTGCGGACCTCATGCTGGCTTTTTCCACAAAATGAGCAGTACAGCGTATTCTTGCTGTCGCCGGTTGTACTCTTGCTCATGACTTCTCCTTCAAACTTGCCTACCGTGCACCTTTCGTGCCACGGCTTGCGCAAGCGCCTGCGGCATGGGGTATCTTAGCGCATTTCTTCGACTCATATCCACAATGCGCGTTTGCGGGTTAACCAATTCTTGCCGCCTGTCCACAGGCCTTGCAAGTTACTTTCCTTCAGCCGGAATTGCCCGCTTTTCCAATACCTTATCGACAAGTCCGAACTTAACCGCCTCCTCGGCCGACATGAAATTGTCACGTTCAAGGGCATCCTCGACTTCTTTGACGGTTCGACCGGTGTGCTTGACGTAGATTTCGTTCAATCTGCGCCTGAGATTTTCTACGTTGCGGGCGTGGATTAGGATGTCCGTCACCTGGCCCTGGAAACCGCCAGACGGTTGGTGAACCATGACACTCGAGTGCGGCAAGGCAAAGCGCATGTCTTTTTGACCGGCGCACAGCAACAGCGATCCCATGGAAGCCGCCTGCCCCATAACGGTAGTAGAAACCGGGCACCGGATGAATTGCATGGTATCGTAAATCGATAGGCCGGATGTCACCACGCCACCCGGCGAGTTGATATACATGGAAATCTCTTTTTTGGGGTTTTCGGCCTCAAGAAACAATAGTTGCATGCAAATGGACGAAGCGACATTGTCATCTATCGGTCCGGTGATGAAAATGATGCGCTCGCGAAGCAGCCGCGAGGGAAGGTCATAGACACGCTCGCCGCGGGCTTCCTGTTGGATAACGGAAGGCCAAAAGGCGGCGTGGGGGGTGACAGGATCAAAAGTCATGAGAGCTCCGCAAATCAGTGAATCGGGTGTCAGGGACATAGATAGGGCGTGGAAGGCGTTTGGGGAAGGGTGCGGTTTCTCAGTGTCCGATTAATGAGTAAAACATGTTCGGTTCAGCTAATTCACAAATTGTCCTGGCCACGACCAGCCCGTCACCACCCAATCTAATCACCACGGCTTGACAGTCTTTCCGCGGGGACGGCGAGGGCACCTTGCTGCCTTGCGGCTGCCGCAGACAATGACATCGAAAGCAGGAAGGACTATGGGCGCTGCATTCATGACAGTCCTTCCCTGAGTTGCACAAAATAGTTGTCGCCGCCCACTTGGCCACCTTTCATCGCAAGCTCCAGACCGTTGAATGCCCCAGTATTGCTGTAACAGGTACAAACCGGCGAGCCCGGTGTCGCAGTTAACGGAAATCGCGTTGTCAAGGCATGAACATCCAGCTGTCCCAATGCATGGCTGGAAGAGTCTCCACCGGCGATGGCAGCACGCCTCAAACCTGTTTGCAGGATGACAGATCGGAGAATTTGACCAAGTGCCTCGCCAATGCGTTGGCGCGCACCTGGCGTGCCGTCGATCTTTAGACTTTCATCAGTGGCTGGCCCAAGCGCTGTGTGAACCAAAACGCTTTTGCCGTTTCCAATCAGCGCTGCCGCTTTGTTGATAAGGCTTTGCACAAGCGAATTTCTGTCCGGCCCTGCCAATGTCAATGGATCAGCAACAATGCCGACAAAACCGTGCTTAAGGCTGTAATGGATCTGCCGTTCAGTAGTGCGTGAAACGCTGCCTGATACGGCAATAAGTCTTTCAACAGCAGGCAAAGTTTCGAAAACAGTCTTTCCTGCTGTATCATCGCTCCCAGCCAGCGCTTTCATCATTGCATATTCAACACCTGAAGAGCCCACTACAAAAGTCAGGTTCTGTTGCAATAGCTGATGGCCCGCCGCGAGTTGCGTTTGGGTGTCATGCACATCAAGCATCGCAATGCCGTTACCAGGCCATTCATCTTGGACCAGGCAAACCGGCAATTGCGTTTGTCGTTCCAAATGCACTCGCAAATCCGCCTCGTGCATGGGCGTCACCGGATGTTGCCGCATCACCGGATGCCTGTCGATGCGATGGACTTCGCCCTGGTATGCCGCGAAAAGGTGCCCTGCGAACGTGTAACGCTTGAGCTGTGGCGCTCCTACAACAAGCGGTGCAACCGCTTGATTGAACTGCTTGAGACCGATTTCAACGGCGCGGCCAATGTTGCCGAACGCAGGGCTTGAGTCAAAGGTCGAACACACCTTGTAGTGACAGAAGCGCGCGTTCAATGATTGTAGCCAGGCAAATGCAGGCGGCAGATGTATATCCATCCAATCAGGAGTCTGACTGCGGCTTGAGCCTGCAAGCCCAAAGCTGTGATATTCGGCAAACGGTTCGAACTGTTCATCGGTCGGTATGCGCGTGAACAGCACGGCGCTCAC
>JAYVKC010000059.1:0-2662 GCA_043768765.1 Hyphomicrobiales bacterium | reverse complement strand
AAAATCCGTGGCCACTCCGCCTTCGCGCAGGCGTCTGTTGACGAAGTCGTTGAGTGCATCTTTTGTGGCCTCATCCATTGGAGGCTCAACGTATTCGGTGAGGGATTGTTTGTATAGGGTGTTGGCGCGTTGGATGGCGTCGGGGCGGCCTGCGGCATCCCATTGTTGGTTGTTCATCCAGTTGGAAACCATGGGGTTGTAGAAGGCGTCGGAGTACCGCGCCAACGTATGCTGTGCGCCAAAAAAATGCCCGCCGGGGCCGACTTCGCGGATGGCTTCGACGCCTAAGGCGTCGTCATTGATTTCGATAGGTTGCAGGAAGGCTTTCACCATTTGAATGAGGTCGCAGTCGAGCACGAATTTCTCGAAGCTGGCGACGAGACCGCCTTCGAGCCAACCCGCGCCATGCATGATGAAATTGCCGCCGCCCATGGTGAGCGCCCAGAGGGAGAACACGCTTTCATAGGCGGCTTGGGCGTCCATCATGTTGGCGGCGTTGGTGTTCGAGGTGCGGAATGGCACTTTGTAACGCCTTGCGAGCTGCCCACCGATGATGGTGCTTTTCATGTATTCCGGCGTGCCGAAAGCGGGGGCACCGGATTTCATGTCCACGTTCGAGGTAAAGCCACCGTAGATGACAGGGCAGCCGGGGTTGACCAGTTGGCAGAAGCTCATGCCTGCCAGGGCTTCGGCGTTTTGTTCGACCAATGCGCCTGCCACTGTGACCGGAGCCATGGCACCCGCGAGGGTGAAGGGGGTGACGCAGACGACCTGGTTGCGACGGCTCATTTCCAGCATGCCGTTCAGCATGTTGGGATCGAGCTTCAAGGGCGAGTTGGTGTTGACGATTGTTGTCAGTGTGGGCTCACGATCAAACTGTTCGTGGGATATGCCACGGGCGAGACGGGCGATTTCAATACCGTCGCGGATGCGGTCAACACCGAGGGAGTAAGCGACAAAGGGTTTTTCAGTGAGGAAGGCAACTTCGCGCAACACTTCGAGATGGCGCACGCCCGCGTGAATGTCGATGGGTTCAACCGGATAGCCCGAGACGAAATCGATGGCGTTGAAATGCTGCGCCATTTTTATGAACTTGGTGAAGTCGGCGTGGTTGCCGGTGCGGCGGCCGCCTTCGATGTCGTGACAATTGGGTGGGGAGCCTACGGTGCCGAAGCTGATGTGATCGCCGCCCATTTCCATGTTCCACTTGGGATGGCGGGCGTGGATGGTGAAGGTTTCCGGGGCCGTGCTCATTGCCTGTTCGATCATGGCGGGGTCGAAGCGGACGCGTTCACCGTCGATGGTGGCCCCTGCCTTTTTCAGAATGTCACGCGCCTCCGGCAACATGAAGTCCATGCCGATTTCGGCGAGCACTTTCAGCGAAGCGTGGTGGATGGCTTCGAGTTGATCATCGCTGACCAGTTTCGTGGGCGGAAACGGGCGTTTGGTTTTCAGCGGTTTTTGTTGTGGGATGGCGTGGCTGACGGGACGGCGATTGACGTCACGGCGGCTGCGGCGGGCGGGATCAAGGCTCACGTCGGTCATGCGGCTTTGCCTTGCATGCGATAGGCGCTGAGGGCGGGGTCGGTTGCCACTTGTTTCATCAACCAATCCTCAAAACGTTTGATCTTGTTTTTCTTGCGGTGTTCGGCATTGCAGGCGAAGTACCATTGGTGCTTGTGCGGCACACGCAATGGGAAAGGCTGCACGAGGCGGCCCAGTTTGATTTCTTCTGATGCGAAGGGGCCAATGGTCATGGCGACACCCCTGCCCTCAATGGCGGCTTCCTGTGCCAGAATATAACTGTCAACCGAGAGGCGGTTCTGGATTTTTGTGTTTTCGACGCCGACACCGTCGAGCCAGATTTGCCAGTCTTCTTCGGCGGTATAGACGTCGATGAGTTTGTGCTTTTTCAGATCATCGGGAGTTTTCAGCGCATTTTCGCCTTGCATGAGTTTGGGTGAGCAGACGGGCACCAGCATGGACTGGAACAGTGGCGCATAATAATGTTCGGGGGATTTGTTGCGGGCGAGCACAACGCCGACATCGACGTTACGCTCATCAAAATCCCAGTCGATGTAGGAGGTGGAGAGGCGCACTTTCATGTCGGGGAAACGGCGTTCGAAATCATGAAGTCTTGGTATCAACCATTTGAGGGCGACGGTGACGTAGACCTGGATCGTCAGTTCATTATCGACAGTTGAAGGCTTGACGGCTTTGGTGTGGGCTTCGATCTGGTCGAAGGCGTCCTTGATGGTGGGGTAATAGGACTGGCCGACGGTGGTCAATTCAGCGCGGCGGGCGTCGCGGCGGAAAAGCGTGAGGCCCATGCGGTCTTCAAGGAGTTTGACTTGGTGGCTGACGGCAGAGCGGGTGATGCCAAGTTCAGTGGCGGCGGCGCGGAAACTGCCGAGACGGGCGGCGGCTTCGAAAGCGGTTAAAGCGCGTAAAGGTGGGAGATCGCGTTTGGCCAAGATAGTTCACCATCGGTTTAGGTTGGTGTGTGATAACATAGGGGAAATCACGGAGGTGGTGAGATATATTTACGCTGCGTGGTGTGAGATTGGCGCTGGCGGAGTGGGGGCAAAGCGGGCAAGTTTGTGCATGAGTTCCCTCATCCGCCCTTCGGGCACCTTCTCCCGCGAAAAGGGCGGGAGAAGGC
>JAYVKC010000058.1:0-11937 GCA_043768765.1 Hyphomicrobiales bacterium | reverse complement strand
CGCTTGATCACATCGTCAAAGGCTGTGTTATCAACAATCGAGGTAATCAAGGCGGTTGGTTTGCGGGCAATCGCCGCTTCCATGTTGGCGACCTGTTCTTGCGCAGATCCATCGGTCTGCACATAGACCATCTGACATGTGGCAGCGACCTTGGCGCAGGCGTCTTCATAGCCCTTTTGCACGGCTTGCCAGAATGTATTTGATGCCCCGGAATGCACTGTAAATGCGATATCCAGCGGGTCTGCCGCCAACGCTGCGGTCGAGACGGTTGAGAGTATTGCTGCAAACATCAGGCTTTTTGATCTAGTCATTGTGTTCTCCTCCAAGTGCTTTCTAAAGTGTTGTTCGGCGTCTTGTCGTGTTGAACCTCTTGTCGATCTCCGGATGGAGATCAAGGCCAAGGCCTGCTCCCGCTGGTACGGTGATCATACCGTTTTTGACCGGCGGAACTTGTGTGACCACATCGCGATACCAGGTCTTGTAATAGGCCCGGACTGATTCCTGGATCAGCGCGTTGGGTGCATTCAATGAAAGGTGGGTGGATGCTGCCAGAACCACAGGTCCAGTGCAGTCATGCGGTGCAACAGGCAGCTTCCATGCTTCTGCCATTGCAGCGATTTTTCGCGCTTCCGACAAGCCGCCACACCACGAAAGATCAAGCATGATGACTCCTGCGGCTTGCGTCTCAAGCAGGTCACGAAACCGAAAGCGGGTTGCCAAGGTTTCGGACGCACATACAGGTGCGCGGGAATTCTCGGCATAACGTTTCAGTTCACCGAGCGTATCCATCTTGATCGGATCTTCGTGCCAATAGGTATCAAACGGTTCCAGCGCCCGTGCGATGCGGATTGCTGGCATCAACTGCCACAGCGAATGAAACTCGACCATGATATCCATTCGGTCGCCAACGGCTTTGCGGATTTTTTCAAAGGGCCGGAGTGCCGTTTTCAATTCCTCGTTGGAAATTGCCCAGCCATTCGATGTCTCTGCTGCAATATCAAACGGCCAGATTTTCATGGCCGTGATTCCCTCATCGAGCAGCGAATGCGCAAGTTCGTCGGCACGGTTCAGAAAGGCATCAAGATCATTCAATCCAAGGGACGGATCGGAAGTTTCAAGCCCCCAGTTCTTCGTCGATTGCGGTTCACCCTTGCGCATGTAGTGTGTGCCAGCGCAGGTGTTGTAGGTTTTGATTTCTTTCCGCGTCCAGCCGCCAAGCAGCTGCACAATTGGTTGATTGGTGAACTTGCCAAAGATATCCCACAGGCCAATATCGACAGCAGAGGCCGCGCGGGTTTCAACGCCTGTCGCGGCAAAGCCCAGGTGATCAACCAGATCGCGCGAGATGGCATCAATGCTCAATGGGTCGCGGCCCAGAAGGCGGGGCGCTACGGCTTCGTGGAGATAGGCTTCAACTGCACCAGGGTGCATGAAGGTTTCACCCAGTCCTGTAATTCCTTCGTCCGTGTGAATGCGCAACCACAAGAGATTGCCGAATTCAGCGATACGGGTGGTTTCGAGGCAGGTGATTTTCATGGGATTCTATGTCACCCCCGCCGCCAGCAAAACCTTGACCGAATTATCGAAATGTTCTGCCATGAACGCGGCAGCATCTTTGGTATCCTGACGCGCGATGGCATCAGCAATCCGCATGTGGCAGGCCATTGAGTCCCGGCGCTCCACATCCGACGCGCGGCTGTTCCACGCAATATGCCAGGTCTGCTGTGTGACCACACGGAACGAACTGACGAGCAGTGAAAACAAAGGATTCTTCGATGCCCGCGAAATCGCCTCGTGGAACGCGATGTCATGCTCCTTGACGATATTGGGCGTGTCAAAATCCCGGTCCATCGCTGCGGCGAGGCGCAGAATTTCCAACGACTCTTCTTCTGTCCGGCGCAAGGCAGCGAGCGTGACCGTGCGCATTTCGACAGTGCGGCGCACATCGTAAATCTGTTGAATGGATACCTGATCCGTCAAAACGGCATGATTGAGGATGATGGGCAAAACCGTTTCATCAATGCCTCCGACGCGAGCCCGACGACCGTTGCCAATCTCGATGACACCCACCGCAGCCAAAGACCGAAAAGCCTCGCGGACCACAGCGCGCGATACACCAACTTTGAGTGCAAACGCGGCTTCACTGGGGATTGGAAAGCCTAATTTGAGCTGCTCATCGCGAATATGGTCACTAACCGCCTTCATGGCCCGCGAGACGAGGCTTCCATCAGCGTCAGATAGCGCATGAGTATTTTCTGCGGCGTCCATCGAGTACCTATCATACAAGTTTTGATTTTCGGTAGGACACTACAATTGTGCACGCTTGTCAACGTTGATCGATAAACGGGCAGTTGTTCAAAGAAGCGAACCACAAAATATTCAGGGAGAAGCTCTATGCTTTGCCATTGATATGCATCAGTTCAAGGCCGAAGGGTCTTGTCCCATGCAGTACGCTGACGAAACCAGTTCCACGCTCTTTGCGTGATGTTGTCCGAAAGTTCCTTTTCGGTGGTTTGAACGCGCCATGTGAAACCTGTTTTGAGTTCCCCTGCGCATGCCCTGCCAAGAGTATTGCCTGGAACATCATTTCCCAGAAAGACACGGGTACAGAGTGCTACGCCGTGGGTAGCCTCGGCCGCCTTGAGGGCCATCTCGCGGTCACTGAAATCCAAACCAGCAGAGCTGTCGGCATTCGACAATCCCGCAGCTTCAAACCATTCGTTCCACCCTTCCGGCCTTTCATCATGAATGAGGCGGTGCCTCAGGAGATGCTCTGGCTTCTGCAACGTCTTTCTAACTAAATTGGGCGAAGCCACCGGGACCAGCACATCTTCGAACAGGTCCTGCGTCGGAGAGTTACCTGTTGTGGCACGGCTCCGCACAATCGCGATACTCACTTCAAGGCTTTCGAAGTCGATGGCTTTGCCTGACGTGTCAATCCATGGTTCGCATGACGGCACTGTGCGTTTCAAATCGTCCAGCCGCGGCAGCAGCCACCGCGCAGCAAAATCGGCTTCGCAGTAAATCACGACACTGCCGGGCTTGCGGTAGGGTTCAAGTCGCCGGTAGCCCCCTTCGAGTTGCTCCAAAGATTGCATAACCGTGCGCTGATAGTCGCGGCCCGCATCCGTGAGCCAGATGGCGCGGCCCTGGCGGATGAACAGGGGTTGTCCAAGCCGCTCTTCCAGCAACCGCATTTCATGGCTGATGGCCGAGGCTGAAAGCCCCAATTCCTCCGCCGCCTTGCTGAAGCTTTCGAGCCGCGCAGCAGCCTCGAAGCCCAGAAGGTATTGCAGCGGCGGAATGTTGCGGAAACGTCTCATGTGAATGGCATTCACCTATAGAGGGAATGCTTCTCAGTTGCAAACGCGCCCCTCTTGTCCGAATTTACTGGCACATGAGGAGTGCGTCATGCACAAGCAAGATACAAAATCCGGCATTCAAATGAATGGTGCTCAAATTGGGGCCACATTCATAAAGCCAGCCGAATTCGAGCGTCATGAACGGACGTGGATGATCTGGCCGCACAGGCAAGACCTTTACGAGGCGCGGCTTGCCCCCATGCAGAATGAGTATGTCAAGATCGTCGAAGCGATTTCACAATTTGAGCCGGTGACAGTCGTAGCCCATCCGGACCACGCAGATGTAGCGCGCAAGCGGCTGGGCAATCTTGCGGAAATCGTTAGCCTGCCCGTTGACGATTTCTGGACTCGCGACTGCGGCCCGTCATTCCTGACCAATGCAAACGGCAAGCTTGCCGGCGTGGATTGGAATTTCAACGCATGGGGCGGCAAACATTCGCCCTGGGATGAAGACGACAGGCTCGCAGCCCGCATCTTGCAACGGGAAGGCGCTGAAGTGCGCAAATCCTGGCTGACAACGGAAGGCGGGTCCTTTGCGCTGGATGGCGAGGGCACGCTGATCATCACCGAAACCAGCATCCTCAATCCCAACCGCAATCCCGGCGTCAACAAGGCGCTCGCCGAATCTGAATTGAAGGCCATGCTTGGTGTCGAGAAAATAATCTGGTTGCCGGGCGACCCAATGGACAAGGAAACCGATGGCCACATTGATGGCATGTGTGCCTATGTGCGCCCCGGTGTTGTGCTGTTTGAGACCAATCCTGATCCAACCGATCCACATTCCCGCATCACCAGGGAGAACCTCGCCTGCCTGCTGAGCCAGACCGATGCCAAGGGCCGCGCCTTCGAAGTCATTCCTCTGGAAGAGGCGGTTGAGGCGGAGATGACGAGCAACATTTTCTGCCGCTCCTACATCAATTTCTATGTGGCGAATGGCGGGGTCATTGTTCCCGGCTACGGAACTGCGGGAGACAAAAAAGCGCTTGCCACCATTCAATCAGCCTATCCGGACCGCAAGGCGGTGATGGTGCAAGTGAACGCCATTGCGGCGGGTGGTGGCGCCATTCATTGTATCACGCAGGAACAGCCTGTGGTGGTGAGGGGGCAATGACATGATGAGCCGGCGCTCAGTGGTGGGATCACTCTTCGGCGGGCTGTCTGGCGGCCTGTTTGCGAACAATGGCGCGCTGTCAGATGATATGAAGTCTGCGAAAGCGGCGGGCTATTTCATGCCGTTGGAATCCGACCCACACGAACGCACTTTCATGCAGTGGCCAGCCGTCAAATCGATCTATGGCAGCCAGGAAGATCTTGATGCCGTTCGCGAAAAGATCGCGCTGATCGCCAGCACCATTGCAAGGTTTGAACCTGTTGTTCTGCTGGCCCGCCCGGAACAGGCAGAGGATGCCAAGCAGTGGGTGAAGGGCAATGTGGAGGTCTGGCCGCTGGCCGTCCAAGACCTCTGGTGCAGGGACAGTGGACCCACATTTGTTGTCAATGAAGCAGGTGACATCGCTGCAAGTGAACTGGGCTTCAATGGTTGGGGCAACAAGCAACCCCATGCTGATGACGCCAAGATCGCACGCCGCATCGCTGAGAAGCTGGGGCTTCAGATGTTCGACAATGGCATCAAGGGCGAAGGTGGTGGCGTTGAGGTGGATGGTGCAGGCACTGTGCTAGCCCATGCGAGTTGCTGGGTGAATCCCAATCGCAACGCCGGCACACATGACGAAGTGGAAAAACTACTGCTTGATGCACTTGGTGCCGAGAAAATGATCTGGGCACCGGGCGTGATCGGGGCTGACATCACCGATTTTCATATCGACGCGTTGGCCCGTTATGTGAAGCCGGGTCAGGTTATGATCCAGTTGCCTGAAAAGATCGTTGATGGTGATCCGTGGTCCGCGTCAGCATTTGAGACCTATGAAATTTTGAAGAAGGCGCGGGATGCGCAAGGCAACAAGCTCGACATCGTTGTTGTGCCGGAGCCCATCAACATCCGCTCGACATACGAAGACTTCGTCAACAGCTATGCCAACTACTATGTCTGCAACGACGCTGTGATCTGCGCTGAATTCGGTGATGACAAGGCAGATACGGAAGCGGCCCGCATTCTGGGCCAGCTCTATCCGGGGCGCGAGGTCGTCAGCATCAACACCGATGCCATCGGCGAGGCAGGCGGCGGCATTCATTGTTCAACCCAGCAACAACCCAAATCAACGACGTGAGGACACCATGGGACACTTGATCGTCGGCGCGGTGCAGATTGCCTGCGGCGAAAACACAAAAGCCAATCTCGACAAACTCGAAATGCATGTGCGCGAAGCGGCGCGGCGCGGCGCGAAGCTGGTTGTGTTGCAGGAGCTTTTTGAAGGCCCCTACTTCTGCATCGATATCGATGCAAAGCACAAGGAACGGGCCAAACCCTTCAAGGCCAACAGCACGGTGTCTCTTTTCTCCAGCCTTGCAAAGGAACTGGGCGTCGTCCTCCCCGTGTCATTCTTCGAGGAAGATGGCAACCGCCGCTTCAACGCGCTGACGATGATTGATGCCGATGGCAAGGTGCTGGGCCTTTATCGCAAGAGCCACATCCCGGATGCACCGGGCTATAGCGAGAAATTCTATTTTGCCAATGGCGACACCGGTTTCATGGTGCATGACACGGCGGTGGGCAAGGTGGGCGCTGGCATTTGTTGGGATCAGTGGTTCCCGGAAGCGGCACGCTGCATGGTTTTGAAAGGCGCAGAAATTCTGATCTACCCCACAGCCATTGGCTCCGAGCCGTCCGATCCCGCCTGGGATTCGCGCGATCACTGGCAGCGCGTTATGCAGGGTCATGCGGGGGCCAACATCACACCGCTCATCGCCGCCAACCGCGTCGGCATCGAGAAGGGCGCTTCGGATTCCATGGTGTTCTATGGCTCATCCTTCATCGCTGATCACACGGGGGCAAAACTCGCCGAAGCCGACCGGGTGAGCGAAGGTGTGATCACGGCTGCCCTCGACATGGAAACCATCGCCAAGCACCGCAGAACCTGGGGCGTGTTCCGCGACCGGCGACATGATTTGTATCAAGACTTGACCAAACCAACGCCAACCCGGCTGATGCCGGCGGCATAACAATCACGGGAGAATGGACATGACTTTGAAATCGCTTCTGGGCGGCGTTGCTCTTCTGGCTTTTGCATCCGTGCCGGCACTTGCTGGAGACGTGCGGCTCTATTCGTGGGAAGCCTATTTCGGCGCGGAGTCAATCAAAGCCTTCGAAACAGAATCTGGAAACACTGTCACCTATGATGTGTTCGACTCCAACGACACAGTTGAGACTAAGATTCTCGCAGGAGATTCTGGTTACGATGTCGTGACGCCAAACCTCTCTCCCCATTTGGCGCGCCAGGTGCCGCTGAATGCGTGGGCAGAACTCGACAAGACGAAACTCTCCAACATCGGCAACATGTCACCAGAACTGATGGCAAAGCTTGCGGAAGTTGACGCGAACAACGCGCACGCCGTGCCGTGGATGTGGGGCACCACGGGTGTTGGCCACAATCAAGAGAAGATCAAGGCCATCATGCCGGATGCACCTGTCGACTCCTGGCGCATGATCTTTGATCCTGCAGTGGCTGCGAAGTTCAAGGAATGTGGCATTTCGGTGCTCGACGATGCGGAGCAAGTGCTGGGCAGCGCCCTTGTTTACCTTGGCGAAGACCCTGACACGTCCGACCCGGCAGTGCTGGACAAAGCCGTCGCTGTTGTCAGCAAGGTCCGCCCCTTCATCCGCCAATTCCATGGTTCAAATTACATTGCCGGATTGGCGGCTGGTGATCTCTGCGTTGCCATGGGTTTTTCCGGTGACATGCTAATCGCAACAAACCGCGCAAAAGAAGCAGGCAACAGCTTCACCATCAGCTATCGCCTGCCGCAGGAAGGCAATCTCGTCTGGTTCGACACCTTGGCGGTCCCAGCCGATGCGCCGAATCCCGAGGGCGCACTCGCTTTCATCAACTTCATGATGAAACCCGAAGTTGCCGCCAAGGCCGCCAATGAAACGGGTTTCGCCACCGCCAATCAGGCGGCCATAGCGCTGGTGGATGAGTCCATTCGCAGCAACCCGAACTTCTATCCCAGCCAGGAAGCGCAGAAGAAGTTCCGCTTGCCGAAGGTGAAAGACGAAAAAGTGGAGAAGCTCTGGCAGCGCGCCTGGAACCGCGCCAAGGGCATTGAGTAAGCAAGCGTGGAGCGGAATGGCGGCACGGCCTGGCGCACGGCTGCCGTTCCTTTCCTGTGGCTCTTACTTTTCTTCGCTGTTCCATTCAGTCTGATCTTCAAGATTAGTTTGTCGGATCAGGCGCGCGCCAGGCCGCCCTATCTTCCTCAACTCGATGTCACGTCTGGCCTTGCCGGTGTCTGGGAGTTTCTGTCCGGGCTTGATCTGGAGAACTTTGCAACACTGCTGACTGACAGTTTCTATGTCCGCTCATATTTGCTGTCTCTGCAAACGGCAGCACTCGCAACGGCCATTACACTTCTGATCGCTTATCCGATGGCTTATGGCTTGTCGCGCGCGCCTGCCCGTTGGCGTCCGTTGTTGTTGGGGCTCGTGGTGTTGCCGTTCTGGATCAGCTTTCTTGTCCGGGTTTATGCCTGGATGGCGATCCTGAAACCCAATGGCTTTCTCGATCTCGCAGGGCAGGCCATTGGTTTGAATGCAGGCAAGCTGGCGCTGCTGAATACGCCCAGCGCCGTGCTCATTGGCATCGTGTATTCTTACCTGCCTTTCATGATCCTGCCTCTCTATTCCGTTCTCGACAAAATGGATGACACACTCGTCGAGGCTTCGCGCGACCTAGGCGCATCGGCAATGCGCACGTTCTTCTCGATCACGCTGCCATTGTCGTTGCCGGGCATCTATGCGGGTTGCCTGCTCGCCTTCATTCCCATGGTGGGTGAATTCGTCATTCCGGATTTTCTGGGCGGCAATGACTCCGCCCTGATCGGCAAGACACTGTGGACCGAGTTTTTCAACAATCAGGATTGGCCACTCTCATCCGCGATTGCTGTCGGCATGTTGGCGATGTTGGCCATTCCCATTTACTTTTTGCAAAAAGCCCAGGCCAAAGCTGACGTACAGTTGTCGTCAGGTGTGCAAGGCGAACGAAGACCGTCGTTGTTCACAATGACCGCTGTGTTTCTGGGACTGGGCTTTATCTACCTGCCGATTTTTTTGGTGATGGTGTTCAGCTTCAATGAAAGCAGGTTGGTGACTGTGTGGTCTGGTTTTTCTCTGAAATGGTATGGACTGCTGTTTGACAATGCGCAACTGCTGTCCAGTGCCTGGCTGTCTTTCAAACTGGCCGTCGTGAGCGCCACAGCGGCGACCATTCTCGGTGTGCTGGCCGCACTCACGCTGGTGCGTGGTCGGGCCATGCGTGGACATGGAGTGTTTGGTTTCATGGTGCTCGCCCCCATCATCATCCCCGAAATGGTGATTGGACTTGCCTTCCTTCTGTTGTTCGTTGCAATCGGTTTGCCGCGCGGCTTCTTCACCTTGTTCCTCGCCCATACAACTTTTGGCATGTGCTTCGTTGCGGCAACTGTGCAAGCGAGACTGTCGGGCTTCGACACCAGCTTGGAAGAGGTGTCCCGTGATCTTGGTGCAAGTCCGTGGCAAACATTCGGGCGCATCACGCTGCCACTCATCCTGCCAGCGGTGGTGTCAGGCTGGGCTCTCGCCTTCGTACTGTCGTTCGATGACCTGATCATTTCAAGTCTCGTTTCCGGTCCCGGTGCGACAACTTTGCCCATGCGGCTTTACAGCCAGGTGCGGCTCGGCGTGACGCCGGAAGTCAATGCCGCCAGCACGTTGATGGTGCTCGCGGCCGTGTCCGTGCTAGCTGTTACAATGTGGATGGGTCGGCGAGGTAGCCCAAAATTGGAGAGGGCCACATGAATTGGTTGAACCGCAACAGCAACGGACTGCAGGCGATTGCTGCAATCATTACGGCAGCAGTCGCCATCATCGCCTTGGTAGGCATCAAGCTTCAGGTTGATACTTCGTACCGCGTGCAGCGCGAGCAGTCTGCCAAGGAGATTTACCGGGAGCTATTGAACCTTTCGATTGCCAACCCGGACTTGGCCACTCCAAACTATTGCGTTCTCGAAAAGTCTTCCCGCTTCCCATCCTATGAGTCGTTTGTGGACTATGTGCTTTACACCGCTGAACAGGTGATGGAGATGGACGCAAGTTGGTCAGCGACAATGGAGCAGCATTTGGAAGCGCACAGAGACTACCTGTGTACTGCCGAGACAACCGGTGGGAATGCGCCAGCCGTCGAGGCAATGCTTCAATCATTCAAGAGTCGCGCCTGCAAAACGGTCACGAGCTGTTGAAAGAACTGGCAAAATGATCTGCGCTGTTTTATGGCGTCGCACAAGATCGATGCTTCACGCCTGACCTCTTATCACAACTCTGCTATTGTTTCGGATTCCTCTACTGCCATTTTGGTCGCAAGTACGACATGGTGACTACAGAGAAGGACGCGACCACTATCACTGCGGCTATTGATGGCGGACAACCTTGGCGCCGCACATATGGTCATGACATCACCTATACGGACTCGCGCACGGGCACTTTTTTCGTACCGTGCAGCAGCTGACCAAGGGTATCAAGCGCATCGGCGTTGTGCTGGATCACATCTCGGTTGATTGCAAAAAACGCATTGAAGACGCGTTGCCTGGTGTCGAGCTTGCGGACATTGTCCAACCGGCGATGTGGATGCGCTCGATCAAATCAATTGAAGAGCACAAGCTCATTCGTGAAAGGGCGCACATTTGCAACGAGGGTGGCCGTGTAGTCACGGGTGCCGTGAAAGCAGGTGTTCCCGAGCAGGAGGTTGCCATTGCACCAACAAGCGCGATGATCCGTGAAACCGCCAAAAGCACTCCATTTGTTGAACTCATGGACACCTGGACGTGTTTTCAGTCCGGCATCAACACTGATGGTACCCATAGTCTCGTGACCAACAAGGCCGTGCAAGCTGGTGAAATCCTGTCGCTCAACACGTTTCCGATGATTTTCGGATGTTGTACAGCGTTGGAATGCAAACTCTTCTGTGAGCATGCTTCCAACAGCCACATTAATTTGTGGGTGAAAAACTGCGATTTCCATCGCGCACGCGCACAGCTGATCAAGCCGCGCAAGACATGCTCCGAAATTGCCGGTGAGCTTAATGACATGTACTGCAAGTGGGACCTATTGAAGTACCGGTCATTCGAATATGGACACAGCTTCGGCGTTCTCAGTCACTCTTATAGCCGTGAAACAGGTGTCGAATTGCGCGAAGATGTTCACACGGAACTCAGGCTTGGCATAGTTGTCTCTATGGAACCGATGATCATGATTCCGGAAGGCCAGCCCGGTGCCGGGGGCTATCGTGAACAATTCGATTTTCACGCCTGAGCGGCTTTCCTGATTGGGAAGAGCGCAAGCCGGCACAGACATAAAAAGCTTCTCAGCCCGTTGAGCAGGAAGCGGAAGTTGTAACCTGCTGCGGCGAGGATGGCGTTGATTGCATCGCCGGTTGTATGGGCGAGATAGTTTCTGGCCATGCGGTGCTCGTTCTTGATGTGGTCGATGACAGGTTCGATCGCCGCATAGCGCTTCATCATCTTTTTGACCGTGTCGGTGACACCGCGTTTCTGGCCTTGGGTGAAGACACGGAGCTTCTGGGTCATCACCCGTGTTGATCGCCAGAGCGGTTGTTTGAACACCGCCTCCAGAGCTTCATTGCCTTTGATCTTGCGTTCGATGTCGCGGATGGTGCGGCCCAGATAGGTCTTGAGTTTACGCTTCATCTTGCCAGCCCGTTTGAACTGTTTGGCATAGCCTGTCCCCGCGAAAGCGGGAGGCGTGACGCTGATGCTTGATCAGGGCATATTTGCCGACACGCGTGTAGGATTGCCGCAAATCAATCCCATGCTGCCTGGCCAGCCGCACCAGTTTCTCTCGCGCCCAGTTCATGCGGTTCCCCAGCTTTACCAACTGGTGCTACGTGTCTATGATCTGATCCAGCCGTGAGCGGAACAGGTCATGCTCGACGCTCTCGCGCATTTCCCGTGGCTTCATCACAAGTTCTCCAGCACATTCACCAGAACCCTTGAATCACATCATCGCCGCGTCGGGAATCCCCAAAACAAATCTGCAAGAAAACCGACCCCAAAGGCCTGCTTTCTTGCAGATCAAAACAGCTCAAAAGCCAAACTCAAAATCTCAATTCAACTACTTGCCGGTAGTTCACGGGCGGCGAAACAACCAACCAAAAAACAACACAATTTTTAGGAGTTGGCGCGCCCGAAAGGATTCGAACCTCTGACCCCTAGATTCGTAGTCTAGTGCTCTGATCCAGCTGAGCTACGGGCGCGCAATGTCGGTCCACATAGTATGCCCGCCTGCGGAAGGCAAGGGATGCGGTGTCATCCCAGGGCAATCGCTTGAACGTCGGGATTCCCAATCAGTCTGATATCTGATTCATGGTCGACCTCACTTTGAAGAGGTTTTGCCATGGCCCGACTTTCG
>JAYVKC010000057.1:0-23932 GCA_043768765.1 Hyphomicrobiales bacterium | reverse complement strand
CGGCTGATGGCATGGCGCGAATCCTCCCTGCAACAGTGAATCAGAACTTCAGTCAAAAGGGAATCCCATGTGAGTCAGAGAGCAATGCCTTTGGTATTACTGGGATCCGTCCATCGCGCCATCCGGCATGACGTTTTGCACCAGTGATCGCTATGGGGATTGGCGCGGCAAATTGCTGGTGTGTGCCTTGGCTGGCCAGCATGTTGTCTTGCTTACACTCAAAGGCAACAAGATCGTTGCCGCAGACAAGTTGTTTGAAGGGCGTGCCCGGTTCAGGGACATAGCGGAAGCGCCTGACGGCACCCTCTATGTCATCACTGACGAAGACAAGCCTGACGGCGCGATTTGGCGCATCAGGGCTTGAGCTTCATGTTTGCGTGTCAGGTTTGCTTTTCAGGCGGCTTTTTCTTCTGGCGCACCGAGGCCCAGCACGCGGCATATGGCGTAGACCAATTCCCATCTGTTCAATGTGTAAAAATGGACATCTTCAACGCCCTCGCGCTGCAAGGCCTGGACCTGTTCGGCGGCGACCATGGCGGCAACGAGGTTGCGGGTTTCCGGTTCAGCATCGAGACCCGCAAACCGGCGGGCCAATTCTGGCGGAATGCGTGCGCCGCATTTGGTGGCAAAATCCTGGACGCGGGCGAAGTTGGTAATCGGCAAGATGCCCGGCACCAGTTTGATGTCAATGCCGCGCGCCGCAATACGATCGCGCAAACGCAAAAAAAATGAATTGTGGAAGAAGAACTGGGAAATGGCACGGGTTGCACCATGCTCGGCCTTGTCGAGCATGAAAGCGAGGTCTTCCTCAATGCTCACGCTATCAGGATGGCGTTCGGGATAGGCTGAGACCGAAACTTCGATGTCTGCCAGGTCGCGGATACCGCGCACCAGTTCGGCGGCATTTTGGTAACCGGCTGGATGGGGGACAAATTTTTCACTGAGACCTCCGGGAGGATCACCCCGCAGCGCCACGATGTGTTTTACTCCGGCAGAAACATACTCCCGAATAACCGCGTTAACTTCATCTTTTGAGGCGCTTACGCAGGTAAGATGACCTGCCGGGCGAAGACTGGTGTCTGATTTTATACGGCGCAGTGTGCCCAAGGTGCGGTCGTGAGTCGTGCCACCAGCGCCATAGGTTACGGACACAAAGGTCGGGTTGATGGGTTCCAGTCGACGCAGTGTTTCGCCCAGTGCTGTTTCGGCATCAGGTGTCTTTGGTGGAAAGAATTCAAAGGATACGGCAAGCATTTTGGTCATGATGTGGTTTCAAGCTGAAGGGGCTGGTTGGAGGGCGTATGGGCTTGATCGTTGCTGGCCAAACCCGCCAACCAAAGGGAAACGGTGAGACCCTTGCCCGACTTCAGGACAGGTGGAGGCAAAACCTGTTGGCGATGCAAAAGCAAGCCGGCACGATCCAGCCAGACTGACATTTGCTCGGTTGAGACCCCCAACCTTCGGTGCGCATGCTGCTCTCGAAGTTCGTCGAGCTCATGGGGTGCGAAATCAACGATCAGCACACGTCCGGCAGGGTGAAGAATGCGGCGGGCCTCATGCAAAGCCCGCTGTGGGTCGTCCAGAAAATGCATGACTTGGTGAAACAGGACCAGGTCAGCAGACTTGTCAGGCAGCGGCAGGGCGTAGATGTCCGCCTGCCGCACTTGCGCGTTGCGCAGCCCCGCACGGTCAATATTCAGGCGGGCAATTGCCAACATTTCCCGCGACGAGTCCAGGCCTGCCAGGGTTTCCCCCTTGGTGGCGAACAGTTCCAGCATGCGGCCGGTTCCGGTTCCAAGGTCAACCACGTTTTTGACCGGCTTTTCGCCTACAAGTTCAAGCATGGCCGCTTCCACGTCGGCTTCCTTGACGTGGTAGGCACGCAGTTGTTCCCAGTCAGCGGCATTGGCTGCAAAGTAGCGGCTGGCGCGCTCATTGCGCTGGCGGCGCATCTCGTCGATACGGGTCAGGTCCCGCGCGAAAGTCAATTCATGGGCCGGAAGCATGTCTACAATGGCGCGTGCAAGTGCTCCACTCACACCACTTTCGTTCAGGCGAAAAAGCACCCAGTTGCCTTCCTTGTGGCGCGTGATGAGTGTTGCTTCGGACATCACTTTGAGGTGCCTGCTGACGCGCGGTTGGCTTTGATTTAGGATATAAGTCGTTTCGGAGACATTGAGCTCGCCATGCGAAAGCGCAAACAGGATGCGCAGGCGCGTCATTTCCGCAATCGCTTTCAGGCCAGTAAGGAGTCCTTCGGTCATGAACTATATAAACATATCTTTATATAGGTTGCAAGCTGGTGTCGAAATCAACACACAGGCGTCGCAAACAAGACTTCGTGGTTTTGTCACGAATTTTTCAATCTCTTGGCCTAAGAGAATCGTAACTTGAAGAATCATGCGGCTATGCCGATTTATGAGCAGGGCAGACTGGACTCGACACCATGACTATAGCTTTGACGCGACGTGAACTGATTTCTGGGTTTTTGGGTTTTACGGTCGCTGCAACAGGCACACCGGCTTTGGCAGCAGGATCACCGGAAGACTACATCAAGTCTCTTACTGGCAAAGTCATCGCGTTGGCCAATAGCGGTACTACCGGCAAAGCGCTGCGCCAACGATTTGCCAATTTGCTGGATTCCTATGTCAATTTGCGTTCGATCGCGTCGTTTGCCCTTGGGCCTTACCAGAAAAAACTTCCTGCCAGAGACAAGGGTGAGTTCCACAATCTTGTGGCCAATTATGCCGCCGCCCTGTTTTCGTATTATGTCAATGATTTCAAGGGAAAATCCATTGAGATTACAGACGTTTCCGCGCAAGGCAATTTTACCACGGTGAAAAGCGCCATCGTGAAAGATGGTGGAAGCCGCGAGACCGTGCGCTGGCGGTTGACAAAAACCGGAAACAGTTATCGGGTCAGCGACGTCAACATCAAAGGCGTGTGGATGACGCTGTCGATGAAAAAGCGGTTCAATGACGTGCTCAATCGTTCAAAGGGTGATTTCAACGTGCTCTATGCAGAATTGAGAGAAGCCGAAACGTGGTAGTTTTGGGCTTTTTGGCCTTGCATTAGCGATTCATTAACCATAGGAGCCTGAAAGGAGAGGTTCTCCGAGGGGTCAGGATTCGATGATCACGCGACGCGCGATTTTAGGTGCAATGTTTGCAGCCATGGCTTCTCCTGCCATTGCGGCCGCAGAGCATCCTTCTGTCACGTTCATGAAGCAGGTCGGCAAAGACTTGCTCAATGCCCACCGCCAGGGAACGGTTTCGGCGTTCATGCGGTCCGTACAGCGGCATGGCGATATCCCCGGCATCAGCAACTACTCGCTTGGGGAATACCAGGACAATCTGCCCTCAGCGCAGAAGCAGCGCTACTACAAAGGTGTCGCGACATTCATCGCGCGCTATTTTGCCGAACAGTCACGTGAATTCCGGGTGGCAAAATATGAGATCGGCGAGGCAACTGTTGCCAACAACAACGATGTATTGGTGTCATCGAAGGTGTTTCTGATTTCCGGCCAGACCTATTCAGTGAACTGGCGACTGACCTGGAAGGGTGGACGTTACCGGGTTGTGGATGCCAAAATGCTTGGGTTTTCCCTGACTTATCTGCAACGCAACCTGTTCATAGCGTTTATTGCAAAGCGCAACGGTGATGTGTTGCAGCTTGTTGCGGCACTCAACCGCTAAGTTGCCGCATTCTCCGGCCAAATGCGATCTTCGGTTCGTCGAGAGTGCATGTTGATTTTATTTCGCAAAATTTTTGCCGTTGGCGTGGTGGTGGTATTGTCCGGCTGCAGCGGCAAAGGCGAACTGCCGAACTTCACCACCGAGGGTGTGATCTCACCTGCTGCTTCCTGTGCCATTGACCCGCGGACTTTTTCGGATGCGGAGTCATTGGGAACACATGGAACTGGAGCGTGCTCCGTGCGTGATGCCTGGCGCATTCGGGCCATGGCTGGTGTTACGTTTTCCCAGCCTGCGATTGTCAATTGCGCTGTCGCCAATGGTTTTCGTCAATGGCTTGCCGAAGTGGTTCAGCCTGCGTCGGCTGTGCACTTTGGTGCACGGGTCAGCAAGGTTACCATTGCAGCCAGTTATGCCTGTCGACCGCGCAATGGACGCAGCGGTGCGAAGCTGAGCGAGCACGGGTTTGGCAACGCCATTGATGTATCCGGCTTTACACTCGCCGATGGGCGGGAGTTGGTCGTGGAAAATTACCAGCCTGCGGCGTTTTTCAAATCCGTCCGTTCTGCGGCTTGCGGGCTGTTCAAAACAGTTCTCGGCCCTGGATCTGATGCCAGCCACCGCGATCATTTCCATTTTGACCTCGCCTACAGGCGCAGCGGCAAAAATTACTGCGATTGAAAATTGTTTTCCTTGCCATTGCAAAATGGATGGTGGCCCACCTATACGTTTGCCATGAGCAACGAAATTATCAAGCCGGCCAGCAAACCCAAATCAACCAACCAGGCCTTCAGTCCATTCGGCTGTTTCCTGTCTGCGGCAGGTGTCACCCTCATGACCGCCACATTGCTGGGAGCAGCTGCCGCCGCCTCGGTTTGGGCCATTGCCCAACTTGTCGGCTTGCCGGAAAGTGTCATGGATGTTGGATTCGCCGTCGTCGCGGTTCCAGTGTTGTTTGCGACGATGTGGATGATGGGACGGGCGTGGCATATTGAACGGCGTCTTGCCCAAGGGTTGGATGTTGACACGCCGGTTTTCAAATCATTCCATTACTTGCGCCGATAGCATATTTCTGCGGTCGGTATTCCTCGCAGCCGGCGAATCCGTTAGAGACCTGCAATGACTATTTGGGCCCGCTTAACCGAAATATTGCATGCGCTGGGCGACGGCGTCGGTCGGTTTTTGGGTGGCCTTTCGCGAAACTCCACCGCACCTGAAAAGTCGATAGGTTTCACCATCGGAATGATAGCGCTTGGTGCCAAGATGGCGCGCGCCGATGGTGCCGTGACGGCTGATGAAGTTGCGGCGTTCAAGCAGGTTTTTCTCGTGCCTGAAAAAGACCAGGCGACGGTAGACAGGGTGTTCAACCTGGCCAAACAGGATATTGCGGGATTTGAAACTTATGCGGCACAAGTTGCGAAACTATTTTCGCGGAAGGCCTCAATTCTTGAAAACGTCCTCGATGGGCTTTTTCACATCGCCAAGTCGGATGGTGTGGTGCACGAAGACGAGCTGACATACCTGCGAAATGTTGCTGAAATCTTCGGATTTTCAGAAGATGATTTTTCACGCATTTGCTCACGCCACGTGCAGATGGAGGAAGACCCTTACGTTGTTCTGGGTCTCAAACCCGGATGCAGCAAGAAAGAGATCAAGGACAAATACCGGCAACTGGCGCGAGAGCTGCATCCCGACAAGCAAATCGCTGCCGGTGTGCCGAAGGAAATGGTGAAGCTCGCCACAGACAGGCTGGCCCGCATCAATGGTGCGTATGCAAAGCTTGCGGGGGTAAAGTAGCCGTGGCGGGCACTTGGTTGCCCCGCAATTGGCGGCTGTCGCCCAATGTGGAGTTGCGATTTGTTGGGGAAAAACCTGATATCTTGTTGCTCCACTATACGGGAATGCGCAGCGCTGAACGGGCTTGCGATTGGTTGTGCAACCCTGAATCCAAGGTTTCCTGCCATTACCTGGTCGACGAGACAGGTGGCATTACGCAAATGGTCGATGAGGATTTGCGCGCCTGGCATGCGGGTGTTTCGTCGTGGGAAGGCAATACTGATGTCAACTCCCGATCAATTGGCATTGAAATCCACAACCCCGGACATGCGGATGGGTATCCGGACTTTCCGTCTGCCCAAATGGCCAGTGTGGTTGCCCTTTCGCGCGATATCATTGCCCGCCACAACATCAATGACCGGCGGGTGCTTGGCCATTCTGATGTGGCTCCGGGTCGCAAAGTCGATCCTGGCGAAAAATTTGATTGGCGTCATCTGCATGCTCAAGGAGTAGGGCACTGGGTTCAGCCGGCACCCATACGGCCAGGGCCCGTTGTTTGTCGCGGGGACACCGGGCACGACGTCACCACACTTCAGGCGCAGCTGAGGCAATATGGATATGGCTTGGAGGTGAGTGGCACCTATGATCGTGCAACTGCTACAGTCGTTGCGGCTTTCCAGCGTCATTTCAGGCCGGCGCTGGTTGATGGGGTTGCTGATCTTTCGACCCGCGAGACGCTTCTGCGGTTGCTGGACGAGTGACCCGCTATTTTCTGCAGGCGCGGACAAGTGCCGCAAAGTTGGCGTCAAACAACGGGAAATGCGCGTGGTGACCGCCCGACGCCAAGCCGAAATGGGCCGCTGTTTGGAGATCAGACAAAGCAGGATTTGGTGCGTCTATTTCGGCCTCGAGCGCTGGTTTTGACGCGTCGTCATTGCTGTCGACCACTGGTTTGAGAACATAGGTTTTGCCGGAAATTGTGAGTTCAATGGTTTCAGATTTGTCGGCAGCTGCCGACAATTTCAGTCGCGGTGCATACACTTTAACTTTGCCGCTGCCGAGTTTGCACCAAAAACTGACCCCGATATCTTCGGTGTTGGGTGTGCCAAAGACCAGGAATGCTTCCTCATCCGTGACGTCAAGCGACCACTCCCGTTCTTGCGATGCCAGGGGTGCAGAAAGGGTGAGGAAAAAAAAGACTGAAGTTGCGGTTTTCAAGAACATGTCATGGCCGGGTGAATTTTTGTTGTTCACTCTGTATCACGCCCGAATGCGGCGACAATGCGAATCCATTGAGCAGGCCTGACTTCTGTTGGTCCATTCCTTAAACATGCCATGTACATGGGTTCCTTGACCGCTCCGCCAGTACCCTCTATTCCGCCCATGCCAGTTGGCCGGATGACCGCTGCTGCCAATCCGCATGGGTTGGTGCAGAGGAAAGTCCGGGCTCCACGGAAGTATGGTGCCGGATAACGTCCGGCGGGGGCAACTCCAGGGAAAGTGCCACAGAGAACAGACCGCCGGATTTATTCCGGCAAGGGTGAAACGGTGCGGCAAGAGCGCACCGCGTTTCCGGCAACGGAAACGGCAGGGCAAACCCCACCAGGAGCAAAACCAAATAGGGGCGGCACGGCATCTTTGGTGCCAGGGCTGTTTTCGGTCTGCCGCCCGGGTTGGTTGCATGAAGCGTCTGGCAACAGGCGTTCGAGATGAATGGTCATCCAACGGGAGCAATCCCGTGGACAGAACCCGGCTTACAGGCCAACTGGCACTTGACCTGACATAGCTTCAATGCGGCTGCAATGGCCGACAAAGAAACGAATTGTTAAGGTTCGCAAGCGCATTGTCGCAATCTCATTAACACCTTGTTCACCACGCTTTAGCGACTGAAATGTCTCACAATTCCACGCATTCCAAGGTGCGCCATGAACCTGTCATGCTGGCCAATGTCATGGCTGCGTTGGCGCCTGCGGCTGGCAAAACCTACATCGATGGCACGTTTGGCGCGGGCGGTTACTCACGCGCCATTTTGGCTGCGGCCGATTGCAAAGTCATTGCCCTTGACCGCGATCCGGACGCCATTGCCAATGGCGCTCCCCTGGTGGCGGAGTTTGACGGCAGGCTTAAACTGGTGCAGGCGCGTTTCAGCGACATGCATCGTGTGGTGGCGGAGCAGGGGCTTGGCCATGTTGATGGTGTGGTGCTTGATATAGGTGTTTCATCAATGCAAATCGACGAGGCTGTTCGCGGTTTTTCTTTTTTGCGTGATGGCCCACTGGACATGCGCATGTCGCAGTCAGGGCAAAGTGCAGCGGACAGGGTGAACAGTCTCGACCATAATGAGCTTTCGCGCGTCATTTTCATTTTGGGCGATGAACCACGGGCGCGGTCGATCGCACGTGCGATTGTCACGGCGCGGAGCGACCAACCACTGCGCACCACGCACGATCTGGTTCGCGTGATCGAAAGTGTCACTGGACCGCAGCGTCCGATGGAGAGGATTCATCCCGCCACCAAAACTTTTCAGGCACTGCGCATCCTGGTCAATGGCGAACTGACTGAACTTGAGGAAGCATTGAATGCCGCCGAAGACCTATTGAGTGTCGGCGGGCGATTGGTGGTGGTGACGTTTCATTCCCTCGAAGACAGAATTGTGAAGCGTTTCTTCACGGCGCGTTCCGGACGCACGAGTGCGCCGTCGCGGCATCAGCCCACTGCGCCAGCGGGCCATGATGCAACATTCGACATGCAAGTGCGCGGACACACGGAAGCAAGTGTCGAAGAGGTCGCGCACAACCCGCGCGCCCGTTCGGCCAAAATGCGCAGTGCTTTTCGCAACACAGCTGCGTCTTGGCCTAAAAGCGCCAGAGACTCACATGTTCCGCGTGTTGGTGATGGATTGCGGCCATGATCAAGTTTCTCAATGTGCTGCTTGTGGGGTCCGTTCTTGGGTCAGCCACCATGATGTATTCGCTAGAGCACTTCACGCGCGGACTCGAACGCGAAATCACCAGGGTATCGCGACTGATTGACGAGGAAAAAGAAGCCGACAAACTGTTGAAAGCAGAATGGAGCAGTTTGACGCGGCCAGAGCGCATCGAAAAAATAGCACTTGATGTTTTGAAACTGCGACCCGTTACGGCGACACAAATTGTGTCGCAACGCGATCTCCCGGGAGTTTTGGCTGAAAGCGGCAGCCTGGGAACTGCGGGTGACCAATTGGGTGCACTTGTTGAGGCGCAACAATGAGTGAAGCCAGCGGCTTTCCCCAGAGTTCCAGGCTCGGTGGCCAAAACCGCATCCGGTTGCTGGGCATGGCATTTGGCCTGATGTTCATGTCGATCGGCGTGAAACTCAGCCTGGTTGCCACCATGCCGCGCGTGGAAACACCGAGCAAGGAACTTGCAGCGGAAACAAACAAAATTCCGAGGCCAGATATTGTTGACCGCAATGGTGTCGTTCTGGCAACTGATCTAGCGGTTGCCTCGCTTTATGCCGACCCCCGCAAAATCTACGATATGGACGAAGCGGTGGAATCGCTGACGGCTGCCGTGCCGGATCTTGATGTCAAAGTCTTGCGGGACAAACTCATGCAGCCGGGCCGCGCCTTCGTGTGGTTGAAACGACAGGCCAGTCCCGAAGAGCGGGACACGGTTTATGACCTTGGCATACCTGGTGTGGGCTACGTCAATGAACGCCGCAGGGTGTATCCGCAGGGACGACTGGTTGCGCATGTGGTCGGCAATGTTGATGTTGATACCAAAGGAATTGCCGGGATAGAAAAATTCCTTGATGACCAGGGGGCAATTTACACTGCATCGCTCACGGAACCCTCGACGAACTCAGCGGCGGCAGCCGAGATGTCAATTGATGTCCGAGTGCAACATGTTTTGCACGAGGAAATTACGGCTGCCATCAGCAAGTTTCGCGCCATTGCCGGTGGCGGGATTGTCATGGATATCGAAAGTGGTGAAGTGCTTGCCATGGTTTCGTTTCCGGATTTTGATCCCAACGCTGTTGACAAGCGGCTGACCAACAACCAGCAAAACAAGATGACGAGCGGGGTTTATGAGCTTGGCTCGGTGATCAAGGCTGTCACTTTTGCGATGGCACTGGACTATGGTGCGGTGAACCTGAAATCGCGGTTTGATGCGCGCTTTCCACTGGTGATCGGCCGTGCACGAATCAACGATTACCGTGGCGAGCATCGTGTCTTGACGGTGCCTGAAATTTTCCTGCATTCGTCAAACATTGGCACAGCGAAGATGGCGTTGTCCGTCGGGCTTGAACGGCACCAGGCGTTTTTGGCGCGCATGGGATTGTTTGAGCGGATGCAGACCGAACTGCCGGAAAGCGCCAAGCCGCTCCTGCCAAAACGATGGGGCAAACTTGCCTCGGCAACGGCGGCTTTTGGCCATGGTTTTGCCGTGCAGCCGCTGCAAGGATTATCGGTGGTTGCAGGCCTGCTCAACGAAGGAAAAATGGTTCCGCCGACGTTCATCAAGCGCTCGCAAGCGGAAGCCGAAGTGCTTTCCACGCATGTGGTAAAGGCTTCGACATCGCAAACCCTGCGCTACCTGTTCCGGCTCAATGCCCAGAAGGGTTCAGCGTCAAAGGCCAATGTCATCGGCTACCGTGTTGGGGGCAAGACTGGCACGGCGGAAAAAGTCGTCAATGGCCGGTACTCCAAAGACAATCGGCTTGCTTCGTTCATTGGCGCATTTCCGATGGAAAAGCCGCGCTATGCAATGATCGTGATGTTGGACGAACCCAAAGCACTGCCGGAAACATTTGGCTTTGCGACATCCGGCTGGAACGCCGTCCCAACCGCGGGAAAGATCATCGCCCGGATTGCCCCGTTGTTGGGAATTGAGCCAAAGTTTACGGAAGAAGAACGGGTGAAACTTGAAAAACTCGCGAAAGCGGACAAGGCTGGCGGTTAGCGGACATGAGTCACACGCTGGAAAGACTTCTTGGAGAGGACGCATGTGCGCCTCCTTTGCTGGCGGGCATCACCGTCACGGGAGTGACAGCAGATAGCCGCGCCGTGCTTCCGGGTTTTGTGTTTGTTGCCATTTCAGGCAGCCAGACGGACGGAAACAAATATGTGGGTGACGCTGTCGCACGCGGTGCGGTGGCAGTCATAACTGGCTCACCAACAGCAGTTGGCATGCATCATACAATCAGTGTTGAAAATCCCCGGCTAACACTTGCGCGCCTGGCAGCGCGATTTTATGGCGAGCAGCCGGAAACCATCGTCGCGGTCACGGGTACCAACGGCAAAACGTCTGTTGCGGTTTTTGTGCGGCAGATCTGGGAACAAATGGGATTTCGTGCCGCAAGCCTTGGCACGATTGGTGTGGTTGGCCCAGGCGGCACATCATATCTGCAGAATACCACACCTGATCCGGTGCGCTTGCACGAGCTGGTTTCACAGTTGCGCGCTGACCAGGTCAAGCACCTCGCCATTGAAGCTTCGAGCCATGGATTGGCGCAGTACCGTTTGGACGGATTGCAACTGACAGCCGCAGCCTTCACCAACCTCACGCATGATCACCTGGATTATCACGAAACGCTGGACACCTACTTTGCAGCCAAGATGAGATTGTTTGAAGAATTGTTGCCGCAAGGTGCGGCCGCCGTGATCAACATGGACACGCCGCGCAGTGCTGAAGTTATGGCACGGGCGCGTGCACGTGGCCTGGTCACGTTTGGGGTGGGTCGCGAGGGCAAAGACCTGAGGTTTGTCAGCACCGTGCGGGCCGGGCTGGAACAGCACATCACACTTGATACATCAGCGGGCAGGCAATCCCTGACGCTGCCGCTGGTGGGCGAGTTCCAGATATCCAACGCGCTGGTCGCGGCGGGCCTCGTTGTTGCCACTGGCGGTGAGTTGCAATTGGCTTTGCACGCCTTGCAATCCCTCAAGGGAGCGCCGGGGCGCCTGGAGCTCGTCGGGCGTTCTGACAAGGGAGTCAGCGCGTTCGTTGACTATGCGCATACGCCTGATGCGCTGGAAACCGCCATTCGCGCCTTGAAACCGTTTGCCGCGAAGAGGCTTGCTGTGGTTTTTGGGTGCGGCGGCGACCGCGACCGGGCCAAGCGGCCCATCATGGGAGAAATTGCAACGCGGCTTGCCGACCATGTCATTGTGACGGATGACAATCCGCGCAGTGAGGAAGCCAAGTCCATCCGCAATGACATACTGGTGGGTGCGCACAACGCCATTGACATTGGCAACCGGGCACATGCCATTCGGGCAGGCATTGAAACCCTGGGGGCGGGCGACATTCTGCTGGTTGCCGGCAAGGGACATGAGCCGGGGCAAATCGTTGGAAACAGTACGCTGCCATTCAGTGATCATGAGGCTGTACTGGCGGCGCTGCGTGGGGTTGACTACCATGCGCAGTGAGCCCTTGTGGACTGTAGCGGACATCGTTGATGCCACAGGCGGCCGATTGCATGGCACTGTTGAACTTGAACTCAATGGCATAGCCATTGATTCCCGATCAATTGCAAAAGGTGATGTTTTTGTGGCGATCAAGGGCGACAAGCTTGATGGCCATGCATTTGCAGCGTCGGCATTGCGTGGTGGTGCCGGGCTTGCCGTTGTAGCGCGCGTTGACGCAGCGCTTGCCGATGCGGGCCCCCATGTATTGCTTGACGACGACCCATTGGATGGTTTGCGCCGCATGGCGGTTGCTGCTCGAACGCGGAGCAGGGCGAACATTGTTGCGGTCACTGGCAGTGTTGGAAAAACAAGCACCAAGGAGATGTTGCACATTGCGCTTGCTGCGTCGGGTTCCACGCATGCTTCCACGGCCTCGTTCAACAATCATTGGGGGGTGCCTCTCAGCCTGGCGCGCATGCACAAGCAATCGGCATATGGCGTGTTTGAAGTTGGCATGAACCATGCCGGGGAAATCACACCCCTTGTGGAAATGGTCAGGCCGCATGTGGCGATTGTCACGAATGTGGCTGCAAGCCATCTTGGCAACTTCACATCGCTGGATGACATTGCGGCGGCGAAAGCCGAGATATTCCGCGGACTGGTGAAAAACGGAACTGCCGTGATCAACCGGGACTCGCAACATTTCAACTTTCTGAAATCAGTGGCGCAAACACAAGGTGCCAAGGTGTTGAGTTTTGGCCGGGACAAGGCTGCCGATGTTTGCCTCAAGGCCATTTCACTTCAGCCGGAATTCTCTTGCATCTCTGCCAGTGTTTGCGGAACCGAGGTTGCTTTCAAGTTGGGGCTGCCGGGTGAACACATGGCGATCAACAGCCTTGCGGTGTTGGCGGCGGTCCACGCTTTGGGCGCTGACATGACACGCGCCATGCTGGCGCTTGCCGATGCGCAACCGGCCAAAGGGCGCGGCGTACAACAGCACTTGCGCGTTCCAGACGGCAACATCTTGCTGCTTGATGAAAGCTACAACGCCAACCCGGCGTCGATGCGTGCCGCACTTGCCTTGTTGGGGCAACTCAGGCCGGGGCGCGCTGGCCGGCGCATTGCGGTGCTTGGCGACATGCTTGAACTGGGAGACTTTGCGCCGGCGTTGCATTCCGAACTGGCAGCAGTGGTGAGCGAGAACAGTGTTGACGTGTTGTATGCGGCGGGACCCATGATGGCGCATTTATGGAATCAAACGCCTTTGGCACTGCGTGGTGCCTATGCCGCTTCCTCTGCCGAACTCGCCAGCAGCCTCATTGCTGATGTGCGGGCGGGTGATGTGGTGATGATCAAAGGTTCGCTTGGCAGCAGGATGGGTCCGCTTGCCGAACAGTTGCGAGCAACCTATGAGGCCGTGAACGGGAAATCCAACTGATGCTTTACTATCTGCTCACCAGCCTTACCGACGAGTTTTCGGTATTCAATGTTTTCCGGTATCTGACGACGCGCACGGGCGGGGCAGTGCTGACAGCGTTGTTTTTCATTTTTGTGCTTGGGCCATCGATCATTTCACTTTTGAAAGTCAAGCAAGGCAGAGGCCAGCCCATTCGCACCGACGGGCCACAGCGGCATATCGTTGAAAAGCAGGGCACACCCACCATGGGTGGACTGATGATCCTGTCGGGCGCGTTTGTTTCAACCTTGTTGTGGGCTGATCTCAGCAATTTGTATGTCTGGGCCGTCTTGTTCGTCACGATCGGTTTTGGTGCCATCGGGTTTTATGACGACTTCCTGAAAGTGACGCGGGCAACAGTGCGGGGTTTTTCCGGGCGCATGCGTCTGTTGTGCGAGTTTGCGATTGCCGGAATTGCTGTCGTCTGTTTCATGTGGATTGGTGAAAAACCATTGTCGAGTTCGCTGGCCCTGCCGTTTTTCAAGGATGCCCTGATTTATTTTGGCCCGGCCTTCCTGTTGGTCGGGGCTTTGGTGATTGTGGGTGCCGGCAATGCCGTCAACATCACCGATGGCCTCGACGGACTGGCCATTGTTCCGGTGATGATCGCAGCCGGCAGCTACGCGCTTATTTCCTATCTTGTCGGCAATCACCTGTTCTCGGAGTATTTGCAATACACTATGTAAAGGGCACGGGTGAGCTCGCTGTCATCTGCGGTGCATTGATCGGGGCGGGTCTGGGGTTCCTGTGGTTCAACGCGCCACCCGCCATGATATTCATGGGTGATACCGGATCACTGTCGCTGGGTGGTGCGCTCGGTGCTGTGGCGGTGGCGGTGAAACACGAGATTGTGCTCGCCATCGTCGGCGGGTTGTTTGTGCTTGAGACCGTGTCCGTGATCGTGCAGGTCGCATCCTTCAAGATGACCGGAAAGCGGGTTTTTGCCATGGCACCGTTGCACCATCATTTTGAACAGAAGGGCTGGAAGGAACCAACCATTGTGATCCGCTTCTGGATCATTTCGTTTGTGCTGGCGTTGATCGGTCTTTCCACGTTGAAACTGCGTTGAACCGATGTTTGCGGCCCGTACATTCGCAGGTCAACGTGTTGCGGTTTTCGGACTGGCCCGATCCGGCATTTCTTGTGCGCAAGCGCTGATCGCCGGAGGAGCAGAGGTGTTGGCCTGGGACGATTCAGATGCGGCGGTATCGTTGGCAGTTGCCGCGCAATTGCCGGTCACCAATCTGCACCAGACCAGTTTTGACGGACTTGCGGCGCTGGTTCTGAGCCCCGGTGTGCCATTGACGCATCCCGAGCCACACTGGACAGCGCGCAAAGCGCAAGCTGCCGGAATTCAGATTGTCGGCGACACAGAAGTCTTTGTGCGGGAGTTGGCAGGAAGTGGTGCAAAGCTTGTTGCGATAACAGGGACCAATGGAAAGTCCACAGCGACTGCCCTCACAACCCATGTTCTGAAGTGCGGCGGATTGGATGTTGAAATCGGCGGCAATATCGGCAATGCCGTTTTCAATCTGCGTTCACCACACAAAGACATGGTGTATGTGATTGAGTTGTCTTCCTTCCAGATCGACCTGACACCGAGCCTCGCGCCCGATGTTGCGATACTCACCAACATCACGCCTGACCATCTGGATCGACACGGAACACTGGAACATTACGCCGACGTGAAGGCGCGGATTTTTAGCCAGCAAACTTCGGGTGGCACCGCGCTGATTGGCGTGGACGATACTTGGGGACAGCTTATTGCCGAAGCCATTCCCTCACACGTCGATGTGCGGCGCGTTTCTGTGCTAGCGCCTGTTTTGAATGGCATCCATGTGATTGACGGCGTGTTGCAAGACATGCGCAACGGCACGTGCGTTTCACAGCTTGATCTCAATGAAATGACGTCATTGCGTGGTCGCCACAATTGGCAAAATGCCGCCATGGCCTTTGGCGCAGGCCGGGTTCTGGGGCTTACGCCAGATGGAATCGGACAGGCTATGAAGGCGTTCCGGGGTCTTGCGCACCGCATGCAAGCGGTGGCGACGCTTGGCAATGTCATCTTTGTGAATGATTCAAAGGCAACCAATGCAGAGGCGGCGGAGAAAGCGCTTTCGTCTTTTGAAAACATCTACTGGATTGCGGGCGGCATTGCCAAAGCTGGGGGCATTGCATCCCTGGCACCCCACTTTGACAGGATCACATGCGCCTATTTGATCGGGATTGCGGCGGATGAATTTGCCGAAGAACTTGCGGGAAAAGTTGAAACCAAGATTGCGGTGACACTTGAGGCGGCTGTAGCCGCTGCCGCGCGTGACGCGGCGGGCCAAACAAAGCCAGCTGTGGTCCTGCTTTCGCCAGCTTGCGCATCGTTTGACCAGTTCAAGAATTTTGAAATACGTGGCGATGCTTTTGTTGCTGCGGTTTCGCGGCTGCCGTCAATTGGCATGAAACACCTGGAGGGCATATGATGCTGGTATCTCGCAGTGACCGGGGACCCGTGGCGCGCTGGTGGTTTACGCTGGATTGGCCCTTGCTGTCTGCCATTCTCCTCTTGTTGTCGATCGGTGTTCTGGTCAGTCTGGCCGCCAGCCCGCCGGTTGCAACCCGCATTGGCCTTGATCCATTGCATTTTGTGCAGAGTCAGATTTTCCACCTGATGTTTGCTCTCGTCGGCATGGTTTTGCTGTCGTTCCTGCAAGAAAACTGGATTCGACGATTGGCCATTGCAGGTTTTGTGGGCTCCATGGGGCTGATGATAGCGGCTTTGTTGTGGGGGCCGGAAATCAAGGGTGCGCATCGATGGATTGATGTTGGTCCTGTTGGTTTGCAGCCGTCAGAATTTGCCAAGCCCACTTTTGTTGTCGTCTTTGCGTGGTTTTTGTCTGATCGATTGCTTCGCCCCGACATGCCAGGACACAAAGTGGCCTGTGGTTTGGCTGCTGCGTTTGTCGGGCTTTTGGTGTTACAACCGGATTTTGGCCAAGCAGCACTTGTCAGCGTCACCATTGGATGCATGATGTTGATCGCCGGGTTGCCGTGGTTGGCCATCGGATTGATGGTTGGCGTTGCATGTGTTGCCACGTTTGCTGCCTACACGTTCGTGCCACATGTCACGTCTCGCATTGACCGCTTTTTCAATCCTGATTCCGGTGATTCATTTCAGATTGACACGGCTACGGATGCCTTCAGTCGTGGCAACCTCATGGGCACCGGACCTGGTGGCGGCCAGGCCAAACTTGTGTTGCCGGATGCGCACACGGACTTCACGTTTGCCGTGGTAGGTGAAGAGTTTGGCTTGTTTGCCTGTCTGCTCCTCATGACCGTGTTTTTCTTCATCGTCATGAGAATTTTTGCGCGGGCGAAGCGCGAGGAAAACGCTTTTTCCGCACTGGCTCTTACAGGCCTTGGTTCCATGTTCGGGCTGCAGGCGTGCATCAACATGGGGGTCAATGTGGCCTTGTTGCCTGCGAAAGGCATGACACTGCCATTCATCTCCTACGGCGGGTCTTCGTTGATCGGGACAGCGCTCGCCATGGGATTTGTTTTGGCATTGGGGCGCAGCAGCCCGCATCAAAAAAACTATTTCAGTGTTGCCACTGCATGAGTGAGCAAGGTCCACTCGCGATTCTTGTCGCTGGCGGCACGGGGGGACACTTGTTTCCGGCGCAGGCGCTGGGAGAAGAACTAATATCGCGCGGGTTTCGCATTCACCTGATGACCGACCACCGGGTGCGCGACTACGGCAAGGATTTTCCGGCTGAGATGGTGCACATCATTCCATCCGCCACGGTCTCAATGTCAGATCCTTTGCGGATTCCTTCGCGTGCGTTGATTTTAGTGCGCGGCATCTTGTCCGCCCGGAAAGTCTTCAAGCAGTACAGGCCCAATGTAGTTGCCGGATTTGGGGGCTATCCTTCATTTCCGCCATTGATGGCGGCTGGTTTGATGAAGATACCGACCATGCTGCACGAGCAAAATGCGGTGGTGGGGCGGGCGAACAAGTTTCTGGCGCGCATGGCAACGCGCATTGCCCTGTCTTTCCCCAAGACAGCAGGGATAGAAGACGATGGTGCGCGCGTTCGCGTTACAGGAAACCCCGTACGTGCCATGGTTTTGCCGTTCAAGGCGACACCCTATCCCGGTCTGGCAAATGACGGTCCGATCAGGGTTGTCGTCTTTGGTGGCAGCCAGGGTGCCAAGTTTTTTTCAGACTTCATGCCGGGGGTGTTCAGCGCGATGGAACCTGGAATTCGTGCGCGGGTGAAACTCACACAGCAGTGCCGTCCGGAAGACATTGAACGCACCGCCGCCGCCCTAGGCGCAATGGACATCAAATCAGACCTCTCGGCATTTTTTTCCAACTTGCCAGAACGCATTGCAGATGCCCATCTGGTGATTTGCAGGTCAGGTGCATCGACGATTGCCGAACTTGGAGTCATCGGAAGGCCTGCCGTCATGGTGCCTTTGCCGCATGCGCTGGACAACGATCAACTGCGAAACGCCGAGTCGTTCGCGGCAGCGGGGGCGGGATGGGTGCACCCGCAAGCGACGCTTGCGGCTGACCGTTTCGCTGCCTTTCTTGGCACGCTTCTGTGTGATGAAAACAGACTGAAATCCGCCGCCACCGCCGCTTTGTCCCATGGAAAGCCTGGTGCCGCAAAAAATCTGGCAGACCTCGCGCAATCGGTGATGATCAGCTAGAAGCCGGGCGCACAAAGGAGCTTGAGATTCGATGAAACTACCGCGCGATGTTGGCCCAATCCATTTCATAGGCATCGGTGGAATTGGCATGAGCGGCATTGCAGAGGTCATGGCAACACTTGGTTACGTGGTGCAAGGTTCGGATCTGGCGGACAACTACAATGTGGCGCGTCTGCGCAAGGCCGGCATTGCCGTTGCAATTGGGCACTCCGCAGAAAATCTTGGTGAGGCACAAGTGGTGGTGGTGTCGTCGGCGGTCAAGCCTGACAATCCCGAACTGGTGGAAGCACGGGCGCGCTATTTACCGATTGTCCGCCGGGCCGAGATGCTGGCCGAACTGATGCGATTCAAATCCTGTGTGGCAGTGGGTGGAACGCACGGCAAAACGACGACGACTTCACTCGTTGCGGCATTGCTTGACGCCGGACATCTTGATCCAACGGTCATCAACGGCGGCATCATCAATGCCTACGGCACCAATGCACGGCTGGGCAAAGGTGACTGGATGGTGGTGGAGTCAGATGAATCAGATGGCACATTTGTAAAGTTGCCAGCGGACGTCGTGATTGTCACAAACATTGATCCCGAGCATCTCGATCACTACGGAACATTTGACAAGGCCAAGGAGGCGTTTCTGGCGTTCGTTGAGAACATTCCGTTCTATGGCTTTGCCGTCATGTGCATAGATCATCCCGTGGTCCAGGAATTGATCGGGCAGGTGCGTGACCGCCGTGTCATTACTTATGGCCTCAGTCCGCAGGCGGACTATCGCATGCATTCCGTTTCGTATGTCGACGGAGCGACGCAATTTGCGGTGCGCTTCACCAACCGCGTCAGTGGTGTCACACATGACATTCCCGGTCTCGCCTTGCGCATGCCCGGTGACCACAATGCGTTGAATGCCACAGCGGCGCTGACGGTGGCGCGTGAACTGGGGCTGACGGATGAACAAATCCGGCACGGCTTTGCAGCGTTTGAAGGTGTCAAGCGCCGGTTTACGCGCACCGGTGAAGCGCACGGTGTCATTGTATTTGATGACTATGGCCATCACCCGGTCGAGATTGCAGCGGTGTTGAGTGCTGCCCAGAAAGTGACAAAGGGACGGGTGGTGGCTGTAATGCAACCTCATCGGTATACACGATTATCCAGTCTTTTCAGTGAGTTCTGCGGGTGTTTCAATGATGCAGATGCGGTTGTGCTGACGCCCGTATATACAGCGGGAGAACTGCCGATTGAGGGTGCCACCCATCTGTCGCTGGCAGAGGGGCTGCACGTGCGCGGACATCGGTCAGTCCATACAATCAATGATCCATCGGAATTGGCCAAGCAAGTGAAAGCGTTGGTGTCGCCGGGGGATATTGTCGTTTGTCTGGGAGCAGGCACAATCAGCACTTGGGCCTATGCTTTGCCCGCGCAATTGGCGGAGCTGGCGTAGTGTTGGACGGTCATGCGCTTTTAAAGCGATTGCCTGCCGTGCGCGGGCGCTTTGAAGCCATGGCACCCTTGGCGGAACTTACCTGGTTTCGCGTGGGCGGGCCAGCGGAAGTGCTGTTCACACCTGCAGATGAGGCAGACCTATCGACTTTTCTGGAAGGTACTTCGACTGACATACCTGTGTATGTCATCGGCGTGGGATCCAACCTCCTTGTTCGTGACGGTGGGGTTCCAGGAGTCGTTATCCGTCTTGGCCGCGGTTTTTCCGAACTCGTGGTTGAGAGCGAGAACCGCATCCGTGTGGGGGCAGCGGTTCCGGATGTACGCGTGGCGCGGTTTGCGGCAGAGAACAGTATCGATGCATTAACCTTTCTGAGAGGTATACCCGGCAGCATGGGCGGAGCGCTTCGCATGAACGGCGGGGCTTATGGCGGGGAAACGAAGGACGTGTTGGTGGAAGCGCGCGCGGTTGACAGGCATGGGCATGTCTCGGTGTTGAGCAACGCCGACATGCGCTACGCCTATCGTCATTGTGGTGCGCCCAGTGACCTCATTTTTACACAAGCCTTGTTGCAGGGCAGACCCGGGCAGCAGGACGACATTGTTGCCGCCATGGACAAGTTAACGTCGAGCCGCGAAGCAACACAACCCGTCAAAAGCCGCACTGGCGGGTCCACATTCAAAAATCCACCGGGGATGAAGTCCTGGCAACTCATTGATGCTTCAGGCATGCGCGGGTTTGGCATTGGTGCTGCAAAAGTCTCTGACATGCACTGCAATTTCCTGATCAACGAAGGCGGGGCAAGCGCTGCCGACATTGAGGCCGTTGGCGAATGTGTAGGGCGCAAGGTCAAAGAAACATCGGGTGTTGAACTCGAGTGGGAAATCAAGCGCATTGGTGTTGCGGGACCTGCGCCACAATGATGAACAAACTCATTCCCAACGAAACAACTGTTGCCGTGCTGATGGGCGGCTGGTCGGCTGAACGCAAAGTTTCGCTGGCTTCGGGAGAAGCATGCGCCAATGCCTTGCGCAAATCCGGCTTCAATGTCATTCCCATTGACGTCAAGCGCGAGACGATCCATTCCATTTTGCTGGACCTCAAACCCAACGTGGCCTTCAATGCGTTGCATGGAAAATGGGGAGAGGATGGCTGTGCCTCGGCGATGCTGGAATCCCTGGCCATTCCCTACACCCATTCCGGCGTGCTGGCGTCATCACTTGCCATGCACAAAATCAAATCAAAAATCATTTTCAAGGATGCGGGAATACCTGTTGCCGACAGCTTGCTGGTCGAGCTTGAAGTCGCGGCAACCTCACATCCCATGGCGCTTCCCTATGTGGTAAAGCCGGTGGACGAGGGTTCCAGTGTCGGTGTGCATATTGTTGACCACACCAGCAATGGTCCGGCCAGCATGATCAAGGACGAGGCGCACTTGTTCGGCACGCATGCCATGGTTGAACGGTTTATTCCCGGCCGTGAACTCACCTGTGCCGTGATTGGCGGTGTGGCCCTGGGCGTCATAGATGTACTCCCTGCCGTCGGCTTCTACGATTATGAAGCCAAGTATCAGCAAGGCGGATCACAACACATTTTGCCTGCAGATATTCCCAATGATGTGTATCGCAAAGTACAGCAGCTTTCGCTGCGCGCACATGCGGCGCTGGGGTGTCGTGGCGTATCGCGTTGTGACTACCGTTTCGATGACACACCGGGTGGAGACAGCGAACTGGTGTTGCTGGAATTGAATACACAACCAGGAATGACGGGCACCTCGCTGGTGCCGGAAATGGCGGCGCATGCCGGGCACAGCTTTGAGGAACTGGTGACATGGATGGTCAACGACGCCTCTCTCGACAGGTAAAGGTGCTGCTGCGCAGTGTGGCTTTCACGCGCGTCGTACGCCTGCTGCAATCACGGTCAACCGGATTTGCCGTGCGCACTGGTGCCGTGGCTTTACTGGGGGCTGCCATCATGGGAGGACTCGTCGATGGCAGGCATGTCCTGCAATCGGGACGGACTCCAGGCGACAGGTTTGCAGCCCTTGTCGGTCTGGCAGCCCAGGACATCACGATTGCGGGTCTCACAAACCATGATGCAGAACAGTTGCTCAAGGTTATCGGTGTGCGGCCCGGGTCAAGCCTGATCGGGTTCGATGCCGGCACAGCAAAACGGTTGCTGGAGGGAATTGACTGGGTCGAAGAAGCCGCCGTGCAACGCACGTTTCCGAACCAACTCGATATCACATTGACAGAACGCAAACCATTTGCCGTATGGCAACGCGGCATGTCGCACTATGTCATTGACAGAAACGGGGTTGCGATGAGTGGCATCGATGCCACGCGTGCCGGGCAGTTGCCGCTGGTTTCAGGTGAAGGTGCCAATGAAGCCGCGGCTGGGCTGATGGATGATCTGGCGGTTGTGCCTGAAATCATGCTGCGGGTTGGAGCGGCGGCGCGCATTGGGCAGCGCCGCTGGACGTTGTACCTCGACAATGGCATCAAAGTTTTATTGCCTGCAACTCATGTGCAAGTAGCTTTGCAGCGCCTGGCGCAGCAAGACCAAAATGGCCAGTTGTTGTCCAAAGACATTGCAGAAGTTGATCTGCGCTTGGCCGGGCAAATCAGAATTGCGCTCGCGCAGGTCATCCCCGATGTGGCGGACGATGCAAAGAAAAAGACTGTAGAATAACGAAATGGATGCAACCCAATGACCGTTGTTTCGCTGCACGAAGGCGGCAAGGACCGAAACGCAACACCTGGACAGGGTGTGATTGCATCGCTTGACATCGGGTCGAGCAAGATTTGTTGCATGATCGCGGAAGTTGTGGCTGGCAACCGCCGTTCGACTGATTTGCGTGCGAAGCTCCGGATTCTTGGCGTGGGTTACACGGCGTCGCGTGGTGTTCATGCCGGAGCCATCGCCAGTGTGGTTGAAGCCGAAAAGGCCATACGCCTGGCCGTTGATGCCGCTGAAAAGCAGGCCAACCGCAGCATTTTTGATGTCCATGTCGGTGTCACTGGCGGGTATCCGCAATCCCTTTGCCGGTCAGGCACTGCGACAGTCATCGGCAGTGTTGTGAGCAACAGGGATATTGATGCCGCCGTTGCTGCCGCACTCGAAAAGACAGAAATCGGATCACGGGCCATATTGCATCTTGCTCCCGTTTCCTACGGGCTGGATGGTGTGCATTCGGTTTCGCCACCGTTGGGAATGCACGGCAAGCAGCTCAGTGTTGAACTGGGTGTTGTAACAGTGGAGAGTTCGTTCCTGCGCAACATCACAATGGCAGTGGAGCGGGCGCACCTCAATCCGTGCGGGTTTGTGATGGCACCCTATGCGTCGGCGCATTGCGCATTGGTCAATGACGAGATGAAACTGGGAACGGTTCTGGTTGAACTCGGCAGTGCCCTGACCAGTGTGGGATACTTCAATGGTGGCCATCTTGTTGCCGCGGATTCCATTCACCTGGGTGGCGAGCGTATCACGAATGACATCGCACTTGGCCTCAACACCAACCTTGTGCATGCGGAACGGCTGAAAACGCTGCACGGAAGCGTTGTTCAATCCGTGCATGACGATGATGAAATGCTGGCCGTGCCCATGCTGGGCGAAGGCGAGGTACAGTATGTATCCAAGAGCATTCTAACTGCGATCATTCGACCACGGGCCGAGGAAATCATTGAGCACGTCCGCAACTTGTTGATGACCGAACCGTTTGCGCTTGGTCGCACTGTGCGGGTTGTGTTTGCGGGCGGTGGTGCAAATTTGCCAGGATTGCGCGAGTTGGCGTCGGGCATTCTTGGGCGGCATGTACGGATGGCAAGCATTCCTGACTTTGAAGGTTTGCCGGATTTGGCACGGCAGTCGGCTTTTTCCGTTCCAACCGGGCTGGTTTGCTATGGTCTCAGCCCCGACAAACAATACGCCTTGCCCAGGCAGGCGGTTGCAGCCATTGAAAGGCAACAGATGGGTTACGTGCGCCGGGTCGGGCGTTGGCTCGCGGATTCATTTTAGTTCCGGAGTTTTCTGCGCCGCGCGATACCGATACTTGTCAATGCCGCCATCAACAACGCGAAAGAGCCTGGCAGAGGCACGGGTGAAGTACTGCGGGCGTCGACCGTAAAGTTGTCCAGGAACACAAGATCGGTTTCGACATCGGCTTCAGACACCAGTACTGCATACAGCAATTCAGTCGTGCCGGAGATGCCAAAATACTCGCCCTGGTTTGAGTTGCCAATGGCAGGCACAAAAGTGTCCTCAACGAAATTGCCGTTCACATCGACCGCACTCAAGTGCCACAACAGATCGACAGAGCCCATGTTGAAGGCAAATGCCCGGACGCCGGGTTCAAATGTGAATTTGAATTTTGTTGTTGCCTGCCCCAAACCGCTCCACATCGATTGCGAACCAGTTGTGTTGTAGTTGCCAATTTCCGTGTCGTCGATTGCAAACTGGGTTGGTGAAGAGAATGT
>JAYVKC010000056.1:0-2472 GCA_043768765.1 Hyphomicrobiales bacterium | reverse complement strand
GGCTTGCCATAAACCTCGCGGGTAAGGATAGGAAAGTCTGCCCGGATATTGGTGACGTTGTACACCTAGCGCACCGAAAGGAGCGCACCGAGCGCCTCCCGGATGCCCTCGTGCTCCACGGCATCAAAGGCCTCGCTCACAAAAGCCTCAACCAGCATCGTCCGTGCCTTCGCTTCCGGAATGCCCCGTGACTTCAAGTAAAACAGGTGATCATGGTTGAGGTCACCTGACGTGGCACCATGCCCGCACACCACATCGTCGGCATAGATTTCAAGTTCAGGCTTGGCATCGAACTCAGCCGTTTCAGAAAGCAGTAAGGCATGAGAAGATTGTTTACCGTCTGTCTTCTGCGCACCCGGTCGCACAATCGCCTTGCCCTGGAAGACTCCGCGTGATTTTCCATCCATCACACATTTGAAAAGCTCACGGCTGGTGCAATGCGGAACGGCGTGGTCGATCACAAGCTTGGTATCTGCGTGCTGAGTACCAGATAAGACATAGGCACCTGAAATCCGGGCGTCGCCGCCCTGCCCCGCGAATGTGATGGTGCCATTCTGGCGGTTCAGAAAGGCACCGGAAGTGAACGTGCAATCGCGCACGATGGCATCCTTCGCCAAAGTCATCATGATGTGTGAGAGATGCGTGGCTTTGGGGGACTCGGCCTCGACTTTGACACGGTCCAGTCGTGCTCCTTCGCCAATGGAGTAGGCGACCACGCTGTTGGCGAGGTAATCACCTTCACCGACATGGGTTTCAATGACGGTGGCGGAAGCACCAGGGGCGACTTCAACGCGGTGGCGCGTGGCGATGGAGCGGGCAATGCCATCAGTGACGATATGCAGGAGTTCAACTGGCTGATCTGTATTTCCGTCGAAGCACAGTGTCACGCCTTCGGCTGCGAGTGCGGCATTCATGGCGACAACAGTTTCATCATTCACGATGGCCGGGAGATTGCTTTCAATTTTCAGGCCGTCCAGTTGCGAATGCCTGCGGTCCAGTTCTCCGTTCACAAACACAACGCGCTGCGCTTTCGCCGAAGCGAATGGCGATGCTTTGATAAGCCGCTCCACATCCTTTGGCTTTGCCTCGACCTCTTGCTTTGCGTAGACGCCTGCAATCATTCGCTTGAGATCGGTCCACTTCCAGTCTTCTTGGCGACGGCTGGGCAGCGCGACGCCAAGTGCCTCTTCCACTGGCGTTCTGGGGATCATCAAGTTCACGCCGCTTTCTCCGCAAATCCTGCATAGCCCTTGTCCTCAAGTTCAAGGGCCAGCGATTTGTCGCCGGATTTCACAATGCGGCCATCGGACAAAACATGCACAAAGTCCGGCACGATGTATTCCAGCAAGCGCTGATAATGCGTAATGACAATCATGGCACGGTCCGCAGTTCGCAGCGCATTCACGCCATCCGCCACCACACGCAATGCATCAATATCAAGTCCCGAGTCAGTTTCATCAAGAACGCACAAAGTCGGCTCCAGCACGGCCATTTGCAGAATCTCTGCCCGCTTCTTTTCACCGCCTGAGAACCCGACATTGACGGGACGCTTCAACATGTCCTGTGATACGTTTAATCTTGCCGCGCGGTCTTTCACATGGCGCATGAAATCAGGTGTGGTGTACTCCTTTTCGCCACGCGCCTTGCGTTGTGAGTTGGCCGCTACTTTCAGGAACTGCATGGTGGCAACACCTGGAATTTCAATCGGGTACTGGAAGGCGAGAAAAACACCCTTGGCGGCGCGAGTGTTGGGTTCCATCGCGAGAAGGTCTTCGCCCTTATAGGTAACCGTGCCTTGTGTGACGTGGTAGCCTTCCCGTCCAGAAAGAACGTATGACAGAGTCGACTTGCCTGACCCATTTGGACCCATGATGGCATGCACTTCGCCAGCTTTCACATTGAGTGTGAGTCCTTTCAGGATTTCGCGGGATTCGTCAGCGAGTTTGACGTGGAGATTTTTGATTTCAAGCATTCTAACCAACTGAACCTTCAAGTGAAATACCAATGAGTTTTTGCGTCTCCGCCATGAATTCCATGGGCAGTTGTTGCAGCACATCGCGCACAAAGCCATTGACGATAAGGGCCACGGCTTCTTCCTGCGAAAGGCCGCGGGACATGCAATAGAACATCTGATCATCCGAGATTTTGGATGTTGTGGCTTCGTGTTCAAATTGTGCGGTGGAAGTCTTGCTCTCGATATACGGCACCGTGTGGGCACCACACTTGTCACCGATCAGCAACGAGTCACACTGGGTGAAGTTGCGGGCATTGAGGGCCTTGCGATGCGCCGAAACAAGTCCACGATAGGTGTTGTCGCTGCGACCGGCCGCAATGCCTTTTGAGACAATCCGGCTCGATGAATTTTTGCCGAGATGAATCATCTTGGTGCCAGAATCCACTTGCTGGCGGCCATTGGAAATCGCGATCGAATAGAATTCACCGCGCGAATGATCGCCACGCAAAATGCAGCTG
>JAYVKC010000055.1:0-85345 GCA_043768765.1 Hyphomicrobiales bacterium | reverse complement strand
TAGAGCGTGATTCATTTTAGCTGAATCGAGGAGGGGGTTCCCAAATCAGTTTCGGAGTGATTCAACATGTTGGCCGGATGGAGGCTGGCATGGATGAGTGCATACTATTCTCTTGATCTTCGCAGGCGGGCGGCTGGCTATTGTCTGAAACATGGCTCTGGCAAGACGGCTGAAACATTTTCAATTGGCCGGGCCACAGCAGTGCGCTGGGCCGCCAAGCTGCGCAAAACGGGCGATGTGGCGGTTGGCAAGGTCGGCGGGCACCGCCGACCGATACTGGAGGCCCATGACGACTGGTTGCGTGAACGCATTGCGTCGGAAAGCCATGTCAGTCTGCGCAGGCTTCAGGCCGAACTCAATGATTGTGGCATTGTTGTCGGCTATGGCGCTGTCAGGCGGGCCGTGCACGGGCTTGGCCTCAGCTTTAAAAAAAAAGCCTTCACGCAGAAGAGGTGACAAGGCCAGACATTGCCCGCAAACGCCGGTGGTGGCGTAAGATACAGGCGCGGATCGAGGCCTCGCGGCTGGTCTTCATTGACGAGACCTGGGTCAAGACCAATATGGCACCGTTGCGCGGCTGGTGCAGGCGTGGCCAGAGGCTCAAGACCCATGTTCCGCACGGCCACTGGAAGACATTGACCTTCCTCGCGGCCTTGCGGGTTGATCAAGTCACGGCACCGGGTGTCTTTGATGGCCCCATCAACGGCGAATGCTTCCTCAGCTATGTCGAGCAGGTTCTGGTGCCAAGCCTGCGGCCCCGCGACATCGTGGTGATGGACAATCTCGGCAGCCACAAGGCGCGTGCCGTCAAAGACGCCATCGCCGCTGTCGGTGCAAGGTTGGTCTTCCTTCCCGCTTACAGCCCGGACCTCAATCCCATTGAACAAACATTCTCGAAGATCAAAAGCGTCTTGCGCAAGGCCATGGGAAGAACTGTCAGAGCTGTCGAAGACGCTATCGCCGAAGTGATACCGACAATCTCTCCAACAGAATGCCAGAACTACTTCACAAACGCCGGATATGCCTCGGCGTAAAAGGATCAGAGTCTAAAGGCCTCAAGCCGCGTTTTTCCCATTCATGTCTCCACAGGCGATGAAATTCTCCCTGAACGCACTTTCAAGAGCCACCACACCACAGCAACTCCCACCGCTTTGCTCGCCACTTCCAACGAGAAAGCCGCTGGCGACAAGTATCCGGCGAGGTGTTGGAAAATCACGGTGTCGAGCGGAACTGCAATCAGGCTGGAGATGAGGATGCGTTGTTGCAAAGGCTTCTTCCAGAACGAGAACACGCCCCAGTCTGCCATTTCAGATGCGATGAAAGCTGTCAAACTGGCCACGGCGATGACAGGATCAACCATCGCATAAGTAAGAAGGCCTGCCAGCAACGTCGCGAGCAGGACGTAATGACCGGTTTCGCGCTGCGCATAGTCACGCAGCACAAACACAAAACCGACCACCAGATTGGCGAGGAAGATATCGCCCCACGGCGTTGCCCACGTTGTGACACCCGGTACCAGTTGGGATGGCGCAAACAGCCAGTTCACCAACAGGATTGCCGCAATATAAACGGCGACCGACACAACCGCCTTGGGCGTCAGCCGCATCAGCCGACGATCTCGGCCGCCTTGAAGTTCATCTTGATTTCCTTCTTGGCATTTTCAAGTGAGTCCGAACCGTGCACGGAGTTTGCTTCAATCGATTCAGCGAAAAGTTTGCGGATGGTGCCTGCATCGGCATTGGCCGGGTTGGTGGCACCCATCACTTCGCGGTATTTGGCGACGGCGTTATTGCCTTCAAGAACTTGCAGCACAACGGGGCCGGAGGTCATGAACTTTACCAGGTCCTGGTAAAATGGGCGCTTGGCGTGCACGGCGTAAAACTTCTTGGCATCGGCCTGTTTCCACTTCACGCGCTTTTGCGCAACGATGCGGAGGCCCGCCTTTTCAATGACGGCATTGATCGCCCCTGTCAGGTTGCGACGCGTTGCGTCCGGCTTGATGATGGAGAATGTGCGTTCAGTAGCCATTGAAGTCCTCGTTGAATTGGAATGGGCCGCCTTCTAGCGGCGGCCCATGCAACTTGCAAGCTGGCTGGTTGCAGGCTTACTCGGCGCTGCTCAGGTAGTTGGTGACGCGGGAAATGGACACGCGGCGGTTTTCCGGTTCGGCTTCAGGTGTTGGCACTTTCAGGTAACGCTCGCCCAGGCCCACCGTGCGCAGGTTTTGCGGCGGGATGACGTAATAGGTCGACAGGGCGCGTTTGATGGCGTCTGCCCGGGCGCGGGAAAGGCCGAGGTTGTAGATGTCGGACCCTACGGCATCGGTGTGGCCTTCGATCATGAAAATTTCGCGCGGATACTTTTTCAGGATGCGCTCCATCACCGCTGCAATGCGATCAAGATTGCCAATTTCCTCCTCACGGACAAAGGCCTCGTTGAAACCAAAGCGCACGTTGTCGATCTCGAGGCGCGGCAGCGAACGGCGGACTTCGGGAGCGTCGGCGATTTCTTCCACGGTGTAACGGCGGGTTGGCCTTGCTGATGGCGGGGCCACGAGAATTTCCTCAATTTCATCCTCATCAGCTTCGGCCACGAATACATCGCGGCGGTCAACCGGCGGCACATTGATGCCAAGTTCGACATCGAGTTTGCCGCGGTTGAGGTCGATTGTGAGTTCGCCGGATCGAGCCTCACGCTCGCGCAGCAGGCGGCGGCGCAGAGTTTCCCGGTCGCTCAGCAGAACGCGGCGCCAGCGCACGCGATCTTCGGGATCGTAGCGCAGGTATTCGTTGTCCTGTTCAATATCGCGGTACACCCGGATACGGCTGTTGAGTTCCTCATCCGAGAGCTCGTCGCCCACGCGGCGGTCCCCCAAAATGATGCGGATTCTGCCGTTGCCAGAGCTGCCACCGGGTGAGGCATCTACGCGCGGTTTGGGTTTGACGCCTGTGGCCTGTTCGGCTTCGGCTTCTTCAAATGCGATACGAGCACGAAGGACCTCACGTTCGGCCAGCACCCGGCGGCGCAGTTCGCGGGAGGTGCGGGGATCGAGATTGCCATCGGCGAGCAGTTCACGCATCCGGTCCAACCGGGCGCGCAAGTTCTGGCCATCGAGGCCTTCAACGCGCACACCATCGGTCAGCAGGCGGCGGGCTTCGCGTTCTGCGCGCGGGTCAATGTTGCCCGAGCCCTCAACAATGATTTCGCGCGGCTTTGCCGGTTTTGGCGGTTCGACTTCGATGACGTTGCCGTTATCCACTTCAGCTGTGTCTTTCGTCACTTTGCGACGGCGCAATTCGTTGGCGTCTGCTTCAGCGCGCTGGGCCAGTTCGCGGCGGATGGCGCGGGGCAGTTCAGCTGACTGGGACAAATTGGCAGCACGCCTGGCGCGGGCGGTCAATTCGGGTGCCGGTATCGTGTCCAGGTCCCGGTTGTCAGCGAGAAGGGCACGGATTTCCCGAGGCAATGCGGGTGGCGCATCGGCGTTTTCGACGGGCTGTTCAACCTTTGGTTTTTCCACCTGTGCCTGTACCTGCTGGCGGCGCTGCAATTCCTTGCGATCGGCAGCCGACATGCCGGCAAGGCGCTGCCGCACATTGCGCGGCAGGCTTTCATCCTTGGACAGCACAAACGCTTCTTTCACGCGCACCGAAAGCTCAGGTGCTGGAATGGTGTCGAGGTCACGGTTGTCGGCCAACAGGGCGCGGACGCGACCTGGCAAGGCAATTGGCGCGTCTATTGGTTGTTCCCCGGCGGTTTTGCGGGGTTTGGCCGGCGGGCTTCCATCTTCACGTTGATCGGGTTCAGTTGCAGCCTTGGCTGCCGCGATGCGGCGTTGGCCTTCGTTACGCAGTTTTTCATAGTAAGCCAATGCCGGTGTCTGGATATCTGGAGGCAGGCCACCGGTTTTCACAGCCCGGCGAAACAGCCGATAGTAAGCCTGCAATTCTTTGTCATTGAGATCTTCGACCTTGCGATTGACTGCCATGATCTGCTGCAATTCAGTGATGTCATCTTGTGCCGCACCGGGCGGCACTACTTGTGCGTTGCCGCTTTCAGCACCTGCCAGCGATGGTGAGAGCAAGAGGGAGAGAGCTACAATGCTGACAGCTCTGTTCAGGTTCTTCATGGTGTTGCCTCCAAAGACCGGATTATTCGATTCCGGTCAGTGCCGCCTTTATAACGGCGAGTTGCGGCAGAACTATGGGATAAATTGGGAATTTTTGCCACAAGATTGAACCGTGGATGAACAGGTTGTTCAGAGTCGGCCCGCCTCGATAATGCGTTTGAGAAATCCGCGGGTACGGTCCTGGGATGGTGCGCCGAAAATCTGTTCAGGCGGGCCTTCCTCGTGCACCACGCCTTCGTGCAAGAAGCAGACTTTGGTCGCCACTTCCCGGGCAAACCCCATTTCGTGGGTGGCGAGCAGCATGGTCATGCCCTGATTGGCGAGGTCGCGCACGATGTTCAGCACTTCTGACACGAGTTCAGGGTCCAAAGCCGAGGTGATTTCATCAAGCAGCATCAGTTTTGGTTCCATCGCCAAGGCGCGCACGATGGCGACGCGCTGTTGCTGGCCGCCGGACAGCCGGTCGGGATAGTCCTTGGCCTTGGCATCCATGCCGATGCGCTTGAGCAAGGTCATGGCCCGCGCTTCCGCTTCAACCTGCGACAGTTTCAACACCTTTATGGGTGCCAAGGTGACGTTCTCCAGAACCGTCATGTGCGGAAACAGGTTGAAGCTCTGGAACACGATGCCGACTTGTTGGCGCAAGCGGTTGACATCAACACCGGGGCCAGAGACGCGGTCGCCATCAAGGCGGATTTCACCGCCCTGTATGGGCTCAAGTTGGTTGATGCAGCGGAGCAATGTCGACTTGCCGCAACCCGATGGGCCGATCAGGCAGACAACGTCGTGCTCTTCCACATTCATGTTCAGGCCATGGAGCACGCGCAAAGCGCCGAATTCCTTCTGCACGTCAATCATGTCAAGGAAGGCCATGTCAGCCCCCCGCCTTCATGCGCCGGGCATCGCGTTCCAGCAGGTGATCGACAAAACGGGCCTGCGGTATGGTGATCAGCACAAACAGGATGGCGACAATGGTCACGGCTGACAGGTTGAAAGCATTGGCGGCAATGCCACGCGCCTGGTTGAAGCCATCGACCAGCCCAAGGATTTGGACAAGGGCTGTATCCTTTTGCAGGCCGATGAAATCGTTGAGCAAGGGGGCGACAACGCGGCGTACCGCTTGTGGCACCACCACATAGCGCATGGTTTGCATGTAAGACAGCCCGAGGGAACGAGCGGCGGAGACCTGGCTCCAGTGAATGCTTTCAATGCCGGCGCGATAAACCTCGGCGACATAAGCACCATATGTCAGTGTCAGCGCCAGAATGCACCACCAGGCGACGGGGATGCGCGAGAGTTCACGCAGTTGCTGGACTGACATGGCGCTGGTGTCATTGAACAGACCATAGACCCAGGGAATGACCAGTTCCGGCAGTCCGCTGGTCGGGATGCCGAAACCGATGAGGTAGAGTGTGACAATTGCCGGCAGACCGCGAAACACGTCACAATAGAGTGTCGCCAAGAAACGGATTGGCGTTCCGGCGCGACCGGGCATCATGCGCGCCAGGGCCACCACAAGGCCCCAGACGAGCACAAGAATTTCCGCCACAACGAAAACGTAGATGTTTACCTGGATGAATTTCCAGAACACCAGTGGCCATTTTTCCTGCAACAGGGGAAGGAGGAAGAAGGTGCGACCGACGGCTGAATTGTTCATGAAAACAAAAGCGACGAAAGCCAATGCCAGCAACGCAAACGCACCCCAACCGAAGGTGATCGCCGCGTAATCGCGCGATGCCGCCGTATCTATCCGCACACGGATGGCATCACCTGCCACCCGGGCAGTGGCGGCACTTCCCGACAAGCGCCAGGATTTGACGGCGGGCCAGAACAGCATTGCCGTAGCCAAGACAGCAGGTATGAGCACCAGTTCCCACCACGGACTGGATGCATTCAACTTTTCAATTGAAGCCCGCACCAATGTGGCGGTGCGCGTGGCCGCGAACATGCAGAGGGCGGCAAAGAAAATCGCCCCGATGGCCAGATTGTCAGCAGGTTTGGGCAGAAGGGATTGTGGTGCTGTCATTCGCGCCGTCACTCCGGCGGGGCAGTTGCCACCGCTGAACTTCTAGACAGAAAAAAGGGGCCACCTTGCCAGCGGCCCCTGCGTGATCATTGATTGAAATAGGGAACAGACGCCGGGTCCTTGCCCCAGGCGGCCGCGAGGTACTTGGCTCCCAGCTTGGCCATCGTGCCATCATCAATGATGGACTGGATGATCTTGCTCACGGCTTCATTGTTGGCATTGCCTTTTTGCAGAATGCCGCCATAGGTCTCACCGGTTTTGTATTGGCCAACAACTTTTGAGGTTCCGTTGCTTGCGACCTCTTCCGCCAGGGTAATTGACGTGTCGGTTATGGCTGCATCAATCTGGCCAGCGCGCAGGGCTGCAAACAATTCACCTTGTTCGGCGTAGGTTTGCGGTTCCTCAATGCCAAGTTTGTCCACCGTAAAAGCAGCACCGGTTGTGCCTTGTTGCACGCCGACGCGCACTGTCTTGATTGACTTCTCGTCGACAGGTGCATCCGACTTGGCAATCACACCCATGTCTGAATTGAAGTAAGGTGTTGTGAAATCAAATACCTTTTTGCGCTCTTCGGTAATGGACGTTTGGGCGAAACCGACATCATAGCCTGTGGCTTGGTTGCCAATGAAGGCCTCCCAAGATGTGTTGACGACTTCCAGCTTGTCGTAGCCAGCACGCCAGGCAATTTCGGCGGCGAGGCAGTATTCCATGCCGTCCTTGACAGTCTCCACCGCGTCGCCGTTCCACCAGATTGGTGCCGGCAAGGATGTCAGGACTGTAAACTGGCCCGCCTTGGCAGGTGCCGCGATGGCCATCGAACCCTTTTGGCCCGATACTTCGCAATTGCCTATCATATCCATGGCCAAGGCCGGTGCGGCCAGCGCCAATGCAGTGGCAGCAGCCAGCAGCAATCGTTTTGTCATCATCATTGTGTTTGAACTCCCATCCAAATTGTTGGTGAAAATAGACCAGAACAGGGGCAAGAGGGCAAGGGCAATTCTGTCATTTTTTAGGCAATTCGGAAGCTTGCTTTAAGGCTCAATCAAAGCCCAAGTTGCGCTCCCAATCCAAACATGCAAGCGGTATCCCGGGAACTTGCGCGAAGCTGAACACATGAGACCAATCGCCACTATCGCCATTGCATTCACGCTCTGCTTGACGGCCTCAGTGCCTGTCCGGGCCGTTACCATGGGTAACATGGAGACCTTCATTATGGCCGGTGCCCCGAATGAGGCCGCAGCAACCAGCCATGGTGAAATGATTGGCGCACTCGCTTTGCAACTGGGCCAACGCCCCGTAACGCATTCCCTCCACAAAAACAGCCAACACCGTGTGTGGTTCAACGATGGTCAGGATGTTGCACCGGCTTCTTTCCAACTGCGGGACTACGTCAATTCCAGTGATCTGGCAGAAGCCTTTGTCACCAGGCGCGAGGCAGCCCGGGTGGACCAGGACGAAATTGCTGTCGGAACAGAAACCAACAGTCTCTACGACGGCGGGGTATCAGCCGTTATCGGACGATGGTTGGGTTTGGACGATTAACCCCTGACACCTTGAAACGCCTGGCGACAAGATGATAGCAGCTGGTCATGGCTGCCTATCACGTTGCTGCATTCTACAAGTTTGCCCCGTTGGCCAACTGCCACGCTTTGCGTGATCCGATGCTTGCCGGTCTGAAGGACCTTGGTGCTTGCGGCAGTGTTCTTCTGGCTGACGAGGGCATCAACGGAACACTTGCAGCCTCGGCTGACAAAATCCAATCTGCACTCGCCCTCATCAAAACATTGACCGGCATTGCGGACATTGAACACAAACTCTCCTTTGCCGACACAGCGCCGTTCAAGCGCATGAAAGTGCGGCTGAAGAGGGAAATTGTAGCTATTGGCATTGCGGCGGCTGATCCGAATGTACAGGTTGGTACTTATGTTGAAGCTTCGGACTGGAACACCTTGATCCGCGATCCATCCGTGGTTGTCATTGACACCCGCAACTCTTACGAAGTCGGGATTGGAACATTCGCCGGTGCGCTTGATCCGCACACGGATCGTTTTGGCGAGTTCCCCGCTTTTGTGCGACAACAGCTCAAGATCTACAAGGGCACAAAAGTTGCGATGTTCTGCACGGGTGGCATAAGATGTGAGAAAGCCTCAAGCTTCATGAAGAGTGAAGGATTTGAAAATGTTTATCACCTGAAAGGCGGAATCCTCAAATATCTCGAAGTCATACCGCAGGCTGAAAGCCTCTGGCAGGGTTCGTGCTTTGTGTTTGATGAACGCGTGGCGGTGGGGCACGGGCTTGAAGTGACGGATGTCAGCATGTGTCACGGCTGCCTGGAACCGGTTACAGCAATTGAGCGGCAATCACCCCTGTTTGAAGACGGTGTGTCGTGTCCCAAATGCGCGGCTGCACTTTCAGAGACACAGAAAGCTTCGAGCCGGGAGCGGCAGAAGCAGTTTGTTTTGGCGCAAAAACGCGGAACGCGGCATTTGGGGCCGACCGGATAAGGTTCTTTATCCCGTCCAGCCCAGACCCGCTGCCACACAGTTCATCGTCATCAGAAGCGGCATGTTGAGGGCGTCCTTGGCTTTGTCGCCACGGGTTTCCTTGAGCAGTCGCACTTGCCAGATATTGGCCTGGTCCACCATGGCGCGCACGCGGTCAAAACGACGGCGGAAGCCTTGAAAACGCTCGCACAATGTCGATTCGCCCGTCAGATCGAGAATGGCCTTGCTGGTGCGCTTGTGTTCATGGCGGATGAGGGCGAACAAGCGTTCGGCCTCTGTCCGGTTGGGCACCAGTTCGGCATAGCGTTCGGCGACACCCATATCCGCCAGGAAGAGTGACTTTTCCACTTCATCAACAGCAAGCCGGAAGCCGCGCGATTTCAGAAACATGCCGCGCAGTTGGCGCAGACCATCGCCGCCTTTCGCCGACAGAAAGTCATCCAGCGCAAAGCCGAGGCCATACCAACCTGTCAGCAGATGGCGGTTCTGGCTCCAGGCAAACACCCAGGGAATGGCACGCAGATCCGAAATGCCTTTTGCGCCAAAACGCCGAGATGGGCGGGAACCGATTTTCAACAGTGCCAATTCCTCCACCGGGCTTGCCGCCTGGAAATAACTGATCAAAGCGGGGTCTTCCGCCAACCTGCGATAGGCCTTGAACGACAGGTGCGCGATATCCTCGACTGCCGACTGGTGCTCTGGGTTGAGACGAAGTTCGGGTTCGTTGGCTGATTTCAGGCTGTGCAGCAACACGCTGGAGGTGAGCACTTCGAGATTGTTTTGGGCGGTTCCACGGTTGGCAAATTTGAGGGACACAACTTCCCCCTGTTCCGTCACGCGCATGCGGCCGTTGATGCTGCCGGCCGGTTGTGCGCCGATGGCGCGGCCGGTTGGCGCGCCACCTCGGGACACGGAACCACCCCGGCCATGGAAAAAACTGACTTCCACGCCTTGCTCGCGGGCCACCTGGATCAACCGGCGCTGGGCTTCAAAGAGTTCAAAGCTTGCCGCGAAAAACCCGCCATCCTTGTTGCTGTCGGAATAGCCGAGCATGATTTCTTGCGTGCCGCCGTTGGCCTGCACGGACTGGCGCACCAGGGGCTTGGACAAAAGGCCGGACATGATGCCGGGGCCAGTGCGCAAATCCTCGATGGTTTCAAACAACGGAACTATGCGAATGCGGCAGGTTTCGCGCGCTGTGGCGTCGGAAAACAAGCCACAATATTTGGCGAGCAGATAGAGACCCAGCACATCATCGGCACTTTGCGTCATCGACAAGATGAAGGTGCCGATTGATTGTGGATCGGGTCCATCCAGTGTTTCCCGGACCAGAACAAGGAGATCGAGAAGGTCGCGTGTTTCTGGCGAGACGTTGGTAAAGTGCGGCACGAAGCCAAGGGGTTTGGCGAGTTCGCCGGAGATCCAGGCTGACCATGCAGCACTGCCGTGTGGCGGGGCGGCTGTATTTGCCACCGGGTTCATCTTGGTCCAGATTTCAGCCAGGACGCGATTGGTGACGGTGGTGTTTTGACGAAGATCGAGGCTGGCCGTGCGGAACCCGAAAATCTCCGCCTCCCACCGAACTGGACGCACCAATCCTGACGCCAAACCGTCCGCCCCGATATCGCCCAGGGATTTTTCGGCCACGAGCAATGCGTCCGTCAACTCGGCAACAGTGGTGAAGGCGCTGGCCTGTGAAGCGCTTTCATTTGTCGCTGCAAGCCGCTTCCGCAAGGCGCTGAAATATTGACGGAAAGGTTCGGTCGGGTTGCGGGCAATGATCTGAAGGCGGTCGCCGCTGGCATCCAGCTGCGCATCCAGTTGGGCCAGAAATTCGGTTGAACTGGGTGCTTCGTAGGCGCTGATGGCGATGAACTGTGACAGTTCTGCCAATCTTTTGTCGAGGCGTTCGATGGCAGCGCGGCGGCTTTCGGCAATGGCGTAACGCGTGGTGGCGACTGTTACAAACGGATTGCCGTCACGGTCGCCGCCGATCCAGGTTGAGTAGCGCAAAGGTGGTTTCACACCGAGCGGCAGCTCAGCGTAATGCCGGATCAGGGCAGCCTGGAGAGAGTCACACAGGGCTGAGGTGCGATCAAACAAGGCTTCGCGAAAGAAATGCAGGCCCCAGGATATTTCGCTTTCGACGGTCGGTTTTTCGATGCGGATTTCGCCGGTGAGCCACAGCAAATCGATTTCTGATTTTAGCGCGGCCAAAAGGGCATCGCGTTCGCGTGGTGTCCAACGCGGACTCTCGAGTTCGTAGAGCTTAAGGTAAATGCGGCGGTGGATTTCGAGAACGGTGACGCGCTTGGCTTCGGTGGGGTGGGCGGTGATCGTTGGTTCAATATCAGCGTGGGCCAATACCCGGGCCACGGTTGCCGATGGCACACCTGCCTTTGCAATTTGTGCAAAGGCATTGGAAAACGAGCCAATGACTTCATCGGGACCACTTTGGCGTTCGATGTTGCGGCGGTTGCGGATGGAGGCGTTTTCCTCCGCGATGTTCATCAGCTGCAACCAGATGCCAATGGCTTGCAGAGCGTGTTCTATCAAGGATTCGGGAATTTCGCTGGCAGTTTCAGCATTGTCGAGAATTGGCAAAACAGAAGGCTCGCGCTGGCGGATGACCTGGCGCAGCAAATCACGCAGCATCGACGTGATTTCGTCAATGTAACCGGTGTCTTCCATTTGAATGATGACTGGCTTGTTCACAACGAACCTTTGATTGGCGTACCTCAGCGCCCGTTGTGCAATGCAGCATGAATTGAGTCAACGACAAGTTTTTCACCGCAGCATTTGCGGCGCGAAGCTGATCAGGCTATCTGGCGGCGCATGTTACAGATCAACAACCTTACTTACCGCATTGGACCGCGCATTTTGCTGGATGATGCGTCGGCATCACTGCCATCGGGGCACAAGGTCGGGCTGGTGGGCCGCAACGGGGCAGGCAAGTCAACGCTGCTCAAGCTGATCATGGGCGAGTTGGTGACAGAGGCTGGCACAGCCAGTGTGCCGCGCAATGCCCGCATTGGAACGGTGGCGCAGGAAGCGCCGGGCGGGCCAGAATCACTCCTCGCCACAGTGATGGCAGGCGACAAGGAACGGGCCGACCTTTTGGCTGAGGCCGAGACGGCGACGGACCCGCACCGGATTTCGGATATCCAGATGCGGCTGGTTGATATCGACGCCCATTCGGCGGAAGCGCGGGCGGCGATCATTCTCGCGGGGCTTGGTTTTTCGGAAGCCGAACAGAATGGGCCATGCTCGGCGCTGTCTGGTGGATGGCGCATGCGCGTTGCGCTTGCCGCGGCCTTGTTTGGTGCGCCTGATGTGTTGCTGTTGGACGAACCGACCAACTATCTCGATCTGGAAGGTTCGATCTGGCTCAAGAGTTACATCCGCGATTATCCGCACACCATCCTGTTGGTGAGCCATGACCGTGATCTTTTGAATGACTCGGTTGATGCCATTCTGCATCTCGACCAAGGCAAGTTGACGCTCTACCAGGGCAACTACGACACGTTCGAGCGCATGCGGCGGGAGAAGCAGGCGCTGAACCAGAAAATGCGCAAGAAGCAGGATGACCAGCGGGCCCACATGATGGCCTATGTCGACCGCTTCAGGTACAAGGCATCCAAGGCGCGGCAGGCACAATCACGGCTGAAGGCGCTGGCCAAGCTTGAACCCATCGCCGAGATGGTGGACAGCCGGGTTGCTCCCTTCCGCTTTCCCAATCCGGAAAAGGCGATTTCACCACCGCTGGTGAACTGGGACAAGGTCTCAGTTGGCTATGATGGTGTTACGCCGGTGCTGCGCAACATCACGCTGCGCATGGACCCGGATGACCGCATTGCGCTTCTCGGGTCCAACGGCAATGGCAAGTCGACATTTGCAAAACTGCTGTGCGGCAAGCTGGAAGCCATGCACGGAACGATGACGCATCCGGCACGGCTTTCGGTGGGTTATTTCGCACAGCACCAACTTGACGAGTTGGCCGATGACCAGTCGCCATTTGAATACATCAGTACATTGATGCCGGATACACCTGTGGCGCAACGGCGGGCGCGGCTGGGGGCTGTCGGCTTCGGAGTGCATCTGGCAGATTCGAAGTGTTCCATTTTGTCGGGGGGTGAAAAGGCACGGCTGTTGTTTTTCCTGGCAACATTCCACGCGCCGCATGTGTTGGTGATGGACGAACCCACCAACCATCTCGACATTGACAGCCGTGAGGCACTGATCATGGCGATCAATGACTATGAGGGTGCAGTGGTATTGATCAGCCACGACCGGCACATTATCGAAACCTGTGTCGACCAGTTGTGGTTGGTGAACAAGGGAACGGTGCAGATTTTCGACGGCGACATGGATGACTATACTGATTTGGTGTTGGGCCGGACGAAAGCCGTTCGCAAGGCGGAAAAGCCCGCTGCGGCGCTGCGGCCACGGGTGTCATCAACCGTCGTGCAAAAGCAGATGCAGGGTGTGGACAAGAAGATATTTGCAACGCGCGACAAGATCACAGTGCTGGACCAGGCCCTTGCTGATCCGACAATCTATGCCGAAGAACCGAAAAAGGCGGCTGACTTTGCGCGATTGAGAACGAAGTTGGCCAGTGAGCTCGACCTGCTTGAAACGCAGTGGCTGGAATTGCAGGAGACGCTGGAAAATGCCTGACGGCCACGCTGTGCTTGATTTGACGCAGAGCTGGCATGGGTATGCAGCTGTGGCGATATTTGTCATTGCCTATGTCTTCGTGATTTTCGAAGAAACCTCGCAGATGCGCAAGTCGAAGCCAGTGTTGCTGGCAGCAGGATTGATTTGGGCGCTGATTGGTCTTGCCTACACCTCAGCTGGGCAACCCGAAGTGGCGAAACTTGCTGCCGAACATACGATCTATGAGTATGGCGAATTGTTTTTGTTTTTGCTTGTGGCTATCACCTATGTGAACACACTGGAAGAACGCCGGGTGTTTGATGTCTTACGCGTCAAACTGACAACGCGGGGATTTTCCTACCGACAATTGTTCTGGCTTACCGGAATTGCAGCGTTTTTCCTGTCCGGCGTTCTCGACAATCTTACAACAGCATTGATCATGGGTGCGGTTGTTCTTGCGGTTGGCGCGGGTAACATGGCGTTTGTTGGCGTGACGTGTGTCTCCATCGTTGTTGCCGCGAACGCTGGTGGCGCGTTTTCACCGTTTGGTGACATCACAACTCTCATGGTTTGGCAGAAAGGCAAGCTTTCGTTTTTTGAACTCTTCGTGCTGTTCGTACCTTCACTGGTCAACTGGCTGGTGCCCGCCGCCTTCATGCATTTTGGCGTGCCGCCAGGCAGACCCGCAGCCGTCAACGCACGGGTGAATCTCAAGCCTGGTGCAATTGGAGTCATTGTGCTGTTTGTCCTCACGATTGCCACTGCCGTGTCATTCAAGAATTTTCTCGGCCTGCAACCGGCGCTTGGCATGATGCTGGGACTTGGATACCTGCAAATCTGGTCGTATTTTTTGCAACAGAAGGGCAAGCGCGCTGAGAATTCCGACATGGTGCTCAACTCGTTTCAAGAAATTGCGCGGGTCGAGTGGGATACACTGCTGTTTTTCTTCGGCATCATTTTCGCTGTCGGTGGCCTTGGCGTGTTGGGATATCTCGCGGGTGTGAATGCCTGGCTTTACGGCGTGTGGGGACCAACCGTGGCAAACATCACCATTGGCGTGTTATCAGCGATAGTCGATAATATTCCGCTGATGTTCGCGGTACTGACCATGGACCCGCAAATGTCGGATGGACAATGGTTGCTGGTGACGTTGACAGCGGGAACCGGTGGCAGCTTGTTATCCATCGGATCGGCGGCAGGTGTTGCGTTGATGGGGCTGGCGCATGGCAAGTACACATTCTCCAGTCACCTCAAGTGGACGTGGGCGGTGGCGCTTGGTTATGCGGCTGCGATTGCGGCACATCTGATGATCAATGCGGAGTGGTTCTGAGCAACTTCGTTTTCACAGCAAACTGCTGCCGATCTTACGCCGCCTGCTTGATGGCCTGGTCTTCCCAGCGGCCATTCTCGGCCTGTTTCCAATACTTGATGGCGTGACCGTCAGCGCTGTAGCGTTTCCAGAGTGTCCGCGCATTGTCGACAGCAGCTGGATCATTGCCATCAAAGAATATGCTGATACGTTCAGCACTCGCGGCAATTTCCGGCTCGGTGTTGTCAATAAAGACTTGCTGTGTTGGTGCATTGAAGTGCGCAACGCCGTGACACAGCAGCAAGGTTTGGGTGTCGGCACTGGGTTCACCCGAAAAACCATGCGGGACAAAAGACGTGTCTTCGAGTGTCCAAAGCGATTTTGAAATGCCCTCGAGTACATCACGGGTGGATGCGTGCACGCTGATGCGATTGCCCCTGGCCTGCAAGCCTGCAAGGATTCGCGGCAACACAGTTTCGAGCGGTTGTTGCCCAAGATGATAGAACCAAATGTCGGCCATTATTTTTCGTAGTGTGTGGCAACAAGGTGGTTGAGCAGCCGCACACCCCAGCCAGAGGCCCAGCTTTGGTTGATGGGGGATTTGACTGAATCCATCGCAGTTCCCGCCACATCGAGATGGGCCCAGGGCACGTTGTTGACGAAACGCTGGATGAATTGCGCGCCCGTGATGGAACCGCCAAAACGACCGCCGATGTTTTTCATGTCGGCAACATCGTGGTCGATCAGCTTGTCGTATTCAGGGGCCAGTGGCATGCGCCAAACTTTCTCACCTGTTGCCCGCCCGGATGACGCGAGGCGTTCGGCGAGCTCATCATTGTTGGAAAACAAGCCGGCGTGTTCCTTGCCGAGTGCCACCATGATGGCACCCGTCAACGTCGCCAGATCAACCATGAACTTGGGCTTGAAACGGTTTTGCACGTACCACAGGACATCGGCCAGGACGAGGCGGCCTTCGGCGTCAGTGTTAAGCACCGCAATCGTCTGGCCGGACATCGACTTCACGATATCACCCGGTCGCTGAGCCTTGCCGTCGACGGCGTTCTCCACGATGCCGATGGCACCTATGACGTTGGCTTTGGCTTTGCGCCTGGCAAGGGCGAGCATGAGGCCGGTGACGCAGGCGGCCCCTGCCATATCGCCCTTCATATCTTCCATGCCCGCGGCGGGTTTGATCGACACGCCGCCTGTATCAAAAGTTACACCTTTGCCAACAAATGCAATGGGTGCATCACCGCGCTTGCCGCCATTCCAGCGCATGACCACAAGCCTTGGTTCGTTATCGGACCCTTGGGCGACCCCCAACAGGGCCCCCATGCCCAAGCGTTTCATTTCGCGTGGTGTGAGGATTTCAATCTTTACGCCGGCTTTGCTCAACGTTGCGGCCCGCTTGGCGAACGTCACCGGCACCAGGATGTTGGCGGGCTCATTGACAAGGTCCCTGGCGAGATGGTTGCCCTGCCGGATGGCGTCCAAAGGAACAAATGCGGCTTTGGCCTTGGCGGCGTCCGCACCGTGGAATGTCAATGCTGTGAGACTTGATTTTTTGTCTGCCTTGGTTTTGTAGCCATCGAAGGCATAGACTCTAAGGCTGGCCCCCGATGCAAGCAAAGCCGTTGTCTCGGCCTGTGTCAGGTTTTTCAAGCCAGGAATGGTGGCTGCCACATTTGCCGATGGGGCCTTGCACGCCTGCACTGCGCCGGCCAGCGTGCCGCCCAGGTTTTCAACATCGCGTGCCATCAAATCCGCTGGTTTGCCCACGCCTATCAACGTGATGCGGGCATAGGTTCCGGGTGCCACAATATCCAGTGTCTGTTCGCGCTTGCCATCAAATCCGGCGGCCTTGATAGCGCGTGAAAGATGCCCAGCCATGCGCTTGTCCAGCGCTTGGGCGTCGCTGAAAAGTGGGGCCTTTTCTGCCACGAACAGAACAAGCGTGCCGGTGCGCGGCAGCGTGGGAGGTGCAAATGCGACATTCAGGGCTGGCATGGCGGGGAAGACTCACTTTGGATGGTCGGGCCGCCTGTCTACCCGGCAGACCGTGCGGCGGCAACGCCTGCTGTTTACCAAACATTAACCGGGATTGCGTTTGCGTTAACTGTGCCTCTGTTTTGCCCTATCCATACAATTTAGTGCATTCAGTGATAAGCCACCATTGCGGCTGCCGTGAAATTCGGTAAAGAATTGTGATATTTGGTGAGCGGTGGGGATCGGATTGATTCTAAAAGGCAGATTCGCCATTTTTGACCGCAAGCGTCGGTTTGCGATGCTTGCGGGCTGCTGCCTGGTGGTCGGCGTTTTTGCAATGGGCAACGATGGTTTTGCCATCACCAAAAAGAAGCTTGTGAACCCCGTCACATCTGAGCCAGCAGACGGGACGCCGGCAGATTTCATTGCTGACAAAGTGGTCTACGATCCCCGTTCCCAAACAGCCGTTGCGACGGGCACGGTACGCATGGTTTACGGACCGTACCAGTTGATCGCCACCAAGGTGACCTACAACCAGAAAACAGGGGCATTCACAGCCAATGGTTCAGTGGAATTGCGCGAGCCCAACGGCAACATTTTGCGGGCCAGCGAGATTTTCCTGAAGGACAAGTTCAAGGCGGGTTTTGCCCGGCACCTGGAGGCGTTGCTGACAAATGATGCACGGATCAGTTCGATTTACGCCGTGCGTTCGGCTGATGGCACAACGGTCTATGAAAAAGCGCATTACACCGCTTGTGGCGGTTGCGAGACCCAGTCCGGTCAGCCGTTGTGGGAAGTTGTTACCACCAAGACAGTGCATGATGAAAAATCCAAGACTTTGTATCATACCAGTCCGCGCCTCAAAATTGGTGGCGTGACGGTAGCGGGACTTCCCTACGCCGAAATGCCGGATCCTTCGGTGAAGCGCCGCACGGGATTTTTGCCGCCGACATTCAAGGTAGGCGATCACTATGGATTTGGTCCGATTACACCTTACTACTGGGCGCCAGCGCCAAACTATGACGTGACTTTTTCGCCGTTGTGGAGTTTCAAGCAGGGGCCCGTTGCAGATGTCGAATGGCGGCATCGCCTGACCTCGGGCAGCTACAGCGTGCGGGGCTTTGGCACTTACCAGCTTGATCTTCGCAATGCGATTGAAACGGACCGCCGGTGGCGGGGCGCGATCAAGACCAAAGGGCGATTTGCCCTGTCGAAAGACTGGAAATGGGGCTGGGACGGTGTCCTGGCGTCAGACAAGATGTTCCTGCGGAATTATGATTTCGACCAGAATCGGATCGGCTACAATGATGCCTATCTCACCGGTTTGTGGGACCAGTCCTATCTTGACATCAGGGCGCTCCACCATGTGCCGCTGGCAACCGCCATATACAATGCGCCAGTTGGTTCAGCTGCCTTCAACGACTGGGATGCCCTGCCCACCGCACTTCCCTATGTGACAGGTTCGCACATTTTCCAGGACCCGTTCGTCGGCGGCGAACTGCAAGCAGACTGGAACTCCTATTCCATCCGGCGTGACGAGGCTGATACACCGTTTACTGATGTCAATCACGGCACCACACAATCACGGGCGGTGTTGGACTTGCGATGGAAAAAGCAAGTGATTTCCGACTTGGGGACAGTTGCTACGCCGTTCCTGAAACTGCGCAGCGATGTTTATGCGACAGAAAATGTTCCCGACAGTTCCGTGCCAGGCGGATTGCGGGACAGTGAAACAACAGTACGTATCCTGCCTGCAGCAGGGCTTGACCTGCGCTGGCCGTTCATTGCCAACCAGTTTGGTGGCCAGAGCATTGTCACGCCGGTGTTCCAGATCATTGCAGCTGGCAACGAAACGCAACGTGACAGCATTGGCAACGAGGATGCGATCACCCTCAATTTCGATCACAGCAGCTTGTTTCTGGATGACAGGTTTACCGGCCTTGACCGGCATGAAGGCGGAACGCGGGCCAATGTGGGTCTGACTTATGCCTACTATGGCGATGGTGGTTCCTATCTCAGAGCCAGTGTTGGTGAATCCTTCCATATTGCAGGTGCCAACAGTTTCGCAGCTGGATCGGGGCTGGAAGGCACGAAATCGGACCTGGTGGCTGCGGTGACCGGCTCTCCCCTGTCGTGGCTCACATTGTCCTATGAAGGGCGGATCGAGGAGGACCTTTCCGATTTCAACCGCCACGAGGCGAGCGTCGGTCTCACTTTTGACAGTTTTACCGCCAATGCAGGATACCAGTTCATTGCTGCCGAGCCGCTTTACGGGCGCGAGACCACTGAGGAGTTTGTGTTTGCCAATGGTCGCTATAATTTGTCTCCGGGTTGGTATGCCTTTGGCGGCGCGAACTATGACTTGCACAATGACTTCCTCAAAAGCACCACATTGGGTGTGGAATTTGACTGTGACTGCATGAATTCAAAACTTGCCTATAGCAGTTACAAAGGTAGCGAGAATGGAGATGTTGACCACAGGGTGATGTTCTCCATTGAACTCAGCACCATTGGCCACACCAGTTTCTCTTCGCGTTTCTGAACGGATTGCAACACCTCATGTCGCGCTTGAGACTTGGACTGATATTACTCGCTGGAGCCTTGCTGCTTGCCGTTCCAGCGCACGCCGAAGAATTGGGGCAACGCATTCTGGCAACAGTCAACGACCGGCCGGTCACCACGCGCGACATTGACCAACAATTGAAATTGCAAGCGATGCTGCGCGGTGCCCAGACTGGCGACCGCAAGCGGGCGCTCAATGACGTGATCAACGAAATCGTGAAGATTGAGGAAGCCAAGCGTTTCCGCATGGATCCAACTGACCGCGAAGTAGACCAGCGAGTGGCTGACATTGCCAAAGGACTGAAAACGGATGCGCCCGGGCTGGAAATCAAACTGCGCAAGGAGGGTGTTGGCATGCGGGCCTTGCGCCAGTACCTTACCGCACAAATCTCGTTCTCCAGGCTCTTGCGTTTCAAATACAAGGACGAAGTGAAAGTGAACCCAGGCGACATCGACCGCAAGCTGACATCAGTGCGGGCCGACATTGACAGTCGCCTGAAGAAGATCATGAATGATCCACGCATGAAGACAATTACAGTCTTCAGCATGATGGAAATCGGTTTTCCGGTTGAGAATGCCAGCGATCCCGGCTCGAACGCCCTGTTGCAGAGCCGTGCGCTGGAAGCCAGCCAGTTTGTTTCCCGTTTCAAGGGGTGCAAATCCGCCCGCTCGGCGGCATCGGGCATCTTCAACGTCCGGGTTGGCAAGACAATTGATGCTGATGCCGGAAAAATGCCAAAACAACTCCGTACTCTTTTGGAAAGCAAGGGACCGGGCAATGTCTATGGCCCGATGCGTGCACCGAGCGGTATCCAGTTAATCGCATTTTGTGGCAAGCGCACTGTTTCACCGCCCAAACCCAATGTGCAATATCCCACGCGCGAGCAGGTCGAAAACTCAGCCATCAATGACAAATATGAAGCGGTTGAACAAAAGTATGTGACGCAGATGCGCAAGAGCGCCATCATCGAGTACAAGGATCCGGCGTTTGCGCCATGACATGGCAGTTGACTCCCTCCCCCTTCTTCCCATTGCGCTGACATCCGGAGAGCCTGCCGGAATTGCGGCTGAAATTACGGCAAAGGCCTGGCTGGCGCTGCATCAAAAAGATGATGCGGTTTTTTTTCTGATCGGTGATGCTGAGCAGTTTGCACAGCGATCCAAAGAAAGCGGAATTGAACTGCCTGTACAACGGATAGGAAGTGCCGCTGAAGCAGCAACCACATTCAAGTTTGCGCTGCCGGTTTTGCATTGTGCGCTTCCATTTCCAAGCGTGGCGGGCGTACTTGAACAGCACAACGCCGCAGCGGTGACCTCCGCCATCGAAGTTGCTGTTGAGCTTTGCCTGGCAGGACAGGCTGCGGCGCTGGTCACCAACCCCTTGCAAAAGGAAACCCTGTACAATTCCGGATTTGCATTTCAAGGCCACACGGATTTTCTTGGCCATTTGGCGCGGCAGCGAAACTACCCTGCCCACGACGTGATGATGTTGGTGGCTGGGGATTTGCGCGCCATTCCGATTACGGTGCACATTCCGCTGGCCGATGTTACACGCAAACTGACAACAACTGAGATTGTAGCACAGACGCGCATTGTCCACGCTGACCTGCAGCGCTTTTTCGGCATCAAAAAACCGCGATTGGCGATGACGGGACTAAATCCACATGCGGGAGAAAACGGTGCCCTGGGAACTGAAGAAAAGACAATCATCATTCCAGCACTGGAAGAATTGCGCCGTTCAGGCATTGCTGTCACTGGTCCACTGCCAGCCGATACCGCCTTTCATGCTGAAGCGCGCGCTTCGTATGATGCAATTCTGTGCATGTATCATGACCAGGCGTTGATTCCGGCCAAGACAATTGATTTTCATGGCGGCGTGAACGTCACGTTGGGATTGCCATTCATACGCACATCGCCTGATCATGGCACGGCGCTTGGCATTGCTGGCACAGGTGTGGCCAACCCAGCCAGCCTGATCGCAGCTTTGAAACTGGCGCGGCAGATGTCTGCGATGTCTTGCCGATGAGCGACGACGGGCTGCCACCGCTCAGGGATGTTATTGAGCGACACAAGCTTGGCGCAAAAAAATCACTTGGACAGAATTTTCTTTTTGATCTCAACCTGACGCGACGCATTGCAAGAACCGCAGGTGACCTGGGCAATTGCACGGTGGTGGAAATTGGACCCGGTCCAGGCGGGCTGACGCGGGCATTGCTGATGGAAGGGGCGCGCAAGGTGATTGCAATCGAGCGCGATGAGCGGGCGTTGCCGGCATTGGCAGAAATCGCCGCAGCTTATCCGGGCCGCGTGCAGGTTATCGCCGGTGATGCCATGGCGCAAAACTGGCACGGCCTTGTTGATGGTCCTGCCAAGATTGTCGCCAATCTTCCTTACAACATCTCGACTGCATTGCTCACAGGCTGGTTGACGTCCGAAGCATGGCCACCGTGGTTTTCATCGCTCACGCTGATGTTCCAAAAGGAAGTTGCGATGCGGATTGTGGCCGCACCGGATACATCCGACTACGGACGACTTTCAGTTCTGTGCCAATGGCGGTGCAACGCCACGCGGATGTTCGACGTCAACCGCAGCGCGTTTACACCGCCACCAAAGATCACTTCGAGTATTGTGCATCTGGTGCCCAAGGCATCACCAGAACCGGCCTGCAATGTGAGACACCTTGAGCGCGTAACGGCAGCGGCATTCGGCCAGCGACGCAAGATGCTGCGGTCGAGCCTCAAGACCGTTTTTGCCGATCCCATCGACGTATTGACACGGCTTGGAATTGATCCGGCATTGCGGGCGGAGGACCTTCCGGTTGTTCAGTTGGCGCGTTTGGCCAACGAGCAGTTGATCTGATCATACCAGCGGCCAGAAGAACTGACTCATGTACTGAATCGTCATGGCCCGCTTCAGGCGGGCCAACCATCTGATATCAAACCATAGATGGCCCGCTTGAAGCGGGCCATGACGGACTTGGGATGGGTTTATTCAAATGGCCGTTGGTATCACATCACGCTCAGTTTTTCATAAAGGTGCCAATCGCTTGCCGGCACAACCACGGCTGGTTTGTTGACATCCTTGGTCCAACAATAAATGCACAGGAACGGCACTTCTCCCACCAATGTGGCATGGGGCGCATGCGGTTCATTCCAAACAGGTACGTCTGCGGCGCGTGGTATGAAAGGTGTATTGGGTTTGAAGCGCCAGCTGTGCGGTCCTGTCAAAGGCGCATAGAGTTCAGGAGCGGCGTGTTTGTGGTCACGGTATAGAATGCCCGGACCGATGACGAACAGGCCCACGTCAAAATCAGATGCAAAAATCGGGGCCGCCTCGCCGATCAAAGAAGCGAATGCGTGGCCCGCGGCGAAAGTTGCGCCGATTTCCTCCTCGGGATAGGCACCGTAGTCCACCCATTGCAGGAAGGGCGCAGCAATCCCTATGGCTCGTGCCAATTCCTTTTCCTGCATGGCGCACAAGGCCGCATGAATATGATTGCATGCGGGCAAATGGCTGGCTGGAGGAATTTCGACAGCCGTACCGACGCAAGCAGCAATGCCCTGGCGGACAGTTGCAATATCCATCGTATCAAAACGCGCCAAGTACTTGTCGATGCACGCCAGCAGTTTGCGGATAGCCAACAGGCAGAACTGCACCTCGGCAATTCCGGCCAGCGGGTTTTCGGCGTCGCGTTTGGCGCGTTCGCGAAACATCTCAAGCGACTCGGCTGACAGCATGGTTCGCTGGTAAAAATGCATGGCTGCCGCATAACGTGTCAGGCTGGCACCGGACGCACCGGACTGATTGGTCAGGTGCCGCCACTGGGTTCGGTCTTCATCTGATTCGAGCGTGATCACTGGTTGGCCGCAACGGCTGCCTGGACATCGCGCTCACGCCGGTTTTCGGCGCGCGTCAGCGTGATACTGGCCGCGACCACGCCCGCTGCCACCACCAGCACTATGATCGTTGCCAAAGCGTTGATGTCTGGCGTTACGCCCAATCGCACCTTGCTCCACACAAGTATCGGAAGCGTTGTGTAACCAGGGCCTGCGGTGAAATTGGTAATCACAACATCATCAAGCGAAATTGTGAATGCCAGGAGCCAACCGGAAAGAATGGCAGGTGCGATGATGGGCAGTGTCACATCCTTGAGAACAGCCCACGGCTTTGCCCCGAGGTCCATGGCAGCTTCCTCGACCGCGATGTCCATGGACATCAATCGGGACTGCACGATAGCCGTTACATAGGTCATGGAAAACGTGATGTGCGCGATGGTGATGGTCGTGAAACCACGCGAACCCGGCCAACCGATGAATTCTGCCATCCAGATGAACAAAAGCAGTGATGATATGCCGGTGATGACTTCCGGCATGATCAAGGGTGCCGTGATCAATCCAGACAACAGTGCCCTGCCACGGAAGTGGCGGAACCGTGCCATGGCCAATCCTGCAAGTGTTCCCAGGATGGTGGCAAATGTGGCGCTGACCAAAGCGATTTCGACGGACAAAATTGCAGCGTTCAAGACCTGGGTGTTGGAAAACAGCTTGCCATACCAATTGAATGAGAATCCACCCCAGACTGTGGCCAGCCTGGACTTGTTGAAAGAAAACACCATCATCGACAGGATAGGCACATACAAAAAAGCAAATCCAAAACACAGGATGGTCAGGAGGAATGTCGAATTGCGTTTCACTTGGCGGCTCCGCTGCCTTGCGCTTTTGACTCGAAAACATTGTACAGCATGGTCGGACCGACAAGCAGAAGCAGCAACGCCACTGCCACCGTAGAAGCCATGGGCCAGTCACGGGCCGAGGCGAATTCATCGCTGATAACGCGGCCAATCATCGGGTCTGAGGCGTTGCCGACAAGACTGGGAATGATCAACTCACCCGACGCGGGGATGAACACCAACAGGACGCCTGCGACAATGCCGGGGATCGACTGGGGCAATGTGATATCGCGGAAGACCTGGGCCGGGCGCGAACCGAGGTCAAGAGCGGCTTCATTCAACGTGAAATCCAGCCGTTCCAAGTTGGCATAAAGCGGCAATATCATGAAAGGCAGATAGGAATAGACGAGGACAAGGACGACAGCGAAATTGGTGTTCATCATCGGCACAGACCTGATGGCCCATTCCGCCGGCACCAGCAAATTGTAGACTGCGGACAGGAGTTTGTTGAACCAACTGTTTGATCCCATGAGGCCTATCCATGCATAGACACGCAACAGGAACGACGTCCAGAATGGCAAGATCACCAGCATGAGCAACAGGCGTTGCCAACTCTTGTTTGCACGCGTCATGGCCAATGCCATGGGATAGCCGATCAGCAGACAGAACACCGTGGCAACTGCCGCATTCCACAGGGAAACGAGGTAGGAACGCAGATAGACATACTCGCTGAAGAGGCGCTGGTAATTGCTGAAGTAGAGGTATGGCCAGACATCTGGAAAGCCGATGGGTGGCGCTGCTGTTTCGCGGCGCGCAAAACTCATGGCTGTCACAATCAGGAAGGGCAGAAGGAAAAAACAAACGAGCCAAAAAAACGGCACGGCGATAACCAAAGTCCGCCAGCCCTTTTGGTGGAACCAGTTTGCCAATATCGCGGCAGTTTTCATTTGCATCAGCTCGCCAAGACAAGAACAGCTGCTGGCTCGACGGTGAGCCAGACCTTATCTTCCCATTGTGCCACACGGGCGGACTCAGCCACTCGTTTGCTGTTTACATTGTTGACGCTGACGACGGCACCAGTGCCGAGTTTTATGCGATAGAGCGAGTCTTTGCCGAAATAGCCGAGGTCCTGAACGATGCCCGCAAAGCTGTTTCCCTGGTGCATGGGATCGGCGCGGGAAATGGCCACTTTTTCAGGGCGAAACGCTATGGTGACGTTTTGACCCGGGCGGCAGTTTGGCGCAGGACTGGTTTGCAGATGTGTTGCCAACTGCGGCACATCAACGGTGCATCCTTGGCTGTCTGCTGAAATGATGGTGGCAGAAAACATGTTGGCTGATCCAATAAATCCAGCCACGAATGTGCTGTTGGGGAATTCATACACTTCAGTCGGAGTGCCAATCTGGCGAATGACACCCTTGTCCATCACCGCGATACGATCGGCCAGCGTCATGGCTTCCTCCTGGTCATGGGTCACGACAACAAAAGTTATGCCGGTCTGGTGCTGGATGTTGGCAATTTCAAATTGTGTGTGTTCGCGCAGTTTCTTGTCCAATGCGCCCAATGGTTCGTCCAGCAACAACAATTTGGGTTGCTTGGCCAGCGCACGCGCAAGTGCCACGCGCTGACGTTGGCCGCCGGAGAGTTGATGTGGTTTTCGGCCCGCCAAAGGTGTCAATTGCACAAGGTCCAGCATGTACTTCACCCGGTCAACGCGCTGGGTGGCTGACATATTCTCATGCTTCAGCCCATACCCGATGTTGGCTTCCACCGACATGTGCGGAAACAACGCGTAGGACTGGAACATCATGTTTACCGGGCGGTCGTAGGGTGCTACGCCGGCCATGTCTTCGCCACCAATGAGAATGCGACCGGATGTCGGCACTTCAAACCCTGCCAACATCCGCAAGAGTGTGGTCTTGCCGCATCCTGACCCGCCCAGCAGCGCAAACATCTCTCCCCGCCGAATATCCAGCGTCACGTTGTCGACGGCGGTGAATGCGCCGAACGCCTTGGTAACACTCTCGACCTGGATGATTGATGTACCGGCTTCCCCCATCAAAGTGGTCAACCGGATTTGATGGTCTGCCAGGCACGGGTGTAAGCGCGCTCTTGATCCGGACTGAATGGCTTGGGTGCCCACAGGCGTTGCAGTATGGCGGCGTCGGGATAAACAGCCGGATTGGCGAGGACAGCTGGATCGACAAATGGATCAGCCAGTTTGTTGGCATTGGCATAATTGATGAAGTTTGTGCACTTTGCCGCGACTTCGGGCTGCAACATGTACTCGAGAAACTTGTATGCGCTTTCAGTGTTTTTTGAATCGGAAACCAAACACCAATTGTCCGACCAGGCGGGAGCGCCGGTTGCCGGCACAAAATAGCCGAGGTTGATTTTCACACCGGCCTCTTCGGCACGCGCCTTGGCGGTGGAATAGTCTCCAGACCAGTTGTTGACGGCACACAATTCACCATTGGGAATGGCATTCAGGTAATTGGTGTTGTCGAATGTCTTGATGTGCTGCCGCACGGGTTTGAACAGTTCGGCAATCGCATCATAGTCTGACAGGTTGGTGGAGTCGCCATCCTTGCCGAGGTACTTGAGCAGCATCGGCATGACATCCGTCGGGCTGTCCAGAATGGAAATGCCGCAATCTGCCAGTTTGGCGGCGTTTTCCGGCTTGAACAGAGTATCGAGTGACGAGAGATCCGCGTCGGGCAATCGCTCTTTGATCAGGTCCAGATTGTATGTGACGCCGACGGAACCCCACATGTATGGCAAACCGTGCTGATTGCCGGGATCATAGGAGTCCATGATCCGAAGTATTTCAGGATTGAGATTGGACCAGCCCGGCAGCCGCGACTTGTCAAGTTTTTGGTATACACCCGCCTTCAGCATTGGTGGCAAACCGAGACCGGACTGCAACACCAGATCGTAGCCGGAGGAACCTGCCAGTATCTTGGCTTCCATCTCCTCACTGGCGCTGTAGGTGTCATATGTGACCTTGATCCCGGATGCGGCCTGGAAATCCTCAATGGTCGTTTCGCCGATGTAGTCGGCCCAATTATATACATTCAGCATTGCGTCCTGGGCCGCAACGCGACGGACGAAGGGTGATGCCAAGGTCGTCACCCCGATCAAGGCTTGCAGGGTCTTTCGTCTGGTAAGTTTCATTTTGTCTCCCTCCGTTGCTGAACTCATTACTTGATGGCCTGCATGGATTTCATGGTGGCGTTGACAGATGCGAGCGACGTTGCAGGCGGTGGTGAAGCCAATGTCATTACTGGCAGAATGCCGCGCAGCCGATCATGGTGCACCCGCAATCCGCGCTCCAGATCCGAAAGATGGAAATTTTCAAACGCCGATGATTTCATGGATTCATTCGACCATATCGAGAGTTGAGTATCCTCCGCATAGGTCTCGCGGTCAATGCGGTAAGCAAGGTAGCGCGCCAACCGCTGCTGGCGGCTCTCATCTGGCTGGTGATAGCTGATGGATCGCACCCGACTTCTTTGCACGTCCAATGGCAATTCCTGATAGAACTGCATGGATTCCGGCGTGGCAATGATCACCGCGTTGGGAAAAAGGCCGTAGTAAGACCATACTTGATTGAGTGGTCTTGGCAGCCAATCGGGCCCTCCCGCAAACTTCACATAGTTGCGCACACTCCAACGGCGGCCGGCCTGTGGCTGGAAGGGGCCTTTGGCGCAGCTCAGGCCATTTTCAAAAGGGATATCGTGGTAGGTTGCGCCATACAGGTCTTGCAGGGCGGGGTGGGCCATGGCCACGTGATAGCCTTCATTGTCGACATCACGGACGGACTTCCAATTAACGGCGATTTCGTTGGACCATACTCCCTGAGTTGGCACCATGGATTCGAGGCGATAGGGCGCAAGCTCGGCATCAAATGGCTGCATTACACTTGCCACACTTGGTTGTGGCCCAGGTTTGAAGCGAATGAAGACCAGACCCTGCCACACTTCCAGCTCAACGGGCCGAAGGCCAAACTCATTTTTGTCCAGCACCGGGTAAGTGGAAGGCCGCGCGGCACCGCGCAGGGTGCCATCCAAATTATAGACCCACCCGTGGAAAGGGCAGACCAAGGCATTTTTGCACTGGCCCTTGTCCCCCAGCACGACGCGTGATCCGCGATGGCGGCACAAATTGTGGAATGCACGCAAGACACCGTCACTGCCACGCACAATTGCGCAGCGTTCATTGGCCAGATCAAATGTCAGATAGTCGCCTGGATCAGCCAGGTCGTTCACATGACCCGCAATTTGCCAGTGGGTCAGGAAGATTTCAGAAATTTCGAGATCAAAGAGTTCACGATTGTGGTAGGTCCAGGCAGGCAAGCCACGGCGGTCCCACTCTTTGCCATGATTGCTTCCATCTGTTTGCAAGCTGAGCATTGCGGTTCTCCCTACGCGAGATACTTGCGCACCCATTGCTGGAAACGATAGACATCGAACTCCTGGGGCATGAGACGGCCGCCCTTGAATGCAGTTGACCGCAAACCGCGCTGGTTCAACTCGCACGCGGCGGCATCCTGGCGCATCACAAGTGATGCAAAGCGGGTGACGTTGTCGAGATCAAATCCTGGCTCGTTGAGTGTTTCTGGTGCAAACAGCCACTCGGTACGCAGTTCAGTGCGCTCTGCCGACAGTGGGCGCAACGACACGGCCCGAACGTAGTCACGGTGCGCCACAACATACATCGTCGGCCAAAGGGTGACGAAGGTGTGACCACGTGCACGTTCCTCTGCCGTCAGATTTGGAAATTCCGGACCACACAGCTGCCCATCCACTGACCATGTTTGTGCTCCGGGTTTCAGGTCCGATTCAGATGATGGGGACAACTGTCCCTCTTGCACTTCATGGCGCGACATGATGCCTTGCTTGTAGACCGGGACCATGTCGCAAAGCTCGGGGTGAATGCCGGGACAATGCAGGCACTCATTGTAGTTTTCCCAGAAGATTTTCCAGTTGCAGGCCATTTCTTCCACGAGCACATGGCCCACCACCAGATCGGCAAGCGGCCAGTTGTCAAGTGCGTGCGGTCCCATATCAGGTGCCGCTTCAAAGTCTGGTGGCGTTTCGGCCAGGCAGACGAAGACAAACCCGTTCCACAATTTGGTGTGAACTTTCAGCAAGCCGTGGTCGGCGCGAACAAAATCTGGCGTTGGCGTGGCGTAGGGCGTGCGCACCAGCTGGCCTTGCAGGTCGTAGGCCCACTCGTGGTAGGGGCACACAATCAGCTTTGACTTCAGCCTCAATTCATTTGCCGTACACAGTTCTGCGCCACGATGGCGGCAGACGTTGTGAAAACAACTGATTTCGCCGTTTGCATTTTTCAGCAGGATCAGATTTTCCCCTGCGACCGATACACGATGCATCGACATTGGTTCGACCGCACGCACACGACCCACATAGATCCACGTGTTCGCGTGTATTTTTTTCCGCTCGGTGTTGAACTGAGCCTGATCGACGTACCATGATGCCGACAACGATGGCGGACAATGATCAAGAAGCGGCGATTTTGCCCGTGTGTTTGTCATGTCATTCATGGCTCACCTCATTCTCAAAATGCCGCAGGGGGTGTGGCGCGGCGGCGCGGTGGATTATAAAACGGGCGAGCCACCACTTGGGCTTTCACCATCAGCCTATGATACTGCAATTCCCGGGCGGCGTATATTTCGACCCACAGATTGCCGTTCAACCTGTCGTGATAGGGCCTTCGCACCATGGCCAACGCAATGTTGCGCTTCAGGACGGGTGACCAAACAGCTGCCGTGATGTGGCCGACTTCGAGCTTTTTATTATCGTAGACGAGCGCATGTTGGCCGTCCACATTGCCATCCAATTCCAAGCCTACCAATGCCCAGGCCGATGACTGTGTCGCTTGCTCTTTCAACAAAGCGCGGCGGCCGTTGAAGTGGCCTTTGTCAAAATCCGGCATCCAGCCGAGGCCCAGTTCAAAGGGCGAACGCGTACGGTCGGATCGCAGCGCCTGTTCAGCCGCAATGAAATCCAGATTGGTGATGATGAACCCCGCTTCAATGCGCGCCATGTCAAGTGCCGATGATCCGATGGGTTTGATCCCGCAAAACCTGCCAGCGTCAAAAAGTTTATCCCACAGTTGCAGAGCAAGGTCTGGTGTGGTCCAAAGTTCATAGCCGAGGTCGCCCGTGAATCCCGTCCTTGAGATCGTCAGTTTGCCCCTCTTTCCGAATTTGACATGCATCATCTGGAATGGTTTCAAGTTGCGTGTACTGCCAAAGCCTCCACGATCCAGGACCGAGAACGCACAGGGTCCCTGCAAGGACAATGCGGCGATATTTTCGGTCACATCCTCAACGATGACGTCATAACCAGAAGCAGCATCGAGCAGCCAGGGATAGTGGCGCTCCTGACAACACAACAAAAAATCATTCGTGCCATGGCGAAAGAGCGTGCCATCGTCCATCACCTTGCCGTCGTCGTCGCACCAGGCGGTATAGTGCACGTGGTCGATTTTCAATTTCGCCGCATTGCGTATCATCACCCGGTTCAGATACATTCCAGCGTTTTTGCCGGTGATGCGGTACTTGACCATCGGCGAAAGATCGTAGACGCTGGCGGCATTGCGGATGGCGGTGTACTCCATTTCTGTATCTTCAAACGCAAGTGGTGTGGTATAACCGCCCCATGGCCCCCATTGGTTGAGTTTGTTCAGTGCTGCCGTTCGCACATGGAATGGTGAAGACAGCAATGGCCTTTCATAATGGAGGAGCGGGTTTTTCATTGCCGGCCTTCCACTTGCAAAATGCGAGTTGCAGCGTTCCAGCCTGCGGAACCTGAGATGCCGCCACCCGGATGGCATCCGGCACTGGCCAGATACAGATTGGCAATCGGCGTTTCATACTGGGCAGCGCCCGGGAAGGGTCGCAGAAACAGCATTTGTTCAACCGCAAAATCGCCGTGGTGCCAACAGCCGCGCCGGAAACCGAATTGGTTTTGCAAGTCTTCCGGCGTCAAAAGTTCGGACTTTGCAACCAGTTTCGATATGCCAGGAGCGTAAGCCTCGAGTTGGGACATGATGGCGCGCAGCAGGCGGGGCTTTTCTCTCAGCCATCCACCTTGCACCTGGAACGGCACATACTGCACGATGGCCGACAGCACGTGGTGGTTCTGTGGCGCGTCGCCCGGCCCGAATGCTGTCGGCAGAATGATTTCCACTATCGGCTCAGGCGAGAATTCACCGTACTTGATGTAGTTGAAAGCATCCTCCACTTTGCGAATTGACGGCGCAATGACGAGACGTGACTTGAGATCAGCGTTGCGAAAATCCGGCGGGCCAGTCAGTGCGAGATGGAGTTTGGCGGTGGATCCGCGCATGCGAATGCTGTCAACGCGGCGGGAGAAACCAGTGTCGAGATGACAACGGTCCAAAAGGGCGTGGAATGTTGTCCAGGGGTTTACCGCCGAGACCACGCGCTGTGCCGCAATGATCTCGCCTTTGTGGCCGATCACACCAACAGCCTTGTCATTCTTGACGACAATGGATTTCACTGTCGCAAATGGCCGTATTTCCACGCCCAGAGATTCCAACGCCTTGACCATCGCATCCGCCACGGTCGAGACGCCACCGTTGGGAAGGCAGATGGCACCAGGCACACCGTTCATTTCACCCGCCAACCGGTTAAGCAACAACAACAGAGAATTGGGTGAGCGTGGGCCGAGATATGCGCCCAACACTGTGTCGTGTGCGATGAGGCCTTTGAGCCTGTCGTCTGCCAGTTCGTCGTCGAGCACATCGGCAACATTGATCAGCAACATGCGCAGGAAATCCTGCATGTCGTCGCGACCCAGCATGCGCAGCTTCAGTCCATGTTTTGCCAGTTGCATGAGTTGGCTGCCGGTGTTTTCCTGCAAGCGCGGCGGCGTCATGGACTTGAAGGGCCGCAGGATAGCCGCATAGCGAAGCAACCGGGCGCGCAGTTCTTGCCAAGCTGCGGCTTCGGTTGGCGCAAACACACCTGACACCGTCTCGCCATAGGCACCTTGCAACACAAGATGGTCGCCGTTGGCGCAGAGAGCCGTGGTTGGCATCGATGTTGTCACGTAGCGCAAGCCGTGACTGGCGAGGGCGAGTTCCTTTTCAACACGCGGGTCCAATGCAGTGAGAAGGTGGGCCACACTGTCGACCCAGTAACCCTTGGCGAACTCGCGCCGGTCGGCACCACCGCCGGCGCGGTGGCGCGTTTCGAGAACTACGACTTTCTGACCTGCCTTGGCCAGGCGACCGGCCGCGGCCAAGCCGTTGGTTCCACCCCCGATGACTATCGTATCAAAGGACGGCATAGGGTTCGCTCATACCGGCGGCTGAAATCGGTTTCTTCAGGTCACGAAGAATTTCGGCGGCGGCGTTGCGGCCGGGGGCACCCATTACGCCGCCGCCGGGATGTGTGGAAGATCCACATATCCAGAGGTTTTTTATTGGTGAGCGGTATTGGGCGGCGCCGGGCACAGGACGGTTGAACAGCAGTTGGTCAAACGTCAACTCGCCCTGGAAAATGTTGCCTTCGGTGAGGCCGACTTCGGCTTCAAGCTCGCGCGGGGTGCGGACTTCGGTATGCAAAACAAGATTTTTGAAACCTGGCGCATATTCATTGATCTGCGCGATGCAAGTCCTGCCAAAATCGTCACGATCTTTGTCGGTCCAATCCCGGCCTTCAATTTTTGGCGGAGCATATTGCACAAAGCAACTCATGAAATGCTTGCCCGGCGGGGCCATGGTCGGGTCGATCAATGTGGGTATGATCACATCCTGGAAGGGATCGCGGGAGAAGCGGCCTGCTTTCCAATCGTCGTAGCCACGCTCCATGCGCTCAATCGAGTCAGTAAAGTGGAGATCACCCCTGATATTGGGTGCACCCTTCGGCAGAGCCTTGAAATTTGGAACCCCGTCCAGCGCAATGTTGAGTTTTCCGGATGACCCCCTTATCTTGAAGTTTTTGACCTGTTTCACGAAACGTGGTGGAAGCTCTTTTTCCTCCACGCATTTGAGGAAAGTCCGCTTCACGTCCATGTTGGAGATGACGCGGTTGCCATGAATTTCATCGCCGCCCTCGAGAGCAACACCAACGGCGCGTCCGTTGCGTACCACTACCCGCTCAACAGCATTGCCAACACGGATTTCACCACCTGCTGCCACGAGTGCGGCGGCCATTGCCTTGGTGATTGAACCCATGCCACCGCGGGCGAAACCCCAAGCACCGATGTTGCCATCCACATCGCCCATGTAGTGATGCAACAGGACATAGGCGGAACCGGGTGACATTGGGCCGAGGGCTGTTCCTATGATTGCCGACACCGCAAGATACGCCTTGATCACCGGGTTCTCAAAATACTCGTCGAGGAAATCCGAGATGCTCATGGTCCAGAAGCGGATCATGTCGTAGCGTTCCATTTCTGTCAGACCCATGAACTTTTTTCCGATGTACATGAGTTCAGAGAGGTCGCGCGGCCGAAATGACGTGGGATCAGGCGGCGTGCGCATCAACAGCGGGCGAATGAACCGGCAGTGCCTGAGAATGTCGCGGGCGTAGCGGTCGTAGGATTCCGAGTCGCGCCTGGAATGGCGGGCAAATTCCCGGCGGTTGGCGTCGTGGTCGCGGAACATGCCGAGATAGCCACCACCTTGGGTAAAAACCGCGCCTCCTTCGTAGGGGAGTATCTGCAAGCCGTATTTCGAGAGTTCAAGGTCGCGCATGATTTCCGGGCGGAGCAATGACGATACATAGGAACAATTCGAATAGGTGAAGCCGGGATAGAGTGACCGCGAAACCGCAGCACCGCCAACCCAGTCATTTTTCTCGACGACAACAACTTTCAATCCGGCCTTTGCCAGATAGCACGCGGTGACGAGGCCATTGTGGCCGCCGCCCGCGATGATGGCATCGAAATGGGTCACGCGTGGTTGGCCTTCTTTTCGGTTTCGAGTTGTTCAAGGGTCAGATCGACTGCCACTTCCACCGCGCGCAACGTATCCAGCAGGCAAGACTGGTCGTGGGCTTCGCACATGAACCATGGTTCACGTGAGTCTGGTTCGCAGATGATGCCTTGATCATGCAGGTGATAGGCCATCTTGTCGTAAAATGTGTAATCGGATTTTTTCCAAGCGCGGTAGTCGCCAGGTGGCTTGGCAGCGAAGAACAGGCCAAACATGGAGGCGTGACCGGAGAAGGAATGGATGATGCCGCGGCGGTCGAGAATGTCTTTGATGCCGGATTTGAGTTTTTCGCCGTAGGCCGCAAGTGTGGCAAGTGCAGGCGTTTCATCCAGAATTTCGAGACATTTTTCCGACGCCGCAAGTGACACGGCATGGGCTGTGTAGGTTCCACCGTGCGCTGCGCCACCGTGTTTGAACGTCCGCATCACGTCTTCGCGTCCACAGACGGCGGCGATGGGATAGCCGTTGGCCATGGCTTTGGCGAAGGTGCAGATGTCGGGGCGCACGCCATGCAAGGATTGAATGCCTCCCTTGGCGACGCGGAAACCGGTTTTCACTTCATCAATGATCAACAGCACGCCATGCTGGTCGCAAAGTTTGCGGGCGAGGTGAACGAATTCGGTTGTCGCGGCGATGGCGCAACAGTTGCCCATCATAGGTTCAATCAGGATGGCGGCGAGATCATTGCTGTGGTGCCTGAAAATGTCCTCCAGGCGGTTGGCATCATTCATCGGTGTGAGATGCACCAAATCCTGGAGCCGTTGCGGGATGCCTTTGGAATATGGGGCCTTTACCGGATCAAGTCCGCTACCGGGGTCCCACACATCCATGTTGGCCATCCACATGGCGGCATCGAACAAGCCGTGGTAGCCACCTTCAATGAGGATGTAGCTGTCTTTGCCGGTGTAAGCGCGGGCCAGGCGAAGTGCTGCCATGACAGCCTCGGTGCCGCTGTTGGAATAACGCACGAGGTCAACACCGGGCACCATTTTGGCAATGCGGTCAGCGACCACGAGTTCGCGTTCTGTTGACAGGGCAAAAACGCCGCCGATTTCCATGCCCTTGCGGGCGGCTTCGTCTACCCGGTCATCGGCATAGCCCAGAATGGCCGGACCATAGCCCAGGCGGTAGTCGACGTAGCAATTGTCGTCGATGTCCCACGTGCGACCGCCCTTGCCGCGTTTTACATAGATTGTGCGCTCTTCGCCCCAATACCGAAAGGTTGACGCCACACCGAGTGGCAGGCGTTTCAAGGCTTTTTGATAGTAGGCGTTGGATTTGGTAAGATCACGGGTATTGCGGCGCAGCATTTTGGGTATCCCTTGCAGAATTCCTGCTTGGTTCAAAGACTGGCTTGATATTGACTGAATTGTCAATCAGAATGAATCTGATAGGAACTTGCTGAAATGAATCGAGCCTCGGTTGCCGAAAAAATTGTTCCCCTGCCGCGAAAGGCGAGCAAAGAGGTGCGGCGTCAACAAATAATCGATGCCACAATTGAAACATTGGCAACACGCGGGATTGCACAAGCAACTTTGTCTGACGTCGCTGCGGCGGCGGGAATTTCACACGGGTTGGTGATTTTCCACTTTCAATCGAAAGACAATTTACTTGCCGAAACGCTCAATCATATGTCGCAGGAGTACCGGCAAAACTGGATGTCTGCTCTTGAGGCGGCACCAAAACAGGCTGCGCATCAGCTTGACGCACTCATCCGCGCCGATTTCAATCCTGTAGTGTGCGACCCGAAAAAACTGATTGCATGGTGTGCATTTTGGGGTGAAGCGCAATCGCGTCCATTTTACCAAGAGCACAATGGCGCGAACGATGACAGCTACATCCAGATGCTGGATGACATTTGTGCGCGGCTGATTGCAGAAGGTGGGTATGACCTTGATGCCAAACGCGCTGCGCGCGTGGTGCGGGTGACTGGCGAAGGCACGTGGCTGGACCTGTTATCGATGAAATCACCTTACTCCACCGAAGAAGCACTCAGAACCGTGTATCTCACAACAGCCGTCTTGTTTCCAAAACACTTTTCGCAGGGTGGACTCCTGCAGATTGATCTGCGGTAAGTGCCACGTGGTCAAAGGACGGTTAATGCAACAACGCCAATTCTTGGTTGCATGAATTCCCTCCCTTAATTTATTTGCACTAAATTCCTTGCAACTTTTGCGGGGGGTGCCATGCCGACGATCAATCTTACAGACAAGGCCGACGTTGAGGTATTTTCACTCAGCGACACCACCATCAACGCGCTCGCCGGTGATGATGACGTTTCGTTGACCGGTGACAACAACGTTCTCAATGGCGATAAAGGCGACAACTTCCTGTTCGTTGAAGGAAACTCCAACGCCATCAACGGCGGTGCGGAATCTGACAACATCATCATCATCGGCGACTACAATAAAGTGGATGGCGGCGGTGGGGATGGAAACTTTGACATCAGTGGTTCCTTCAACACCGTCGACGCACATGCCGGTTACGGAAGCTTCCAGATCATTGGCGATGGCAATGTTGTATTTGGCGCTTCCGAAGGCACGTATGTTATTCAAGGTGACGACAACGCCATAAATGGTGGAAACGGAGAAGACCAGTTCACCATAAACAACAGCAACCGTTTCATGATTGCGAGCGGGGACGGCCGGGATATTTTCGAGATTGATGTTGCTGATGAAGCATTTATCGATGCTGGGGACGGCGATGACATTGTTGCACATGCCATCCTGACCTTCAGCACTGTTTACCTGGGATCAGGCAGCGACAACCAGCTGGTTGAAGGCAATGACACCTTCGTTGATGGAGGGACCGGCAACGACACCATCCACGCGGCGCTGCAAAACGGCAGCATCTTGGGTGGGGACGGCGATGATGAAATCTTTGATTACAGCGGCAGTGATGTCAGTTTTTCCAACGTCGTTGACGGCGGAGATGGCGAAGACAAAATCTACAGCGACAGCTTTTTCTCGTTTGTCTACGGCGGTGCCGGATCAGACGTGATTGAAGCCTACGGAATTTCCAGCGAGTACAATGGCGGTGATGATGCTGATGTTATTTCACTCATGCGATCGCAATCGGCGTTCAACGAAGCGCAATATTCAACACTGAACGGCGATGACGGGGATGACAAGCTCGAAAGCAATGGATGGCTCAACATCCTCACTGGTGGCACAGGCAACGACACCATTTCCTTGTTGGATGAGTCGGAAGAGTCGAAAGCATCTGGCGGTGCTGGAGCCGACTCAATTAGAGTTATGGGACGGGCACACGTGGTGCACGGTGGCGACGATGGTGATGGCATTGCCATTGACGGTATCAACCATGTTGTGCACGGAGATACGGGCGACGATGAGATTGGTGTTTATGGCAACTACAATGTCGTGTATGGCGATGATGGTGATGACATCATCTTTGTTGGGAGTTCTGGCAACACAGTTTATGGTGGCAATGGACGTGACTACTTTGTCATTGCTGGCCGGAACGTCGTACACGGAGGTGCCGGTGATGACCGCTACGACCTCGGTGATATGGATGCCACGCTCATCGAGGGTGCAAACGGCGGTATTGATACAGTCTGGTTAGCGGCTGACACCTATTTTCTTCCTGACAATATTGAAAACATTGTCGTCGAGTTGGGGGGTGGAACTTACACTGGAAACGATTTGAACAACACGATCATTGCCAAGGGTTACATTGATGGCGGTGCCGGTGCTGACACCATGATTGGTTTTGGCACATTCATTGTGGACAATGAGAATGATGTTGTCATCTCCACACAAGCAGACAGCACTGTTCGCACTTCACTCAAAGTCTATACTGCAGGCAATGGAATCTCTGCCCTGGTTGGCACACTTGAGTCCGGACAATCTCTAACCGGAAACTCCTCGTTCAATGAAATTCACGGAGGTGCCGGTGACGACACCCTCACTGGCGGCGGAGGCGGTGACAGCTACTACGGCGGTCTGGGTGACGATATCTATGTCGTCGATAACCCCGCTACCTATATCATAGAAGCCGCCAATGGTGGATATGATACCGTCAAGACATCACTTGGGGCTTTTTCCGCCGGAGAAGGTTTGTACGACAATATTGAAGTGTTCGTAGGAACTTCAGCGCAGTCCCAATATCTGGAGGGCAACTTCTTCAACAATGTCATCATTGGCAGTGACGGTGGTGGCGTTTTGATGGGTCACGACGGCGATGATATTTTGACCGGCGGTGGTGCCAAAAGTGACATCTACGGCGATGCTGGCAACGACGTCCTCAAGGGCAACTCCTTTCAAGATTACCTCTATGGCGGCGAGGGCGACGATTTCTTGTACGCAACCACGGCTGATAATTTCTCTTTGTTAGACGGGGGGATGGGCAATGACATCTATTACATTGAATCCCCCAATGTCGACCTCGATGAAGCCGTGGACGGAGGAGCCGACACCGTGTGCACCGGGGTCAGCGAATTTTACCTCAATGCGCCAAACATTGAAGTTCTCGAAGGCACCGGCGCAATCCGGCAGATTCTTGGCGGCAACGAGGGCAACAATTCGATTTTGGCTTCCAACGCCGGGGCAACGCTGCAAGGCCTCGCCGGCAATGACTTCCTGTTTGGCCGTGCGGGCGATGATTTCCTGGTTGGTGATGCGGGTGACGACAAGATGCGCGGTGGGGCCGGTGCCGACAGGATTGATGGTGGCGATGGAACAGATCGCGCTTCATTCCATGGTTCTGCGGCAGGTGTTGCCGTCGCGTTGGATGGTTCCTTTACCGGTACGGGCGAGGCACTTGGCGACGTTTTCATGGAAGTCGAAAACCTGCTGGGCTCGCGCCTTGGCCATGACGTGCTGGGTGGTGATGCTGCGGTCAACACGATTTGGGGGCAAGGCGGCAATGACCGGATCTATGGCCGCGACGGTGCTGACACATTGATTGGTGGCGACGGTGCGGACTGGCTGGTTGGTGGCCAAGGCGGAGACATGCTCTCAGGTGGCGTTGGTGCCGACCGTTTCGTCTACAAATCAATCAGCGAAGGCGGTGACAACATCAGCTATTTCTCCACAATTGATGTCATCGTGGTGAAGGGATCAATGTTTGGCGGACTGAAGGCTGGCAGTGTGGCTTCAAAGCATTTCCGTTCGGCCGCGACAAATGCGGCCGGCGATGCGGACGACTGTTTTGTTTACCGCACGACGGACGACACATTGTGGTTTGATGCCGACGGCAACAGTGCCGGTGCGGCAATACTCATTGCGGATTTCAATAATGATTTTGCGTTCAGTGTTGCCGATCTTCTGGTGATCTGACACCGTCAATTTGGTTTTTGTGCCCGGAGATGGGTGGGGCAATGTTCGCCGGACTGCAGATTGGGCAGCATGGCGGACCAGATGGCAATGTTGTGATCGACAAAGTCCTGACCAAGCCTTGCCACTGCCGTGGCATAAAGTGGGCCTTTCATGGCTTGCAGCTCTTCTCCGGCGCGCTGGCAATACCATGTGTTGCGGCTGGTGGTTCGCACGTTGATGAACCCTGCTGCTGCCATCGCCGCCGCATAGCGTTGTGGTGACGCCATTCCGAAGCCCAGACCTTCCAATGCGATGTAGGTTTTCATCGCCGCACTGGGCTCGCCGTCATGGGATATCAGCCAGTCGGATGCCGCAAACCAGCCGCCGGGTTTCAAAACCCGAAATACTTCGCCCATCAGGGCATGCTTGTCAGGGATGTGGACGATGGAATCCTTGCTAAACACGATATCAAATTCAGCATCAGGAAACGGCAGGGGTCCTGGCACAACTTTCACAAAAGTGGTGCTGCTGGTTGTTCCGGCGCGGCTGGCGTAGCGGCGTGCTGTTTCCAACACTGAATCTTCCACGTCGATACCTGTGACATGGGAAGCGCCGTGTGCCTTTACCAGTTCAATTTCGATGCCGCCTGCTCCGCAGCCGATGTCGAGCACCGATTTTCCTTTCAGGTCGAGGCCCGCCAACAAACGGGACACCTCTTCCGGCCCGCCGGGTGACAGCCAGCCTTCACCCCAAACATGCTCGAGCATAGCTATCAAATTCGGGCTGTAAAGTTCGGAAGCCAGTTGGGACGCCATGCCGGCACCTTACTTTGGAAACTGGTAGCGGGAGAGGGAGTTGAACCCCCGACCCCAGGATTATGATTCCCGTGCTCTAACCAACTGAGCTACCCCGCCAATTGGGGGCCGTATAGGGACGTAGTGGGGCTTGCGTCAACCTGCTTTTACGGCCTCGTCGTCACCGTCGTCATCACCCTTGTCGCCCAAAACGAAGGTTCGCCACAGGGAAATGGTGGCAAAATAGACCGAACTCAACCCGAACAAGGCAAGCTCGATTTGGAAAACAGTATCGGCGGGACCTTTGTCCTTGCCACTGATGACCAATGCCAATGTCATGGCAGCCCACAAAACCGTCATCGGAATGGTGATCTCCCGCCAGTGCGTGACACGCAAGGGATGCACGAATTTGACGGGAACAAAGGTGAGCACGGCCAGTGCCATGACGGTCACGAAATTGATGAGCCAGCCGGTGTTGAGCAGGTAGAAATACAGCACAACAACATTCCAGATCGCCGGGAAACCAACGAAGTAATAGTCGAAGCTCTTCATGCCGACATTGGCGAATGTATAGCACGAGACGGCCATGATGGTGACGGCGCAGATCAGGCTCCAGGTGCTGGTGTCAAACAGGAATGGCACCGGCACCATGTTGAACCAGTAGACCATCAGTGCGGGCACGGCGACGTAAGTGAAATAGTCGATGACATTGTCGAGTGTGGCACCATCAAAGTTGGGCGTGTATTCGGCCACGCGCGCCTTGCGGGCCAGAGAGCCATCCACGCCATCGATAAACAATGCCACACCAAGCCACATGAATGCGGCCACGGCATCTTGTTTCAACACGGCCACCAGGGCGAGGAAGCCGAAGATGATGCCACTTGCCGTGAAGCCATGCACCGCCCAGGCGATGCCCTTCTTCACTTCGCGGTCCATCTTGTCGTTCAGAGCCAGCTTTGCCACACATCGAATCCTGAGACACCATACCATAGTTGCAAGGGTTGCGTCACGCAATGAACAGTCACGTCAGAGCCGCTGCAATTGTTCCGCCGCCGAGCACACGCATGCCGGCACCCTGCCCTTCGTAGAACACGCATGCCTGTCCGGGCGACACCGCATTTTCACCCCCTGGTATTGCGATTTCTGCCGCTGTGCCAATGGTCCGGATGGATGCTTCAACCGGAGGCCTTGTCGAACGGATTTTCACATGGATGGATTGTGCGGTTGCCGAGAGCTGTTGGCGGCCCAACCAATTCACTTCGGTCAGTTGCACCGTGTGCCGCAGCAGGGCTTCACGCGGACCAACAAGCACGCGCCGGTTCGCTGCATCCAGTTTGACGACATACAATGGCTCACCATCGGCGACGCCAAGGCCGCGTCGTTGACCGATGGTGTAGTGCAGAACGCCATCGTGCCGACCCAGAACGCGCCCGTCCAAATGGACGATGTCGCCTGCTTGCGCAGCATCGGGCCGCATCCGCAGGATCACATCGGCGTAGCGACCTTCGGGGACAAAACAAATGTCCTGACTATCTGGTTTTGCGGCAACGGCAATTCCCAACTGGCCAGCAACTTCGCGCACTTGCGGCTTTGAAAGTTGCCCCAAAGGGAACCGCAGATAGTCAATCTGCTGCTGGGTTGTGGCGTACAGGAAATAGCTCTGGTCGCGAGCAGTATCAGTTGGCGTAAACAAATCCCGATGCGGTGTGCCTGACCGTGCCCTGCTTTCAATGTAGTGGCCTGTCGCCAAGGCGCTGGCATCGAGTTCACGGGCGCGCCAGAGGAGATCAGCGAATTTTACAGTCTGGTTGCACTTCACGCAGGGAATAGGTGTTGCGCCTTGCAAATAGCTGGCGACAAAATCATCGATCACGGCCTCACGGAAGCGGCTTTCAAAATCGAGCACATAGTGGGGAATGTTCAGCGCCGAAGACACACGCCTGGCATCATGAATATCCTGGCCGGCACAACATGCGCCCTTGCGGCGAATGGCTTCGCCGTGGTCATAGAGCTGCAAGGTGATGCCAACGACATCATAGCCTGCCAGTTTCAGCAGCGCGGCCACGACCGAAGAGTCCACGCCACCGGACATGGCGCAGACGATACGGTGGCTGGCGGGCGCACCAGGAAGAGCCATCGCCGCATGTACGGCATCAATGATTTTGGCTGGTATATTCATTGCGTCTTACATGGCCCCAAAGTTGCGTGGACGCAACCAGGACGGTTCTAGCACCGCATTCTGTTTCGATTTGGACCAGTTGAGGCGCTCCCGTTTGCACTTTGTTCATCACTGCTTAGGCGGCTGTTAAGTGCAGACTGCTAGCTTCACAGAGTTAGTAAGTGTCTGTTTTCAGGTGCCCGGCGTATTTGGGTTTGTGAGTATGAGTATGAATGGTCAGTTGCGTCCACGCGTGAATTACGTCATCGGTCCCGATGGGAGCCCGCTGACAATTGCAGACTTGCCGCCGCCGGGGAGTCACCGCTGGGTGATCCGCCGCAAGGCAGAAGTTGTGGCAGCGGTACGTGGCGGGTTGCTCAGCCTGGAAGAGGCCTGCAGCCGCTACACGTTGACAGTGGAGGAGTATCTCAGCTGGCAACGTTCCATTGAGCGCCATGGACTTGCAGGTTTGCGCACCACGCGCATCCAGCAGTACCGCGCTTAAGCGCGGGTAAGAGTTTCACGATTTGGCCGGGCCTCCCAAGGTCCGGCCATTTGTGTCTTGGCGTGCCACTTATGCCAACTATCGTTTGAAATGACCGCTCTTGTCCAAATTGCCGTGTTGGCCCGCTGCACGTGCGCCTTGACGAAGGAGAGTTGGAGCGCGTTGGGCGCATTCGGGTGGTGTTTACTTTCTGTTTGCTGTCCTGCCGGATTGTGGCGTGTGCAACCATCTGAAACTCGACCTTTTTACGCTGATTAAGTGGTGCGCCACCCATATAGGTTGGTGGAACGGCGACATTTGATCGCCAGAGGGTGGGATATGGCAATGAAACCGGTCAACCGAGAATCGGCTCAACGGCTGCTGAAGGGCCTTGACGCTGTAGTGTTGTTTTTCAGTTTTGCGACAATGGGGTTTGCAGCCGCGTCAGCACAAGATGGATTGACCGCAAGCATCGTCGTTTACGCAGCGATGGTGGCCTGCTTTGGCACGATGCTGCTGATCCGCAGCCTTGGATATTATGAACCGGTGCGCTGGTTGAAACTGGTTACAAATGCTGCATGGTCGGCGTCTGCCGCACTCACCATAGGCGTCCTTCTCTTTGTCATCGGCAAAATCGCTCCTGTGCCATTTCCCGAGACCCTGCCCATTGCATGGGCGGTATTTGCGGCAGGCTATCTGGCAGCCAGCCGTCTTGCGGTCGGTTACTGGGCACAGCTGCGGTCAAAATCAGGCGGTTTTCACCAACGTGTTGCCATCGTGGGCGGTGGGCAGGCGGCGGAAGATGCCTTGCGTCTGCTGGATGGTTCTGGACTTGTGCATGTTGAAGTGGTCGGACTTTTCGATGACCGTTACGATACGCGCAGCCCGGATTCGATCCGGAAATACCAGAAACTCGGCAAAATTGGCGACCTCACCGATTACACTAGGGCGCACAAGATTGACCTTGTGGTTGTCGCCATTCCGATGTCGGCAGAGAAGCGGTTGCTGCATATCCTGAAACGGTTGTGGGAGTTGCCCGTTGATATTCGTATCAGTGCCGCTTCCGCCGAACTCAAACTGAGTACGAGCTCCTACAGTTATCTTGGCGAATTGCCACTGCTCAACGTATTTGAACGCCCCCTGAGCGGCTGGTCGGCGTTCCTCAAAGAAGTTCTGGACCGCGCCATTGCACTGGTTGCCGTTGTGGCACTGGCACCTGTGATGGCTGCCGTGGCCATTGCGATCAAACTTGAAAGCAAGGGACCCGTGATCTTCAAACAGAAGCGGTTTGGTTTCAACAACGAGCTTGTTGAAGTGTTCAAGTTCCGGTCCATGTTCACTGATATGGCTGATGCCAGTGCCAGCAAACTGGTGACCAAAGACGATCCGCGGGTGACGCGCGTCGGGCGCATTATCCGCAAGACTTCGCTGGATGAGCTGCCGCAACTGTTCAATGTCCTGGCGGGTGGTCTTTCGCTGGTGGGGCCGCGACCCCATGCAGTTCAGGCCAAGGCCGCAGGCACCATCTATGACCAGGTTGTTGACGGATACTTTGCCCGCCACAAGGTGAAACCCGGCATTACCGGATGGGCCCAGATCAACGGCTGGCGGGGCGAAACCGACACGCGGGAAAAACTGGAACAACGGGTGAAGCACGATCTTGAATACATCGACAAATGGTCTCTCGCGTTTGACCTTTACATCCTGCTCAAGACGCCTGTTTCCCTGTTGAAGACCGAAAACGCCTATTAACCATATCGGCAAAGGCACTCATTCAGGTTGTATCAATGTGCTTTGTTGCACGTTGTAAAAGTGGTAAACAAAGTGTTACCGCAATGGGCGGGGTTTTGCTGGGAGGCAACATATGGAACTGATTATTCAACTTATCCTCGGCGCGATTGGCGGCAATGCCGGCGGTGCCCTGATGAAAAATTCATCGCTTGGCACGTTGGGCAACACCATCGCAGGCGCTGTGGGCGGACTTGGCGGGGGCACAATTCTCGGCAACCTGATGGCGCCTGCCGTTGTTGAAGCGGCAACACAAGCCGCCAGCAGCGGATTTAGCCTGTCCAACATTCTCGGGGGAGCTGGCGGCGGTTTAATCCTCCAAATCATCGCCGGACTCGTCAAGGGGGCGATGAACAAGAGCGCCTGATTGCTCTCATTCATAGCGGAAGGGCTCCCTCGCGGGAGCCCTTTTTTGTTTACAAATGCGGGATCACAAATTTTCAGTGGCGAAGGTGTCGCAATCGCGCAGGGTCTTGGCGGCCATGCCCTGCTTGAACCAGCGCACACGTTGTTCCGAAGTGCCATGGGTGAATGCCTCCGGCACCACGAAACCTTGTGAACGTTTCTGCAGGCGATCATCGCCAATGGCGGCGGCGGCATTGAGAGCTTCTTCAATATCTCCGTTTTCCAGAATCTTTGCTGTTGCATCAGCTTCCACGGCCCAAATGCCTGCCAGGCAATCGGCCTGCAATTCCATGCGGACCTGCAGGGCGTTGCCTTCCTCCGTCGAAACTTGCGAACGGGCACGGGTGACTTTCTGGGCGATACCCATGAGGGTCTGGATGTGGTGACCTACTTCATGGGCAACTACGTATGCCTGGGCAAAATCACCAGGTGCGCCCAGCTTGTTTTTCATGTCCTGATAAAATGACAGGTCGATATAGACCTTTTGATCAATGGGGCAATAAAACGGACCCATGGCGGACTGTGCCGTGCCGCAGGCAGACTGCACAAATCCGGAGAACAGCACCAAATTCGGTTTCTGGTATTGCTGGCCCAAGTGCTGCTGGAAAACTGAACTCCACACGCGTTCGGTGGAGCCCAAGACGCGGGAGATGAATTGCTTGCCGGCGTCGGCAGTCACGTCGCCTGTGACACCGCCATCGGGTGTTGCTTCGGGTGCGTTGGTCACATCCGTGCGCTTGTCGGGAAGCTGATATTCAGTGGGGTTGTTTGGCACTGGAAATCCACCGCCGCCACCGCCGTTGAGCATGCTCAGGAGGTCGATGCCGAAAAGAAATTTCAGGGCAAGGTATGCGACCACCAGCAACGCTATCGTCGAAAAACTGAATCCACCGCCGCGTCCACCCATGGGAATGTTGATCTGGCGACCGCCGCCGCGCGGAAAGCCGAAGCCACCGCCTTGCCCGCGCTTGTCTTCAACATTGTCGCTGGGTTTCTCGTTGTCGAGACGCATTCCTGACCTCCATCACTTATCGTCCGCGTTGCGCGGTTCACCTTGATCGGTGAATTTGGCGGTTGCGGCGCGGAATTGCAAGGCTGGTTTTGCAAGAAGGCGGGGTTGCGCTAAGAGGCTGCGGCATGACTGACAGACTCACCATTGCGCTGGCACAGCTCAACCCCACAGTTGGTGCTGTTGACTTGAATGAGGCGAAAGCCCGCGAGGCTATCGCCGGATTGCCGAACGTCGACCTTGTGGTGTTTCCGGAGCTTTATGTTTCGGGCTATCCGCCGGAGGATCTGGTGCTGCGCCAATCCTTTGTCGCAGCGTGCAAGGCGGCCTGCGAAAGGCTGGCCAATGAATTCAAGCACGGTCCTGCCATTCTCATCGGCTTGCCGTGGCGGGAAGGCGCGTTGTTGCATAACTCGGTGGCGTTGTTGAACGGCGGGCGCATTGAAACCGTGCGGCACAAGTTCGACCTGCCGAACTATGGCGTGTTCGACGAAAAGCGGGTGTTTCAGGCTGGCCCTGCACCAGGGCCCATCGTGGTCAAGGGTGTGCGCATTGGTGTGCCGATCTGCGAAGACATATGGACGGATGAAGTGTGTGAGACGCTGGCGGAGACGGGTGCGGAGATTTTGCTGTCTCCCAACGGTTCGCCGTTTGAGCGCAACAAGGATTATGTGCGGCTCAATCTTGTGGTGGCGCGGGTTGCCGAAACGGGTTTGCCGCTGGCGTATCTCAATCAAATCGGCGGGCAGGACGAGCTGGTGTTTGATGGCGCGTCGTTCGTTTTAAATGCGGATCACTCATTGGCGGTGCAGATGCCAATGTTTGAAGAGGCGGTGGCCGTCACGCACTGGTCGCGCACGGCCACAGGCTGGGTATGTGCCAAAGGAGACGTTGCCACGGTGCCGGAGCATGAAGCAGAAACGTGGGCTGCCTGTGTGCTGGGGTTGCGGGACTATGTTCTGAAGAACCGTTTTCCCGGTGTGGTGCTGGGGATGTCAGGCGGCATTGATTCAGCAGTGGTCGCTGCCATGGCGGTTGATGCGCTGGGGGCGGACAAGGTGCATTGCGTGATGCTGCCTTACGCCTACACATCGAAAGATTCACTTGCGGATGCCGAAGACTGCGCCAAGCGGTTGGGTGCGCGCTATGATGTTGTACAGATCAAGGAACCCGTCGAAGGTTTCGTTTCCGCGTTACAACCAATGTTCGACGGCAAGAACCGCGATGTGACGGAAGAGAATGTGCAGTCACGCACGCGCGGTGTCATCCTCATGGCGATCTCGAACAAGTTTGGTTCGATGGTGCTGACCACGGGCAACAAGAGTGAGATGAGTGTGGGTTATGCCACACTCTATGGCGACATGAATGGCGGTTACAATCCGATCAAGGATGTGTACAAGACCGAAGTCTATCGCCTCGCTGTCTGGCGCAACACGGTGAGTGATGTGATTCCGGAGCGGATCATCAGCAAAGCCCCAACAGCGGAATTGCGCGAGAACCAGAAGGATCAGGATTCGCTGCCGCCCTATGATGTGCTTGATGACATTCTTGAGAGTTTGGTGGAACGCGAGCAGCCGGTTGCCGAGATTGCGGCGCGTGGACATGACATCGCGCTGGTGAAAAAGATTCAGCACATGCTTTATGTGGCCGAGTACAAGCGGCGGCAGGCGGCACCGGGGGTAAAGATTACGCGGCGCAATTTTGGGCGGGATCGGCGGTATCCGATCACGAATGGGTTCAGGGATCAGATGAAGTGACCTTCCCTCTCTTCTTGGCCCTGCTCACCTTCGCCGCTGTTTCCGCATGGACGCCGGGGCCGAACAATACGATTCTCATGGCGACGGGGCTTAATCACGGATTTAAGCGTGCGGTGCCGATGATCTTTGGTGTGGCATTTGGGTTTCCGTTCATGATCGGCATGGTGGGATTGGGGCTGGGGCGGATCTTTGAAGTTGTGCCGCAGCTCTACACGTTCATGAAGTTTGCCGGGGCCGCTTACATGCTGTGGCTTGCTTACAAGATTGCGACAGCAAAACCCGCGCAGGACGGCGGAAAGGCCGGCGAGCCGCTGACGTTTATCCAGGGTGCTGCGTTCCAGTGGATCAATCCCAAGGCTTGGATCATGGCGATGACGTCGCTTTCCGCATATACGATTGCGAGCAGCTACTACACGTGCGTGGCGATTGTGGTTGCGACGTTCACTTTGATGGGACTGACCAGTGCCAGCGGTTGGGCGCTGTTTGGTTCGGCGTTGCGGCATATCATGAACGACCCGCGCTACTATCGCATGATCAATGCAGGGCTGGCAGCGGCGCTGGTTGCGTCACTGGTGCCGATGTTGTGGCATTGACCGCGGAGGCCTCTGGGGCTAGCCCACGCGCACCATGACAACAATAGTTCGCATCGCCCCCTCACCCACCGGCCGGCTCCATATCGGCAATGTACGGGCGGCCGTCCTGAATTGGCTTTTTGCAAAGAAAACGGGCGGGCAGTTTGTGTTGCGCTATGACGACACGGATACCGCCCGGTCAACGCGGGAATTCGCTGAAGGCATTGCGACGGATATCGATTGGCTAGGCATCAAGCCGGACCGGGTGGAATGGCAATCGAAGCGGTTTGCGATCTATGATACCAAAGCGGACGAGCTTCGTCGCAAGGGCTTTCTCTATCCCTGCTATGAAACGGCCGATGAACTGGACCGGCGCCGCAAGCGGCAGCAGGCGCGCGGTGTTCCCCCGGTTTATGACCGGGCGGCGCTAAGGTTGACATCAGATGAAACGAAGGCGCTTGAGGCGGAGGGACGCAAACCGCACTGGCGTTTCAAACTGGCGCACGCGCAAGTGGAGTGGAACGACTTGATCCGCGGACCGGTGCATGTGGACACCGCCACACAGTCTGATCCCGTGCTGATCCGCGAGGATGGGTCTTACCTTTACACTTTTCCATCTGTCATTGATGACATCGAATTTGACATCACCCACGTAATCCGTGGTGAAGATCACGTGATGAATGCCGCAACGCAGATCGAAATATGCCGGGCGCTGGGAGGGACCGAACCTGCCTATGCGCACCACAGCTTGCTGGTCGGGGCTGACGGCAAAGGATTGTCCAAACGGTTGGGGTCCTTGTCCATCCAGTCGTTCCGAGAGTCCGGGCTTGAGGCGATGGCGGTTGTGAGCCATGCGGCATTGCTTGGCACGTCCGACAATATTCATCCGTGTACGGACATACAGGAACTGGTTGAGGGCTTTGACCTTGCCAAGCTGTCGCGTGCGCCGGCGCGGTTTGACGAAGCGGAGTTGGCGACTTTGAATGCAAAGCTTTTGCACATGACGCCGTATGCGGCTGTGACAAACCGCTTGCCTGGTGTGTCTGAGGCGGACTGGATGGCGATTCGCGGTAACATTGAAAAGCTATCTGATACAATGGGTTGGATCGCGATCATCAGAGAGAGAATCAATCCAGTGATGGCCGACGAAGACCGCGCTTTTTTTGCCGCTGCGAAAGTTGCCTTGCCGCTTGAGCCATGGGATCAAACGACGTGGAAAGTTTGGACAGATGCACTCAAGTTGACGAGCGGACGCAAAGGCAAATCACTTTTCATGCCCTTGCGGCAGGCACTCACCGGTTTGGACCATGGACCGGAACTGGCGGCGCTGCTGCCGTTGATTGGGCGGGCGCGGGTGGTGGAGAGGTTGTTATAATTGTCAACGTTTTTGTTGACAATAGCGGAAGTCCAGATTAGTGTCAATGTTAATGGCCCAAACAAGGGCTTTACGACGGCGTAACATCGCCGAACAGGAAGGTGTCACAAGTGGTTGGTTTTTCTGTTCGGAGAGTTACTGATGAAATACACCGAATTCAAGCGCTGGCTGAAGAAGCAGGGCTGCACATTTCATACACGTGAGGGCGGCACCAGCCACTTGATCGTGAAATACAAAGGCAAGGAGACCTCCTTTCCAATGCACGGAAGCAAAGAGATTGGTACGGGCTTGGTAAATGCCATCAAGAAACAATTGGGACTCAAGTGATCAAATATCGCGTCAAACTTACGCCGGACGACAATGACACTTTTCTTGTCACGTCACCTGATTTTCCGGACGTCATCACGTTTGGAGAGACGCGTGAGGATGCTTTGCACTATGCGGTTGGCGCGTTCCGCGAAATGATCGCGGGCAGAATTCACAACAGGGAGTCTATCCCAAAGCCATCGAAAATCCACGCCAAGGACGATTTCATCACTTTGCCCTTGCAAACTGAAATGAAAATCCGGGTGTATGAGTCCATGCGCGAGTCAGGCACAAAAAAAGCAGATCTTGCCCGAAAAATGAAGCTGCACCGACAAGAAATCGAGCGGTTGTTGGATTTTGAACATGCGACCAGCCTGAACAAACTTGAGTCTGCATTTGCCGCCATGGGCAAGACTTTGAAAATTGAAGTCGCTGACACGCCCTAACATGATCCTGATCGGTCAATTTGATTCCCCCTTTGTGCGCCGTGTGGCAGTGACGTTGCACACCTACCGCATTGCGTTCGAGCGGCAGCCCTATTCGGTGTTCAGCAATATCGGGCATGTGCGGACCTATAATCCGCTGGTGCGGGTTCCGACGCTGATCCTGGATGATGGTGAAGTGTTGATCGACAGTTCATTGATCATCGAGCATCTGGATGAACTGGTGGGTGCCAGCAAGGCCCTGATCCATGCGGATGGTGCCGAACGGCGCAAAGTTCTGCAGCTCACGGCGCTTGGCCATGGTGTTGCGGAAAAAGTCATCCAGTTGTTTTTTGAACGCTACTTTCATGAACCCCACCAGCGCAGTGCCGCTTTCGAGGGACGGTGCGTTGACCAAATACAGTCAGCGCTTGGCATCCTTGAAGCCAGATGCAGGGAGCACTGGTTTTTTGGTGACCGCATTTCACATGCCGATATCATGGTGGGATGCATGCTTGGGCACATGCAGTTGCGCGTGCCGGACGTGTTCGCGGAACAAAAATTTGCGCAGCTGGTGGCATTTCAGCAAAGGTGTGAATTGAACCGTGCCTTTGCGGCTGCCCGCATAGGTGCCAACGAAACAATCCCCAGCCGCAGCTAAAGCGCGTTTTCCAGGTCGAGGATGACGTCGTAATCTTGCGGGTTTAGAATGCTGATGCCACCCAGGCAAAGTGACGTGCGCACCGGTTTCAATTCGTCGTCGGCGAACACCCTGGATAATGCATCACGGATCCGAGGCACGTGGGTGGATTGTGTAATGTATGGCAGGCCGGGAACCATCGGCGACCGCCCCACCTCGACCAACCCGTGCAACAGTTCGGGGCGATGGTTTTTTGCCAGTGCAATGCAAACAGCGTCCACGGCGCACACGTCAGCCGCACCGGCCTGCACCAACTCCAGTGAATGCACATGGCTGCCGCTGATTATCTGCGAGCCAAAGAACCCGCCGTTTGTTGCCAGCGGTGCCGTCGCCAGGCGCAAGGCGAGCATTCCGGACATCGAATCCAAGCTGTTGATTGCCGCAGCACTGCCACGGTAATGCGCCAATGGCTTGGCCTCCCGGCCGAATATGAGCGATGAATAGCTTGGTCCGTCGCAGCCATCCACCAGATAATGCGGGGTGGCAACGTAGGCCACTTTGCCGCGCAGTGCATGGGTGAAAGGGTAGCCACATGTCTGGCTGAACAGAAGGTTTGGTTGAAGCCAGGGTTTTGTGTGATCGCCACCACGGAACAGTTCGATCCTCGAGTCAAGTTGGCGTGCCAAAGCGGCCCAAAATGCATCTGATGCGGCGCGTACTTCCGGCCAATCATACATTGGCAAAGAGGCATACATGGGCAGAGTGGCCAACATGGTGAATTATGATTGCCTTGAATTGACTGTGCGGGACACTATAGAATACCCGCCATGTCCGCAACCACCGATACCGCCAGTTCGCTCCGTGTACGGACGGTTGAATGGCCCACAGTGGTTTTGATTGCAGCCGTCTACCTGACGCTTGGATTGCTGGCATGGCACCACAAAGCGTTGGCATGGTGGGTTATTCTGCCGATCGGCGCGTATGCGGCGGCCTTGCAATCCTCCCTGCAACACGAAGTTCTGCATGGCCATCCCACGCGGAACCGGACAATCAATGAGCTGCTGATATTTCCGACCGCACATTTCTGGTTGCCATTCGGGCGCTACAGGGACACGCATCTGGCACACCACAATGACGCGCATTTGACTGATCCAATACTTGATCCGGAATCATATTACCTTTTGCCGGATGACTGGCGGAAGGTTCAAGGCATCAAGCGCGTGCTGTTCACCTGCAACCAGACATTGGGCGGGCGCATGTTGATTGGGCCTGCGGTCAGTGTCGCGCGGTTTTGGTCGACAGAATGGCTGGCCATATACAATGGTGACCGCACCATGCTCCGCAGTTGGGCCGTGTTTGCGGCTTCGTGCGCGGGCTCATTCACTTACATCGCTGTCATCTGCGGCATGCCGTTCTGGCAATACATTGTGATGGTCGCTTATCCCGGGATTTCATTGGCATTGGTACGCTCGTTTTGTGAACATCAAGCGGTGGAAAATCTGGGTGAGCGCACCATCATCGTTGAAGCGTCGCCGTTCTGGTCCTTGTTGTTCCTCAACAACAACCTGCATCTGGCGCACCATGCGCGGCCGGGCCTGGCGTGGTACAAATTGCCGGCCTACTACTTTGCAGAACGCCAAAACCTTATTGCGACAAACAATGGCTATCTCATGAAAGGATACCGCGAGGTTTTCCGGCGTTATTTCGTTACTGCAAAAGAACCGGTTGCCTATCCCAATGTGGATTGGCTCAAGCGTTGAACCGGTTTTCCGTCATTATTCCCACGCGCGACAGACCGGGATATTTGCGTGAGGCGGTTGACAGCGTATTGGGACAGTCGTTTGAAAATTTTGAACTGATCATCGTCAATGACGGGACAACGAAAATCGCACCTTTCAGGGATGGACGCGCGTGTGTGCTGGACAATGGCGGACGGGGCGCGGTGCCAGCCCGCAACCTCGGGATCAGAGCGGCGACGGGTGACGTCATTGCATTTCTTGATGATGATGACAGATGGATCGACGTGGATCATTTGCATGTTGCCGATGCCGCATTTGGCAATGGAGCAGAATTTTGTTTTGCCAATGGCATCATGCAATTTCCGGGCGACGCAAAACCGCGCAACTTTTCGCAAGGCGCAAACGCGCTGTCGCTGGAAAAAGACAATACCATTCTCATTTCAGCCGTTTGCTACCGTCGAAGTTTGCACCGTGCACTTGGCGAATTTGACGAAACGCTACCGTATTACTGGGATTGGGACTGGTATCTGCGGGTGGCACGGGCGGGCATTGGATTGCAACACATGGTGCGCGCTGCTGTCGATATCCGCATCCATCCGCAAAACATGTCAGGTGCCGACAATGCCTTGGCGCGGGAAGAAAACCTCACGCGGTTTGCCAAAAAACATGAAATCGGCCCGTTGAAGCTGAAAAATCATGCCGACTTTGCCAGTTCATAAACGGCGCAAAGCATTCGGATGTTTAGAGCAAAAATACTATCTATCAACTTGTTTTTACACACTTATTTCTATTTTCTGAATCGTTAACAAATCATTAAACCCCAATTCCATTGGGTTTCTTTGATTGCGATTCAAAACAGGCCCGAAAATAAAGGGTTTTCACGAATCGACGAACGCGGTAACCAAGCTTTACTATCGATTCGCCAACTGAAGGAGACACATCATGGCTGACGAAAAAATCGTAACTGTTGCGTTGTCGAAGATCGCTGCTGAACTGGCAGAAACACATGAGATGTCAAAGAAGGCCATGGGCGAACTGCTCGGCAATTTCGTTGACCTCACCGTCAAGAACCTCAAGAAGGGCCACAAGGTTCGCGTCACCGGCCTCGGAATTTTCCAGGTGCGCAAGCGCCCTGCCCGTCTCGGTCGCAACCCGCTGACCGGCGAGCAAATCAAAATCAAGGCATCAAAGAAGCTCGCATTCCGCGCTTCCAAGGAAGTCAAGGAAGCGATCTAAGTTTCTTTCGTTTTTCTGAAATTCAAAAGCCCCGTGTCTGCAAGCACGGGGCTTTTTCTTTTTTTTTGGCATGCAATACAGTATTTTTCATTGTATTCCGTGTCATGGCATTTGAGGCGTCAACCTTTCGAAAACTTCACGAGCGGACCGGCGCATTCGTTGTTCCGAACCCTTGGGATGTTGGTTCTGCCCGCCTCCTTATTGTCATGGGTTTTGAGGCACTCGCCACGACGAGCGCGGGAATGGCCTTCTCACTTGGGCTGCCGGATGGTGCTGTTCCTTTGGGCAGGTCCTGCAACACTGCCGCACCATTGTTGCTGCAACTCATACCAACGGCCATTTGAATAAACCCATCCCAAGTCCGTCATGGCCCGCTTAAAGCGGGCCATCTATGGTTTGATATCAGATGGTTGGCCCGCATGAAGCGGGCTATGACGATCCAGCACATGAGTCAGTTCTTCTGGCCGTTGGTATCATTTGCCTGTCAGCGCTGACCTGGAAAAAGGGCACCGCTATCGCGATGCCCTTCATGGTGTCCCTGCCAGAAATCAAATCGTATTCGACCCCATTTGTGTGGCGATGTAGTCCGCCTGGCGGATCGCCAACGCCACAATCGTCAGTGTTGGATTTTCTGAAGCCCCCGTTGTAAACACGCTGCCGTCAGACACAAACAAGTTGGCGATGTCGTGGGATTGGCCCCACTTGTTAACGACGCCATCACGCGGGTTGTCGCTCATGCGGTTGGTGCCGAGGTTGTGGGTTGACGGGTATGGCGGCGTGCGAATGGTTTTGGTTGCACCAACGGCCTCATAAACCGCAGCACCTTGCTTGAAGGCATGCTCACGCATGGCAACATCGTTCGGATGGTCATCGAAATGCACATTTGGAACGGGCATGCCATATTGGTCTTTCTCGGTGGCGTGCAGTGTCACAGCGTTGGTCAGCTGCGGCATGTCTTCGCCGACAAGCCACATGCCAGCCATGCGGTCGTAGGCTTCCATCGATTGCGCGAATGATCGGCCCCATTCCCCCGGATTGAGAAATGCCGCCATGAAGGGAAGACCCAATGACAGGGTTTCCATCTCATAGCCCGCCGCGAAGCCGCGCGACGTATCGTGCCTGGCTTCATCCTGGATGATGCCGGCCATGGTGGTACCGCGATACATGTGCACTGGCTTGTCATAGATCGCGTAGACCGATCCTGTCATGTGGCGCATGTAGTTTTTGCCGACCAAGCCGCTGGAGTTGGCCATGCCGTTGGCATATTTTGATGAGTTGGAGTTGAGCAGCAGCCGCGCACTTTCGATGACATTGCCGGCGACGCAAACCACGCGCGCAGCCTGTTTCTGCAATGCGCCATCCTTGTCGGCGTAGACAACGCCCGTTACTTTTCCCGCATCATCATGCTCGATTTTCACGACTTGCGCGTTGGGCCGCACTTCGAGATTTCCGGTTGCTTCGCCTTTGGGAATTTCAGCAACGAGTGTCGACCACTTGGCGCCGGACTTGCAGCCCTGGAAGCAGAAACCGATCTGCTGGCAGGAGCCACGGCCATCGCGCGGTTCCGAGTTGATCGACATGTTGCCGGTGTGGACTTCCTTGTAGCCGAGCTTTTTCGCACCGGCTTCAAAGACCTTGTAGTTGTTGTTGCCGGGCAAGCGCGGGATATTATTGGTGCCGGTTGTGCCCATCTTGAACTCGGCTTTTTCGTACCATGGTGCCATTTCATCATGGTCGATCGGCCAGTCGAGCAGGTTTGCGCCTGCGATTTCGCCGTAGGTTGTCTTGGCTTTCCACTCATGTTTCTGGAAGCGCAAGGATGCGCCCGCCCAGTGGGTGGTTGAGCCGCCGACGGCCTTTACGATCCAAGCAGGGAGACCTGCGAAATCCTTCGCCACGCGCCATGTGCCGGAAGTGGTGCGCTTGTCGAGCCATGAGATTTGGCCGAAAGCACCCCACTCGTCGTTCTGGAAGTCTTCGGTCTCGTGACGCGCACCGGCTTCCAGGCACACGACCTTGATACCCTTCTGGGCCAGTTCGTTTGACAGGGTTCCACCACCTGCGCCGGAACCAATGACGACGACAACAGAGCCGTCCGTTTTCTCGAATGTAGCCATGTTGTGTTCTCCCTCAGCCTTTCAGCCAGTCAACGTCGTTGAATCCGCGTTCAATGTAGCCGCCTTGCGAGGCACTCTCGCCCTCGTAGCCAAACTGCTTCCAGATTTCCTGGTTGTTGTAGATGCCGGTGACCAGAGAGCCGCGGATTGCGCCGAAGAAACCAGCATCCTGCTTTTCGATCTCTTTCAAAACAGAAACGCGGTCTTCTTCCTTGGCCGTTGCGGCGTATTGATCGAAGCCCATGCGTTCGCTCAGGCCATTGAGGAGTTGCACGCCTTTTTCCAGCATGTCCTTGAAGGCTGGATCATCCTTGGCCTTGGCGTCATGGCCTGAAATGACTGCCGCGTAAATGCCATCTGCGAGCTTGTCGTGCGGGTAGATGTCGCGCGCCATCTTCACCAGCGTGTTGAATGTGTCAGCGCTCAGTGCCACGGGTGCGGCGGCAAAAACCTTGCCGCTGATCACGCTTGTTGGCATTGCTGCGGCGGCGGCAACGGTCGCGCCACCAGCACGCAAAAGCGTGCGCCGGTTCACTTTGGGTGTCTTGTCTATCAGTCTTACCATAGGCTTCCTCCTCCAATTTTTTTCAAGTAAATCTGCCGTGACGCTGGAGCACTTCAATCTTGTAGCCATCAGGATCGGTCACGAAAAAGAACTTGGCGAACAGCGCACCATCTCGCTGGAATTCCTTCAACGGAGTCGGCGAGAGATTGGCTTTGGTGAAGCGTTCGTGCTCAGCTGCAGCATCACTCACTGAGACCGCAAGATGCCCATAAGCGTTGCCGAGGTCGTAAGGTTCCGCGCGGCCTGCGTTCACGGTGAGCTCGAGTTCAAAATCATTCTCTTCGTTCTTCAAGTAAACCAGCGTAAAGCCGTCGAAAGGATAGCGGTCCTTGATTGCTAGACCGAAGGCTTTCCCGTAAAATGCCACTGATCTCGCTTCGTCGAGCACGCGCACCATGGAGTGAATCGCTTTCGCCATGGTCACATGCCTCCGTTGGCCTTGAGATAGTCGATGATGATCTTGCGCTTTTCTGGGTCCTTCTGCTTGTAAGTGCCCAATAAAGTGTCTGGAACCAGGGATTTGGGATCCGTGAGCCACAGGTCAAGCTGCTCCGGCGTCCAGGCCCAAGCTGCGGCTTTCAAACCCGCAGAGTACTTCGTGTATTTTTCCTGGGTTCCCGATTTTCGGGTGAACAATCCGGCAAGGATTGGACCTTGGCGGTTCTTGCCATCGTCGACAACAGAATGACAAGCGGCGCAATGACCCTTGAACAGTTTTGCACCGGGGTCATCGGCGGCCATGGTTGGCGCGACAAGCAAACAGCCCCCGAGCGTCAGGCAAGACAGTAGCCTCACGTATTTTCCTCCACTTTTTATGAGGCTACGTCTGTTCACCCGAGCTGTGGTATTAGGTGGATACTACGCGGCAATCATCGCTCTGGATTCACTCTGCAAACGAGCATGGTCGAAATCTTTCTCGCGAAAGTTCAGGCAGCAACAGCGCAGCAGAGACGCAAAATTGGAAACGTTGCCGTGCGTTTCGAGTGCTTCTTCATAGAGCGTCGTCAAGAAAAGCGGCAGCGCCATTCCCTGCGAGACTGCAATTTCTTCCACAACACCCCAGAATCTTGTTTCCAACCGCACACTTGTCACATGACCCATGAGCCTGACGGAGCGGGTTTCATAGGCGTAGTTGCGGGGATCTTGACCGGCAAAGATGTGACACATGGCGCATTTCTCCCACTGGGACATGACTTGGAAAGGTTCAAAAAATTCACACAAAGGCAATGTTAGCGCAAGTAGCACTTTTGGCTTGTTTTCGCTGCGATGCAGCAATTGCAGACTGACATTTGCCCCGCTAGTCTTATCCCCATCAGGCGAGGAACCTCATGAAATCATCTGCGCGGGTTGTTGTTATCGGGGGCGGCGTTGTTGGCTGCTCGGTGTTGTATCATCTCACCAAGGCAGGGTGGACAGATGTGGTGCTGGTGGAGCGGGATATTCTCACCTCCGGGTCCACATGGCATGCGGCGGGCGGGTTTCACACGCTGAATGGTGACCCCAATGTGGCGAAGCTGCAGGGGTACACGATTGCGCTCTATGACGAGCTTGAGAAGATTTCCGGCCAGGCTTGCGGGTTGCATCGCTCCGGTGGGTTGTTTCTGGCTGACACCAAGGAGCGCATGGACTGGCTGAAAATGGCCCATGCGCGGGCGCGTTATCTCAATCTTGAAACCGAATTGCTGACGCTTGCCGAGGCCAAGAAACTCAATCCACTGTTTGAGGAGAAAAATTTCTACGGTGCCATGCTGGATGCGGCGGATGGCAATCTGGATCCGGAAGGCACCACGCATGCCTATGCGAAGTCGGCGCGGATTGGTGGTGCCGAGATCTATCAAGGCACGCGGGTGCAGGAACTCAAGCAACGGCGCGATCTGAGTTGGGATGTGATCACGGACAAGGGGAACATTCATGCGGAACATGTGGTGAATTGCGGCGGACTGTGGGCGCGCGAGGTTGGCCGCATGGTGGGGCTGGAGTTGCCGGTGCTTGCGATGGAGCACATGTATTTGGTGACGGAAGATGTTCCCGAAGTCATCGCGTTCAACAAAGAGTTCGGCAAGGAAGTTTCGCACATCATCGATTTCAAATCTGAAATCTATATGCGTCAGGAGCGCAATGGTCTCGTGCTTGGCACCTATGAGCAGGATTGCCGTCCGTGGCAACCGAAGCAGACGCCATGGGAATTTGGCCGCGAATTGCTGCAGCCGGATCTGGATCGCATCTCGCCAAACCTCGAACTCGGCTACAAGCATTTTCCAGTGCTGGCGAAGGCGGGCATCAAGAAGGTGATCAACGGACCGTTCACGTTTACGCCGGATGGCAATCCTTTGGTGGGGCCCGTGCAAGGTGTGCGGAATTTCTGGTGTGCGTGTGGGGTCATGGCAGGGTTCAGCCAAGGCGGTGGTGTGGGCTTGGCACTCTCGCAATGGATGGTGAATGGCGATCCAGGCTTTGATGTGTGGGGCATGGATGTGGCGCGGTTTGGTGAGTGGGCAACGCGCGCCTACACCAATGAAAAAGTGCGCGAGAACTATTCGAAGCGTTTCTCCATTCGTTTCCCCAATGAAGAATTGCCGGCGGCACGGCCGCAGCAGACAACACCATTGTATGATATGCTGCTCGCACAGGGTGCCGTGATGGGTGACAGCTGGGCGATGGAAACACCGCTGTGGTACGCACCCAAGGGTGTTGAGCCCAAGGACATCGTGTCGTGGCACCGCTCCAATGATTTTCCGCATGTGAAGGCGGAAGTGCTGGGCACGCGCAAGGGTGTGGGTGTCACCGAGATCGCGAATTTTGCGAAGTATCGCTTTACGGGTTCAGGCGCGGAGGTTTTTCTGTCGCGCATGATGACCAACAAGATGCCGAAAACGGGGCGCATCATCCTGACACCCATGCTCAATCCCAATGGCAAATTGATCGGCGATTTCACCATTGCCAAAGCGAGTGAGGATGATTTCTACATGTGGGGTTCGAGCCAGGCGCAGAAATATCACATGCGCTGGTTCGAGGTTCATCAACCCACGGATGGGTCGGTGACAATCGAGCGCATCGACATGAACATGACCGGACTTTCGATTGCTGGGCCGAAATCGCGTGATGTGTTGCAGGCGATGACGGACACGGATGTTTCAAATGCTGCGTTCAAATTCATGGATCACTGCAAGATGGATGTCGGAAATGTTCCTGCGATTGTGAACCGTGTGACTTACACTGGCGATCTTGGCTATGAGATTTGGGTGAGGCCGGAGTATCAGCGCAAACTCTATGACGCGATCATGAAGGCCGGCAAGCCGCATGGCATTGTACATTTTGGCATTCGGGCGTTGTTGTCGATGCGGTTGGAAAAGAACTTCCCCACCTGGTACCGCGAGCTGCGGCCGATCTATGGCGGGTTTGAAGCGGGGATGGACCGGTTCATTGATCTCACGAAGAATGATTTCATCGGGCGCGAAGCTGCGGCGGCGGAGAAGGCTTCGGGCGGGAAGCTGCGCCGTGTCTCAATGATTGTTGATGCAACGGATGCGGATGTGCTGGGTGATGAACCGATCTGGCACAGGGGCAAGGTGGTGGGTTGGGTGACATCCGGCGGCTACGCGCATTTCGTCGATAAATCACTGGCTCAGGGTTACGTGCCAAAAGAACTTGTCGATGCGGGTGACTTCGAGATCGAGATCATCGGCGAGATGCGGAAGGCGCGAGTGATTACGGAACCGCTGTTTGATCCTGAGGGCAAGAGGATGCGGGGGTGAAGCTGGCCACGCACCCCGATGCCCTGCAAGTCCAAGCCATCCTCGACGCGTCGTTCACCGTTGTCGAATTCGAACATAGCACCAAAACTTCCGCCGATGCTGCCGCCGCTGTCGGGTGTGAAGTGGGGCAGATTGCGAAATCCATCGTGTTCAAGACGGTGAAGGCGCAGAAGCCGGTGCTGGTTGTTGCCTCCGGCAGCAATCGAGTCGATGAAAAGAAGGTCAGCGCGGTTTTGGGCGAGAGGGTGAAATCAGCGGATGCGGAGTTTGTGATGAAGAACGCGGGCGTGGCACCCGGTGGTGTGCCGCCGGTGGGACATGTGGTTGAGCCCATTGTCGTGCTGGATCAGGACTTGCGGAAGTTCGATGTGATTTGGGCTGCGGCGGGGACGGCGAATGCGGTGTTCAAGCTGACGTGGGATGATCTGGTGCGACTTACGAAAGGCACGCCTGCGGATGTGGCGAAAGGTCAGCCCATCCGCCCATAAAATCCCAATTGTTCCTCGCGCGAAAACATCACGCCCGGTTTTTCATAGTAGGAGAACACCGCAATCAATCGCTCGCGGTTGCCTCGCACGGTTGAAACCTTGTGTGCGGTATTTTTGCCCTTGAACACGTTCAGCGTGCCCGCTGACAGCTTGAGCACCTTCACGTGAGCGTCCTCGCCACGCATCAGCCGCGCCACGCCGTCGTAATTCGGATCATCGGCCGTGCGCAAGCCCGTGCGGTACACGAAATCACCGCCCTCTTCCGGCGCCTGCAACAGAAGCGTTGTGGTAAACTCACTTCGATCAAAGTGCCAGTTGAGTGCCTCACCTTCTCGATAGCCCATCACATTCACGCGCGCCAAGGGATCACGCATCGGAAACAGCGCGTCTTTCTCAATGACAGCGCCGAGAAACAAGATCATCGGTGCCCATTCGTAGATATGCAGCACAAGGCTTTGCGGTATCTGGTCGGCACAGACTGTGTGGTTGGTGGTCTTTTCCCTCTTCAGCGCCGGGTGCCCGTCCGGCAATCCCGGAATGTTTTTCAGAAAATAGATGTTGTGCTCGCGGGTATGCACAAAGGACAATGTGTCCATCACCGGCTTCACTTCGGCGACAATGCGCTGCAACGCATCCGCCCGTACCAAACCTTCCAGATTGAACATGCCGTCGCGCAACAGGTCGGCCTTGCAGCGGTCCACCAGCACCTGCCACTGTGGCGTGCCGGGCTTGTCAATCGGATAACGCTCGAGATCAAGAATGTCCTGCATCAACCAGCACCTCCCAGAGTGACAGCGCAAAGGTGCGCATGATGCAGATGTGAAATTCATCTGCGCCATTACAGTGAATGAGAACTGGCATGTGGTGGATGCCTGTCATGGCGAAGTGATTTGGTTTGAATGTCTTGGGATGACAGTCGATGACGGCGCATTTGGCGAGGACGTCGCGTGACCGGATACCTTCTAGGGCAATGCAGGTGCGGGAGGAAGACAGGGATGTTACGAAAATATCTCCCAGGCCGTCATTCCCGCGAAAGCGGGAATCCAACTTCGACCGCAGTTCACTCGCAGAAAAGTTGGGTCCCCGCTTTCGCGGGGATGACGGGGTTCTGGAATTTGATCCCTTTTCAATTAACCAAATTTGAGCCGGGCCTGTGCGCAAGACAGTAGTTGAATCTATTGAGACAGTCGTTCCCACTGCACCAGGCAGAACGCCGAGTGTAGCTTTGAGAGCCTTTGCAGCACCCGAAACTTGCGTGAGGGTGAACGCCGCATTTTCGGCAATGCGGATTCCATCACCTTCGTACGGTGTAATGCCTGCCAAGGCTGAAACACGCTCAAGCATGGAGTCGTGTTCCTTCCCTATCAATGAAGTGTGGCGAGACGATTTTGAGTTTCACCTGCTCGTTCTTCAACGGGAATGCGGCGATGATGTCTTCGCCTTCGTGCTGCAATCCGCCCTGATAAAGACCAAGTGCGATAAATTTCTGCAGTTCTGTGGACCATGTGACCGATGTAACATAGCCGCGGCCATGGCCCTTGATCTCGTCGCTTGCAGCAAACAGGATTGATCCGCCGCGCAGTTTCTTGTCCGGCTCCATCAATTCCAGCCCGACGAGAGACCAGCGCTCAGGCATTTGATAGTTTTCGCGGAAGCGCAATTCCTTGCCGACGTAAGGTTTGTCTTTTGACGCCATCTTGCCAAGGCCGAGATCATCCAGTGTGTTGCGGTGGTCGAGCTCCAATCCCGCAACATGTCCTTTCTCGATACGAAGGGACGCAAGTGCTTCCAATCCGTAGGGCTTGATGCCGAGTGGTTCAGCGGCGCACATGAAGTGGTCCCAAAGAGACTGTGTGTAATCGGCACTCACATGCACTTCGTAGGCCAGTTCGCCGGAGAAGGACAATCGCATCAGGCGTACCTTGACACCTTCAAACTCAATGTCCTTCACAGCCATGTAGGGCAGCACCTCGTTCGACACATCGATGCCCGGAAACGCCAGTTGCAAGGCTTCGCGTGACTTCGGCCCCGACACCGCCATGCCGCCCCATTCGTCAGTAAGTGATGCGACATGCACTTTCAAATCTGTCCAGTGGCATTGCAAGAGATACTCCAGCCACGACATGACTTCACCCGCCTGTGCGGTGGTGGTGGTCATGTAGTAGTGGTTCTGCCCGATGCGCGATGTGGTGCCGTCATCCAGCACAATGCCATCGTCGTTCAGCATCACGCCATAACGCGCCTTGCCGACGGGGAGTTTGGCGAAGCCATTCACATAGACGCGATTCAGAAATTCGGCTGCGTCAGGCCCTTGTACGTCAATCTTTCCGAGCGTGGACACATCGGCGATGCCGACACCGCTCCGCACCAGTTCCATTTCCTTGATGTAAGCGGTTTCCGGTGCTTCGCCTGCCCAGTTGTAGTACCAGGCGCGCTGCCACAGCCCCACCTCGACGAAAACCGCGCCATTCTTTTCGTGCCATTGATGCAAGGGCGAACGTCTTATGGGTCGGAAGTGTTTGTGGATGCTGCGGCCAACGATTGCGCCAATGGTGAGTGGCGTAAAGGGTGGGCGGAAAGTTGTGGTTCCCGCTTCGTTGATGGTGATGCCGCGCAAGTCTGCCATCATCGCGAGCGCGTTGATGTTCGATGTTTTGCCCTGATCCGTGCCCATACCTTGTGTGGTGTAGCGCTTCAAATGCTCGACACTGCGGAAGCCCTCTTGATGCGCGGTGCGGATGTCCTTTGCCGTCACGTCGCTTTGAAAATCGACGAATGCGTCCTTGTCTTTCTTCGCAGTGGATTGCCAGATGGGCATGATGACGTAGGGCCGGTCTGCGGCGACAGCGGGTCTTTCAATTTCGCGTGCTGACGGCTGTGCGCCCAGTTGTGCCACGACAGCGCGGCCTGCCTTTTCGCCATCGGAAATGCAGCCCAGCGTGCCGAAGGTGCCCTGCGCTGCTCCTGCCGTGTGGTGACCAACTGGTTGTGGTGCGGGGACGAAAGCGGCGATCTTTTCATCGTACACCGGTTTTGCGCCACCGTGCGAGGTGAGATGCACATTGGGTGACCAGCCGCCAGACATGGCCACGGCGTCGCACTCAATGGTGACGTTGCGCGTGCCCGAGAGTTTCACGGCGCGCGCTGCCTTTTGGCCCGTGACGTCGGCAATGCCCGCGTTGGGGAAGATTGCGATGCCCGCCTGTGCGGCGCGGGCCAGCACATCGCCGGACAGGACTTTGCGCGCATCTGCCACGGTGACGGCGATGCCCGCAGTGCTCATGTCAAAGGCGCACTGGTAGGCGCTGTCATTGTTGGTGGCGAGAACAATGCTGGCGTCCGGTGCCACGGCGAAGCGGTTAAGATAGGTGCGCAAGGCGGAGGCCAGCATCACGCCTGGCTTGTCGTTGCCGGGGAACACCAGCGGGCGTTCGGTGGCTCCGGTGGCACAGATGATCGTCCGTGCACGGAGCGATTCCAGCATGTTGCCATGCTGCACGATGGCCTGGTTGCCGTCGAAAATGCCTTGCACCGTGGCACCAGTCAGCATCCGGACTTCCTTGTGGGCGCGCAAATCGTCCAGTATTGCGTCACGCCAGCTGCGGGTGGCGTCATCGCCTTGTGACAGGATGGTGCCGCCGATTTCGACATCCTGTTCGGCGAGGACCACGCGCAAACCACTGCGCGCAGCGGTCACTGCGGCGGCGAGACCTGCTGGACCGGAACCGACGACGAGGCAGTCGCAGAACATGTGGCGCGTGTCGTAGCGGGTGGGATCGGCAGCATAGGTGGCGCGGCCCAACCCAGCTGCACGGCGGATGAAGGGCTCGTAGACCATCCAGGATTTCTTCAGAGGGCCCATGAAGGTTTTGTAATAGAAGCCAGTACCGAAAATTGGACTCAACAGATTGTTTACGGCACCTGCATCAAACTTCAATGATGGCCAGGCATGCTGCGATGTTGCCTTCAGGCCATCTGCGAGCGGCAATGTGGTGGCCAGCGTGTTGGGATTGCCGTTGACGGTAACAAGCGCGTTGGGTTCCTCCACGCCCGCCGTCATGATCCCGCGCGGGCGGTGATATTTGAATGAGCGGCCAACCAGCGTTACGTTGTTGGCCAACAGCGCCGAGGCCAGCGTGTCACCAGCGTATCCACGATGCGGCTTGCCGTCAAAGGAAAACGCAATCGTCCGTGTACGGTCGATCAGGCCACCGGCGGTGAGGCGCTTGAAGGCGGTCATAATTGTTCTCCCTTCTCCCCCTGCGGGAGAAGGAAGAATTGAAGTTCTCTCACTTCAGCACCTCATTCCTGGCAACATCGCGCTTGATGGTGAACCACTGGCGGCAGCCGAGGATGTGCTGCCAATATTCCGTATGCGGACCTTTTGGGTTGTCGAAGAGAAAGTGGTAGTCATGCCAGGCTTTGACATCACCTTCCCCATGTTTGGGGCGCGTCTTTGATGCGTCGCCGCCGTAGCGGAATTCGCTGACGTCTCTCTCGCCGCAATAAGGACACGGGATTCTCATTGCTTGTATGTCCAGTTGCCCAAACCATGTTCATCCATCTCATCGCCCTTCGCGAAGCGGTCCAATGCGAAACACTTGTTCAAGTCATGTTCGTTGTCGTTGGCGATGGTGTGGGCGAAAGTCCAGCCTGATGCGGGTGTGGCCTTGAAGCCTTGATAGCACCAGCCGCCGTTCAGATAGAGTCCGTCAACCGGTGTTTTGCAGATGAAGGGTGAGCCATCCGGCGTCATGTCTTGTATGCCACCCCAGCTTCGCAGCAAACGCAGGCGCGACATGAAGGGCATCAGCGACACGGCGCATTCCATCACTTCCTTCTGTTTGAAGAACTGTCCGCGCTGGGTGTAGGTGTTGTGGCCGTCGATGTGGCCGCCGAAGACCATGCCGCCCTTGTCGGATTGCGAGAGATAAAACAATTCAGCACCCCAGCTCACGACGTGGTGCACCATGGGTTTCACGGGTTCGGTGACGAAGGCTTGCAGCACATGGCTTTCGACGGGCAAGCGCAGGCCTGCCATTTGCATCACCCGCGATGAATGGCCCGCAACTGCGACGCCGACTTTGCCGGCGTTGATGCGGCCACGCGAGGTTTCAACACCCGTGATGCGGTTGCCGTCCATCACCATGCCGGTCACTTCGCAGTTCTCGATGATGTGAACACCGAGCTGTGAGGCGGCACGTGCGTAACCCCAAGCGACCGCGTCATGGCGCGCGGTGCCAGCGCGGGGCTGGAGCAGGCCTCCCCAAATGGGCCAGCGGGCGTCTTTTGAATAATCGAGATACGGCAGCATCTTCATCACCTCGCCGCGATCCAGCAATTCGGCGTCGATGCCGTTCAGCCGCATGATGTTGCCGCGCCTGGCGAACTGGTCTACCTGTCCCGGACTGACAGCGAGAACAACCTGCCCCCGGTGTGAGACCATGCAGTTGTAATTGAGTTCGTGGCTCAGCCCTTCCCACAACTTCATGGAATGCTCGAAGAAGGCGGTGTTGCCGCCGATCATGTAGTTGGAGCGGATAATGGTGGTGTTGCGGCCGACATTGCCCTGGCCGATGGGGCCGCGTTCCAGAACAGCGACATTGGTGAGGCCATGATTTTTGGCGAGGTAGTAGGCCGTCGCCAGCCCATGCCCGCCACCGCCGATGATCACCACATCATAGGCGGATTTCGGTTCCGGTTTTTCCCAGGCTTGCGGCCAAGCGAGATTGGGCTTGAGCGCGTGTTTGAGAATCGAAAATATGGAGTAGCCCCTGACCATGCAGGTTCAATAGCGGAACTCGAAGCTGGTTGGGAAGCGCGAACGTTTGATTACAAATGCTCGCGTTCCAGCGCACGCTGATTGTCAATCCAGGCGGGGTCAAGCTTGAGGCGCTTGGTGATCTTGTCTTTCGACGAAATCACCCGCCAGAACGGCACGACTTCTTGCGGGTTTTTTCCTGCGGCCATTTCCTCAATGGCGTATTCTGCCGCAATGCGCAGAAAGATGGCGGTCGACACCGGGCACATGGCATCGCATCCGTTGCGTCGGGCAAGTTCGTGGCGCAGTTTTATGACTTCGCAGACTTCACCTGCCGGGATATTGGCGACATAGTCCGCAACGATCTGTGGCGTGCCGACGAACAGCATCATGCCGGACTTCACGCCAGCAAAGTCAGAGGACAGCATGACTTTCTTGGGTGCCCGTTTTTTTTGAAAGTTCTGGCAGGCGGTCATTTTCATGGGGGCATTCTAACGCCAAAAAATGGACGGTCCAATAGGAGTGGTTTTTTCTGTGTTGGATCATGAGTTTGTCCAATTTTGCGTGTTGCTTGCACGGGCGCGAGGCGTGCAATATTCTCATTGCATGACCACACGCCGACATTTCATCTTGGGCCTTGCCACCTTGCCTTTTCAGGCCGCATTTGCAAAGAGCAAAGAGCCGTTTCCAGTTTCGGCTTCCGATCCGCAACTGGTTGAGTACCGTTTCCGCCGCCGCGAAGTTCCATATCAAACCAAACTCCCCAAAGGCACATTGTTTGCCGATATCCGCAAGCGTTATCTTTATCTCATACTCGGCGATGGCAAAGCCATTCGCTATGGTGTTGGTATCGGGCGGGCAGCTTTGGCTTGGGAGGGTGAAGCCGTCATCAAGCGCAAGGCGAAATGGCCATCCTGGCATCCGACGCCGGAGATGCTGAATATCTACAAGAGTGATGGCCCGTGGCGCGATGGCATGGCGGGCGGGCCGAAGAATCCGCTGGGTGCGCGGGCGCTGTATTTGTACGAAAATGGCGTTGATACGCTGTTCCGCATTCATGGCACGCATGAGCCGCAGACGGTGGGTACCGCGTCATCACGTGGGTGCCTGCGCATGGTGAATGTGGATATTATTGATTTGTATGACCGCGTTCCAGTAGGGACCCGGGTGATTGTCAGCCGGTCGGGGAAGGCCCCTTCGTGATCGACACAAAAACATTGTCATCCGTGCACTTGTTACGCGGAACGCGCCAGCGATGCTTGCATGCGCCCACGGCCCTGCTCTGCCCACCAGGACCAGGCGAAGGCCCACACGCCTGCCGCCAAAAACATCGAGACGAAAATCGTGAAGGTTCCGTCGTAGAGCCTGCCCACCGTGATGGCGGCGGCAATGGCAATCAGTGACGACAAGGTGCCGGAGATCGCTGCTGCCATGCCGGCGATGTGGCCCATGGGTTCCATGGCCATGGCGTTGTAGTTGCCGAACATCAGGCCGGTCGACATGAAGGTGATGAAGAGATAGCCCACCACCGTCCAGAATGGCGGATGGCCCGCGAAGTACATTGTCAACAATAACATCAATGTCGAGGTGATGAGCAGCGCGTTGAGGCCGACTGTTGTCAACTTGCGCATGCCCAGTTTCATCACCGTGCGGCCGTTGGTGACTTGCGCGATGACCATGGCAAGCGCCAGAAACGCGAACCACAGGGCGAAATAGTAGCCTTGACCGTATTGCTCCATGAACAGCTGTTCGGAGGCCCCGAGATAGGTGGAGAAGGCCGCGAACACGCCGCCTACCGCCACGGTGTAACCCAGTGAAACAGGATGCGCGATCACCTCTTTTGCACTCTGCCACATGGCGGATGCTTTGAAGGGTCTGCGGTTTTCGGGGCGCAGGGTTTCCTCCTGGCGCGTGGCCAGCCAGGTTCCGGCGATCATGGCCATCACCAGGAAGCCCGCAAAAATGTAGCGCCAGTGGGCGAATTGCAGCACCATGGCACCGACGCTTGGGGCGAGAATGGGTACGATCATGAAGGTAGCCATGACGAAGCTCATAACGCGGGCCATGGCGGGTCCGGCAAAGCCGTCGCGCACCATGGCGATTGATACAGAACGCGGTGCGGCGGCACCAAAGCCTTGCAAAATGCGGCCTGCGATCAACGCGGGGAAGCTCCAGGCGCTCATGCACAGCAGTGCACCCAGGGCATAGAACACGAGGCCCAGATAGATGGTTGGCTTGCGGCCAATTGAGTCCGAGAGTGGGCCAAAAACAAGAGTGCCCACGGCGTGGCCGATGAAAAAGCCGAAGATGATGAACTGGCGGTCGTTGGCGCTGGTCACGCCAAGGTCACGGGCGATCAAGCCGAGGCCCGGCAGCATGGTGTCAATCGACATGGCCACCATGGCTGTCAACATGGCGCACAGGGCGATAAATTCGTTGGTTGAGGTTTTTTGCATGGCGTGAAAGAATGGCGGCTTGTACACGTCATGAAGATCAACGCCAACACCCATTCCGTCGACCTCGACCCGCGTGGTGCGCAGTTCTGCCAGAACCCCTATCCCGCCTATCACGCCATCCGACAGCAATGCCCGGTGTTCAGGTGGGAGCAGTATGGGCACTGGTGTTTTGCGCGCCATGCGGATGTAAGTGCGCTGCTGCGCGACCGGCGATTCGGGCGGCAGATCCTGCATGTGGCGAGCCGCGAAGAATTGGGTTGGGCGGAACCGCCGGAGCACATCCGGGTGTTCACCGAACACGAGACGCATTCGCTGCTGGAGCTTGAACCACCGGTGCACACGCGGTTGCGTGGGCTGGTGAACCGCGCCTTCCTGTCCCGGCAAGTAGAGCGGCTACGGCCGAAATTGGTGAGTCTCTGCAATGCGTTGCTGGACGATGTTGAAGACAAACCTGAATTTGACTTGCTGAAAACATACGCCACACCCATTCCCATTCGCATCATCTGTGATTTGCTGGGTGCGCCGGTTGAGATGGCGGATCAATTCCTCGTGTGGTCGCATGATCACGTGGCCATGTACATGGCAAGCCGGGACCGGGCGGTGGAAGACAGGGCGGTGGCAGCGGTCACGGCGTTCTCGGCTTACATGCGGGATTTAATCCGTATACGGAGAACTTCACCGGGTGACGATCTTTTGTCAGAGCTTATCCGCGCATCGGATGAGCAAGGCAAGCTGAGTGAGGACGAACTCGTCACCACCGCCATCCTGCTGCTCAACGCGGGCCATGAAGCGACAGTTCACTCACTCGGCAATGGTATCAAAGCCATGATCGAAAACGGCGTGCGCCGGGTTGATGCGGGCGTGGTCGAGGAGGTGCTGCGCTTTGATGCGCCGCTCCACATGTTCACGCGCTATGCGCTTGACGACTTGGAGTACAACGGCCTCATGCTAAAAAAGGGCGAGGTCGTTGGCCTGATGCTGGGAGCGGCCAACCGCGACCCGGAACGGTTTGCAGAGCCGGACGCATTCCATCCGACGCGCGATCCCAATAGCCATGTGAGCTTTGGCGCAGGCATCCATTTCTGTGTGGGTGCACCGTTGGCGCGGCTGGAGATGGAAGTGGCGCTGGAGGTGCTGTTTAAGCGGATGTCCCGTCTTCGCATCGTTTCCCAACCAAACTACCGCGATGCTTATCACTTTCACGGGCTGGAGGAACTGCGCGTTGCGGCCCATTAGCAGATGTGCCTGTGACACTATGGACAGGTGCGATGGATTGAAATGGCGGTTGCGCAGACAGACATTGAGAAGCGGATCGGAGGACCATATGGGCCACCAAGGCGAACTTCGCGTCTCCCACTACGAACCTAAAGGCATTGGCGACCGGATTGCCTATGGGGCAGTGAAGTTCATGCGTTTTTTTGCCGACATGTTTTTCCGCCACCGCTATGGGCACCGCGCCGTCATTCTTGAAACCGTGGCTGCCGTGCCGGGCATGGTGGGTGGCATGCTCAATCACCTGAAATCACTGCGCCGCATTCAGGATGACAAGGGCTGGATCAAGGTTTTGCTGGACGAGGCCGAGAACGAGCGCATGCATTTGCTGACGTTCATTCATGTGGCAAAACCCAATGTTTTCGAGCGGGCCTTGATCGTGCTGGCGCAGGGCATTTTCTTCAACGGGTTCTTTGTGTTTTATCTCCTTTGGCCGCGTGTGGCGCACCGGTTTGTTGGCTATCTCGAAGAGGAAGCAGTGGTGAGCTACACTGAGTATCTGGCGGACATTGATGCGGGCCGTGCTGAGAACATCCCTGCCCCGCAAATCGCCATCGACTATTGGAAACTGCCGCCAGATGCGCGGCTGCGGGAGGTGGTGATCAAGGTACGGCTGGATGAGGCCGGGCACCGGGATGTGAATCACGGGCTGTCGGACGCAATCGCGGGGCGCGGCAGTTGATCAGTTTCTGACCTTAAGAGCCATCGCGAAGCTCGGAATTGTCACCTGCTCACCTGGCATCGAAACATAGGGTGGCGTTTCCTCGACCACCGAAATCCGCCCGTCGTTTTCATAGGCCTCGACCGCCTCAGCGAATCCATCGTCCCACAGTGTCGTCTTCACGGTCAGAATGATCACCCCGCCCTTGCGGCAACTGCGGATCAGTTCGGGCAAACCTTCAGGCCCCACATGGCCGGTTGAGAAGACACCGGAAGCGATGATGGCGGCGAAGTGGCCATCATCGAAAGGCAGGTCATGGCCGAGTGCCGCATTGTGGAGTTTCCTGTAGCAGGCTTTTTTTGCAGCGATGGCCAACATGCCTTCAGAGATGTCCAGGGCCTCAATGTTGGGATAACCAAGGATGGCGGCCCATTCGCCGAAAAGACCCGTGCCAGCGCCTGCATCCAGCAATGGACCTGCGCCCACGGGGACATGGCGGGACAGGAGCGCGAGGCAGACCGTTGGGTGGCGGTAGCCGAATTGCGCCATCTGGGTTTCGTAGGAACCTGCCCAGCCATCATAGAGTTTTTTCAGATCGTCGGCGCCCTTGGCTTCATAGACTGCGCCGAGGGGGCCTTCGTGGCGGGAGGTGGACATGCTGCTTTTCCTGTTCGGACTGCCATGATAGCCATTGCGGCATGACTGCACCAGATGAACTGCGCATCGCTTTGGCGACGCTGCGCTCGCTACCCGGATTTGCGACGGTGGGGGGCGACATCCAACGGCTGGGCGGGCTCACCAATCGGGTTTACCGGGTGGAGGACATGGTGCTCCGGCTGCCGGGCAAGGGTACGGAAGAGATCATCAACCGGGCACATGAGGCGGAGATGGCGCAGATCACCGCCAAGGCCGGTGTCAGCCCGGACGTGCTCTACGTCGATCCAAAGTCGGGGATCATGGTCACGCGGCTGGTGGCGGGTGCCGTGACGATGACACCGGACAGGTTTCGCACGAGCAAGGGAGCGCCAGCGCGGGCGGGAAAAGCTTTCCGCAAGCTGCACAGCTGCGGGAGTGTGTTTCCCTTCCGGTTCGACCTTTTCACGATGATCGACCAGTATCTTGCAGTTCTGGCGACGAAGGACGTGGCGCTGCCGGCGGGCTACCACGATGTTGTCGCCGAAGCGCAAAAAATTCGCGCGGCGCAGGATGCGCATCCAGTTGCGCTTGTTCCGTGCCACTGCGATCCCTTGTGCGAGAACTTTCTGGATACGGGTACGCGCATGTGGATCGTCGACTGGGAATATGCCGGAATGAACGATCCGATGTGGGATTTGGGTGACCTGGCGGTAGAGGGTGGATTTTCAGAAGTGCAGGATCACGAGATGCTCGCGGCCTACTTTGGTGGGCCGGCGTCTGCGTTCGATCATGGCCGCATGGTGATTTACAAGGCGCTGTGCGATTTGTTGTGGACGCTGTGGGGTCTGATCCAGCTGGCCAACGGCAACTCCGCCGACGATTTCCGTGCCTATGCCGATGGCCGGTTTGCCCGGTGCAGGGGGCTTGTGGCCACTGCTGTATTTTGGCGGCATGTGGACGCCGTCGCAAAAGGCTGATGGCCGTCGTTTCCGGTTGCTTGGCCGACGCTTGCCGCCGTGACCGGGGGAGTTGCCGCGCTAAACAGGTGAGGCGAATTCAACATAGGCTGTCTCCATGACCGATTTAACTCCCGCTGTTTCCAGCCGCCGTGCCCGTGGTGGGGCCGATGCCCGGCGGGCGTCGCGCACCAACACGGCGGTCAAACACGCTGGGTTCATCCGCCGCAACATGAAGCTCTATGAACCGTTTTCCGATGACCAGCTGGAGCTGATTGAAAACAACGCCGAGACCGTGTTGCAGGAAACCGGCATCGATTTCTATGAAGACGAAGAAGCGGTGCAGATGTGGAAGGAGGCTGGCGCTGATGTCAAAGACTCGGCCACCGATCCGCGCCGGTTCCGGGTGCGGTTTCCGAAGGGATTGGTCCGTGCACTGATTAAAACTTGCCCCCGCGAGTATGTGCAGCACGCGCGCAATCCCGCCAACAATGTCACCATCGGCGGCAACAACATGGTGTTTGCACCTGTCTATGGCCCGCCGTTCATCCGCAATCTTGACGAAGGGCGGCGCTATGCGACCATTGAGGATTTCCGCAACTTTGTGAAACTCGTGTACATGCTGCCGAGCTTGCATCATTCCGGCGGCACGGTGTGTGAGCCAGTCGATGTGCCTGTGGCCAAGCGCCATCTCGACATGATCTACAGCCACATCAAGTATTCCGACAAGCCATTTATGTCGTCAGTGACGTCGGGCGATCGCTCGGCGGATTCGGTCGCCATGGCGGAGATTTTGTTCGGCAAGGAGTTCGTCGACCAGAACTGCGTGATGACATCGCTGATCAACGCCAACTCGCCGATGGTGTGGGATGGCGTGATGCTGGGGGCGTTGAAAGTTCTGGCGCGGGCCAATCAGGCTACAGTGATTTCGCCGTTCATCGTTGCGGGTGCCATGTCGCCGACGACGGTGGTTGGCACGCTGACGCAGATTTTGGCGGAGGCTTCTGTTGGTATCGCTTTCACGCAACTCTGCCGTCCGGGTGCGCCTGTGGTGTTCGGAACATTTGCCGCTTCGATGTCGATGCAATCGGGTGCGCCGACGTTTGGAACGCCGGAACCGGCGCATGTTACATTTGGGGCAGCACAATTGGCGCGGCGCATGGGTGTGCCGTTCCGTTCGGGTGGCGGATTGTGCGGCTCGAAGGTGCCGGACGCTCAGGCCGCTTACGAAACTTCCAACACGTTGTGGTCCACGATGCTGTCGGGTGTTAACTTCTGTCTGCATGCAGCGGGCTGGCTCGAAGGTGGATTGTCATCCGGCTACGAAAAACTGATCATGGACGCCGACCAGCTTACCATGTTCCAGAAATTTGCCGAGGGTGTGGACTTCTCCGAGAACGGCCAGGCGATGGATGCGATCCGCGAAGTGGGTCCGGGTGCGCATTATCTCGGCTGCAATCACACCCAGAACAATTTTGAAACCGCGTTCTGGCGGTCATCTCTGGCGGACAACAATTCGTTTGAGCAATGGCGCGACGATGGCGAGAAGGACATTGTGGTGCGGGCCAATACGAAATGGAAATCGCTGCTGAACGAGTACGTCGCACCAGCACTTGATCCCGGCATTGACGAGGCGCTGCTGGCGTTCATGGCGAAGCGGAAAGAAGTGCTGCCGGATACGGTGAGTTAATTTTCAAGCTCTTCCGCCACCTTCGCCTTCCGGCTGTCGGCCCAGGTGTAGTAGCTCACGCCAGCCAGCACGAGCGCTGAGCCCAGTGCGTCGGCCCAGGTGAAAGGCTCATCGAGAATCCAGACGGCCAGCACAATTGTCACCAAGGGTGACAGTGTCGATATCATCGCCACGGCTTGGGCTGAAATCCGTGCCAGTCCGCCGTTGATGCAGAAGATCGGCAAGACAGTGGCGAAGATGGCGCAGCCCAGGGCTTGCCAGAGGAATGGCGTTGAGGCGGCGAAGTCGCCGTCGATTGTTTTGTGTAGCAGTAAGCAGCTCAATCCGCCTGCGGTCATGGAGATGGCGGTGAAGGCGATGGAACCGAGGGAGGAGATCAGGCCTTTGGCGAGCAGTTGGTTGATCGCAAAAGTGACAGCGCAGGCAAGGACCAAGGCGGTGCCGATCACTGTGGCCCAGCCGCCGCTGGGCAAATCCACGCCGAAGACAATCGCAAGTCCGGCGTAGGTGATCACACAGGCGATGATGCCATGGCGGGTGATGGGCTGCTTGAACCACAGTGCGCCGAGGAACATCACGAAGAGCGGATAGGTGAACAGTACCAGCCGCTCAAGCTGCGCCGAGATGTATTCGAGGCCTTTGAAATCAAAATAGGCAGACATGCCGTAGCCCAAGAAGCCAGTAAGTGCCGCCAGCCCCGCAGTGCGGGCATCCGGCAGAGCTTTCCCTTCGCGCTTCATGCGCAGAAATACCCAGATTCCGATGGCCACAAAGACCGGGGTTGAGAATATCATGCGCCAGGCCAGCATGAGGGATGCGTTCACTTCCTCGCGGAAGGCGAGCTTGATGAAGATGGCCTTGGTTGAGAACAAGGTCGCGCCAACGGCTGTCAGCAGGTATCCAACCAGTTTCGGGTTCGCCGTCATTCGAGTTCCTATACAAACATCCTATCAACCCGTCATGGCCCGCTTTAGGCGGGCCACCTATGGTTGCCATACATGGGTGGCCCGCCTAAAGCGGGCCATGACGGAACTGGAGGAGACTGCTATTGAAAGCCCATGACCAACATCGCCTTCCAGCCGGCCCACATACTCGCCAAACTCTTGCGCAAGAAAAAGCTTTCGGCGAAAGAATTACTCGAGGCTTGCCTCACCCAATATGCGCGGCACAATGACAAGGTGAATGCTGTTGCGGTCACCGACTTCGAGCGTGGCAAGAAAGCTGCTGCAGCGGCGGACAGGAGACTGGCGAAGGGAAAACCGTTGTCCATGTTCGATGGCATTCCGATGACGGCGAAGGAAAGCTTTGATTGGTCTGGCACGCCGTCCACCTGGGGTGATCCGAAGTTGGCCAACAATGTTGCAACGGTGGATGCTGTTGCGCTGTCGCGGCTCACGGGTGCGGGTGCTGTGATGTACGGCAAGACCAATGTGCCCTTACATCTGTCGGATTGGCAGAGTTTCAATGCGGTTTATGGCACCACGGGCAATCCGTGGGATGTAAAACGAACACCGGGTGGTTCATCGGGTGGTGCCGCAGCGGCGCTGGCAACAGGCATGAGTGTCATTGAAATCGGTTCCGACATTGGTTCATCGATCCGCAATCCGGCGCATTATTGCGGGGTGTTCGGCCACAAGCCGACGTTTGGCGTGGTGCCGTATCGCGGACACCTGATGCCAGGAAGCGTGGCCTATTCCGACATCACTGTCGCTGGCCCTATGGCGCGGTCGGCCAAAGACCTCACTGCGATGATGGATATTCTTGCAGGACCGGAAGAGATGGAGGCGCGCGGATATGAATCCAAACTTGAGAAGCGCAAGGAAAAATCGTTCAAGGATTTTCGTGTTGCCGTGAAACTCACAAGCCCCGTGAGTGATGTTGATGAGACGGTGCAGGCACTGATCATCGAGCTTGCAGCGTTCCTGAAGAAGAAGGTGAAGTTGATTTCATTCGATGCAACACCTGCGTTCGATGATCACGAAGCCTATGAAAACTTCATTCTCTTGCTGCGTGCCACCGGCAACAAGCGGATGCCGATTGAAGACTACGAGGCTGCCGTCGAAAAGGTGAAGACGCTTGATCCTGACGACAAATCCTATGTTGCTTTGATGACGCGCGCCTTTGCGATGTCGCACCGGGAATGGTTGCAGGTCAATGAACGACGGCACCAGATGCGGTTGCTATGGGATGTATTCTTTGGTGATTGGGATGTGATGCTCTGCCCCGCGGCTGCGTCTACCGCCTGGCCGCATGACCAGAAGGGCGAACGGCATGAGCGCTTCATTGAGGTGAATGGACGAAAAGTGTCAACGATTGACCAGAGATTCTGGGCGGGATACTCGTGCAATTTCTATCTGCCGTCCACTGTTGCGCCGCTCGGCCTGACGCGCGACGGGTTGCCGTCGGGCGTGCAGATCATCACGCGGCAATATGGGGATTATTCGAGTTTGCGGTTTGCGGAATTGATTGAAGAGGAGTTCGGCGGGTTCATTGCGCCGCCGGGGTATTGACAACGCGTTCAAAAAACGCTCGCTCCATCATCCATGTGGCTTCTTCACCGATGATCTCATGGCCGCCGCCTGGCACTTCCACAAAGGTTTTTGGCTCATGGGCCAGGGCGAAGAGTTTCCGGCCCTGTTCAATCGGGATCAAGCGGTCGTCCACACCATGCGTTACCAAAAGCGGCGCTTTGACCATTGCGATATGATCGCTGGAGCGGAATTGGTCGTGCATCAGAAAACGGACCGGCAGATACCAGTAACGCGCCGCACCGATATCGACCGCGTTTGAATAGGGGGCTTCGAGCGCCAACGCGCGGACGGGATATTTTGCTGCCAGTTGCACTGCAACGCCCGAACCCAAAGATTCGCCCAGCACCAGAATCTGATCTGCGGCAACTCCGTTGGCCGTCAGCCAGCGATAGGCGGTTTCCGCATCTGCCACAAGGCCCGGCTCGCTGGGGCTTCCGGTACTGCCGCCATAACCACGGTAGGACACGGCGAGCATGCCATAATCGGTTGATCCGAAATAGCCGATTTTGCGCGGGCGGGTGGAAATGCTTCCGGCATTGCCATGAAAATAGAGAATGGTTGGGCGGCCCATGGCAGCGGGCTTGTGCCACGCGATAATCGATTCACCATCTGGCGATTTCAGTGCGATGGTGTCGAAGCCGTCAAGGCCGACACTTTCAGGCGAGCGCATGGCAGGGTCGGGATGATATTGGAGAGTGCGCTGGAAAGCATAGATATAGCCGATGAGGGCGGCATAGATGACGGCCAATCCCAGCAACAGGATCAACATGGTGGTTTTGAGAACCTGCATGGCAAAGGTCTAACCCAGAACCCACGGCAATCCGGCATTGGTGGGCACACCTTCCAAAGCGATCAGCAAGATGTGATTGATATCCATGTCCATTGCACCCTTAGCCCAGGAATGAATTTGGACCAATTGGCATATTTAGGCGTATACCAATCCATAACAAAGGGCGAGTTTTAATGATTGACCATCCGCGGCTGGGCAGCCTTGCCACAGCTTCACCACCGCATGTGCTGGAAACCAGCCATGTGATCAAGCAGGCGGGGCGCATTTTTGCCCGCTTTGGCGATGATTTCGAGCGCATGTTGCCGGTATTCACCAACACCGGCATTGACCGGCGCTATTCGGTTTGCCCGACGGAATGGTTCGACCAGAAAAACGGCTGGCCCGAGCGCACCAAACAGTTTCTCGACGGCGCGACGGCACTATTTCGCCAGGCCAGTGGTTCCGCCTTGCAAGAAGCTGGGGTTGCGGCCCGCGATATTGATGTGATTGTCACGGTTTCTTCCACCGGTATCGCCACGCCATCGATTGAAGCGCATGTGATGCATGACATGGGATTTCGCGATGATGTGATGCGGGTGCCGGTTTTTGGTCTGGGCTGCGCTGGTGGTGTGACCGGGTTGGCGCTGGCTGCGGATTTGGCCAAGGCGAAGCCGGGACGCAAAGTACTGTTGTGTGTGATCGAGCTGTGCACGCTGGCATTCCGCCCGGATGAACTGTCGAAATCCAACATTGTGGCAACAGCGTTGTTTGGTGACGGTGCTGCAGCGGCTGTCGTTTCGACCACGCTTGAAGGTCCCGCCATCGAGACCAGCGGGCAACACACTTGGCCGGACACGATTGGCGTGATGGGATGGCGCGTGGACGACGAAGGTTTTGGTGCCATCTTTTCGCGCTCCATTCCGGAGCTTGCCATGAAAGACTTGCGGCCTGCGGCGGATGGCTACCTGTCGCGGCAGGGCATGACGATGGCGGACATTGATACCTATTCATTCCACCCGGGCGGCACGAAAGTCATTCAGGCGCTGGAGAGTGCGTTTGAGCTGGAACAGGGCACCTTGCAAAACGAGCGAAAGATTCTTGCAGGTTTTGGCAATATGTCAGCACCCACTGTCTTGTTCGTTCTGAAAGAGGCACTGGCCGAGAAAACCTCCGGCCGCCGGTTCATTGGATCGCTGGGACCGGGCTTTACCGGCAGTTTCATGACGATGGTGCAGTGACGGCTGCCGCTATCATCCTCATTTTTGTCACCTTGCAGCGCCTGAGTGAATTGGTGATTGCCCAACGCAATACCGCTGATCTGATGCAACGCGGTGGCGTCGAAACGGGTGCGGCCCACTATCCAGTCATGGTTGCATTGCATGCCAGTTGGCTGGCCGGATTGTGGTTGTTCGCACGCCAGGCCGACGTAAACTGGTACTTGTTTGCAGGCTTTATTGTTTTGCAAGCATTGCGGGTCTGGGTTCTCGCCACACTGGGGCGACGGTGGACGACACGGATCATCACGGTGCCCGGGGAAAACCTTGTGCTGGGTGGCCCGTTTCGTTTCCTGCGCCATCCCAACTATGCCGTCGTTGCATTGGAGATGCCCCTGTTGCCGCTGGTATTTGGCCTGACGTGGTACGCCATGCTGTTCGGATTGCTCAACCTCGCGATGTTGGCGTGGCGGGTTTCGGTTGAAAACAACGCGCTGCGAAACGTGCGCGGCTAATCAACCGTCGTATTGACGTGATCCTTGGCGTTGTGGCTTCCGACTGGCAAATCGCCGACGACCGCATCGACAGCAATGATGTCTGCAGCCCCGAACTGCAATTGCAGTTTTACGGTTTCGCCTACGCGCAACGGTGATTTCAGTCCCGTCAGCATGATATGCAGACCTTCGGCTTTCATGTTGACAGTTTGCATCGGGGCAATCACCAGCGTTTCAAGCTCTTGCATGGAGATGACACCGTCCTTGTCCACATTTTGGTGGATGGTTGCATGTTCTGCCCTGTTGGTGGTGACAGCTTGCAAGGTTTGGGAGGTTGCGCCGTGATTCATGATGGTGACATAAACGGACGCTGACGTGGCAACGGGTGTGAGTGATTTGCCGGCACTTGCGTCCATCACCATAATGTCACTTGCCGACGCCCCCTTGGCAAAGGAGGAAATAGAGGCAATGGTGAGTGCCAAAGCCACCACAAGTTCCAGGGCGTGTATTTTCATGAGCCGCGTTTTACCGGCAAGTATGGCGAAGATGTGCCTGGCATGGCGCGGCAAAGCGGCGCGGTTGATGATGTTGTTCCTGATCTGTGTGCCTGCGTCCGCGCAAGTCCCGGAAACGGTCGTGAACGTGGAGTTGCTGCTGGCGCTTGACACATCCGCCAGTGTCAGCCGCCAGGAATTTGAGCTGCAGTTGCAAGGTATTGCTCAGGCTTTTCGCGATCCGGACGTGATTGAGGCGGTGGAAAACTTGCGGCCACGGGGGGTGGCGGTGGGGGTCATGCAATGGGGCGGACCGGGTGAGTCCCGCGTCATACTGCCCTTTACGCACATTTTATCCGCACAGGACGCCAAAGCGTTCGGCTTTCTGGTGGGGCGCAGCTACCGTTTCATTGGTGCCACCGCCACATCGATTGTCACAGCGATCGAAGTGGGTGTGGCGCTGATCGAAAGCAACGCCTTTGATGGCGAGCGGCGGGTCATCGACATTTCCGGCGACGGCAAGGACAACAGCGGGCTGTCCTTGCCAGAGGCGCGCGCGATTGCAGATCGCGCACGTGTGGTTGTCAACGGGCTGGCCATCGAAGCAGACGAACCGGCGCTGGGTGCCTATTACCGCGACAACGTGATCACCGGTCCCGATGCCTTTGTTGAAACGGCGTCCGGGTTCGACGACTTTGCGCGGGCGATGGCGGAAAAGCTGGTGCGCGAACTGCGGCCACTGGGGTCATGACAGGGTTTTCAGCAACAGGCGGGCGGCGGTGCGCAGATCTGTTTCGTTGAAGCCTGCGAAACTCAACAACAGACCTTGCTCCTTGTTTTTGCCCGCAAAATGACTGGACAAGGTTTGCACCTCGATATTTTGGGCCCGCAAACGTTCAGCCAGCGCCACATCTGATTGCGCCGGTTTCAGGCGCAACAGCAACATCAGGCCGGATGGTGCGGCATCCAACGTGAACAATCGTCCATCGCCTGATGCCAATTCCGCCATCAAAATCTGGCGGCGGGTTGCATAGATGCGGCGCATGCGGCGGATGTGCACGGCAAACGCGCCGGATTGCATGAATTCCGCCAAGGCCGGCTGCACCATCAATGATGGTGGTGCACCGTGATTGCTGCGTTCGCGGCGAAAGGTTTCCAGCAGCGGCTTGGGCACCACGATGAAACCCAGGCGGACGATGGGCGAAAAGACTTTCGAGAACGTGCCGGAATAGATCACACGCGCCTGACGGTCGAGGCTCATCATGGCGGGCAGCGGGCGGCCCACATAGCGGTACTCGCTGTCGTAGTCGTCCTCAATGACAAGGGCACCGGCTTCGTTGGCCCAATCCAGCAGCTCCAGCCGTCGCGACAGCGGCATGGTGACACCGGTTGGGTATTGCCTTGCGGGGGTCACAAATGCGGCGCGGGCTTTTGGTGCACGGGCACGGCCTTCACCCACTTGCAAGCCTTCGGCATCAGTGGGAATGGCAACCACTTTCACACCGCCTAGGGCAAATACGCGCCGGGCTGTGTCGTAGCCCGGCTCTTCCATCCACAGGGTGTCTGCGGGTTTCAGGACGGCGCGGTGGATGAGGTCAAAGGCGTCCATGCCACCGGCTGTCACGATCACCTGGTCAGCGTCACAGACAATGCCGCGCCATTCAAACAGGTGGGCGGCAATGGCGGTGCGAAACGGCAGCCAGCCAAAAACATCATTGTGTTCCAGCAAGGTGATGGGCGGGTTGCGCCAGTAGCGTCCCAGCAGTCTGCCCCATTCATCGTGCGGGAAGTGTTCCCAATCCACGAGACCACCGCGAAAAGGGTGGGCGGGCATGCGCTTGGGCGAAAATGACCCCAATGATGTGGGCTTGCCGGTCGCTGGCGTTGTGGTCAACAGCGCCTCGGGCAATTCAGCGGCCACACGGGTTGAGGAGCCGCCACGGGACTCGATATAGCCCTCACCTGACAACTGGTCGTAGGCCTCCACAACTGTCGCCCGTGCCACAGCGAGCTGTTCCGCAAGGACGCGCGAGGACGGGATTTTTGCTTGCGGTTTCAAGCGGCCGGCCAAGACCAGTTCCCTGATTTGGCGGGCGATCTGGGCCTGGATGGGCTCACGGTCGTTCCGGTCTATGCCGAGATCGAGGGTGGAGGTTGATGCAAGTGGTCTGGTCATGTGGAGCAATCTTGGCTATTCCGGCAGACCATAACATCCCCCATAGGGAGTGCAATTGGAGACTGTCGACATGTCTGAGGCCCCTACTGATCGTACCCGCGTCAAGCGCCTGCACAAACGTGCGCATTATGACGCGGCGACCATCCATCCCATTCTGGATGCGCAGCCGCAATGCACGGTGGCGTATGTTTTCAACGGTGCGCCCTATGCCACGCCGACCCTGCAATGGCGCGAAGGCAACCATATTTACTGGCATGGCTCTTCTGCCAGCCGCATGCTGGAGGCCTGCGAGAGTGCGCAGGTTTGCCTCAACGTCACGATTCTGGATGGCTATGTGATGGCACGCTCGGCGTTCAACCACAGTTGCAACTACCGTTCGGTGATGGCGTTCGGAACGGCCCACAAGATTACCGACGTGGATGAAAAAGTTGCGCGGTTGGATACATTTGTGGACACCATCTTTCCGGGGCGGCGTTCGTATTTACGGAAAATGACCAGCAAGGAAGTGAAGGCCACCATGATCCTAGGCATGGAATTGAACGAAGTATCAGCCAAGGTGCGCAGCGGGCCGCCAGGTGATGACGAGGAGGATTATGCCTTGCCGATCTGGGCGGGTGTCGTTCCGGTGCGGCAAATGTTTGATGCGCCTGTGCATGATGCGCGACTTGTGGCAGGAGTGACGGTACCAGCGCATATTGCAGCGCTTTTCAAAGCATGAGGCACACAATGTATAAACTTTATTGTCGCGTAGGCGCCGGGTCGGTTGCTGTCGAAGCGTTGCTCGCTGAGCTTGGTGTGGCGGCGGAACTGATTGACGTGCCGCGCCAGCCGGACAACTCCATCCCGGCTTGGTTCAAGGCCATCAATCCGCGTGGCGAGATACCGGCACTGGTTTTGCCGAATGGCGAGGTGATGACGGAAAGTGCCGCGATCATGATCTATCTCGCGGACCTGCATTCCGACCGTGGACTTGCTCCGCCTACGGATGATCCGTTGCGGGTGCCGTACCTGCGCTGGATGGTGTTCCTTGCAGCTGCGCCTTACATGACAGACTTGCGAATGTATTATCCGGAACGCTTCTCAACTGATACAAACCATGCGGTTGGCATCAAGGCGAAAGCCATCACCGATCTCAACCGCGACTTCGACCAGTTCACCGCCGCACTGGGCGCGGGACCGTTTATCCTGGGCAAGCAGTTCAGCGCCGCCGACATCTATGCAGCCATGCTCCTGTCGTGGTCCGAAGATGTGGATGCGCTGTTCAAACGGCAACCAAAACTGAAACAGCTTTATGATACTGTTGTTGTGCGTCCCGCCATTGCGACAGTGTGGACGCGGAACGGGATGGCAGCCGGTGAAGCTTAGTTCAAGAGCCCGAATCTGGCCTATCGGTCACCTTCTTGTATCTGGACTGTACGCCGCTTCTTTGTTTGTGGTGGGGTGTGCGGGATAGAGATGCTTGACTATGTGGGGAAGAGATTTGGGAAAGTCAGAGTTCAAGATAACTCTTGAAGTGTAGTCACATTGAGACTACGTCATGCCCCATGACAAACGCCACAAACTACGTCCGTGCCCGCATCGACGAAAAAACCAAAATCCGCGCAACAGCGGCACTGGAAGCCATGGGCCTTTCGGTGTCGGATGCCATCCGCATGCTGATGCTGCGCGTGGCTGATGAACAGCGTCTGCCGTTTGAAGTGAAAGCACCAAATGCAAAAACGCTGGCGGCCATTGCCGAACTGAAAACGGGGAAAGGCAAGCGGCATGCTTCAATCAAAGCATTGATGGCGGACCTGGATGAGGACGATTGAATCGGCAACAGTTTTCCGAAAGGAACTGAAGAAGCTCAAAGCGCGTCCCGACCAGAGCAATCTCGGAGAATTGCTTGCGGCAGTGTTGGCGTCGCTGGTCGTCGATAAACCGCTGCCCATCAAGAACCGCGACCATCTTCTCACTGGCTCCTACAAAGGTTTCCGCGACTGCCACATCAAACCGGACATCGTTTTGATTTACAGCAAGCCGAACAAAACCACGCTGTGGCTTGCGCGGATTGGGACGCATAGTGAGGTGTTTTGATGAGTTTTCTCCGTGCAACTTTGAAATATTTGGTTTTCGTGGCAATAATCTTTTTGCTCCCCATCGAGTTGAGGAACGGTTGGCAATTTTCATCAGGGGTGTATTGGACATTTGTTGGTTTGGACGGGGAAAATACCGCATACGATTACTTGTCATCGCCAATCGAAAAAAAACTACATTTCACTAACGGCATGTGTGACGACGGCGTTTGTTTGCATAAAATTGATTGGCGATGCGGCTTCACAATTGACTCACTTGGATTTGAAAGTGAAAATTTCTTAAATTGGAATGAGGCCGTTGATCGTTGCTTTGGAAAGTTGGCAAATGTTGTGCCTATGCACACACCCTTGGACAAATTGAGAAAAATCTGCGGTCGTTTCTATATGCAATTTGATCCCGATCAAACCGGAACCACTGAGCAAGCTTGTGCTAAAGAAAACGGAAAATGGGGTGAAAAGATATCTCTTTATTCAGATGAGGAAGAACTACTGGCAAAAGCAAAAATTGAAAAATAGACCTTACCCCAACTGAATGAAGAAGGACCTACTCCGACGCCAGCACAAATCTACAATGGGGAACTGGACCAGGAACTTCTGTGGGCATTGGCAATTTTACGCATATTGGCACTGTCAACAATGTTACTATTCAGGTGAATTCTACTTTCAAAGCAACTTTGCCATGGAGCAGTTTTTCAGGTGGCGCCACTTTTTTGGGAGGACATTATTGCCTATACGTTCGCTGGGTCTCCGCGACTGACCTATGCAGACTGCTGATGGCGTTTCCGTTGCAGATAACACAAAGAACAACAACAACGTTGCGTGGAAGAACTTGCGCATACTTCCGAAACCGCCAATTGCTCAAGGGGAAGTCTTGTTTGGCGGAGTAGTTTCATTCCATTCTCAAGGCACACAAACTGGGATACGCTTCACTGCTAAATCAGATGATGGAAAGCCAATTGATTTATTTGACTCGTATTCAATTGTGTTGAAGTTTGACGAGAAAACACGCCGGGCAATCAGGCGCAATTCAAAGCGGGATTTGGGCACAAGAGTTGCGCGCAACGGAACTGTGGTAGTTCATTCTCAGATGGGGATGGTTACTTTCAATTCCGTTCGATCAGGTTATCGCGATCACGTCGAAGTCAGTTTCATTTCGAAATCCCGAAGGCAAATGGCAGGAGTTCCTGCGCGCGCACGAGTGGAAATGGACCACTTCCAAAATGGCAGGTTTGAAGGTGGCTACGCCTTCCAGTTCGAGTGATTCCCTTTGCTGTCATATTCCGGAGAAGTCCTGTTGCGGTTGGCTGACCCCACCCTTGACCCCGAGCGGCTACTGCCCTTGGCTCTCCGATTCACATATTTTTTTGGATCATGGATGCGCCGTGTTTGATTGCGTTGAATTTGCGCAGTCCTTCGGTGAGGGTCTTTGGTCCGGGTTTG
>JAYVKC010000054.1:0-6502 GCA_043768765.1 Hyphomicrobiales bacterium | reverse complement strand
GTACTGAATCGTCATGGCCCGCTTCATGCGGGCCAACCATCTGATATCAAACCATAGATGGCCCGCTTGAAGCGGGCCATGACGGTCTTGGGATGGGTTAATTTAAATGGCCGTTGGTATGACCCGCATTTCCGTCAAATAATTTTATTCAGCGCGGAATATTCTGTCCGTTCACACGTAGGCCAGGCCTAACTGACCGAAGGTTGACACGCCACGTCAGTTAGCTGCCAGACAATTTGTGACAATTGGATGACCATCTCATGACGCTCTCTTGGAGTTGTGAGCGGGGAGACTATCTGAAGGAGTCGGTCGTCATGAATATGCAGTTGGAATTTCTGCAAGCGTTTTTTTCCTCAGTGACAGGGATGGCCTTGATACGGTTTGCCGTCAATGTTGCGGCGAGCATGGTTTTGCTGATGGGGTTGTACTACCGCCGCTACCGCGACAAGGAACTTGTGACCACCGCGTCCATGTTCAATATTTTTGCGTTCGGCGCATTGACCATCCTCTCGCAGGTCCAATTCAGTGTTCAGGCGGGTTTTGGCCTCTTCGCCATGCTCGCTTTGTTCAGTCTCCGATCCGAACAAATATCAAAAATCGAGATTACCTACTTCTTTGGCGCATTGGTCATTGCCGTGATTTGTGCTGTCGGCGGCCCTGAAATTTCCTTTGTCCTGCTGGTCGTGGCGCTGGTTCTTTTGGGTGCATTTGTATTTGACCATCCGCAGTTCCTGCGTTCGGCCGATGGTGTCAAAATCACGCTCGACAAGATCGACGGGCACGCGCTGTCCAGCCCTGCACAAATGCGGGCGGATTTGTCGGCACGTCTCGGTGTTGAAGTGGTTTCCTACCAAATCACGGCGCTCGACTACATCAATGACATGGCGCGTGTCAGCGTCTTCTTCCGCAAGTCAAAGTGAGAGGTGCAATCATGACACTCAACAGCGCACTCGCTTCCTATGAAGCGATCAGTCTCGGTGAACTCAATGTCAAAGCAGAGATGCTGGCACGGCTGGACAACAAATACATCATGGGTCTGGGCAAACTGGAAACGGCGTTGAGTGCCCTCCAGATGGATTTCGATGTGCTTGACATCAAGGGTGAACGTGCTTTTGCCTATTCAACGCGATACTTCGATAGCCAGGAGCTGCGCGCCTACTATGATCACCACCAACGCCGCCGCAAGCGTTGCAAAGTCAGAATCCGCACCTATGTCGGTGCCAAGCTACATTATCTTGAAGTCAAGCTCATCGAGCCGCGGGGTACAACGGCAAAGACCAGGCTGAGGCTCGACGCGTTGCCCCAGCAACTGGACACGACGTGTCTGGACTTTGTCGATGCGTGCCACCGCAGTGCTTACGGCACACCGTTCGGGAAACGTATATCGCCTGTGCTGCTGGTGCAGTACCAACGGATCACGCTGGTGGCCAAGGAAGGCGGCGAGCGGTTGACGATAGACACCAACTTGCAGCTGACGGGTGCCGGGCGCACCCGAATGATTGATCCTGATATCTGCATTATCGAAACCAAATCGGCGCGGGGCAATGGGGTGGCGGACAAGATATTCCGTGCGCTGCATGTGCAGCCAACGGGGCGGGTATCGAAGTTCTGCATTGGCATGGTTGCCACCGGGCAGGTGGGGGTGCGAAATGGCTTCCTGCCAGCGCTGCGCCGCCTGGGATTGGCCGACCCGGTGTTCCCGTTGCCTGCCATACTGCCTGCACCAGCGTTTTTGGAGGCGGCCTGAAACACCGGCCATTTGCGGTGCGATGCAAAGCTGCTAAGGCGGCGGGAACCGGGGTTGGGAAAAGTGCAATGGGGAGCGTTCGCAGATGTTTGACCTGATCAAAAAAATGATGCCACGGGAAGACAAGTTTTTCGACCTTTTCGAGGCGCATGCCGCCAAGTCTGTTGCGGCGTCGAAATCACTCAGTGCCGTTTTTAATGGCGGCAAGGATATCGCCGCCCATTGCGCGGCGTTGATGAAAACGGAAGACGAAGCCGACCGCATCACTGATGATGTGATGGAAGCCATTCGCAAGAGTTTCATCACGCCATTCGACCGCGGTGACATCAAGAACCTGATCACCGACATGGACGATGCAGTCGACCAGATGAACAAGACAGCAAAAGCCATCATGCTCTATGATGTCAAAGCGTTTGAGCCCAACATGAAGGTGATGGCGGATGAAGCACTGAAGCTTTCGGCATTGCTGGCCGAGGCTTTGCCACTGATGCGCAATGTCGGGACACATTCCGAGCGCCTGCATTTTTTGACACAGCAGATGATCCAGATCGAGGATGATTCCGATCGCCACCACGATGACGGATTGAAAGCCCTGGTCAAGAAAGGCCAAAAGGATCCGATGGCCTTCATCATTGGCTCTGAAATCTACAGCCATCTGGAGAAGGTGGCGGACAAGTTCGAGGATGTGGCTCACACGCTGAGCGGCATCGTGATTGAACACGTGTAGCGCGGAACCTGGCCCATGGACCTCAGTGTTGTCACGTTCACGCTTGCGTTTCTGGTGCTGGTGGCGCTGGCGTTTGATTTCATCAACGGCATGCACGACTCGGCCAATTCGATTGCCACGATTGTTTCCACCCGCGTGCTGAAACCCCAGTACGCGGTGTTGTGGGCGGCGTTTTTCAATTTCGCGGCGTTCTTTGTTTTTGAGACCAAAGTTGCCAGCACGGTGGGCAAGGGCATCATTTCGCCTGAACTGGTCACCAACGCCGTGGTGTTTGGGGCGTTGATGGGTGCCATTTCGTGGAATCTCATCACCTGGTATTTCGGCATTCCGTCGTCATCATCGCACGCGTTGATTGGCGGCATTGTCGGTGCGGGGGTGGCCAAGGCCGGGACATCGGCCATCGTATGGTCAGGTTTGAGCAAAACGCTTTATGGCATCATATTGTCGCCGGTTACCGGATTCACGCTTGGCATATTGATGATGGTGCTGGTGAGTTGGCTGTTTCTGCGGGCCAATCCCACATTTTCGGATGGGCTGTTCCGGAAGCTGCAGCTGGTATCTTCCGCCCTTTATTCGTTGGGACACGGATCCAATGACGCGCAGAAGACTGCCGGTATCATTTCAGTACTTCTGCTTGCCAACAATGTGGACAAGGAATTCACCGTGCATTGGCAAGTGGTGTTTGCCTGCTATGTGGTGATGGGTCTCGGCACCATGCTGGGTGGATGGCGGATTGTGCACACCATGGGATCCAAGATCACCAGGCTCAATCCCATGCAAGGAGCTTGCGCAGAGACGGCAGGTGCGATCACGCTATTCCTGGCCACGAACTATGGCGTTCCGGTTTCCACCACGCACACGATCACCGGTTCCATTGTCGGCGTGGGTGCGGCCAAAAGGTTTTCGGCGGTCAGGTGGAATGTGGCAACAGGGATTGTTTATGCCTGGATCATCACCATTCCAGCCACAGCGCTGCTTGCGGCCCTCTTTTACTGGCTTGGTTCCGCATTCATGTGATGGTGAAAGCAAAAAAACAAATTGCGGCGTTGCCTTGGCGCAGACGAAAAGGGCACATCGACGTTCTGCTGATCACGTCACGTGAAACCAAACGCTGGGTTATCCCGAAAGGCTGGCCCATGGATCACTTGATCGATTCCAATGCCGCGCGGCAGGAAGCGTATGAAGAAGCTGGCATTGGTGGGCGCGTGCAGCGGGTTGCCCTAGGGCATTTCAGTTACGACAAGCGGTTGGCGGATGGCAGTGCGTTGCCTGTGCGGGCGGATGTGTATGGCCTGGAAGTGGGCATCGAGCACAAGTCCTGGCCTGAAAAAAAACAGCGCACGCGGCAGTGGTTTTCAGTTGAGGAAGCGGCGGGCCGTGTCGATGAGCCGGGTCTCAAGAAAATCATCCGTTCTTTGGCGTGAGCGCAGTGTGCTGACTTGCGGGCAGGGCTGGTCCAGAACCGTCCAACTGGCCACGTTCAAGTTCATTTCGCAGCGGGCAAGTGACTTGCCCTTGGCAGTCGGGATGCAGGCCGTTTGACCTTGTTCGACAATCCCGTCCGAAAAACGACAGGTACAATCCGCCTTCGCACCGTTGGCAAGTGTGGTCAGCAGGAGCAAGGTCAACATCCTGAACATGGTGGCATTGGACGCCTGTATGGCGTGGCTGTCAATATCGCTGAAATGGCGTTGGTGCGACTAGCGCCGTTTGCCAACCGGGATGATTTCGGGGGAGGAGTCGGAGATATCCTGGCCATCCCAGTTGCCGAGCCAGTGTGTGACGTGAAGCCCGGCTGCACGCAGTTCTGATTCTATTGTTGTGCGGGATGGAAATGCGATGCGTGCCGCAGGCGCATGCGCAACTTCGCCAGAGGCGAGGCGATAGAACCATTCGTAGGTTACGATCTGCGTAGCGGGATCATACACGCAATCATCCCAGGCTTCGACTTCGCCCAATGCCGGATGCTGGAACTTGCCGCGTGATTTTTCCGGTGTCCACTGCAACCATTCCTCCACCAGTGGATTGCGTGAGTCGAAAATGAATTCGCCAATTGGTGAAAGATGTGCAGCGATGGTGCGGAACAGAGCGTGCCGGTCCTCTGCCGTGAGGAAACACTGGAACGCGTGGCCGGTCATGACGATGAGATCGAATGTGCGGCCAAGGCGTACTTCGCGTGCATCAGCGCAGACCCAGGTCACGCGCTCATGGCCTTCATGATGCACGGCTTGATCCAGCATCGCTTGCGCCGGATCAACTCCAGTGACGTGGCACTGTTGCGTGCGGGCGATGGCGCTGCCCAGAATTCCAGTGCCGCAACCGAGATCAAGAACGGACGCGCGGCCTTTTGCCAGGTTGAGACAATGCTCGCGATCATCAGACCACGGTGATTGCGCGTCGTAGAGCTGTGCGAAGAGATGTTTGTGGAAGATGGGCTCCGCGGCCAGTTCAGTCATGCTCGTGCACGACTTCGGCGCCGGGCAACGGCACCCAGCTGTGCTTGCTCATTTCATAAACGGAAAACTTCGGGCCCGGAAAATCAGGATCGGTGAATGCACCGACGGGAATGCCAATTGTGCCCGGCGCACCCGTGTTGGTATAATGTACAGTGGCGGCACATGTGGGACAGAAATGAAACGACAATCGGTTGCCGCTTTCCGCCTCTCGCTCATAGGTATGCGATACGCCAGATATATTCACGTCATCCGCGTTGAACCGCGCCTGCACACTGAACACACTCCCCGTTCGCCGCTGGCAGGCGAGGCAATGGCACATGGCAATGCGAATGGGTGCGCCGGAGACGGTGGCGGTCAACTGGCCGCAGGAGCAGGTGGCGGTGTGGTGTAACATGTTGCGCTCCATATAGAGAATGGCAACATGAACACTATAGTCATTCATGTTACCTGTCACGAAGCCAGGCATCGGCTGAAAAAGTAAAATTCGGCGAGCGGATAAACACCACCCCCACCAAAATCGACAGTGTTCGCAATGACCTGCCACTGAAGTTTCATCCAGCAGCTTTTAGAGTCTCTGGCGTTTGTATGCCCGGTTGGGCGGGGTATGCAACAGGCTGGCATGCGGAGCCCCGGAGGGGCGTAGCATGATAGCCTGTTGCGGCGAATTTTTCGGCGTAGGCCGCTGGTGTCTGATAGGCCAGTGATGAGTGTGGCCTCGTGGTGTTGTAATCCTCTTTCCACGCGGCAATGGTGGATCGCGCATGGTCAAGACTGAAGAACAGTGTCTCATTCAGCAGCTCATCGCGCATCTTGCCATTGAAGCTCTCGACGAAACCATTCTGCATCGGCTTGCCGGGTGCGATGTAGTGCCAGTCAATCTTGTGGTCCTTGCACCATGCGAAGATGGCATTGGAGGTGAGTTCAGTTCCATTGTCACTGACAATCATGCCAGGCTTTCCCCTGCGTTCAATAATGGCAGTGAGTTCGCGTGCAACTCTTTTGCCTGAGATCGAGGTGTAGGGGATGGCCCCCAGGCACTCGTGGGTGACATCGTCTGTGACATTCAAGACCCGGAACCGTCGGCCATTGGCCATCTGGTCGTGCACGAAGTCGAGCGACCATCTGGCGTTAGGTCTCGCCTCGACAAGAATTGGGGCACGCACGCCAACTGCTCGTTTGCGCCCCTTTCGCCGACGCACGCCAAGCCCTTCCTCGCGATAAAGCCGGTAGATGCGGTTGATGCCTGAGGCTTCGCCCTCGCGTCTCAGCATGATGAACAATCTCCTGTAGCCGAATCTGCGGCGTTCGTTGGCAAGCTCGCGCAGCCGTGTGCGCAAAGCCGTCTCCTGTGGTCGCGTGGAGCAGTAACGCACCATTTGGCGATCCGCTTTCATCAGTTTGCAGGCCCGGCGCTCGCTCATCTGGAAGTGGTCTCTCAGACAGGCGACAGCCTCACGCTTGGCGACGGGCCCTACCATTAATGAGATGACCCGCCCTGTCACCAAGCCCAGAATGACGGAGCAACTTCAAAGGAGGTCTTGATAATGAAGCAACGCAATCATCCAAAGCCTG
>JAYVKC010000053.1:0-78284 GCA_043768765.1 Hyphomicrobiales bacterium | reverse complement strand
GAATGCCATCAGTGGTGACCTAATGGTCTTGGCTCAGTATGCCATGGCTATTGCCGAGCAGACCGGCGATCTGGCCGACGACGAAATTTATCCATTTCTCGATAGGCCTCCACTGCGAAGTCTGAAATTCTTTCAAGAGATAGATGCCCAACTAAACCGTCAGCCACAGAAGCCAAGGCCCAAGCGCCCGCGAGGCGCATCTCGGGCGTAATATCAAGGCCCTTTGAGCACATGGGCTTGGCTCGACTGTTCATTTACTTTTCTCATGTATATAATTGCGATTTTAATCCCAGACGCACGTTTGCCCTCCCCGCACCACCCCTACCACCCCACCCCAGAATCGCGCTGTACGGTCAAATAAGAGGCATTTAGAGCTATCGTAGGAATTGTAAGACGATTCATCAAAAACCCTCACCGCAATCCATCCTCTCCCTTGATCTCGCCCACTTTCAATCCGCCAACCCGGGGCAGGGGGCGGCCGGAGTCGGTGACAGCAACGGCCACCATGATTTCGTTGGCCCGTGGCGCATCATTGATCCGCACTTCCATGCCGTCAAAATGCGAACGCACGAACGCCGCATCCTTGTGTCCCAGTGGAATGTCGAGCGGTGTGCCCATGCCGCCCCGTTTCTTCGACGACGGCACCAGAGCCGCGCCTTTCTCCACGGCGGCGCGCAATGGCTTGCCAAGTTTGGGATGTAAAATGGCCGCCGCATGTTCCAACTCGCCGTTCTCGCCCACCAGTGCCGCCTTGCCAAAACTTTCAACCGCTGAAGGCGCGATGCCAAGCGCGGCCACCGCGCGACGACCCAGAAGATCGCCAAGTTCTTCACCGATATCCATGAGGTCGGTGAGGTCTTGCGCGTATTTTCCAGCAAATGGATTGGCGATCACGGCAACAGCCGCGGCCCGCCGCGTTGGCGGTGAAACCGTCTGTCCCATTTCCACATGCACTTCATCGACAACAACAACAATCTTGCGGATTTGCGCCTTGCTCATTTTTGTCCGTCCCTGATTTTGATGTCCGATGCCGCAAGCCCGCCCGAGCGGTTGTGGATGCGCGGCCCCGATGCCATGACCAGCGCCACCAGCATTTCATCCGCACACGGCGCATCATGGATGCCGATCTCGACCGCGTCAAAATGCGACCGTACATAGGATGCGGTGGCGTGCGTCACAGGAACATCCAGCCGCGTGCCAGGACCGCCAACCTTCTTCGTTGATGCCACAATGGCCAGCGAATGGGGGATGAACTCCCGCATCGAATAGCCACCCGGTGCATGCCACAGGGCGGCATGTTCCAACTCTCCAGCCTCGCCAACAATGGCACCCTTGCCGTAACCATCAATCTTTTCGGGCGACAATCCAATGGCCGCAATCAATGTCTTTGCCATCTCCATGCCCAATGGTTTCAAATCATCCATGAAAGGCTGGATGTCCTCCACGTAACGCCCGGCAAAGGGATTCTTGACAACACACAAACACCAGCCGCGCCGCCGGGGAACAGGAGGTGGCGGTCCGCCTTCGTGGAAAACATCCTCCACACCAATAACCCGCTTGCGCAAAATGAGATCAGGCATGCATCTTCTCCGTCACCATTTCATGGTTTCGCCTTCCGACGGTTCGAACACGTCCCTGGAGCAGAAGAGCTGCTGAATTGATGGCCCCCGGGATCACGAGGTTCCTCGCATAGCGCTCACCATTGTCCAGCGCCCTTGTCGTCTCATTCTCACACAATGCATCAACATCAACGGTCACCATCCGGTCGCCAAGGTCACTGTCCGGGCTCAGCGAACTGGCGGATGCGCGTTTCACATGCGGTGAGTCATGAAGATTGACGGCATTCGCAATAAGTGTGGCCGCCACGTCAGCGGCAGGTGCGGTTGTGGCAAGTACCGTCACTGCATCAGCAATGCCCAGCGAGAAACTTCGCCCCCGCCATCCTGATGTGGCAACGCCGCCAATGCCATCGCCCGATTGAATGACAATGTTGCCGGCCGGTGAGGCAACTGTGAATGTCTCGCGTCCTGTAAGGTGCAACGCAATGTCACCGCCATTGTTGACATAGGCGCGAGCCAAATCACTTGCGTCCAGCATGCTCCGCAAAATCTCATCCGCCACACATCCCGCCACCGCCGCCATGGGTGTGACACGCATGCACCAGTAAGGTTGAACAGCCTTCGCCATGCGCCGCGCGATGGCACCGCGAAGATACAGCCCGTGCTCCGGAATCTCGCGCCGCAACGTCGGAAGTTCCGCCACCAATTCATCCAGCACGGATGCAAACCGTGATCTCGCGGCTGCAAATGCGCTCGCTGTCGCAGCTTGCGATCCATCCGCACCAATCACCAGATCAATCGGCCCATGCTGCAAATGCAGGCGCTTGCCATCGGGCAACATTGCGGCGGCAGCGCGTTGCATCAGTGATCCTTCCATGCGAAGTGCTTTGAGTTGGTGGGCCATGCCGTATCCGGCTTTTGCGCAGTCACCTTTCGTCCCGCCAACCCGTGTTCGCTCTGCGATCCCGATTGTCCCTGCAACACATCATCCAGCGCCATCACATGTCGCATGTGCCCACCCATCGCCTCGTAGTCGTCGCGCCGCAATGTGAACTCAATGGGGGCCACAAGCGCAGGCGTTGGCACATGGCCAAACGCATTGGCGGGCAACTGCGCAACATCAACCATCACCGTGATGCCACCACCCGGCCACACATACGCAGGTGCTCCGCCAATGCTGATATGCGTGAGCCTGTCTTTGACAGAACGCGTGAGTTTTACTGGATTCTCGGTGACACCCGAACGCAACGAACCCCCCGCACCACCCATGAACAAGACCGTGCACAAAGCCGGCTCGCAATTCTCCACGATGCGTTCCACCGATGGCACGAGCCGCGTCGGCATTTCACGTTGCACCGGAGTCAAATTTTCATCGAGTTCATAATAGGCAAATTGTTCACCCGTGGTTGAAACCATCAACAGGGATTGTCCGGGCTTGGCGGTTTTGCCATCAAACGGATTCAATATGGCCAGCGGATCATGAATGCTCGTGCCACCCCAACCCGTGCCCGGCTCCGCCACCTTGAAGTAGCGCCCCGGTGTGGAGCGCCGCCCTTTTATCTTGATGCCGCTCGGTGCCCAGCCGATGACTTTTCCAGCCTGGTGTTCGGAGATCACGCCGGTGATGTGGTCATCCACCACCACAACCTCGTCCACCAGTCCGTGCCATTGCGAGGCGAACATGCCAACAGTTGCCGAACCACAACCCACCCGCATGCGCCGCTCGGTCACGCCATTGATGACAGGTGCTGCACCCGCCTGAACAACGATAGTTGCACCCTCGTCAACTTTGACTTCGACGGCCTGCCCATTGCACAATGCCAGCAACGCCTCGCACGTCACGCGGCCTTCCGCCTTGCTGCCGCCGGTGAGGTGATGCACGCCGCCGAGCGACAGCATCTGCGAGCCATATTCTCCTGTCGTGACATGGCCGATGGCTTCACCCGCAACCCGCACCAGGGCACGTTCCGGCCCGACATGCCGGTCCGTGTCGATCTTCACTTTCGCGCCGCAGTAACTGAAGATGCCTTCCGTCACCACCGTGATCATGTCGACGCCCTCAACCTCGCGCGATATGATGAACGGTGCAGGCTTGTAGTCCGGATAAGTCGTGCCAGCACCGATCGCCGTGATGAAGCTGTCATCGCGATGCACGACATCACCCTCCCACGCCGCACCAAGGAATGGAACCAGCTCCTGTGCGCGTTCGATGATGACCAGCGGATCGACGCGCATCAGCTTGCCATCTGCATTGGCGTAACGGTCGCATGCGCCGGCACGGCCCGGTGCAATGTAACACATGACCGGACAGGCATCGCAGCGGATCTTGCCGCCGACAATTTTCTCGCCGATCACGTCGTCATTCATGATCGACGCAATCCTTGAATGGCAGCCAGCACCTTGTCCGGTGTTGCGGGCAGGTGGCGCACCAGCGCACCTGTTGCGTCACGGATGGCATTGAGAATGGCGGGGGCGGTCGGAATCAAAACATGCTCGCCCAATCCCTTGGCCCCATATGGCCCTTCCGGATCGGCCACTTCGACAATGATGGACGTGATCTTCGGCATGTCTCCCACCGTGGGAATCAAATAGTCGTGCAGGTTTTCGGTGCGGCCCGGAATGTAGTCTTCCATCAGCGCCATGCCAATGCCCTGCGCAATGCCGCCTTCAATCTGGCCTTCAACCAACACCGGATTGATCGCCCTTCCAACATCATGCGCCGCCATGATGTGGTCGAGTTTGACCGTTCCAAGCTCGGTGTTGACCGTCAGTTCCATCATCTGCGCACCATACCCATAGACCGCATAGGGATGTCCCTGGCCTTGCGCATCCAGCGGTGTGGTCGGCGGATCATAGGTTTCTTCCGCACTGAAAACATAACCCCATGCATTGTCTTCAAGTGCAGCGAGTTCAATGCGCGTGGTGCTGTGCCGGTCGGACAACACAAGCTCGCCATGGCGGATGCTGATGCGCGCAGTGTCCCCCACATTCGCCGCGCGAACCAAACTGCGGCGCAGCGCTTCGCCCGCTTTCTTTGCCGCATTGCCCGTAACGAATGTTTGCCGCGAGGCGGATGTCTTGCCGCAATCAGGTGTGATGTCCGTACCCGGCCCAACCAGTGTTATCGATGTAAGCGGAACGCCCAGCGCATCCGCCGCAATCTGGGCGATGACGGTGTTTGAACCCTGGCCGATGTCGGTGGCCCCTTGATGCAGCATAATGCGCCCATCCCGCGTAATCCCCATGCGGATGGTTGAAGGGTTGGGCAATGATGTGTTGCCACAGCCATACCAGCAGGTTGCGATGCCAACACCTTTGCGCCAGACGGATTTCAAATTCTTTTTGTTAAAGGCCTTGGCCGCAGTCTTCGCTTTCAACCATCGCGGCTTCAGCGCCGTAAGGCACTCCACAATGCCAACACCCTCATCAAAAACTTGCCCTGTCACCGTTGGCTCGCCGTTGCGCAACGCATTGCGTAGTCGGAATTCGAGGCGGTCCATGCCGCACCTGTCAGCCAGCTGGTCATGCACACATTCCAGCGCGATCATCGCCTGTGGCACACCGAAACCGCGAAACGCTCCGGCGGGAACACAGTTGGTATGAACAGCCCGCGCCTCGGCCCGGTAGGCCGGGGTGAAGTAAGGCCCCGAGGCATGCACCGGCACACGGTTGGCAACCGTCGGCCCCCAACTGGAATTGGCCCCCGTGTTGAACGTGCCGTAAAAATCCACCGCCGTGATCTTGCCGGCTGCGTCACACCCCACCCGGATGCGCATGTCCGACGGATGCCGCTTGGTGGTGGATTGCATGGACTCGGATCGCGTGTAAACAATCGCTGCCGGCCGCCCCAGTTTCCATGCAGCGAGCGCAATGAACGGCTGGAACGACAGATCAAGTTTTGACCCAAACCCGCCACCGCATGCCGACGGCACCACTTGAACTTGATCCTCCCGCAATCCCATGATGCTGGCAATGGCTTGCCTGTCCATATGCGGAGCCTGCGTGCAGCCAAACACCGTGAGCCGATCTCCTTCGCGCACCGCGTATCCGGCCTCCGGTTCGATGTAAGCGTGTTCGATGAACGGTGTGGTGAATTGGTCTTCAACAATGTGCGTCGCTTTCGCAAAGCCCTGGTCGATATCACCGCGTTCCACCCGTCCCCGGACCAGAATATTGCCGGGTCGGTGGGGAAACAATTGCGTGGCACCGGCTGCAAGCGCCTGGTCTGGCGTCAACAGGGCAGGCAACTCCTCCCATGTGATCGGAACGCGCGAAACATCCAGCAAGCGCATCACATCAGGTTCACCAGCAATGGCCGCAACCGCCTCGCCCCGAAACCGCGCCACGCCATCAGCCAGTGCGGGTTGATCGACAAAGGCGGGGATGGTGCCGAAAAGGTTTTGCCCCGGAATGTCCTTGGCTGTGAACACTGCCAACACACCGGGAGTGGATTTGATGTATGCCTCGAGATTACCAAACGCAAACCGCGCTGCGTTGTGTGGTGACCTCAGGATACGCATCAAAACCGCGTTTTGCGGAACTGTATCGGCACCGAAAAGGTCTTGCCCCAAAACCTTCTGCAAACCGTCAAGGCGAGCGACACGGGCACCCACAGCACCACCCACCTTTGCTGTCACCGATTTTCTCGTGTTGCCGGCCGCCAACACCGCGTCGACAATCTTGGCGTATCCTGTGCAGCGGCACAGGACGCCACTCAAGGCATCTTCCACCTGCTGGCGTGTAGGTGACTTGCGCCGTGCCAGCAATGCCGTTGCCGCCATCAACATGCCGGGCGTGCAGATGCCACATTGCGCCGCCCCATGCTCAAGAAACGCGCGCTGCAAGCCTGCGGCCTTTCCATTTTTTGATGACAAACCTTCAACCGTGGTGATCTTGCAGTCCTGGGCCTGCGCAACGGCGGTGAGACAGGCGCACACCACATCGCCATCAATCAATACAGTGCAAGCTCCGCAATCACCCGCGTCACAGCCGGACTTGGTGCCAGTCAGTCCCAGTTCGCTGCGCAACACATCCGACAACCGTGTTGCATCGTGGGAGCGAACATCATGACGCTGGCCGTTGACTGTGAGCGTGATGGCCATCACAATAAATCCATTGCTTGCAGGATGGTGTTCCGCACCAGTGTTTCGGCTGCGTGACGACGGTATTCCGCCGGTGCCCGCACATCATCAATGGGCGAAAGTACGGACATGTCAAAATTCATCCGGGCAACATCGGATCGTGTGCAACCCATAATCTGATTTTCTGCACCGCCCAGCCGCAGGGCCACTTCCGAGCATGCCCCAACGGCCATAGCTGCCGACGTGATGCGGTTGCGTTTCACCTCAATCCGCGCCGCCACCATGGCGATCGAAATCACCAGATATTTGCGGGCGCCGAGTTTGGTGAACGCCGATGTTCCAGAAGTGGCACCATGTGGAATGAGAATGCGGCTGACAATTTCATTTTGCGCCAATAAAGTTTTCCGGTTTCCCGTGATAAAGTCTCGCAATGCGACGCGGCGTTCACCTTTACGCGACACCATTTCAGCCATCGCATCGAGAATGAGAAATGCCGGCACACTGTCGGCGGCAGGCGAGGCATTGCACAAATTTCCAGCCACTGTGCCGCGATTCTGGATCTGGATCGATCCCACGTCGCGGGCCGCGAGTTTCAGTGCGTCAAACGCCGCTGGCAACTTGGCATTTTGTATGTCAGTCCACGTGGTGTTGGCACCGATGGACCAATGCTCCCTCTCGCGTCTGATATGCCGGAGTGCGGCAATGGCCGTGATATCCAGCACCGGAAATGAGACCTCCGCACCACGCAAGGCGGGATAGAAATCCGTTCCCCCGGCCAGCACACGTACATCGTCCGACGCCTTGATGGCCAATGCTTCCGCGAATGAGTCTGGACGGTGATAGGTCATGGCAACAAGCTTCCCACCCGCCTGGCCGATCCGTCAAGCACGGGCCGTCAGGCAACCGGTGTCAGCAGCGGCAATCCCTTGAAATGGGCGGCGAGATTGTCCCGCACCAACTGTCCCATCGCCTTGCGTGTTTCCACCGTGCCACTGCCGTGGTGCGGTTGCAGCACCACATTGTCGAGTGTCAGGAAACGCGCGTCAATGTTGGGTTCATTCAGGTACACATCAAGTGCAGCGCCCTTGATCAGTCGCTGCTCCAGGGCATTCAACAAGGCCGCTTCATCAACCACTGAACCCCGCGCCACATTGACGAAAAATCCATCCGGTCCGAGTGCGCGCAACACCTCTGCCGAGATCAATCCCGCCGTTGACGCCCCGCCGGTTACCGCCACCACCAGAAAATCACTCTCCCGCGCCAGATCATTCAGGTTGGCACAAAATGTATAAGTCGAATCCGTCCGCAGCGTGCGGCCATGGTAGGCAATGTGCATGCCAAATCCCTCAGCCCGCTGGGCGATGGCGCGACCGATGCGGCCCAGCCCCACAATGCCGAGCCGCTTGCCATGCATGCGTGTGACCAACGGCGGATTTTCGTTGGCCCAACGTCCGCTGCGCACAAGTTGTTCACCCGCCGGTATTTGCCGCGCGATGGCGAGCATCAATGCCAGCGCAATGTCGGCCACGTCTTCCGTGAGCACATCAGGCGTGTTGGCAACTCGAACACCGCGCCCACGGGCAGCATCAAGATCAATGCCGTCAGTGCCCACCCCAAAGCAGCCGATGATTTCAAGATGGGGAAGCTGGTCGATCAAATCACGCTTGGCACCCAAATCGCCGCGTGTGGCAATGGCCTTCACCCGTGCCCCGGAATCTTTCAAAAATGCCGCCTTGTCGGGCTGCTCCCATAATCGCAGCACCTCGTATTCGGCCTCCATTTTGGCCATGTCCCCATCGGGATAAGGGCCAATCATCAGCACTGTCGGTTTGGCCATGCCTCATGCTCCGTCTAACCATGTCTGTTATCGATAACATACTGCGGTCAGTTGCGCGTGAGGTCAAGGGCAGGGTGACGCGTGGCCTGCGGCACGGTGGAAAACCATACGCCGCAGTGTTGACTCCACCGACGAGCGGGTCTAACGATGTTATCGATAACACAAAAAAGACAACCGCGAATTGTTCCAGGGAGAAACCGGTTTGCCAGGGCGCTTGCTCAGCTTTGAAGGCATTACCAAGCGGTTCGGCGGCACCACCGCCCTGGACAATGTCTCCTTGAGTCTGGAAGCAGGCGAAATTTTGGCGCTGCTGGGTGAAAATGGCGCGGGCAAGTCAACACTGATCAAGGCGCTGGCAGGTATTCATGTGCCCGAACAAGGGCGGATTTTGTTCAAGGGCGAGCCTTACCACCACGCCACACCCAGGCAGAATGAGAAGCAACGGGTGGCCTTCATTCACCAGGACCTTGGTCTGGTGGAGTGGATGACGGTGGCAGAAAACGTTGGCTTGGCGCAAGGCTACGCCCGCCGCAACGGGATGATCGACTGGCGTGCCACCGAACATCGTGCCGCTGCATCGCTGCGCATTGTCGGCTGCACCTTCGACCCCACCAAGCGCGTGCAGGATCTAAGCCGCACAGAAAAATCATTGGTCGCCATCGCGCGCGCCCTTGCGGTTGAAGCCGATGTACTGGTGCTCGACGAGCCCACGGCAAGCTTGCCCGCCGATGAAGTGGAACGCATGTTTGTTGTGTTGCGTGACCTGCAAAAACGCGGCGTGGGCATGATCTACGTTTCACACCGTCTCGACGAAATTTTCCGCATCGCTGACCGTGTCGCCGTGCTGCGCGATGGCAAATTGGTGGGCGTGCAGGATGTCAAGAACACCTCACCCTCCGAACTCGTGAACATGATTGTCGGACGCGACGTCAAGGATCTTTACGTCCGCGCCAAACCTGTTGCCGGCGAAGACACCCTCAAGATCGAAAATTTTTCAACCTTCGGCGTGGGGCCAGTCTCTTTCTCCGCGCGACAGGGCGAGGTGTTGGGACTGGTGGGGTTGCGTGGTGCCGGCCAGGAGGCCATTGGCCGCGCCCTTTTTGGCGCACAGGAGAGCGTGGGCACAGCTTCGCTTCATGGCAAACAACTCGACCTGTCATCGCCGGAAGCCGCCCTGCATCAGGGGGTGGGGTTGGTGGCGCGCGACCGCACAGAAGAGAGTGTCGCGCCGTCGCTGTCCATCCGCGAGAACATGTTTCTCAATCCAATGGCCATAGGCCGCACGCTCATGTCGGTCCTTGCACCAGCCGCGGAAGCTGAACACGCAAGCGCCATTGGTCACGATGTTGGCTTGCGCCCCAATGATCCGTTTCTCCCCGTTGAGGCATTGTCCGGTGGCAATCAGCAAAAAGTGGTCGTTGGTCGCTGGCTGGCCACGGGCCGCAAACTGTTGATCGCCGAAGACCCGACAGCCGGCGTGGACGTCGGTGCCAAATCTGAAATCTACCGTTTGATCGCCAAGGCACTGGAGAGCGGTCTCACCGTCATTGTGGTCTCTACTGATTTTGAGGAAGTGGCGCACATTTGCCATCGTGCCCTGGTATTTTCGCGCGGCCGTATCGTTGCTGAAATCAACGAGGCCGACATGACAACCCAAGCGCTGATCCACGCCGCATCCGCATCCGAGGCGGCTTGACATGAATTCACTGCAGTCCACAGCCCTGGAGCCAACCCGCAGCGAATTGCACGGCCTGCCGTTGCCGCAGAAACTCGCGCGTCTTTTGCCAACCTATGGATTGGTGATCCTCACCATCGCGCTGATCATCCTGTTTTCACTGCTGTTGCCCAACACTTTTCCAACGCTGCTGAATTTGCGTTCCATCATTTCCGACAAGGCAATCATTTTGCTTTTGTCATTGGGAGTGATGATCCCGATGTCGGCAGGCCGCATCGATCTCACCGTCGGGTATGGTATTGTGCTCTGGCACATCCTGGCGATTTCATTGCAGACGCTCTATGGTTTTCACTGGGCAGCCGCTGTTCTGACAGTTTTGCTGTTGGGGGCCGTCATGGGCATGCTCAACGGGTTGCTGGTGGAAGTGGCCAAGATTGACAGTTTCATCGCCACCCTCGGAACTGGCACTGTGCTCTATGCCTTGGCCCTGTGGCACACCGGTGGCCGCCAGATCGTCGGCCAGGTCGACAAGGCATTTTACGCGTTGAACGGCACCATGGTGTTTGGCTTGCCCATCACCGGTTTCTACGTGCTTGCCATCGCCCTTGCCCTCTGGGTGATCTATGAATACCTGCCGCTGGGCCGCTATCTATATGCCATCGGTGCCTCGCCCAAGGCGGCAGCATTGAACGGCATACCCGTGCGCAAATACGTGATGGGCTCGTTCATTGCGTCTGGCGTGTTGACTGCACTTGCCGGTGTTCTGCTCGCATCCAAACTGCGCATTGGCCAGGCCAGTGTCGGACTTGAGTTTCTGCTGCCCGCTCTCGTTGGCGCATTCCTTGGTTCAACCACTATCAAGCCCGGACGTGTCAACGTTTGGGGTACGATGGTCGGTATCATCATTCTGGCGGTCGGCATTTCCGGCATCCAGCAATTCGGCGGCTCGTTCTGGGTTGAGCCGATGTTCAACGGCGTAACGCTGATCGTGGCCATCGGCATCGCCGGATATGCCCAAAGGCGCAAAGGCGCTGCGAAGAAATAACCAAACAGCAAACGGAGGAAGACCATGTTGAGACGTACACTACTGAATAGCCTGCTTGCAGGTTCCATGCTGATGGGCGTGAGCCTGTCGGCTTTTGCCGAGGGTTTTGACGGACCCGCCGCAGGACCCAAGGGTGCTGAAGGCAAGACCATCGTTGTGCTTGCTGCCGATTTGAAGAACGGCGGCATTCTCGGCGTAACCACAGGCATTGAAGAAGCCGCCAAGAAAATGGGCTGGACCGTGAAAGTGCTGGATGGCGCTGGATCGGTGCAAAGCAGGTCGGCCGCTGTCGGCCAGGCGATGGCATTGAAGCCTGATGGCATTGTCATCAACGGCTTTGACGCCACCGAACAAAGTGCTGCCCTTGAAGGCGTTGCTGCCGCCAAGATTCCCATGGTGTCGTGGCACTCCGGTCCGAAAATTGGTTGCGATGCACCGGGTGGCATTTTTGCCAACGTCTCCACCGATGCCATGACCGTTTCCACGACGGCTGCCAATTGGGCGTTGCAGGACGGCGGCGGCAAGCCGGGTGTGGTGATCTTCACTGACTCGACCTACACCATCGCCATCCTGAAAGCTGCCAAGCTCAAGGAAGTGATCGAAGCCGGTGGTGGCAAAGTGCTGGAATGGGTGGATACACCGATTGCCGAAACCTCAACCCGCATGGGTCCGCTGACAACCACACTGCTGCAAAAGCATGGCGCGGCCTGGACACACTCGCTGGCGATCAACGATCTCTACTTCGACTTCATGGGACCATCCCTTGCAGCCGCAGGCATCGCGGGTTCCGCCAGTCCAAAGGCCGGTTCTGCTGGCGATGGATCGGAAGCCGCCTTCCAGCGCATCCGGTCGAACGAGTATCAAGCCGTCACTGTCGCCGAACCACTCAATCTGCAAGGCTGGCAGCTTGTCGACGAGCTGAACCGTGCAATTTCGGGTGATGCTTGTTCTGGCTACATCACGTCACCGGCTTTGGTGACGCAGGACGGACTGAAAGCCTCCGGCGACTCGAACCAGTTCGATCCGCAGAACGGCTATCGCGAAGCCTACGCGAAAATCTGGGGCAAATGACGCGGGGAACGTGTTGACTCAAATCGGGCGCGGTTTTGGCCGCGCCCTTTTCATTCTGGAGCCAGATTGATGATTATTCGGTGCGCCTTCTTTGAAGGCAAGGTCCACGCCGGCAAGGAGGACGCATTCAAGAACTTTGTGTGCGAAAAGCTTGTTCCCTTGTGGACAAGGTTTCCGGGTGCCGAAGAAGTGCGCGTGTTGCACCAGATGGAATCGGATGCATCCCATCCGCACTACGCCATGATCCTTTCAATTCGCTACCCCAGCATGGCCGATATCGAAAAGGCCCTGCAATCTGATGTGCGCAACCAAAGCCGGTTGGTCACGCAAGACTTGCTCAAGCTCTTCGACGGGCGCATCTTCCATACGGTTTTTGAAGCGTCTCACTACGCCACGAATTGAAATCGAAGAGCACACCTGAATGAACACCGCAGAAATTGGCCTGATCGGGTTGGGCGTGATGGGCGCAAACCTGGCGCTGAACATCGCGGAAAAGGGTTTCCGCATTGCCGTTTACAACCGCACATGGGAAACCACTGAAAAAGTTTTGGCCAAAGCAGGCAGCTTGCGTGAAATGATCATCGCCTGCCGAACCTTGGCCGACCTGTCCGCAGCCATTCGACCGCCGCGACCCGTGATCATTCTGGTAAAAGCCGGAGACCCGGTTGACGAACAGATTTCTGGATTGCGCGAAGTGCTGGCCAGCGGCGATATCATCATCGATGCCGGCAACGCCAATTTCCGCGACACCATGCGGCGCGACAAGGCCCTGGGCGGCTCCGGTCTGACTTTCATTGGCATGGGCATTTCGGGCGGTGAAGAGGGCGCACGGCACGGTCCTTCCATAATGGTTGGCGGAACGGAAATTGCCTATGCCCGCGTCTCTCATATTCTCACCGCCATCTCCGCCAAATACCAGCAGCAACCCTGTTGTGCCTGGGTAGGTCCAGGTGGTGCCGGCCACTTTGTGAAAATGATTCACAACGGCATCGAATATGCCGACATGCAAATGATTGCCGAAGTCTATGGCATGATGCGCGATGGCTTGCGCATGTCAGCACCGGAAATGGCAAACGTCTTCGCCACGTGGAACACCGGAAAGCTCAATTCATACCTGATCGAAATCACCTCCCGTGTCCTCGCTGCCCATGATGCGGAATCGGGTGGCCCATTGGTTGACGTCATTCTCGACAAGGCCGGGCAAAAGGGCACCGGCAAATGGTCGGTGATCGAGGCGCAGGAATTGGGCGTGCCTGCGACCACCATTGAAGCTGCCGTGGCAGCCCGCATCCTGTCATCCTTGAAAGACGAACGGACCCGCGCCGAAAAAAGTTTCCCCGCAACACCACACGCACCTTTTGCGGCATCTGGCACGGCCATGCTGCAGCAGTTGGAGTCCGCACTCTACGCCGCGAAAATATCGGCCTACGCGCAGGGCTTTGCGGTATTTGAACAGGCATCCGCACACCATGGCTGGAACCTGCCTCTGGCCACCATCGCCGGCATTTGGCGTGCCGGCTGCATCATTCGCTCGCAGTTCCTCGACTTGATTGCCACGGCGTATCGCGATAACGGCGGGGGCAACTTGCTCATGGCAAAAGACTTTGCCGCCATGATGCAGGCCAGTGAAGGCGCACTGCGCAAAACTGTGGCTGACGCCGCCATGGCAGGACTTCCGGTACCGGCACTGTCAGCCTCACTTGCCTACTTCGACAGTTATCGGCAGGCGCGCGGTACCGCCAATCTGATCCAGGCCCAGCGCGATTTTTTTGGCGCGCACTCCTTTGAACGCACCGACAAGCCCGGCATTCACCACGGCGACTGGCGTTGACAACGGCGCGGAGATATTCTTACTGATTGTTTTGGTCTTCGCCAAATTGGGGATGCGAAGGATCGCAGAAGGGGTTACGCCATGCCGCAATTTATCAACACAAAAGAGTCGCTGGTTGTCGATGCCCTTGACGGGCTGCTGCGTGCGTCAGGTGGTGCAAACCTCGCACGGCTTGATGGCTATCCCGGCATTAAAGTGGTCTTGCGCACCGATCACAATCGCAAACATGTGGCATTGGTTGCAGGCGGCGGTTCGGGGCATGAGCCGGCGCATGCAGGGTTTGTCGGCCCCGGCATGCTGACGGCAGCGGTGTGTGGCGAAGTGTTTGCGTCGCCATCGGTCGATGCTGTGTTTGCCGCGTTGATGGCAGTGACAGGTCCCGCTGGCTGCCTGTTGATCTTCAAGAACTACACCGGCGACCGGTTGAACTTTGGACTCGCGGCAGAGAAGGCGCGGGCACGCGGCAAGAAAATCGAAATTGTGATTGTGAAGGACGACATCGCACTCCCTGATATCGCACAGCCGCGCGGCATTGCCGGCGTGCTGTTTGTGGAGAAGATCGCAGGCCACTACGCGGCGAAAGGCTGGCCGCTGGCGAAAGTATCGGCGGTGGCACAGAAGGCGGCAGACGGGTTGGTGTCGCTCGGCATTGCGCTCACCTCATGCACACTGCCCGGCATCGGTCGCGAAGACCGTATCCCTGCGGGCCAGGCGGAACTCGGGCTCGGCATTCACGGCGAGCCGGGTGTGGACCTTGTCCGCTTCGAGAGTGCGGCGAAGGCAGCGGCGGTGGTTGCTGGCAAACTTTTTGCAAAGGCGAAGAAGGCAAAGGGTTACGCGCTGCTCATCAACAATCTGGGCTCAACAACACCCTTGGAGATGAGTCTCATCGCCAATCAAGTGCTGAAAGGCAGGCATGGCAGGAAGATCAAGCTGGTGTGCGGTCCGGCAAATCTGGTGACGTCGCTCGATATGCACGGATTCTCGTTGTCGCTGCTGCCGTTGACTCCGGAGTTCGAGAACGCGTTGCTGTCGCCAGCATCGCCGCTGGTCTGGCCGGGGGTGAAAACGCACAGCGGCCCGAAAATCATCAAGCTACCGGCGGAAATGAAGTCAAAATCATGGAAAGCGTCGAAGAATCCGGCGCTGGCATCGCTGGTGCGCGGTGCCTGTGACATCCTCATTGCCGCCGAACAACGTCTCAACGCACTCGATGCGAAAGTGGGTGACGGCGATACCGGTTCCACCATCGCTGCGGCAGCACGGCATGTGAGGACGTCGCTGAACAAGATGCCTCTGGCGCGGCAGGATCAATTCTTCGCAGCGCTCAGCGATGCGATGTCGCGTACCATGGGCGGATCTTCCGGCGTGCTGCTGGCGATCTTCTTCGCCGCAGCAGCGCGGCATGCAGGCCGCTGGCAGGATGCGTTGCAAGCGGGCCTCGCGAGCATGATGGCCCATGGCGGTGCGAAACCCGGGGACCGCACGATGATTGATGCATTGGTTCCGGCACTTGCCGTTCTCGCCAAGAATGGAAACATCGGGAAGGCCGCTGCGGCCGCCCGCACAGGCGCAGACGCAACGGCAGGAATGACGCGGGCGCGGGCCGGCCGGTCAACTTATGTGTCTGCCGCCAAGCTCAAGGGCGTCAATGATCCGGGTGCTGAAGCTGTAGCGATGCTGCTGGAAGGGTTGGCCCATGGTTGAACTTGTTTTTTGGCGAGTTGAAATTGGCAAAGGGCACTAAACTCAACATCGAAGGTCTTGAGGCGCTTGGTGCGAAGCGCCTTGCCCAGTTGCTGCTTGATGCTGCGTCGAGTACGCCTGTCATCAAACGCTCTCTTGTTACCGAGCTTGCAGCGACAGGCGGGCCGAAGCAGGCAGCAGCGTCAATCCGGAAACGCCTGAGAACACTTGCAAAGTCCAGAACATTTGTTGACTGGCAGAACCGGGGCACACTGCTCGACGACTTGCAGACCCAGGTCAGGTTGATTGACGAACTCGTCGCAGTGAAAGACCCAGGGGAGGCAATCGACCTGCTGTGGGAATTCGCCGCTCTGGCAAATGCGATTTTTGAGCGCTGCGATGACAGCAGCGGTAAAATCATTGGCGTTTTCAGGAGTGCCGTCCAGCTGTTGAGTGAAATTGCGGTACGCGCCACGCCAAAAAACACGGAAACACTGGTGCTTCGGACTTCGCACGCTCTCTTGAACAATGGCTACGGTCAGTTCGACGATATCATTGGAAATTTGCAGGCCGCTCTGGGACCTGCAGGCCTGGCTGAACTCAAGGCATCCATGAAGGCCGTAATGGCGGAACCGAAAGAGAAAATACCAGAGCAGGAACGGAAGGTGTTTGGTTGGTCTGCGCAAGGTGCGTTGTATGAGGACGACATTCGGCATTCTTCCCGCAAGCGAAGTGCCGAGATGGCGCTTCGTGACATAGCGGATTCGGAGGGTGACGCTGATACCTTCGCAGCCTCCTATGACGCCAAGACGCGCAAAATGCCTGGCATCGCGGCGGATATTGCCGAACGCCTGCTCAAGGCCGGTCGCCCGGAAGAAGCACTGACTGCGCTGGAGGCGGTGGACGGGGATTTTGATACGTCGGGTCACACCGATTGGCTCGACTATTTCCAGCCAGACTTCTCCTGGGAAGATTCCATGATTGCCACACTTGATGCCCTTGGCAGGTCAAAGGACGCACAAGACTTGCGATGGCAGGTCTTTGAACGTCACCTTTCCATATTGCACCTGCGTGGGTATCTCAAAAAACTTGCGGACTTTGAGGATGTGGAGGCAGAAGAACGAGCCTTGGCATTCGTCGAAAATCATGAGATCGCCGAGATGGCGCTTTGGTTTCTGGTGAAGTGGCCAGCGCTTAATCATGCTGCGCGGCTGGTATTGCGATATGCCGGAAAATGGGATGGCAATGGCTACGAATCTCTGTCACACGCCGCCGACGTCCTTTCCGGACGGCATCCACTGGCCGCTACAATCTTGCTCAGGGCGATGATTGACTTCACCCTGCAAAATGCCCGAAGTACGAGATACAAGCACGCCGCGCGGCATTTGCTGGAATGCTCAAGCCTTGCATCGCAAATTCCTGATTTTCAGGGACAGAAAAATCATGAGAACTATTTGCAATCCCTGCAAGTTGTTCACAGCAAGAAGGCCTCGTTCTGGGACAACGTGACCCCGTAGTGTGGCAATGGTCACTCCGCCGCCACCTGCTCCAGGTCCACTGCAATCTCGCCCGCATCCATGGCGCGTTCGGTTGCACGGTAAGCCACGGTGAGGTGTGCCGCCATGGCGGCGCGGGCACGGTCGGGATCGTGGCTCATCAGTGCACGGATGATTTCGCGGTGGTGCTCCAGTGTGACATCTCCCTCCCCGGCGCGGGGAATCATGAAATGGCGGCAGCGGTCGAGCTGGGCCTTGGAAATCTCCACCGCACGCCACAGTCGCGGGAGATTGCTGATTTCGGCTATCGCGCGGTGGAAGTCATCATCGCGTTCAATGGCTTCGGCGAAACTGCGGCGTTCGATAGCGCGCGCATGTTTTAGCAGGATGTCAGAAAGTGCATCGGCATGCGTCTCGGTCATGAGTGAAGCTGCCTGTGCTGCACTCTCCATCTCCAGCGCACGGCGGATGATGAAGGCCTGTTCCACTTCGTGGCGGTCGATGCGCGAAGCCCGCGTTGCCGATTGCGCCATCACATCGACGAGATGTTCATCGCTGAGTTTCTTGACAGCTTCACGCACCGGCGTGCGCGACACATTGAGGCGCGTGGCAATGTCTTTTTCATCAATCACGTCGCCTGGCGCAATTTTGCCGGACAGGATGAGTCCCCGCACAAGCGCGTAGATCTGCTCGCGCAAGGGGCGTCTCCGGTCCAGCTTGGCCTGCGCTAGCACCTTTTCCATGACTGCCATACTAATATAACAGTTCTGGACAGACAAAGGAAATCGGGGTTAGACTGTTTGCAACAATAAAAGAATGCAGGGAGGCGGTTGGTGGCCAAGAACAATTTTCCCAAGTTGCACAATGCGATGTGGCCGGGTCTTGTGGGCAAGGGCAGCGACTCGGAACCTCCCATTGATCTCGACACCATGATCAAGCTGACGGTGAACGCCGAAGTGAATGGCATGAAGTTTGACGGCATCGACATCTTCCACGCCGCACCGCACATCCAGATCGATTTCTCCGATGATGAAGTGAAGCGGCTGGCTGACAAGGCCAGAAAACACAATCTCAACATCGGCTCCATCGTCTCACCCGTATGGCCGCCGGTTGGTGGTGGCTCAGCCATGGGATCGGCATCGGATCGCAAGAAGTTTGTCGCCAATGTCGAAAAGTCCTGCAAGCTCGGCAAGCAGTTGCGTGACCTCGGCGTGCGGCCTTATGGCATCGTGCGCATTGACTCCGCGAGTTCACCCAGTGAGTGGGCGAAAGACCCCGCTGGCAACACCAGGAAAATTGCTCAAACCTTCCGCGAAGCCTGCAACGTCGCCGCCGACTACGGCGAACGGCTGGCGTGCGAAGGCGAGATTTGTTGGGGCGGCATGCACTCTTGGAAAGACATGATCAACACGCTGGAGGCTGTCGACCGCCCGCAGACGATAGGCTTCCAGGCCGACATGGCGCACACGCTGCTTTATACCATGGGCTACAACGCCCCAAAGTCCCGTTTGCTGCCGAAGAACTTCGACTGGAAGAGCAAGACAACGCTCGACGAAGCGCTGCGCAAGATGACAGACGCGCTGCGGCCCTGGACCATTGATTTTCACGTGGCGCAGAATGACGGCACCGTGAAGGGCATGGGCTATCACGACAAGACCGGCAAACATTGCATGGTCACTGACCGGAAAGGCAAGCTTGATGTGCCCAAGCACGCCGGGATGTGGCTGCGCGGGAAAGATGGCGGCCTCACCAAAGCCTTCCGTCACATCTGCTGGGATGGCTGCATGTTCCCAAACACCGAGATGCTGAAGCAGCAAACCTGGAACGATGTCCTCGCCGCCATGATCAAAGTGCGCGACAAGCACGGCTGGGTCGCGTGATGAATGTGAACCTATCCATTTTTCCTTCCCCCCTTGCGGGGGAAGGTGACGCGCAGCGGCGGATGAGGGGGGCGGGCAATCGAACTCCACTTTTTGCTTTTTTCTCGCTGAACCACCCCCTCATCCGTCTCGCTCCCCGGAACAAGTCCGGGGAACGATCCACCTTCCCCCGCGAGGGGGGAAGGGGAAGCGAACACCTATCATGAAAAAATCTCCGCTCAACATCGGCATGGTGGGTTACGGCTTCATGGGCCGGGCGCATTCGAATGCGTTCAAGCAGGTCAACAATTTCTTTCAGCTGCAGCATGCAACGGTCTTGAAAGCGGCCTGCGCACGCGATGCGGGCAAATTGCAGGCCTTCGCGGATCAATGGGGTTATGAATCCACAGAAACCGACTGGCGCAAGCTGGTGGAGCGCAAGGATATCGATATCATTGATATCGCCGCCTCCAATGACATGCATCTGGAGATAGCGATTGCAGCTGCTGCCAACGGCAAAATCGTGATGTGTGAAAAGCCGCTGGGCCGCAATGCCGGTGAATCAGCTGTGATGGTGGATGCTGTCGAGAAGGCCAAAGTCGCCAACATGGTATGGTACAACTACCGCCGCGTGCCCGCCGTGACGCTGGCCAAACAGTTCATCGACGAAGGCAAGCTTGGCAAGATTTTCCACTATCGCGCCAAGTTCCTGCAGGACTGGACGATTTCCGCAGACTTGCCACAGGGCGGGCAGGGGCTGTGGCGGCTTGATGTAAATGTGGCAGGCTCCGGGGTAACCGGCGACCTCCTTGCGCACTGCATCGACACAGCGATGTGGCTGAACGGCGGAATTGAAAAAGTCAGCGCCATCACCGAGACCTTCATCAAGGAACGCCAGCACACATTGACAGGCAAGAAAGAAAAAGTCGGCATCGACGATGCAAGCCTGTTCATCGCGCGGTTCGACAACGGCTCGCTCGCCAACTTCGAGGCGACGCGCTATGCCCGTGGACATAAGGCGCAGTACACCCTTGAGATCAATGGCGAGAAGGCGTCGATCATGTGGGATCTGCATGACCTCCACCGTTTGCAGTATTTCGATCACCGGGATGAGGGGCGCACACGGGGCTGGCGTTCGATCCATGTGACCGATGGCGATCATCCCTACATGGGGAAATGGTGGGTGCCAGGCACGCAGATCGGCTACGAACACAGCTTCATCCACCAGGCGGCGGATTTCATCGAGGGAATCGAGACCGGCAAACCCGCCGCCCCGACTTTCCGCGACGCAATGGCAACGGATTTGGTGACCGATGCGGTGCTCAAATCCGCGGCATCAGGACAATGGGTCGCTGCAAAATGAAACACCGCACTTGCATAAATCAGGAGCATGGCTAGTCTGTGATCCACAGAGCTGCAAAAGCCGCATTGGGAGTGCAATGAACGAAAACTCAAAATTCGCGCTGCGTTTGTCCGGGGTCTCGAAATCCTACGGGCCAGTGCGCGCGCTTGAGAATTTGTCATTCGATGTGGTGGAGGGGCGTTTCTTCGCGCTGTTCGGCCCGAGTTCCGTTGGCAAGACGACGACTTTGCGCACCATTGCAGGACTTGTGCAGCTGGATCAGGGCCGTGTGGAAATCTTCGGCCAGGATGTGACGCATGCGCCGATTGCCGGGCGCGGTGTATCCATGGTGTTCCAATCCTTTGCGCTCTATCCACACCTGACTGTGTATGAGAATTTCGCGTATCCGCTGAAGGAAGAAGGTGTGGGGCGCGAGGAGATCGACAAGCGTGTGAAGGAAACGGCAGCGATGCTGAAGCTGACGTTGCGGCTTGAACGCAAGCCCGGCACGCTGTCGGGTGGTGAGCAGCAGCGTGTGGCGCTGGGCCGCTCGCTCATCCGCAGACCAAAAATCCTGTTGCTCGATGAACCGCTCACCAATCTCGATGCGAAACTGCGCCACGACATGCGGGCGGAGTTGAAGCGTCTGCACCGGCAGTTCGGACTCACCATCGTTTACGCCACGCCTGATGAACTGGAAGCACTCTCCATGGGCGAGGAAATTGCGGTGATGCGCGATGGCGCTGTCGTGCAGCGCGGCACGCCGGATCAATTGTATGAGAGGCCGGCCAATACCTATGTGGCGGGCAAGATAGGCTCGCCGCACATGAACATGATCAGGGCGACGGCAGCCAGTGACAAAGCCTCGTTCACAACATCAATCGGCAAGTTCACACCCGGTGCCCGCTACAAAACCGCAGAGACAGGTGAGGCAACACTGATGGGCGTGCGTCCGCACGACATTCGCGTGGCAAAAAAAGGTGAAGCAGCAATTGCCTCCACCGTTTTCATGCTTGAACCTCTCGGCGACGTCACAATTGTTTCAGTCAAGGCAGGTGAAGAAACGCTGCGCATGGTGATGTCCGAAGCAGGCGCGTCGGCGCTGCGCCCGGGCCAGGCCTTGCCCATCCACTTTGATCCATCCAGGTTCCACATCTTCCGCGCTTCATCCGGACAGGCCATGGCCTGACAGATGAAGCGAGAAGCCCCCCACATGAAGTTCAACAGGAGGAAACCAAGAATGAGTTACATGTCAAAAACCAAAGGCGTTGTGGCGGGCGTTGCGCTTGCTGCTGCCATGAGCGTTGGTGGTGCCATCAACGCGTTCGCTGATGAAGTGGTGCTGTCGATGGCGGTGCCCGATTGGCCGCCAACGCGCATCATGAAAAAGTTCTTCGACGAACAGTACAAGCCGAAGAGCGGTAACACCGTAAAGCTCGAAGTCGACTTCATTCCGTGGCCAGATTTCTACACCCGCGTCAATGCCTCACTGACTTCAGGTGAGCAGAAGTACAACTTCATTGTGTCGGATTCACAATGGCTCGGTGCCTTCGTTGAAGGCGGCTATTTCCGCAAGATCAACGATCTACTCGAAGCCGATCCGGACTTCATGGCAACGTTCAAGACCATCCATCCAAATCCGCTGAACGCCTATTCCACCTATCCGCACAAGACGGAAAACTATTACGGCTTCCCGCAGTTCCCCGACGTTCTGGTGAACTTCGCGCGCTCAGACATCATTTGCCACGAAGACGAGCAGAAGAACTTCCAGGCGAAGTATTCAAAGAAGTTGCCCTGCACCGGCGAAGAGCTGGATGCGATGACCTGGGACGACTTCAAAAACGTTGGTGAATTTTTCCAACGCAAAAAAGGCGACATGCTGGCTGGCAAGCCTGCCGAAGACGATTTCTACGGCATCGCTTACCAGGCTGGCAAAGGCTATGACTTCTCGTCGATGCAGATCAACGGGTTGATCTGGCAGATGGGCGGCAACACGTGGGATGAAACCCAGGCACCAAAGGGCCAGGCAGAAGGCGTTGTGAACTCGCCGGAATCTGTTGCAGCTCTCGAAAAATACCTGGGCATGATCCAGTACATGCCACCGGTTGCCAAGACTGGCACGATGGATATCTTTGTGTCCGACCAGTTGTTCCGTGAAGGCAAGGTGGCCATGAACATCGACTGGATCGGTCTGGGCGAAGCCTCGCTTGATCCGAAATCCTCCAAGGTCTCCGACAAGCTGGTGTTTGGCCAGATGCCGGGCACCATGGGTGCGGATGGCAAGATGATCCGCTGGTCCAACATCGGTGGCCAGCCCTTCGTGCTGACAACATGGACCACAGACGCGCAGATCAAGGAAGCCGTCGACTTCGTGAAGTGGTGGTTGTCGAATGACATCCAGCACCAGTTCGCAGCCGGTGGTGGCCAGTCTGCCGTGAAGGCCGTGTATGAAGATCCGAAGTACGTGACCTACCGTCCGTGGAACCGCGCCTGGGCCCCGCAGCTTGATTGGCAGAAAGACGTGTGGCACGTGCCGCAGTTCTTTGAATTGCTCACACAGCAGCAGGACCAGTTCGACCTTGCCATCACCGGCAAGCAGGACGCCAAGACCACGCTCGACAATGTGGCCAAGTTCCAGCAGGACAAGCTGAAGGAAGTTGGTTTGATCGAGTAGTTTAAAAAATTGGGGCGCGCGGGTGAGGAACCCGTGCGCTCCTTTTCACCCTCCATCCATGCGAAGCATGGGGGAGGTGCCGAAGGGCGGAGGGGGTGCCAAACTTGAGTTCGGTGATCCTTTCGCGTTGCTCTACCCCCTCCGGCGCATTCCGCGCCACCTCCCCCACGCGTGCCGCGTGGTTGGAGGGTGATGAAATGTGAAGCATGACGATCGCAATCGAACGACACCCACAATCCAGTCTCTTCACCGTTTCTCCTGACAACTGGAAGCTCGCGATACTCGCTGGAGCAGTTGTTTCCATTCTTGCCATGCTGGCATTGCCTGCGAAAGTTTCCTTCTGGATTGTTGGCGTGATGTTGGCGCTGGTCGCCGCCGCTTTCGCAATGAACGCCTACCGCCGCAAATATTATGGCGGCCTGTTGGTCGCCCCCGCCATCGCCGTGCTGTTCGTGATGAATCTCTTCCCGCTGCTCTGGTCGCTGGGGCTGTCGTTTTTCGCCTATCAATCCAACAACCAGTCCATCCGCTTTGTCGGCCTGAACAACTACATCAAGATCCTCACCAACGACATCGCAGCGCCAGCCAACTGGGATGCCTTGATCAACACGGGCATGTTTGTGGTGTGCACCGTAATCGCACAGATGATTGTCGGCTTTCTGTTGGCAATGCTGTTCGCCAAGCAGTTTCCGTTGCGGAAATACCTGTTGATCCTCGTGTTGACACCGATGATGCTGTCAGTCGTGGCGTCCGGCGTGTTCTTCTCCTACTATTTCGATCCGACATTTGGCATCCTGAGCTACGCCATCGGTGAAATCACAGGCGAGCAGTTCATCCTCATGGACAACAAGCTGGGCGCGGTTGCGGGCATTGTCTTTGCCGATGCCTGGATGTGGTCACCATTTGTCATGTTGTTGGTGCTCGCCGGTCTCGTTTCGGTGCCCAATTATCTGTACGAGGCGGCGGCCATTGATCGCGTTTCAAAATGGCGGCAGTTCTGGTCCATTACATTCCCCTACATCCGCGGACTTCTGATGCTGGCCCTTCTGTTCCGCACTATCGAAGCGTTCAAGCTCTACGATCTCGTTTACATTCTGATCCGTGGTGGACAGGATACCAAAACCATCGCGTATCTCATTACCGAGATTGCCAATGAGCAGAACAAGACGAGCGAAGGTGCTGCACTCTCCTACGTCATCCTGTTCATGGTGATTGTGTTGACAAATTTGTATTTGTATCTCGCGAACAGAAGGAATGCGGCTGCATGAGGCACTGTCGGACAAACTCCCCGCCCTTGAGGGCGGGGGCGGGGGCGGGTGTCAGCCGCGTGTCTGGGCACTCCCCCCTGTGGCTGACACCCTCTCCCGGCCTCGCCCTCAAGGGCGAGGAGAGGTTCACCAATGTCTGATCAACCGCCCCTTCTGGAACGCATCGGTTTCTTCAAGCGCGGTGCCGGTGTTGGCGAGGCAGGTTGGGGCCGCACACTGGGTGTGGCGATTGTCAGCTTCATCTATTTCCTTCCTGTGCTGATGATCGTCTTCACCGCCATCAAACCATCGGCGGAAGCGTTGTCCGTGCCGCCCACACTGTCGCCGACGTCCCTGTTTGGACTGATCCCGGAGGCTTACGTTTTCTCGCCGACGCTTGAGAATTTTGGCCAGGTGTTCAACCGCGTGATGACAGTCGGTGGCGAGCCGGAACCGACGGGATTTGACCGCTTCTTTTTCAATTCCATTTTCATATCGTCGGTCTCGGTTCTTCTCGCGCTTATCATCGGAACTCTCGCTGCTTACGGCTTCTCGCGCTATCCGCTGAAGGGCAACGACACCTATCTCTTCATCATCTTGACGACGCGCATGCTGCCCGCCATCGTCGTTATCATTCCAGTGATCCTGATGTTCCGCGCTGCGGGGCTCTCGGGGTCCTACATCGGCATCATCATGCTCTACACCGCGTTCAATCTGGCTTTCACCATCTGGATGATGAAGAGTTTCTTCGATGAGCTGTCAACTGATGTTGAAGACGCGGCACGCATTGACGGATCGTCCGAAACCAAAGTGTTCTGGAAAATCAGTCTGCCGCAAGTGATTGCTGGCCTTGCCGCGACCTTCGTATTCGGCCTCATTCTCACGTGGAACGAGTTCCTGTTCTCGCTGCTGCTCTCGGGCAAGGACACACGCACCATCCCCGTCGCCATGAACCAGGCTGTTTCCTCTGGTGGGCGCGGCACCGATTGGACGCTGCTTGCCGCAATTGAAACGCTGTTCTTGATCCCGGTGTTCCTGGTAACCTTCTTCCTGCAGGATCATCTCTTGCGCGGCGTGACCTTCGGAACGGTGAAAAAGTAATGTCCACCATCGAAATCCGAAAACTCACAAAAAGGTTCGGCGACTTTACCGCCGTGCGTGATGCCGATCTCAGCGTGAAGGCGGGCGAAGTGGTGTGCCTGCTCGGACCTTCCGGCTGCGGCAAGACGACAACGTTGCGCATGATTGCGGGACTTGAACGCGCCACAGGCGGTGACGTGATCATTGCCGGCAGCCGCGTGAACGAGTTGGCACCGGAGAAACGCGACATCGCCATGGTGTTCCAGTTCTACGCCCTTTATCCCGCACTGACAGTGGGCCAAAATATCGCCATGCCGCTGCACTATGAGAAACTGGGTGCTGCCGACATGCAGGCCCGCGTCAACAAGGTGGCGGACATCTTGCATTTGCGTGATGTACTTGACCGGTTGCCGGGGCAGGTTTCTGAAGGCGAGAAGCAGCGCATTGCGGTCGCCCGGGCCATCGTGCGCGATCCGAAATGCTTTTTGTTTGACGAACCGCTGTCACGGCTGGATGTGGAACTTCGTCATTCCATGCGCGGGCAGATCAAGGCTGTGCTGGCCGGGCTGTCCAAAGCCACTGTGATTGTGACCCACGACCAGCTTGAAGCACTGACCATGGCAGACCGCATCGCCATCATGCGCGACGGCCTGATCGAGCAGGTGGGAACACCGCATGACGTTTTTGCGAAACCAGCGAATGTGTTCGTTGCGAGCTTCATAGGCACGCCGCAAATGAATCTGGTTGAGGCCAATTTCAAGTCATATATGGGCGGCAAGGCGTTCCTTACATTCGACAACGAAGACTTGACCTTCGCAGCGGACCGGGCGGTAGGCGAGATGAAGCCGGCAAAGGTGACGATTGGTATCCGCCCGCGCGCCTTCACGCCTGCAAATGCGCCCAGCAAGGAAACATTTACGGCGCAAGCGGAGTTGATCGAACCCATGGGTGCTGAAACACTGATCCATGCCCGCACCAAGGCAGGCAGCGACATCCGTGTGGTGGTGCCGCGTGACAAGCGCGTGAAGACGGGCGAAGTGCTGCATCTCATTCCGGACCCGGCACAGACGCATGTGTTTGGTGGCGATGGAAAGGCGGTGCGCGCATGAGCGACGACAATCTCTCCGTCAAAGGCGCGCGCTGGTTGGAGTTCTGGATCATCTGGATCGGAATTGTGGCACTCATCATGATTTTCCAGCCGTTCAGCCTCACGCTGTTTACAGTGGGCAGCATGCTGGTGGTGCTGGCAGGACTGATCAACAATTTGTTGCCCATGGCCCAACCCGGTGTACGCGTGAAGTCTGTCATCACAACGGCGATGGTCGTTGCCATGATCTTCTGCATCGTCTTGCTGGTGGCGATCGTTGCGGCGCATTTGTTCGGCGTTTTCTTTCTCAAGCCGCCTGATCCGAATACGGTTTCCGGCAAGGCAATGGCGAACGCCACGAAGTGGTATGCGCACTCCTTCACACTGTCGGTTGCCGCTGTGGGGGTTGTTCTGGCAGCGCTGATCTGGTTGCAGAACAGACGGGGCTGAAACCATGCGTTACGACGTTTCGGTCATCGGCCTCTATATTCTCGATGTGTTGGGGCGGCCTGTATCGCGCATCCCGGAAAATGGCGGTGTGGACTTTATCGAAGAAATCCGTCTCACTGTGGCTGGCACGGCTGGTGGCACAGTCATCGACACGGCGAAGCTCGGGTTGAAGTCACTGGCGGTTGGTGCCGTTGGTGATGATGAAAAGGCCGACTGGGTGATGCTCACGATGCAGAAACATGGCATTGACACATCGGCGATGCAGCGGCTCGAGGGCATTCCCACATCCTCCACCATTCTGAATGTCAGGCCCAACGGCGAGCGGCCTGCTTTGCATGTGCGAGGCGCGTCGGATCATTTTGATGTGCCACCGTCAATGTATGCCCAGGCTTTCGATGCACCGATCATTCATCTTGGTGGCACGGGGCTTCTGAAGAAGCTGGACGGTCCTGCCAGCCTGAACCTGCTTAAGGAAGTCAAATCGCGTGGCCGAATTGTCACCTTTGATCTGATTGCGGCAAACGCTGAAACAACAAGGATCGTCAAACCGCTGCTGCCTTTCATCGACTATTTCATGCCTTCGATAGAAGAGGCAAAAGACATGTCCGGCCAATCAACAGCCGAAGATTGCGCCAAATTCTATCTCGACCATGGTGCATCATGTTGTGTGTTTACTCTCGGTGGCGATGGCGCGTTCTACGCCCATAGAGATGGTGCACGCATCACATCCAAAGCCTATGACATCAACGTTGTCGACACCACCGGTTGCGGAGACGCCTTCGACGCCGGGTTCATCGCGGCACTTCACCACAAAATGGATGTGGAGACTTCATTGCGGTTCGCGCAAGCCGCTGCCGGCCTGGTCGCAAGCGGCCTCGGTTCTGACGCGGGCATTGTCTCGTTCGAGGACACGCTGCTCACAATGAAAAACGGGAAGATCAAGACATGAGATTTTCTGGCAAACGGGCTGTTGTGACAGGTGGACTTTCGGGTATCGGCGAAGCCATTGCCAGACGCATCACCGCGCAAGGCGGCATGGTGGTGATTTGGGACACGCACGGTGGCATCAAGACAGACATTTCGGATTTCGACTCCGTACAGAACGCCACACAAGAAACCATCAGACAGATCGGCGGTATTGACATTCTGGTCAACAGTGCGGGCATCACCGGACCAACTGTGCCGGTGACGGAGTTCCCTGTCGACGGCTGGCTCAAGACGATTGCGGTCAATCTCAACGGCACATTTTTTACCAACAAGGCCGTGGTGCCTCATATGGTGGCACAGGACTACGGCCGCATCGTCAACATCGCGTCGATCGCGGGCAAAGAGGGTAACCCGAACGCATCAGCCTATTCGGCGTCAAAGGCGGGAGTGATCGGCTTCACCAAGTCGCTGGCGAAGGAGCTGGCGAAGCACAACATCACCGTGAACGCCGTGACACCTGCTGCCGTGCGCACGCCAATCTTCGATCAGATGCCGCAATCCCACATCGATTTCATGCTGTCGAAGATTCCGAAAGGTCGCCTGGGAACCGTCGATGAAGTTGCCAGCCTGTGTTGCTGGCTCGCCAGCGATGAATGCTCATTCTCTACAGGTGCTGTTTTCGATGTTTCGGGTGGACGCGCGACGTATTGATTTATCTTCTCCGCTTTTTTGCCAACAGTTTTTCCACACCGTCGAACGCCTTTTGATATACGCCCTGTTCCGTGTCCGGGATCAGCACGAGATCATCCTGAGGTGACGCCTGCCAATCTCCCGTCCACACGCCAAAAGTCGAGTTGCTTGCAGTCACTGGCCATAGACGTGGACCTGATACATAGTTGATCCACGGAGTATCCGATTTTGTGATGCGGTAGGAGAAGGAGCGTGTGATGTCGTCGAGATGCAGCAGCACTTCATTCAGGTGTCCTTTGCCGAAGTAGAAGTCGCGGATACCACCTACTTTGTCAGGGCGCACCTTCTTCAGCATATACATCTTGGTAATTTCGTTGTGCCACGCACCCATGCCCTTGAAGTCGCGCATGACTGCCCAGACATCGCCGACGGGTGCCTTGATGACGCGCGAGGTCCACACCTTGTTCGGTTGGCCCCCTTTCCACAGCGGTTCTTCACCGTGTTTCAGTTTCTTCGCGGCGATGAGCCTTGCAAGGTTGGTCAAATTTGCGGCGAAGACATCCTTCGAGATCATTTTTTCATACTTGCCAGCGTCACCCGGCGCTTCGTCGAAGGTGGCGGTCCACTCTGCGAATGTATAGCCGGAGTGTGTGACCGGATAGAGTTGCAGCGTCGCAATGTAATTTGTCACCGGAAAAGCGGGTTTCTCAAAATTGTAGGTAAAGCTGCGGCGGGCGTCGTCGAGCATCAGAAGCCGCTCGCGTATGTGAATCCCGTCATGGGTGCGGAAGGAGCGCACGCAGCCCACCACGTCCGCCGCCAGTCCACCTTCGATCTTCGACGTGGCGATGGCAGGTGCCCATTTCGGCAGTCCGTTGAAATCGCGCACAAAGGCCCACACTGTTTGCACAGGGGCCTTGAGAATGATGCTGGCATAGGCGCGGGCCATTGGTGTTCCTTAGAATGAGATGGACTTGAAGGCACGGGTTTGCGCGGTGAGGGCAAGCTCAGTCGGAAGACGTTCCATCGAACTTGCGCCATAGAAGCCATGAATTCCGGCAGTGTTCCGTAGCACGTAGGTGGCATCCTCGGGCGAAGAAATTGGTCCGCCATGACAGAGCACGATGATGTCTTTGCGCACCTTGCGCGCGGCCTCGGCCCATGCGCCGATGACCTTCGGGCAATCTGCCAGCTTCACCGCTGTCTCCGCACCAATCGCACCACCTGTTGTAAGACCCATGTGTGCCACGATGATGTCGGCCCCAGCGTCGGTCATGGCCGCAGCTTCTTCGGCGGAAAAGACGTAGGGCGTAGTCAGCAAATCTTTCGCCCGGGCGGCGCGGATCAGATCAATTTCAAGTCCATAACCCATGCCGGTTTCTTCGAGGTTCTTGCGGAACAGGCCGTCGAACAATCCGACAGTTGGGAAATTCTGGACACCGGCAAAGCCCAGGGCTTTCAAGTGATCGAGGAAATGATCGCGGATCATGAAAGGATCGGTGCCGTTGACGCCGGCGAGAACCGGCGTGTGCTTGACAACCGGCAACACTTCGCGGGCCATGTCGACGACGATCTCGTTGGCGTTGCCATAAGCCAGAAGTCCGGCAAGCGAGCCGCGCCCTGCCATGCGATAGCGACCGGAGTTGTAGATGACGATCAAGTCAATGCCGCCGGCCTCCTCGCATTTGGCAGAAAGGCCGGTGCCGGCACCGCCACCGACGATGGGTTGTTTCCGGGAAATCATGCCACGGAATTTTTCGAGGATCATTTTGCGGTCGGTATGACTCATTGTGGTCGCACAATCTCATGGAATGCCTCCGCAACACAATCGGCAAACACTGCATCGTTGATATGGGCGTCCACGTCGATCAGTTTGCGGTGTGGTGCTGCTTTCCAGCCGCTGCGGATGGCGTGGAACAGGGCAGCGTCCGCTTCCGGGTCATGGAATGGTTGGCCAGGAACATCAATGGTCGAGACACCGCGCAACGGCAGCAGAAACCGGACCGGACCCTTCATCTGGTTGCAGCGCGTCACGATCCACTGGCCAATCTCGGCGCATTCTTGCGGCGTGGTGCGCATCAGGGTGACGACAGGATTATGAATATGAAATGCGCGTGCGGAATGCCTTTCGGGAATGGTGTTGCGCGGACCGAAGTTGATCATGTCCACTGCACCGACTGAACCGACATAGGGAATGCCGGTGCGGATCACGGCACCAAATCTGTCTTCAGTGCACGGTAGTACGCCACCAAAAAGATGGTCGGCGACCTCGGTGGTTGTCAAGTCGATCGCGGACTGGATGTAGCCGGAATCGATCAGCTTTTCCATGCATTGGCCACCGATGCCCGTGGCGTGGAAGACAAGGCATTCTGCGTCGTCACCAATGCGCTCGCGAATTTGGGTGATGGCGCTTGTCGTGACGCCAAACATGGTCAGGCCGACAGTGCGTTTTCCGGTTTTCGTTTGTGGCACAGGGTTCAGCGCCATGCCTGCGGCGGCGTGGGCCGCGTTGCCGATCACCGCGCGTGTAATGTCATTCAATCCGGCGACGTCTGCCACCGCATGCATCATCATGATGTCGCTGCCACCAACGAACGGTGCCACGTTTCCCGATGCGACGGTTGATACCATCAGCTTTGGCACGCCAATCGGCAGTGCGCGCATGGCTTGCGTGACGATCGATGTGTTGCCGGACCCACCGAGGCCAAGAACCGCGCCAATTCTTGTTTGCTTTCCGAGATACATTGTCAGGGCTTCTGCCATGGCCGCAACAGCTTCGCCGCGATCAGAATGCCCCAGAACTGCTGCAGCACCTGCGGGATGATGTTCAGCAACATTACGCGCCGTGATGTCGGCCCCTGGCCGCTCCTCGGCGGTGGAGACATCGACCGTGATCACCCGCGCACCTGATGCCCGCACGCGCTCCGCCGCATGCAGAAGCTCTGCGGCCTTGGTGTCGAAGGTTCCGATCACATAGACAGCGCCTTTGCTCATCGGGCCTTGGCCCAACCTTGCTTCATGTTCTTGAGGCCCTCGCGGTAGACTTGCTCGCGGTTCGGGAAGAAATCGCGCCAGACACGGGTGGCAGCAGCAAGAGCCGGCATGGCGCGGCCAAAGGCTTCAATGGTCATCCAGCCCTCATACTTTGCCGTGCGCAAAGCCTTGTAAGTGGCCGCCCACGGCACGTGTCCGCGGCCCGGCGTGCCGCGGTCGTTTTCGGATATGTGCACGTGGATGAGATGTTTCCTGATGTGCTTGATCGCGGCGACAGGATCTTTCTCTTCGATATTACTGTGGAATGTGTCGTACATGGCTTTAACCGATGGGTGATCAACCTCATCCAGATAATCGGACAGTTGCTCCATGGTGTTCAGCAGGTAGGTTTCAAAGCGGTTCAATGCTTCCAGGGCAAAGCGCACATTCATCTTGGCGGCATAATCACCCGCTCTCCGGTGAAACGCGATGGCGCGGGCGCGCTCTTGTTTGGTTGCAGCGTTACCGGTGAAGAAACCGAGCTCCGAATGCATGGGACCACCAAGGATTGGCGAGCCGAGCGCCGCGTTGCAGTCCAATACCCACTTGGCGCGCGCCAGTGCTGCCTTCTGCTGTGTCTTGTCAGGAGACAGTGGGTTGTGTCCCGGGCCCAACACACTCACAGTGGTGCGGCCCAGGCCAAGCTTGTCCAGTTCGTCGCCAAGCCACGCGTAGTGATCCGGTGTGCCTTCAAAGATGGGGATTTCGACGCCATCGTATCCGGCCGCTTTCAGGGCTTTCAAAACAGGCATGTGTTTGGCTGTGACATGGGGCGTCCAGAGCAACAGATTGAAACCGAATTTCATGACATCTCCTGTGTACTTTGATTTGCAGGTTCATTCAGGATAGTCCGGCTTGTCAATGATTTCTCTGGACGGCTGACAGCAAAAGATCGAAACTGTCAGGGTTCTTGAAGCTGGAGATTGCCATGAACAAGCCAGTAGCCCCCACCGCCGCCACGCAAGCGATTTTGCATCGCATGCAGCAATTCATGTCCACTTCCCCGGTACCCTCGATTTCGACTGAATTGCTGGCGACCGCAGAGGGCACTCTCAATCAAGAGCTGCACCACTTTCTGTTTGATCCGCCAACCAACCCGTTCCTGCTCAAGGGCAAGAAGATTGCCATATGCTGTACCAACGGTGTCGAAGAGGTTGAAATTCTGGGATCAATCCGCTGGCTCACCGAACATGGCGCGATTGTTCATGTCGTGGCCCCGCGCATTGGCGAGTTTCCTGCATCCCTTGGTTTGCGGTTCCCGGAAACGGCGAAGACACACGTGCTTTCGGTAAGGCTGATGGAAAACGCTGGCTGGTTGAAAATTGACACCTACCTCGACCAGGCCAATGTGAACGACTACGACGCGGTCATCTTGCCAGGTGGTTGCTGGAATCCGGACTTCCTGCGGGCCGACAAATTGGCCCAGGAATTCGTTCGTGACATGCACGCCGCCGGAAAACCGACCTGCGGCATATGCCACGGTCCTTGGGTGATGGTGAGTGCAAAAATACTGAAAGGCAAAAAGGCAACCGCCGTGTGGAACATCCAGATTGACATCGAAAACGCCGGGGCGATTGTGGTCGACGAACCATGCGTCGTCGACGGCAATCTGATCACCGCACGCTTTCCCTATGATTTGCCACGCATGATTGACGCGCTGGTCGAACAACTCGTTGCTGTTTAGTGGCAATCAACGTGGTTAGGACAATGTTAAGCATCGGTGTCGTTGCATGGCCGGGTTTCACCAATTTGTGATTGTTTGTGGGCACAGGTTCATTTCACAAACGCAACATTTGAAGTCATAAACGCCCCAAGATTCCAGCCAAAATCCGGAATTGCCCCAATCGCACTTCAACAGGAGTAGAATATGAGTATGAACCGACGCACACTGAACACTGCCATGTTTGCCTCCGCTGTGGCTGCGGCTGTTTCAGCCGCCACAATCATGTCCGCCGCACCTTCGTCTGCCGCCAGCAAGGAAAAATGTTTCGGCATTGCCAAAGCTGGTGCAAATGATTGCGCGGCCGGTGCAGGAACCAGCTGCGCTGGAACCTCCACCGTCGACTTCCAGGGAAATTCCTGGAAATATGTTGACAAGGGAACATGCGTGTCGATGTCGGCACCTGGCGACCGCAAGGGTTCGCTGAAAGCGCTTGAACGCGACATTCCGGCCTGATCCAGAAAACATGTCGGCAGGTGCAAAGGTGAGTTTGAAGCCTGTCAAGTCGAGGGCGCAGCCCTTGCACCTGCCGATTTTTCCCACACCATTGCGCACCGGTGCCGGGTTCAAGCCCATGCACTTCGAAGAGATTATGGCCGACAAGGAAAAAGTCGGTTTTTTTGAAGTTCATGCCGAGAACTACATGGGTGACGGAGGTGCTCCGCACGCCATGTTGCAGCGCCTGCGCCTTGACTATCCTCTTTTTGTCCATGGCGTTGGCCTCTCGATTGGCGGTGAACAGGGGCTGGACAAAAAACATCTCACGCGCTTGAAAAAAGTTGTTGATCGTTGCGAGCCGCAGATTGTGTCTGAACACCTGGCGTGGTCCACGCACGACACGACATACTACAACGATCTGCTGCCGGTTCCCTACACCGAAGAAGTGCTGGACCGGGTTGTGCGCCATGTTGACGAATTGCAAACCGCCTTGGGTCGAAAAGTGTTAATTGAAAATCCATCGACCTATGTCCGGTTTGATGCATCAACCATGGCAGAAACCGAGTTCCTGTGGTCGTTGGCCATCCGCTCAGGCTGTGGCCTGCTGCTTGACATCAACAATGTGGAAATTTCCGCGACCAACCACGGCTACGCGCCCGAAAATTATCTTGCCGGTTTTCCCCTGGAGCTTGTCGGCGAAATCCATCTGGCCGGCCATGCAACAGAAACAGATGGCGACGGCTTGCCGCTGCTGATCGATAGTCATGATCGCACTGTGTCGGACACTGTTTGGCCACTTTTTGAACAGGTCGTTGCAGCACGTGGCGGCATTCCGACATTGATCGAATGGGACAACGATGTGCCAGCCTGGCCGGTTCTCAAGGCAGAGGCTGAACGGGCTGATGCCGTTATGGACCGTCTCCGCGCCCCCAGTTCTGCCCGCCTCCTTGACTATGCCCATTGACCAGCAAAGCATGAACGCGGCGTTTGCTGGAGCGTTGCTTGATCCCGGGCTGCCACTGCCTCGCGTTCTCAATGGCAATGCCCCAAAACGTTTCGCGGTCTATCGCAACAACGTAACCGTCGGTTTGGTCCGTGCGCTGGAATCAAATTTCCCCGCCGTACAGCGGTTGCTGGGTGAAACCTATTTCTCTGGACTGGCGCGTGAGTTTGCGCAGACACGACCACCAAAAACGCCACTGATGTTTTTGTATGGCGCGGAATTTCCTGCATTCCTGGAGGCACAAACCGACCTTCGCGAATATCCCTTTTTGGCTGATGTGGCGAAGCTGGAACAGCAATGGCGTGTTTCTTATCACGCTGAAGACGCCATATGCCTCAGCCCGGAAGTGCTTTCCAAGTATAGTGACGATGAACTGCCAAGATTGCGTTTCAAGCCGCATCCGGCCACGTCCCTATTGGCTTCCCGGTTCGCTGTGCAGACAATTTTCACCACCAACCGATCCGATGCCACTGTCGGACAAATCGATCCGGCACGGCCGGAATGGGTGCTGGTCACGCGTCCGCTGGCACATGTGCTGACCAGGTCGGTCAGTCACGCCGAATTCGTTTTCTTGCAGTCACTTTGCCAAGGTGAAGAACTGCAAGATGCTGCGGCCCAGGCGTTCGAACGCAATGATACATTTGACCTTTCCGCGTGTATTGCAATCATGCTCGCCGCCGGGGCGTTTCAACGCATTGCTGATTGAAAACCAAGCAATATCAGCGGCATAAGTTGTCCGTTTTCACTCCACAATCAGCAAATGTACAAATACCGGAACCAGTGCAATAAAGCGTAACGCATGTGGGGAAAACAGAATGACAAACGTGGCGTTGTTTGGGGCAGGCGGAAAGATGGGCATCCGGCTGGGTCGCAATCTCAAAGGAACTCGCTTTGTCGTTCACCCGGTGGAAGTGAGTGACGCAGGCAAACAGCGCTTGCATGATGAATTGGGCGTGACCGCAGTGAGTGCGGATGTCGCCCTGAGCGATGCTGAAATCATCGTTCTGGCGGTACCCGATACAGCCATTGGCAAAGTGTCCCACGCCATTGTTGGTCAGCTCAAACCTGGCACCATGATCGTGGTCCTCGATGCCGCCGCACCGTTTGCCGGCCACTTGCCGGATCGCAAGGACATCACCTATTTCATCACACACCCGTGTCATCCGCCAATCTTCAACGACGAAACCAGCATGACCGCAAAACTGGACCGCTTTGGTGGAATTGCAGCGAAGCAGGCCATCGTAAGCGCACTGATGCAAGGCCCGGAAAGCGACTACATGAAGGGTGAGGAAGTGGCCATGGCGATCTGGGCACCAGTCATGCGCTCACATCGTTTGACCATGGAGCAAATTGCATTGCTTGAGCCCGGCCTGGCGGAAACTGTTTGCGGTTCTCTGCTGGATGTGTTGCGCGAAGCGATGGACGAAGTCGTGCGCCGTGGCGTGCCAGCAGAAGCGGCACGGGACTTTTTGCTCGGCCACATGAACATTTTGGCTGCCGTGATTTTCAAGGAACAGCCTGGTGTATTCTCGGATGCTTGCAACAAGGCCATCGCGTTCGGCAAACCCGTGTTGATGCGCGATGACTGGAAGCGCGTGTTTGAACCCGAGGAAATCATGGCCAGCATCAAGCGCATCACCTGAAAATGGCAGCGTTGCGGGGCGGACTGGTTGGCTGCGGATTTTTCTCCGTCAACCATTTGCACGGATGGCATGATGCAAACGGTGCCGACATTGTCGCCATCTGCGATAGCAACCCGGTACGGCTGACTGCGGTTGGTGACCAGTTTTCAATCAGCAACCGCTATGCCAATGCCGCTATCATGATGGCGTCGGAAAAACTGGACTTTGTGGATATCGCCACCACTATGCCGACCCACCGTCAACTGGTAGAACTGGCAGCGGCCCACGGCTTGCCGGTGATTTGCCAAAAGCCATTTGCAACCTCCCTGTCCGACGCCAAAGCCATGGTGGCCGCCTGTGAAGTAGCCGGAGTACCTCTGATGGTACACGAGAATTTCCGTTGGCAATCACCCATCCAGCAGGTCTGGCAGGTCTTGCAGTCAGGCGAGATCGGCGTCCCGTTCTGGGGCCGTGTGTCATTTCGTTCTGCCTACGATGTCTTCTCGGGTCAACCTTACCTCGCAGAAGGCAAACGCTTCATCGTTGAAGATCTGGGCATTCACATCCTCGACGTCGCTCGCTTTCTGTTGGGTGATGTCATAAACGTCAGTGCACGGATCAATAAGATCAACAGCAGGATCAATGGCGAGGATGTTGCCGCCGTGCTGTTGGATCATGGCCAGGGTGTCACGTCCGTTGTGGACTGTTCTTATGCCAGCATTTTGGAGAATGAGCTGTTTCCGCAAACGCTCATCGAATTGGATGGCTCGCACGGCAGTCTGCGCCTCGGGCCAAATTACCAGCTCACGGTTACCGGCATGTTGGGCACACGCCATATCAACGTTTCGCCGCCCGTCCTGCCATGGGCAACGCGGCCCTGGCATAACATTCAGGAGAGTGTTGCGCGCATCCAGCAACATTGGGTGGACTGTTTGACCACAAGCACAGTGCCGCAAACTTCAGGTCAAGACAATCTGCAAACCCTAGCTCTGGTTAAAGCGGTCTATCAGTCTGCGCAGTCCGGACAAACCGTTGACATCCAGACGCTGTTGCAATGAAGTCCATACAGCTGACATATCTGATAGAAACCGCCGGAAGCCCCGAACGGCTGGCTGAGAAAATCGCCAGTGATCAGTCCACCGGCACATTTGTGCCCCTTCCGGGCGAGACGGAAGAACTGAAATCCCGCGTCGCCGCCCGCGTGGTTGCTGTGCGTGAACGTCCGCCCGTCGCAGTGCCCGGATTGCCAACATCTGACCAAGGCCCGTTCAATCGTGCCGAAGCCGACATTGAGTTTCCACTTGATGCGATTGGAACCGACCTTTCGGCACTCATGACCATTGCGATAGGCGGCGTGTTTGCCATCAAGGGATTCACCGGCATTCGTGTCGTGGACATGAAGCTCCCGATGGATTTTCAGCATGCCTATGCTGGCCCGCAATTTGGTGTGGCGGGCAGTCGAAAACTGACGGGCGTGCAAGACCGGCCGATCATTGGAACGATCATAAAACCTGCACTCGGTTTGCGTCCCCACGAAAGTGCTGCACTGGTGCGTGAGGTCGTGGAAGCCGGTGTGGATTTCGTCAAAGACGATGAAAAGCTTATATCGCCCGTCTATTCGCCATTGCCACAACGCCTCAAGGCCATCATGCCGGTCATTTTGGATCATGAGCAGCGCACCGGCAAGAAAGTGATGTACGCGTGGGGGATTTCGGCCATTGATCCTGACGAGATGATGCGCAACCACGACCACGTGTTACAGGCGGGTGGAAACTGCGCGGTGATCAATATCAATTCCATTGGCTTTGGCGCCATGAAGTTTCTGCGCAACCGCTCAGGCCTTGTGCTGCATGCCCACCGCAACGGCTGGGACATGCTCACGCGCCATCCGGCATTGGGCTTGGACTTCAAGGTATGGCAGCAGTTCTGGCGCTTGTTGGGCGTGGATCAATTCCAGATCAATGGCATTCGCGCAAAATATTGGGAACCAGACGAAAGTTTTATTGCGTCTTTCAAGGCTGTTACCACGCCATTGTTTGCCGATGAAGATTGCCCGCTCCCTGTGGTGGGATCAGGGCAATGGGGCGGGCAGGCGCATGATACCTATGCCCGAACTGGGCAAACAGTTGACTTGATGTACCTGTGTGGCGGGGGAATCGTTTCGCATCCTGGTGGCGCTGGTGCGGGCGTAAGGGCAGTGCAACAAGCCTGGCGGGCGGCGGTGCAGGGGATTGACCTCGCGACCTATGCCAAAAACCATGTAGAGTTGGCCCAATCCATCGCCACGTTCTCCGGTGGTCAAGGCACGTGACAATGTTGTTGTCCTATTACGGCGATGACTTCACCGGCTCGGCCGATGTGATGGAGGCGCTGGCCACCAGGGGTATTTCAACCGTGCTCTTCACGCGCATCCCGGCTGAAACAGAATTTGCGCCGTTCAGTGAGTATCAGTCTGTTGGCCTCGCAGGTGCGAGTCGCAGTCAAACACCTGAGTGGATGGACACGCACCTGCCGCAGGCATTTGAATGGTTGAAGAACCGGCGCGCGCGCTACTGCCACTACAAGGTCTGTTCTACTTTTGATTCCAGTCCCGAAATTGGAAACATCGGCCGCGCCATTGAAATTGGTGCAGGCATTTTTGGTCAGTCTTTTGTTCCACTGGTGATCGGAGCACCGCAACTCAAACGCTATACATTTGCAGGCCATCTTTTCGCCGGATATCAGGGCCGGGTTTACCGCATCGACCGTCATCCCGTGATGAGCAGGCACCCGGTGACTCCCATGCACGAGTCTGACACGCTTTTGCATCTGGCCAGGCAAACCGCATGGCCATGTACTCTCGCCAACAGCGATTGGCCACCAACCGGCATTGGTCTTTTGGATGTACATGATGCAGCGACACAGGCCACCGCCGGACAGCGTTTGCTGGAATTTGCACAATCCTTCGTGGTTGGATCTTCGGGTGTTGAATATGCATTGCTGCAAGCATTGGACACACGTGGCGACATTGAAGGTCACGCGGGATTTTCGCCCCTGCCACCTGTGGATCGCTTGGTGGCAGTGTCAGGCAGCGTGTCACCGACAACAGAAAGGCAAATTAACCACAGCCTGTCCCGTGGTTTTGAAGGCATTGAACTTGACCCCCGATCTCTGCTGGGGTCAGAGCGCCAGAACACGATAGGGAGCACGACTGCGCGCGCCGTGGCACTTCTGGCGCTGGGGAAGAGTGTATTGGTTTATACGGCCAAGGGCACGCCAACTGATGTCAGTCAGGAAATGGCCGCCTTTCCCGATGCGCGGCAACGGATCGGCGAAGGGCTTGGCCAGATTCTCGACGCCACAATTTCGCAAAGCGGTGTCAGCCGGGTGGTCGTCGCCGGCGGAGACACATCAAGTACTGTTGTGTCTCAACTCGGTATCCATGCTCTTACGACACGCTACCCATTGGTTGAAACACCAGGTTCACCACTGTGCACGGCGCACAGCATGACGACGGCGCGCAACGGACTGGAAATTGCAATGAAAGGCGGCCAGGTCGGTGACAACGATTATTTCTGCAGGCTGCGGGATGGCATCGGCTAGGAATCGTTCGTGTCAACAGCACGTCAACAAACATTCACCAAGGATTCACCGGCCAGGTACCTGCGCACCTCTTCCGCCGCAAGGTTCGCTGCGTAAGTTACGGTTTTGACAGAAGCGCCCGCAATGTGCGGTGTGAGTGTCACATTGGGCAATTGCAGCAAGGCCCAATGGGGCGGCACTGGTTCAATTCCGAAAGTCTCCAACATGACCCCCCGCAAGTGGCCAGAGATCATCACGCGGTGCAGGGCATCATAATCCAGCAGCGGACCGCGCGCGGTGTTGATCAATGTCGCATCGGGTTTCATTTGCCGCAACGTGTCCTCATTCATCATCCTTGTTGTCTCAGGCGTCACCCGGGTGTGAAGTGAAACCACGTCCGCCTTGGCCAACAGGTGGTCGAGGGAACACTGCACCACACCGTCACGCAAGTCCTCAGCGGAAAGTTGCACATAAGGGTCTGACACCAGAATGCGACAACCAAACACTTTGAGATATGTGACGACCCGCCGCCCCACTTCGCCATAGCCCACCAGTCCGACAGTCATTTCTGACAATTCGCGCCCTGCCATGTCAGCCCGGTAGAGGTCGCCCCGGTATTCACCACGACGCAGTGCATCATGGCCTTTTGTGATGTTGCGCGTTTCCGCCAGAATGGCACCAATCGTAAACTCCGCCACCGCACTGGCATTGCGCCCCGGCGTGTTGACGACCCTAATGCCACGATCACGGGCCGCCTTCATGTCGATGTTGACAGGTCCGCCACGCGAAACCGCAATCAGTTTCAGGTCCGGCAGTTGGTCCATGATGGTGGCGGAAAACGGCGCAAGTTGCGTCACGATGATTTTGGCACCCAGTCCGAGAGCAACCACTTCTTCGGCAGTCCCCATGTACTCCTTGAGACCCTCCATGCCGTCAACCGCGTAGCCGTGCTCCATCGCCTCATCCGGCCAAGGCATGTCGTGCTTCCTGATTCGGAGTTCACGCGAGCCGCATTTTTCCAGCAACGCGGTTTCAAAAACGGACGACAACATGAACCTGTCACCGATGATGGAAATGTCAGTGGCCATTCCGGGTTCTCTCCTTCATTGCCGCCAAGCCGCGCCAAGGAGTACGCATGGCATCGCGGGTTTCACGGTAGACATTGAACGCGGCGGCATAGGTATCAACCAGAACCGGTTCAGGAAAGGTCGGCTCACCCAGTAACGGGTCCACCCACTCCGCCGCGCACGCATCCATGGTGGCATATTTTTTTTGTTGTAACGCAGCCATCATTGCCGCTCCAGCCGCTCCGGCTTCTTGGCGCGAAACGACACGCACCTTTGCATTGAGGGTACTCGCCAAAATTTGACGCAGCGCCTTGGATCGTGCAGCACCACCCGTTATCCGGACTTCAACCGGTATGTCGCCCATGGCCTCGTAGCAATCGCGCGCGGCAAAACACAACCCTTCAAAGACGCCGCGCATCAAATCGCTGTATCCAACGTCTAGCTCAAGGCCCGAAAACATCGCCCGTGCTGCAGGATCAAGGAAAGGCCCGCGCTCACCCGCTTTCGAAATGTAAGGGTGATACATGACCCGCGCTGGCGACCGTGCCAGAATGAGTTCGTCAAGGCCGTTGAGAAGATCATCTTTGGTCCTGACAATCCCTTGTGACTTCAGAACGTCCATTCCAACACCCAACAACCAGTCAATATTGAGTGTTGATGCCATGTTGGACTGCATTTGCGCATACATGCCAGAAACCGGAAAGGCCATTGTATAGCCGGTCTGATCTGCATTGAGGCGCACGTGGTCTGCTGTTGGGGCAATGCGCATGTGCATGCCGGTTGATCCAACAATCGTGCACCCGACTTTGCCATCGGGGTCATAGAGCCCGCCGCCAACACCTGTGCAAACAACATCGACATATCCCAGGATCACTGGCGTGCCGGCCAGCAATCCTGTTTGCCGTGCAGCCGATGCGCTGAGCCCAGCTGACGTGGCCGTGCCGTCGACAATATCGGGCAGCAGGCGTTTGGCTTCGCTGGCACCAAGGCAATCAAGAATGTCAGGCGCATAAACTCGGGTGCGAAAATCGCCAAAGGTAAAATTGGCTTCGGACGGATCAGTGGCCCTGACACCGGTAAGCTTGTAGTAGAGCCAGTCCTTGCAGTGAAACGCGGTCATTGCCCGTTTGATGAGGTCTGGCTGGTGCCGTGTGAGCCACGCCAGATGTGTGTTCATCTGGCATGCGTTCACGCCTGTTCCAGTGCGCAAATAGTGGCTGGCGTGATTAGCACTCTGGGTGAATTCTTCTGCGATCGACGCCGCGCGCGCATCCAGCCACAGAAACGCCGGCGCAACTGGCTCGCCGTCCTTGTCGATGAGCCATGTCCCGTCACCCTGGCCCGTGACAGCAATGGCTGCCACGCGTGCCGCCATACCTGGTATTTTTTCCGTGAGTTGTCGGAGAGTTTCGGCAGCGTCCCGCCAGGTGCGGTTCATGTCTTGTTCGACACCGCCATTGGCGAGCGAGGTATATGAATTGGCGATGGCAGCAACCGCAATTTGCTCGCCATTCAACGTAAATGCCACGGACTTCAAAACCGAAGTCCCGGCATCAATGCCTATGAAAATGCCATCATTCACCTGCACCACCCGATTGCAACGCTGGGCAATATGAATGCTTGTGCCTCGATTGTCATTCTTCGATTGCGATGGCCAGGTCTTGCGGCTGGATTTCGTGTTGACCCAACAGAAGTCTTGCCTTGGCAGGCAAATGCCAAGGCTGCTCACCATAGTTGAAGGCAAACAGCAGGTGTCCCCGTCGCCGCAGTCGAATACCCTCAGGCAGAGCCACTGCGTCGAGACCGGCCTTGGTGGCGACAAGAGTCATGACTGAAGCTAGCAATTGCTTTTCCGGCCAGCACGCAAGGTAGTGGTGTCTGCCGTGAGCCACCAATGCCGCATCGCCGTTTGGAAAAGTCGCCAAAATCTCAGCGCCCATAACATCCAGCTTCTCACACCAGCGGCTTGCATTGCCAGACACATGGCCATTGACCGATTTCTGGACTCCAGGACGGAGCGACGCAACTTCGAGAACGCGGACCTGGAGCAATTCGGACAACGGGCCCGGTGGCAAGTTCGGCGGGATGGCATGGTGACGGGTCTTCGAGCCCGTGCGCGGGCCATAAAGCACCGTGCCATCTGCGGCTGCAAAGGCCTTTTCGGCAGCATCATTCACATGCGGCAGGGTCGGCACCAAAACCAGTTTGTAGCCTTTCAGGTCTGCGCCTGGAGGGACAAAATCGATATCAATCCCGAGGCTGCGAACGGCTTCATACCACCGGAACATCAGCGTCGGGAATTCAAAGTCCTTGCCCTGCGGCTGAATGCGCGTGATCCATGATGCTTCATAGTCATGGACAATGGCGACTGGCGCACGGGTTGTTTGCGGTAATCTGCCAACTTGCAAAACTTCTGCGCCCACTTGGCTTGCTTCACGCCCGCCTTGCGAAAGTTCATTCAAGCCCGGAAGATTGAGTCCGGAATGCATCTGTTCCTGCCCGCTGACAGCCTGCCGCCAGCGAAAATAGCAGACGGCTTCCGCCCCATGTGCCAACGCTTCCCAAGTCCATAGTCGCACCATGCCGGGCTTGGGAACCGGGTTCCACGGCGCCCAATTCACGGGTCCAGGCTGAAGTTCCATGACCCAGAAACGGCCACGGCCCACACCGCGATAAAGATCATTGAAGTAGGGCGCAATGTCGGGATGCGCGGTTTCCGACCACTGGACGTGCTCTTCCTCGCTGAAGGGAAAACGTTCTGTAAAGCCAACTGGATAGGAATCCCATGATGCAATGTCGAGATCATCACCCAAGCGCCAATGATCATAGTCATTGAAAAATCCCATCATGTTGTGGGTAATCCATCGCCCCGGTGAATGGGCACGGATAATGTCACACTGCATCTTGTTGTAGGCAGCAACTTGTTCGGATTGGAAACGCCAGAAATCCAGCTTTGCCGCCGGATTGGTTTCCGTGACGGCCATATGGGGCAGGGACACGTGATTGAAATCGCTGACATCCATTGACCAGAATGCGTTGCCCCAGGCTTCGTTCAATTGTTCCGGTGACTGATAGTTTCGCCGCAGCCAGGAGCGGAATCCCTGGAGATCTTCCGGTCCCCACGACAGGATCGTGTCATGACAGCCATACTCATTGTCAGTCTGCCATCCATCGATGTATTTGTTGCCGCCATATCGCCTGGCAAGTATTTCAACGATACGTTGGCTTTCGTCGTGATAGGTTTGCGACGAAAAAGTGTAATGCCGCCTTGAACCAAATCCACGTTGATGCCCTTGTTCGTCATACGGAATGATATCCGGGTATTCGTCCACCAGCCACTTGGGCGGTGCGCATGTTGGCGTGCCCAACACAACCTTGAGCCCGGCCCCGCCCAGCGTGTCAATGGCGCGGTCAAGCCAGCTCCAATCAAAAGCGCCACGTTTCGGCTCATACCGTGACCAGGCAAACTCGCCGATGCGCACGTAAGTGATACCGGCCTCGCGCATCCGGCGCGCATCTTCCACCCACCAACTTTCAGGCCAGTGTTCCGGGTAGTAACAAACGCCGAGCATCAGCGGGTCAAGTCACCGTTGTGGATTGTCATGCCTTGCGCATCGAACAAGTGGCAGGCTGCGGCAGGCAACGCCATTGCCAGCGTGTCGCCTGATTTTTGGGTGGCCAGACCATCCGCTTTCACGGCAATGTCATTGCCATCTGCCAGCGTGGCATAGAACATGGTTTCCGAGCCCAGGTATTCAGCAGCGCGTACGATGCCTGTGACTGTGCCTGCCCCCTTGCCGCCCAGTTCAATGTGTTCAGGTCGTATACCCAGTGTGAGTTTGCTGCCCACCGCAGGGACGGCAGCCAACTTGTCGATTGTGGTTTTGCTGCCACCCGGCAACGCCAGCGTCACAGATTTGCCTCTGGATGAAATGACAGTGGCGGGGATGAAATTCATCTTGGGCGAACCAATGAAACCGGCCACAAACATATTGTTGGGGCGGTGGTAGAGCTCCAGCGGCGACCCCACCTGTTCAATGATGCCACCACGCAACACCACAATCTTGTCAGCCATGGTCATCGCTTCCACCTGGTCGTGGGTCACATAGATCATCGTGGTTTTGAGGTCAGTATGCAGCTTGCCGATCTCAATGCGCATCTGCACGCGCAGCGCCGCATCGAGATTGGAAAGCGGCTCGTCAAACAGGAACACTTTGGGATTGCGCACAATCGAACGCCCAATGGCCACACGCTGGCGCTGGCCACCCGAAAGCTGTGACGGCTTGCGGTCCATCATCGGTCCAAGCTGCAACATGTCTGCCGCCGCCTTGGTTCGGGTTTCGATGTCTTGGCGCGAGTGCCCTGTCATTTTCAGGCCAAAGCCGATGTTGTCGCGCACCGTCATGTGGGGATAGAGCGCGTAAGATTGGAACACCATGGCGACACCCCGGTCGGCGGGCTCGACGCGCGCCATCTCCACCCCGCCGATCTGCAGGGAACCGGAAGTGAACTCCTCCAGCCCGGCAATCATGCGCAGCAAGGTGGATTTGCCGCAGCCGGATGGCCCGACGAACACGGCAAATTCGCCATCCTTGATGTCAAGGTCCACACCTTTGATGATGTGGGCGTCACCGAAACTTTTACGCGCATTTTTCAATGTGACGGCGGCCATGGACTACCCCTTTGTTGCGCCAAGCGTGAGGCCGGCGATGAAGTGTTTTTGCATCAGGAAGAACATGGCAACGGGTGGAAGCGCTGCAATGATCGACGCGGCGGAGATCAATTCCCACGCCACTTTCCATTGGCCCTTGAGTTCACTCATGCCGGCTGTGACGGGTCTGACGTCCGCCGAGTTTGCCATCACGGTGGCCCAGAAGTAGTCGTTCCAGATGAAGGTGAAAATCAGCACCGACAGCGCGGCAATGGCGGGCCGCATCAGCGGCATCACGATGTGCCAGAATATTTTCCATTCATTCACCCCTTCAACCCGGGCCGACTCAATCAGCGCGAACGGCAGCCCCTTGATGAAATTGCGCATGAACAGCGTGCAGAATCCAGTTTGAAAAGCCACGTGAAACATCACCAGGCCAGTGGTGGTGTTGTACATGCCCAGGCTCTGCGTAAGATCGCGCACAGGGATGGCCAAAATCTGGAACGGCACAAAGTTTCCTGCCACAAACATGAAGAACACCAGAAGGTTGCTTTTGAACTTGTAGACGGCCAAGGCAAATCCGGTGAGACATGATAGGCCGACGGCACCGATCACGGTGGGAATCGTCACCTTGAAGGAGTTGAGGATGTACCAGCCGATGTTCGAGTTCTCGAACACGGCGGAATAGTTTTTGACAAAATCAAAACCGGAGGGCCAGCCAAAATAATTGCCGGATGCGAGGTCGGACGACGGACGGATCGACGTCACCGCGATGCCGATGAGCGGCAGCAGCCACAACAGCAGCGCGACAGGCAGCAGCCACTTGTAGGTTCGCTGGATCCACGGCTTGGTGCGCGCAATGGGTGTCGGAAACATCAGGCGTTCCTTTCCTGGCCGAGCATGCGGACAATGAAGATCGAGATGAACACCAACATGATGGCAAACAACACAACTGCAATCGCCGCGCCGTAGCCCATGGCATAGCCATATTCCGACAGTGCCTGCTCATACATGAAGTACGACAAGACGCGCGTTGATCCATAGGGACCCCCCACTGTCATGATCGAAATCAGGTCGAAGGAGCGCAATGCGCCAATCACAGTGACGACCAAGGCAATGAACGTGGCAGGTCGCAGTTGCGGAATGATGATGTGCCATAGCATCGACCAGCCCTTTGCATTGTCCATGCGCGCCGCTTCCACCTGCTCGGAGCTGATATTGTTGAGCCCCGTGAGATAGAGGATCATGCAATAGGCAATCTGCGGCCAGAGGCCGGCGGCAATGACACCATAGGTCGCAAAACGGTCTTCAGCGAGGATGGCGGTTTCCGTACCCGTGAAAAACCCGATCACCTTCGGCAACAAGCCAAAGTCAGGCGCATAGAACCAGCTGAAGATCAGGCCCACAACAACCTGGCTGATGACGAAGGGAAAGAAGAACAGCGACTTGTAAAGTCTGATACCCGATACGGTCTGGTTGAGGAACAGTGCCACCGCCAATCCCGCCGGGATGGCCAAGAGATAGAGCACAAGCCAGATGATGTTGTTCTTCAGCGACGTATAAAACGAGTCATCGTCCAGCAAATCAACATAGTTGCCCATGCCAACCCAGGTCTTTGGCCCCAGGCCATCCCACTCAAAGAAGCTGATCCAAATGGATTGGAAAATCGGGAAAATGACATAGAGGAGAAAAATGAGAATGCCGGGTGCAAGAAACAACCACGGTGCCAGCTTGCGCTGGTTGAAGGCCGATGTAGATGGTGTGGACACGTGTTGCCTCGTGTGAAGCTGAAAGACGTCGTCACATTTTCTCTCTCGCTTGCGGGCGGGGAGAGGGAGGGTTCGAGGGCTGTTGCCAGCCCCCGAACCCGGGAGGAGGTCTTACTTGTAGACCTTGTCTGCGACCTTCTGGAGACGTTCCAGAATGGCGTCGATGTTCTCTGGCTTTGCCATGAACTCCTGGAAGCCTTCCATGCCGGCCTTTGCCATGTCGGCAGGAGCATCTCGGTCAAAGAATTGCGCCAGCGCATAAGCCGATGACAATTCTTCGAAGCCAGCCTTGATGAACGGATCGTCGCCGACTGTGGACTTGTTGTTCACAGGCAGCTGGCCGAGGGTGGCGTTCATCTTGGTTTGCGCTTCTGGTGAAGCGACATAGGCCAGGAACGTCTTGGCATCCGCCTTGTTCTTGGCACCTGACGGAATGTGGAATGTATCCGTCGGGGCTTCCTCGGCCCGAGGAATGCCCGGCGTGATTTCCGGGAACACCATGAAGCCGAGGGTGTCGTTCGTCATGCCGCCTTCTTTGAAGGTGGCGACAGCAAAGTTGCCCATGACGTAGTTGGCGGCCTTGCCCTGTGAAAGGAGGGCTGCGGCATCCTGCCAGTCAATGGCGGCGGCGTTGGCTGACATGTAGGGAACGACCTTGGCCCATTCGGCAAATGCCGCCTTGACCTTGGGGTCCGTCCATTTCACGCGGCCAGCCGTGAGATCCATGTGGAACTCATAGCCATTGGTGCGCATGTTGATGTAATCGAAAATGCCTGCACCTGGCCAAAGGGCCTTGGTGCCAGTGGTCAGGCAATCAATGCCGGCCGCCTTGAACTTTTCGCAGTTGGCAACAAATTCTGCCCAGTTCTTGGGCTCGGTCACACCGGCCTTCGCATAGGCAGTTTTGTTGTAGTAGATGCCCCACTGATAGTAGGTGTAGGGAACGCCCCACTTCTTGCCATCAATGACCATCGAGGCAGCGGCAGACTTCAACTGGTCGTTGAGGCCATTGGCATCCCAAACGTCGTCAACGGCCTCGAAAAGTCCGGCTTTGACGAATGGTGCCATGCGGTTGCCGGCATACCAGGCGGCCACATCTGGCGCGTCTGCGGTCAAAAAGTTGCGGATGGCTGATTTGTAGCCTTCATGGTCGAAGTTGTTCCACTTCACCGTGATGCCTGGGTTGGCCTTTTGGAAATCGGCAATCAGCTCTTCCATCGCCTTCTTCGGCGCCGGATCGGATTGGTCCGAATTCAGCACAAGTTCGCCGGCCATCGCCGTTGAAGTTGAAAGTGCAATAGCAAGCGCTAGGCCGGAAAGGCCCTTTGTAAATGTCATAGTCTTCCTCCCTTGACCCGCCACCACCATGGTGGCGGTCGAAGTCGCATGGTTCCATTTTGGAATATGGAATCCGATGCACAGATTGACACTGAAGGGGTTTTCGGTAAGTTTCTACCGAAATCGGTCCTGAAACTTCCAGAATCCTAAGAATCAGCGTTGTAGCGCCATGAAAAGGGTCCTCAGACCTCTAACTCAAACTCAAAGCGAGGGTGTGCGCCTCCACGCCGAAATGGACCGTGGTTATCCGGTTGAGGTTTTTGGCGATCACAGCTTTTGTGCCGGTCGTTCAATGAAAGTCTTTCCTATGTCTGGTCCGCACATGCACAGCCAGGTTGAACTCAATTTGGTCCTGACCGGCGGAATGACATATTGGTTCGATGGCAGGGAACTAACGCTGTCCAGCGGCCGCTTGGTGCTGTTTTGGGGAATGATCCCCCACCAGGTTACGTCTTGCAAGGCAGAAACCAGCTTTGTCTGTCTCTATGTTCCAATGTCTGTATTCATTGAACTTCCTGCCCTCAGCCGGTTACGCGACGCTATTTTTCGCGGCGCGATGATTGAGGCACTCGAAATCAAGTCCTACGACCCCGATATGTTCACCCGCTGGCGGGAGGACCTGCAATCTGGAGATACCCAGCTGCAACCCATCGTGCGCGATGAATTAACCGCCAGGGTTCGCCGCCTCGACCGTGAAGGCTGGTGGGACCTTCGAGACGTTGCCCCGGTTGCAGACAAGTTCTCGGCCATTAGCCAGAATCATGACCGGGCACTGCGGGTGGAGCGCATGGCCCGATTTGTTGGCGAAAAAGCACTGGAAAACATTTCAGCAGAAGAGGTGGCGCGCGCCGCAGACCTCCATCCCAATTACGCCATGTCGCTCTACAAGCGCACCATCGGCTTGACCATCAAGCAATCCATCACCCGCCACCGCCTGGATACCGCGCAGTCCATGTTGATCGCCACAGACCGGCCTGTGGCATCCATTGCATTTGATTGTGGCTTTGGATCTCTTTCAAGTTTTTACGCGGCTTTTGAGCAACGGTTCCATAAAAGTCCCGGAAACTTTCGCCGGACGTTTGCCGACAAAATTGCAACTTTGTAACGGGTATCATGCCTGGGACTTGGAAATTGCTGTTGTTCATACAATCCCCGAACTCGATCCTGCGACGGCGGGCCGTTCACTTGTTTTCTCCGCGCGGTAGCCAGAAGCGCGGTAGCAGGCCCAAGGGTGCAATGCGCCACCCTTGCGTTTCCGCGCCTCACACAGGATGGGTGTGACGTCGATATTGTAAGCAGCTTTCAACAACCGGTGCGCCGCCATCACATCACTTCCCGCTTGCAGCTGACCAAGCGTCTCACGATTGACCAACAGCGCCTTGGCATAAGCCCGTGTGATTTCCATGGCTGAACCCATCAAGCTCTCGATGGGATCGGTGACGTTGTGGGATTGGTCGATCATGTAAGCAGGATTGAAGCCTGCGACTTTGCGTTGTTCCGCATCGACCAACTCATTGAATACCAGAAACAACCGGAATGGATCGACAGCGCCGGAATCGAGATCATCATCACCATACTTTGAATCGTTGAAATGAAACCCCGCCAGCTTTTTCGCGTGCACCAGCCGCGCCACGATCTGCTCGATGTTGGTGTTGGGTGCGTGATGACCCAAGTCGACCAGACATTTCGCCTTCTCACCCAACTCACATGCAGCCATGAAGCTGGAACCCCAGTCAGAAATGACCGTCGAGTAAAACGCAGGCTCATACATCTTGTGCTCGAGAAAAACCGACATGCCCTTGGGCAGCGCATCGTAAATGGTGCGCAAACTGTCGAGGTAGTGGTCAAACGCTTTCGTGAGATTGCTCTGGCCCGGAAAATTTGAACCGTCCGCAATCCACACGGTCAACGCGTTCGATCCCAACTGCTTGCCGATCTCGATGCATTCGATGTTGTGCGCAACCGCCTGTTCACGCGTGGCCTTGTTGGCGTGGGTGAGCGAGCCGAACTTGTAAGAGTGTTTCTGCTTTGCCTGATCCTGAAACGTGTTGGAATTGACCGCATCAAAACCAAGCGCGTGTTGCGATGCCTCTTGCTTCAGCGCCCGGTAGTCCGAAACCTTGTCCCACGGAAAATGCGGCGAAACACTGGGCGTATGCCGCGTCAGTTGGTTGATGACACCGCAGTCTTCCAACTTGTCATGAATATTGCGCGGTTCACCGGGGCCGGGAAAGCGGGCAAATCGTGTGCCACCGGTGCCAACTCCCCAGGTGGGCACGGCAACGGCATAGTCCATGACGCGGGCGGTGATTGCTTCAATGTCTGTTCCGTTGCGTTCCAACTGTCGTGTCAAATGCGCATAGTCTTCATCATGTGCCGCCTGGGCCTTGGCATTGTGGGCTGCGATGAAGTCATGGGAAATGGTGAATGTCATGGTGCCTACCGCGTAAACGAAGCCAAATGGCCGGCATCGACATTGATAATGTTGCCGGTGGATTTGTTGGAAGCATCAGACGCAAACCAGTAGACGGCCTCCGCAATGTCCTCAGGATACACACTGCGTTGCAGCAGTGAGCGCTTGCGGTAATGGTCTTCCAGCTCTTCCGGTTTGATATTCAAACTGTCGGCCCGGCTCTTGCGGTAGCCTTCCGACATGATTTTCGATCCACGCAGCACCGCATCGGGATTGACCGTGTTGACGCGGATGCCAAACGCCGCACCTTCAGCGGCCAAAACCCGGGCCAGATGGATTTCCGCCGCTTTCATGGCACCATAGGCTGACGTGCCAGGTGAGGCGACCATGCCGTTCTTCGAGGCAATGTAGATCATCGAACCCGCACAGTTTTGGCGTTTGAGAATTTTAAATCCTTCGCGGCCCACCAGGAAGTATCCCGTGCCGAGAATCGCCATCTGTTTGTTCCACACCTCAAGCGACGTGTCTTCAGCCGGTGCCGGAATGGCAATGCCGGCATTGTTCACGACAATGTCGAGGCCACCAAAGCGGGCAACCGTGCTTTCAAATCCCGCAATGACGGCGGCTTCTGATGTCACATCCAGATGGGCCGTATGCACATTGTCTTTGCCGAACCGCGCGCTCAAATCCGCGGCAACCTCTGCCATACCCGCGTCGTTGATATCGGCAATCGTGATACAAGCACCCTGTGCCGCAAGTTTCTCGGCGATGGCCAAACCAATGCCGCTGGCCGCTCCGGTCACCAATGCCACGCGGCCCTGCAGGGGTTTGGGCTTTGGCATGCGCGAAAGCTTCGCTTCCTCCAACAGCCAGTACTCAATGTTGAAAGCTTCCTGTTCCTCCAAACCCTTGTACTTGGAAACGCCGGCAGCCCCGCGCATGACATTGATGGCGTTGGTGTAGAACTCCGCCGCAATCCGCGCAGTGGCACGGTCCTTGGCAAAAGAAATGAGGCCCACTTGCGGCACCAGATAGATCACCGCATTGGCGTCACGCATCGCTGGCGAATAGGCATGTTTGCAGCGCGCATAATAAGCCGCATAGCCTTCACGATAATCCTGCAACAGTCGATCCAACGCCGCGCCATCAGCATCATGTGGAATGATCAGGGGGCGGATTTTCGTGCGCAGAAAATGATCCGGACACGATGTGCCCAGCGGTGCAAGCGCATCCAGCTGCTTCGAATTCACAAACTCCAATACTTCCGGCGCATCAGTGAAATGTCCAACCTTGTACTCATCCTTTGAAATCCGCCCGCGAATGTCTGGCATCAAGCGAAGCGCCACCGCGCGGCGCTCAGCATCCGGGAGCGATCTCACCTTCTCGCCGCCAAACGCCGGCTTCTTGCGGTTGTCATCCAGCCATGCCGCCGCGTTGTTGATGATGCGCAGTGTGGTATCATAACAGCCTTTCGCGGTGTTCCCCCATGTGAACAATCCGTGGCTGCCTAGAACAACCCCAACCAGTTTTGGATTGTTTGCCGCCATGTTGCCAAGCTTGATGCCAAGATCGATGCCGGGGCGCTGCCAGGGCAGATAACCCATCTCGTCGCCAAACACTTTTCTGGTCAGCGCTTCCGAATCTTCCGCCGCCGCTATCGCAATCACCGCATCGGAATGCACATGGTCCACATGGGCAAAGGGCACATAGCCGTGCAAACACGTATCAATCGAAGGCGCCCGTGGATTCAGATTGAAGATACAGTGATTCAGCGCATGCACCATGGCATCTTCCTGATCGATGCTCGTGTACAATCCCTTCAGCGATTCCAGTCGGTCCGTATAGAGCGTGGCAAAGCCATCAAGCTTCATCGACCCGATGTCCCCGCCCGAACCCTTCACCCAGAGCACTTTCACATCGGCACCGGTGAGCGGATCCTTGTGCGTCACTTTCGCCGATGTATTGCCACCGCCGAAATTGGTGATGCGCAAATCCGCCCCCAGCAAATTCGACCGATACAGCAGCAGGCCAGGTTCATCGAGAGTTTTGGCGCAGGCGTCATCCCACAGGGATGTGAGCATTTGATTTGTCATGGCCAAGGAACTTATTGTCACGTTCGCTCACCGTCAAACAGAAAACGTCAATGTTGCGCCGCAATGATGTTTTGCGATGCACAATCTTGAATCTTCCTTGACCAAGATGAACGAACATGAGTACTTTTGAGCAATGCACGAAAGGGAGCGCTGGCAAAGAATTTTGACGATGGTGCGCGAACACCGGCTTGTGCGCATTCCCGCACTCATGGAAAAACTCCACGCTTCCCCCGCCACCCTGCGCCGCGATCTCGTCAAACTCGAAGAGATGGGGCAATTGAAACGCGTGCACGGCGGAGCCGAAGCCATTGAGGCCGCCCAGCAATCACATCTTTCCACGCGGTCTTTCGGTGTCAGCCAAACACTAAATGCTGATCGCAAACGCGCCGTGGCCCGCATTGCCGCCGGCATGTGCAAGGATGGTGACTCGATCATCATCAATGCCGGATCGACCACCTGGCACATGGCCGAATTCCTGCGTGAGCGCCGCATGCAAATCCTCACCAACTCGGTGCCGATTTCCCACGAGCTGATTGCCACCAGCAACAACCGCATCGTTCTGCCGGGCGGCGAAGTCTATCGCGAGCAAGGCATCATCCTCTCGCCCTTTGATGAAGATGCCATCCAGCATTTCACCGCATCAAAAATGTTCATGAGCTGCTACGCCATCACGCAAATGGGTATCATCGAAGGTGATCCCCTGATCGCCCGGGCCGAGGCCAAATTGCTGGCGCGCGCCGAGCAACTCGTGGTGATCGCCGACTCATCGAAATTTGAACAACGGGGCAGCATGGCTGTGTGCCAACTGTCCCGTGTTCATACGCTTGTGACCGATGCTGATGCACCAGCTCACATGCTCGACCACATCAAGGCCCAAGGCGTTGATGTGAAAATTGTGGAACGCGAGAGCTTCTTCGCGCGTTCCGCCGCTTGAATGAAAACAGCACATTGGGAGGATACCATGCTGATGAAAACCCGCCGTGATACACTGAAACTCTTTGCCGCTGGCGCTGCAACCGCAGCCAGCCCGTTCGCACTCACATCAACAGCCACAGCCGCAGACATCCGCGTGGCCATGGTCGTGAAAGCGCTCGGCATCGGCTTCTTCGATGCCTGCCGCGATGGTGGCCTCGAAGCTGCCAAGGAAGTGGGTGGCGTGGAGTTGATCTACACCGGCCCGACAAAGACGACAGCAGAAGAACAAATCGCCGTCATCGACTCGCTGATCGCACAGAAGGTCGATGCAATAGCCATTTCCGCCAACGACCAGACCGCTCTTGTACCCGTGTGCAAGAAAGCCATGGAACGCGGCATCAAGGTGATCTCGTTCGACTCCGGTGTTGCCGCCGAAGGCCGAATCATGCACCTCAATCCGTCAAACAATGCCTTGATCGGCTCAAAGTGCGTGCAGATGATGGCCGCCACCCTCAAGAATGAAGGCGAAGTGGCCATTCTCTCCGCCACCGCCCAGGCCACGAACCAGAACATCTGGATCGAGGAAATGAAAAAAGAATGGGCCAAGCCTGACTACGCCAAGATGATGCTGGTCGCCACCGTCTATGGTGACGACGTGGCCGACAAGAGCTACCGCGAAATGCAAGGCCTGATCAAAGCCCATCCAAACCTGAAAGGTGTGATCGCACCAACATCGGTCGGCATTGTTGCCGCCGCCAAGGCCGTTGAAGACGCAGGTCTCGTTGGCAAGATCTTTGTGACAGGCCTTGGTCTGCCGTCGGAAATGAAGGGTGCGGTACTCGCCGGAGCCACAGACACCTTCGCCATCTGGAATCCGATTGACCTTGGTTATTCCGCCACGATGATTGCCATCGCACTCGTCAAGGGCGAAGCCACAGGTGCTGCCGGAACGTCCATCAAGGCCGGCCGCATGGGTGAAATCAAGATTGGTGATGGCGCCGACGCCGCCATGTCCGATCCCTTCACCTTCGACAAGTCGAACATCGAACAGTTCTCGAAAATATTCTGAGCCGTTCAAAAAAACGACCCCTATCCACCGTCATCCCGGCGAAGGCCGGGACAAGGCTTGTTTGGTCAACAATGACCACTTCTAAGCTTCGCCCCGGCCTTAGCCGGGGTGACGGCGTGGGTTGGAAGCCGTTTCTGAACCCACCATCCATGCTGACCCTCACCGGACTCTCAAAATCATTCCCCGGCGTTCGCGCTCTGCACGACGTCGGATTTGCATTGAAGGCGGGGGAGGTGACTGCACTCATCGGCGAGAACGGTGCAGGCAAATCCACGGTAGTCAAGCTGCTCACCGGCATCTATCTGCCCGATGAAGGCAGCATCGAAGTCAACGGCAAGCAACAGACCTTCATCAGCCCCGCCGATTCCTGGAAAGCAGGCATCACCGCCATCCACCAGGAAACGGCGATGTTCGATGAACTCACCGTCGCTGAAAACATTTTCATGGGCCACGCCCCGCGCCAGCGCAGTTTCATCGATTGGCGCACCATGCAGCAACGTGCTGGCGATATCCTGAAATCCATCGAGACCGACATCGACCCGGCGACACCACTCAAGCAACTCGGTGTGGCACAGAAGCACCTCGTCTCCATCGCCCGCGCCCTCAGCCATGACTCGCGCATCGTCATCATGGACGAACCCACCGCGTCGCTGTCCGCCCGCGAAATCGACGAACTGTTTCGCATCGTGGCGCGTCTGAAAGGCGAAGGCCGCGCCATCCTCTTCATCTCCCACAAGTTCGACGAAATTTTCCGCGTTGCCGACCGTTGGGTGTGTTTGCGCGACGGCGAGAAAGTGGGCGAAGGCGACATCAGCAACGTGACGCAAAATGATCTGGTGAAACTCATGGTGGGTCGCTCCATCGACCAGATATACCCCAGGCGAAATGCAATCATCGGCGAAACGGTTCTTGAAGTAACCAACCTCAGCAACGCCACGGAATTCGCCGATGTGAACTTCACGCTTCGCAAGGGCGAAATCCTCGGCTTCTACGGTTTGGTGGGGGCCGGACGATCCGAAACCATGCAGGCCCTGTTTGGCATCTCGAAGGCCACAACAGGGCAAGTGAAAGTGAAGGGTGAAGTAGTGACCATCTCATCACCCGCCGATGCCATCGCCCGGGGCATCTCCTACGTCCCGGAAGATCGCCAGGTGCAGGGTGCCATTCTGCCCATGGGCGTGCGCGAAAACACCACACTCGCGTCTCTCGCCAAGCATGTGCGCGGCGGCCTGCTGTCCAGTGACAGCGAACGCAGCGCCACCCGCGATCTCGGCCATGCCTTGCAGGTCAAGGCCTCCAGTTGGGACCAGCACATCGGTGATCTTTCCGGCGGCAACCAGCAAAAAGTTGTCATCGCGAAATGGCTGGCAGCGGATCCTGCCATCCTCATTCTCGACGAACCCACCAAAGGCATCGACATCGGATCAAAAGCAGCCGTGCATGAGTTGATGAGTGAACTCGCGGGCAAGGGCCTTGCTATCATCTTGGTGTCGTCCGAACTGCCGGAAGTCATGGGCATGGCCGACAGCATCATCGTCATGCAGGAAGGCCGCATCGTGGCGCGCTTTGCCAAAGGCGAGGCGACGCGCGAGCAGATCGTCTCCGCCGCTACGGGTGCTGCTGTGGAAAAAGCGGCATGAACTGGCTGCGGTCGCGCGAAGCAGCCCTGGCGCTTGTTGTTGCAGGTCTGGTTTTGCTCGTCGGTTTGCGCGCACCCGTATTTCTGACGCCCGACAGCATTTACGGCGTGTTGGTCGACACCTCGTTCCTCTTCATGCTGACCCTCGCCCAGATGGCCATCATCCTGACCCGCGGCATTGATCTCTCCGTCGCATCCAACCTTGCGCTGACCGGAATGGTCTCGGCACTCTTCGCCGCCGCCTATCCGTCCGTGCCGATGCCGCTGGTTTTGCTGCTGGCCATTGGTGTTGGCGCAGCATTCGGACTGGTCAATGGCGGGCTGGTGGCCAATCTCAACATCCCGCCCATTGTGGTCACACTCGGGACATTGGCTGTGTATCGCGGACTGATTTTCGTCATCGCCGGTGGTGCATGGCTGACATCGGACGACATGTCACCCGCCTTCGTTGCCTTTCCGAAAATGAACATTTTCGGCGTCAGTGTGCTCCTGTGGTTTGCGCTTCTGGTTTCCGTCGCGTTCTATGTGTTTCTGAACTACACCGCTGCGGGTCGCTCGCTCTATGCCATCGGCGGCAATCCTGTGGCGGCACGCTTTTGCGGCATCAATCTTCGGCGCCACCTGGTGTTGGTCTATGCGCTGGCCGGAGCCGTGTCCGGATTGTGTGGTGCCTTGTGGGTGTCGCGCTACGGCATTGCCTATGTCGACATCGCCAACGGTTACGAACTCACCATCATCGCCGCTTGCGTGATTGGTGGCGTGTCGATTGCCGGCGGCATTGGCAGCGTGCCGGGTGCTTTGCTGGGCGCATTGTTCCTTGGTGTTGTGGTCAACGCCCTGCCGGTGATCAACGTGTCGCCCTTTTGGCAGATGGCAATATCAGGTGCCGTCATTCTGGCGGCGGTGATTGTCAACGCCCGCAGTGAACGTAGAGCAGGCAAGTTGATCCTGCCCGAGGCACGCCGTGCAGCGGCGGGAGGAAAAACATGAGCGTCTCCACACCGCGTTATGACGTGTTGGACAAGGAACCCTTCCGCTGGTCCGACTTCTTTCTGCGCTGGGAGTTCATCCTCGCGTTGCTGCTGGTCGGCGTGTTGGTGATGGGCACGGTGATCTCGCCCTACTTCCTCGACATCTGGACCCTGTCTGATGCCACCTTCAACTTTTCCGAAAAAGCCATCATCGCCTTGCCCATGGCCCTTCTGATTTTGACGCGCGAGATCGATCTTTCGGTGGCAGCCATCATTGCTCTTGCATCATTGGCGATGGGCCTGTGCGCCGGATTGGGTTACGGCCCGTGGACCCTGGCTGCCATTGGCATGGGTGTGGGTCTGCTGTGCGGCATGGTCAACGGCGTGTTGGTCACGAAGATCGGCCTTCCTTCCATCGTCGTCACCATCGGCACCATGTCGTTGTTTCGGGGACTGGCACAAGTTGTGCTTGGCGACCAGGCCATCACCACCTACCCGCCGGGATTCTCGACGGTGGGGCAGGGCTATCTGCTCAAGTCACCACCCATCGCCTATTCTTTCGCCCTGTTCCTCGTGCTGGCCGCAATCTTCGCCCTCGTCCTGCATCGCACCGCAACCGGCCGCCGCCTCTTCGCCATCGGCAACAACCCGACAGCCGCCCTGTTCTCTGGCATTCCCGTTGACCGCATCAAGCTCGCCCTCTTCAGCCTCACCGGATTGATGGCTGGCCTGGCCGCCGTCTTGCTCACCTCGCGCATCGGCTCCACCCGCTCCAACATCGCGCTCGGTTGGGAGCTCGATATTATTACGATGGTTATTCTCGGTGGCGTTTCCATCGCTGGTGGCGTCGGCTCCATTGGCGGAGTCGTGTTGGCCGTGTTTGTGCTGGGATTGGCAACGCTGGCCCTGTCCCTGGTCAATGTCCCCGGCATCGTCATCAGCGTGCTGATGGGCGTGCTGTTGATTGCCTCAATCGCGGCACCGATCATGATCCGGCGGGTGATGGGCTACCGCGCTTAACCAAGTCGCCAATCGCGGGTTGCCCTTGTGGCAGGCGCGTTGACATTGTTCCTATTTTGTTCTTATCTGCTCCCATGCAATCCCTCTCCGCCCTTAAAGCCTGTCTGGACAGGCCAGAGTTTGAAAAACTGCCCCTTCGCACACCGCTGGGTCACACGGAGGCTGACCTTTGCCTGAAGGGCGGGCTTAAGCATGGCGCACTGCATGAGGTTTTCGCTGCTGTTGGCCATGAAACGGCGGCAACGGGTTTTATCGCCGGGCTTGCCTCGCGTGTGATGGCAGACAAACACCTGCTGTGGATCAGGCAGGATTTTTCGGCCCAGGAATTTGGTGAAATTTCGCCCACCGGCCTTCTTGAGCTTGGCCTCAATCCGGCCCGCATGATTTTGCTCTGTGTAGCCAATGCCAGAGACGGATTGCGCGCTGCCAATGATGCCATGTCGTGCGCGGCACTTGGCGCTGTGGTGATCGAAATTCCCGGCAACCCCAAAACGCTTGATCTGGTGGCCAGCAGACGGCTGACGCTGGCCTGTGCGCAAAAATCCATAACGGCATCACTTTTGCGTCTCGGTGCTGAGCCGGACGCCAGCACGGCAGAGACCCGCTGGCTGGTGCGTGCGGCAGTGTCGCAAACACACAATGAAGATTGGGGCTACCCGGTTTTTGAAGTGAGCCTCATGCGCAACCGGCATGGAAAAACCGGACAATGGTTTATGGAGTGGAATTGTGATGGGCGTATCTTCCAAAGCCCCACGGCGCATCATGGCGCTGTGGTTTCCGCACCTGCCGACTGACCGGCTGCAGCGCAGCGGGCGGGCCCGGAACGCGCCACCTTTGGCGCTCGTGGCCAAGGTGAACAACACCCTGCGACTCTCGGCCGTGGATCGCAAGGCCGCAGCGCTGGGCCTGACTGTGGGCCAGCCGCTGGCCAATGCCCGCGCCATGCTGCCGGCACTCAGTGTTGTGGCGGCCAAAGAGCCGGCCGATTTGAAGTTGCTCACGCAAATTGCCGATTGGTGTGGCCGTTTTACGCCGTTTGTGGCGCTGGATGGTCCGCGCCGGCTTGTGCTCGATGTAACAGGTGTCAGCCATCTTTTTGGTGGCGAACAGGCGATGTTGGGTAAAATTATTGAACGTTTGCAAGCCCAGGGCTTTGCGGTGCAGGGGGCCTCGGCTGGCAATGCCACAACGGCGGCTGCCTTGGCGTGTTACCGCAACGGAGTTGTTGTCGCCTCCGGGGAAGAGGAACAAGCCATGCGACCGCTTCCCGTTGAGGCGCTTGCTCTTGGTGCGGCGACAACACGCGCCTTCCGCCGCGCCGGCCTCAAGACAGTGGGGCAGGTGGCAGCGCGCCAACGCCCCGAAATGGTGGCGCGTTTTGGCACGGGCATGGTCGCGGCACTCGACCTGGCTTTTGGCCGCACACAAAAGCCAATCACACCACGCACACCACCTCCAGATTACTGGCAAGAGCAGAACTTCGCCGAACCGATCGTCACGGAGGAGGTGATCCGCGCCACGCTTGCATCCCTTGCAACAGCACTGGCAAAAATCCTCGAGCGGCAGGGCGAAGGTGCGCGCCGGATTGAGGCAGCGTTCTTTCGTGCCGATGGCGCGGTGTGTCGCATTGCCATTGAAATGGGAGCGCCTGCGCGCGACCCCGCAGTCATCGAACGGCTTTTCCAGCAGAAACTGGATACACTTGCCGATCCGGTGGATCCCGGTTTTGGTTTTGATCTGATCCGGCTTTCTGCCGCTTGCGTGGAACGCCTGTCGCCCGAGGCTGTTGACCTTGATGCCAAGGTCAATGGCATCGCTGAAATGGGTTTCCTGGTTGACCGTCTTGCCGCACGGTTCGGTGGAGACCGCATTCTCGCGTTTCAGCCGCGTGATACCCATATTCCCGAACAGGCCTGGGTGACAGTGCCCGCGCAACAGGCGCAAATCCCGCAATTGCCCTGGAAGAAAACCCGCAAGTCAAAAGACGCGCCACGCCGTCCGCTGCGCCTGTTTGGCCAGCCACAGCTGGCGGACTTGGTGACGATGCAACAGTTTGTTTGGCGCCGGGCACGCCATGCTGTGAAGTACCTTGAAGGCCCTGAACGCATTGCGATGGAATGGTGGCGCCATGCAACCCCCCAGCCTTCACGTGATTATTTCCGCATGGAAGACCATGAGGGCAAACGTTACTGGCTCTACCGCAATGGCACGACCTCGCAATGGTTCCTGCATGGGGCTTTCGCGTGAAGGACTTTGCTGAAATTGCCGTGACCACGAACTACTCGTTTCTGCACGGCGCATCGCACCCGCGGGAACTGGTTCAGGCCGCCGCACATCTTGGTTATGCCGCCATCGGAATTGCTGATCGCAATAGTGTGGCAGGCGTTGTGCGGGCCTACGCGGCAGTGCAGGAGATGCAAGCGGACCGGCCCAGGCTTTTGGTTGGCGCACGCCTCGTTTTTGTCGACGGTACGCCAGATATTCTGGCCTATCCGGCAGACCGCGCTGCCTATGCCAACCTGTGCAGATTGTTGAGTGCCGGAAAATTGCGGTCGCCCAAGGGCTCGTGCTTTCTGGCACTCGGTGATCTTCTCAAATGGCAAGAAGGGCTGCTTCTTGTGGTGCTGCCCAATCATGACGCCAAAGAAACTGCGGAAAGCGCAGCTCCAGGATTTTGGAACCAGGGACTTTCCCGGCAAGAAGAAGACCTCGGCAACATCGAGCATGCCCCGATAGCGGAGCAGGAAATGCATCCGGACTCACTCCGTGTGCTGCTTGGCAAACTGGCAAAAATGGCACCCGGCAGGGTTTGGCTGGGCGTGTCCATGCCTTATCATGGCGATGACCAGCGCCGTCTGCGGCAATTGCAACACATCGCGCAAGGCACTGATGTGTCGCTGCTGGCCACCAACGATGTTCTCTACCATTGCCCTGAACGGCGCGACCTGCATGACGTTGTTACCTGCATCCGCAAACACGTCACGCTGCAGGACGCAGGCCATCTTCTCCAAGCCAACGCCGAGCGGCATCTGAAATCCGTGGACGAAATGATGGCGCTTTTTGATGCAGCGCCAGAAGCCGTTGCCGAAACCATGCGTTTTGCAGGCCGCATTTCCTTTTCGCTTGATCAGATCAAATACAACTATCCCGGCGAACCCGTTCCAAAAGGCAAAACAGCACAACAGCACCTGCATGATATTGCCTGGCAAGGGGCGGCATGGCGCTATGGCAGCGTCATTCCGGAAAAAGTCCGGGCCGCCATGGAAAAGGAACTGGCACTCATCGCCAAGATGGAGATTGCCCCGTATTTCCTCACTGTCCACGACATCGTGAGTTACGCAAAAAGCCGGAACATTCTCTGCCAGGGACGCGGATCAGCAGCCAATTCCGCCGTTTGCTATGCCCTGGGCATAACCGCCGTTGACCCCATGCAGATCGATCTCCTGTTCGAACGCTTCATCAGTGAGGAACGCAAGGAACCGCCTGACATCGACGTCGATTTTGAGCATGAACGGCGCGAAGAGGTGATCCAGAACATTTATGGACGTTATGGCCGCCATCGCGCCGCACTGGCGGCTACTGTGATTTGCTATCGCCCGCGCAGTGCCATCCGTGAAGCGGGCAAGGTGTTTGGCCTTACCGAGGATGTGACCGCCAACCTCTCCAGCAGCATATGGGGCAGTTGGGGAAGTGCCATGAAAGATGACCATGTCCGGCAGGGGGGGCTTGATCCGGCCAGCCCATTGGTGGCACGCGCCGTCAAGGCCGCCAATGACCTCATCGGCTTTCCGCGCCACCTGTCACAGCATGTCGGGGGCTTTGTCCTCACACAGGACCGTTTGGATGAATGTGTGCCTGTCGGCCCCGCCACCATGAAAGACCGTTTTTTCATCGAGTGGGACAAGGACGACATTGATGCCTTGCGAATGATGAAAGTGGACGTGCTGGCCTTGGGCATGCTCACCTGCATCCGCAAGGCCTTTGATCTGATCCGCGTTCATGAGGGAAAATCCTACGATCTTGCCTCCGTGCCACGCGAGGACCCCACGGTTTATGAAATGCTGCGAAAAGCTGATGCGATTGGCGTATTTCAGGTTGAAAGCCGGGCCCAGCTGAGCATGCTGCCACGCCTGAAGCCGGTCAATTTTTATGATCTGGTGATCGAGGTCGCCATTGTAAGACCCGGCCCCATTCAAGGCGACATGGTGCATCCTTACTTGCGCCGCCGCAGTGGCAAGGAAAAAATCGAATACCCCTCGCCAGCCCCGGGCATGGGCGACAAGGACGAGTTGCGTGACGTGCTGGGCAAAACATTTGGCGTGCCCCTGTTCCAGGAACAGGCGATGAAGCTGGCCATTGTGGCCGCGCAGTTCACGCCTGAGGAGGCCAACGGGTTGCGCCGCGCCATGGCCACCTTTCGCAACTTGGGCACAATAGAAAAATTCAAGGGCAAATTTGTCGGGCGCATGGTGGCACGCGGGTATGACCCGGATTTTGCCGAACGGTGCTTCAAGCAGATTGAAGGTTTTGGCTCCTACGGTTTTCCTGAAAGCCACGCGGCAAGCTTTGCGCATCTTGTTTACATTTCGGCATGGATCAAGAAACACCATCCCGCCGCTTTTGCCGCCGCACTGTTGAACTCCCAGCCCATGGGTTTCTATGCGCCAGCCGAAATCGTGCGCGATGCGCGTGAGCATGGCGTCGAGGCGCGGCCAGTGGACGTGAACGACAGCGACTGGGACAATACCCTTGAATTTGCCTCCGGCGGTGGCTTGGCCCTGCGCCTGGGCTTTCGCCAGGTGGATGGTTTCCGCGAGGAGTGGGCCAAAGCTCTGGTTGGCGCGCGCAGCAACGGGTACAGAACGGTGGCGGATGTGGCAAAAAAAGCCAAACTGTCCAAGCGTGCACTCATTGCGTTGGCTGATGCGGACAGCTTTCAATCCATTGACATGGACCGCCGCGAAATCCTCTGGGCCGTGCGCCGCCTGCCCGACAACGCGGATCTGCCACTGTTTGCCGCATCCTATGTCGAAGAACAGCCGGAGGAGGATATCGCTCCCTTGCCCGTCATGCCGCTGAGCGAACATGTGGTGGCGGACTATCAGATGCTGCGACTTTCCCTCAAGGCGCATTTGATGTTCTTCCTGCGCGGTTTTTTCCGCCAGGAGGGCGTTTTGAGCTGTGCTGAAATCAACGCGGCAAAGGATGGCATGCGCGCCTCATGTGCAGGCATTGTACTGACCCGTCAGATGCCGGGTGGTTCCGGCGTGGTGTTCGTCACATTGAGCGACGAAACCGGGGTTGCCAATGTTGTGGTTTGGCCAAGGCTGGTGTCAGCCTTCCGCCGCGAAATCATGGCTGCACGCCTGATGTTGGTGAGAGGCAAAGTGCAGCGGGGCGAAGGCGACGTGGTTCATCTGGTGGCGGAGCGCATTTACGACCGTTCAGGCGAACTGGAACAGCTTACCGAGGATGCAAGGGAATCGCCTGCATGGCCGGCACAGGCATCAAGCTCCCACAGGCACCCGCGCAACGTGCGTACCGTGCCAAAATCACGGGATTTCCATTGATATCACACTTTAAGCGCGACCGGATGATCCCAGTCCACGCAACACCAGACGCGTCGCTTCCATGACGGGCAAGTGGGTTTCCTTGAGAATGGAAATGCGATCGAAGCGGGCAGGGTCCTTGTTCACGGCCAAGCGCAAGGCGTTGCCGGACACCATGCGAAATTCCGTGCCGATGTTGAATTTGCAAACGCGCGATCCCGTCGCCAACGACAGGCGCTGAAACGGCGGCACACCGGAGCCGCCATGGATGACAAGTGGTGCATCTGTCACGGATGCTATGGCGCGGATGCGCGCTTCATCAAGCTTGCCTTCCTGGTTCTGCTGCAAATGCACATTGCCAACCGAAATCGCCATGGCGTCAACACCAGTCTCGCGGGCAAATTGTGCGGCCTCTGCGGGGTCGGTTCCGGATGATTCTGCACCGTCCGCATAGCCCACAAACCCGATCTCGCCCTCGCAAGACACCCCAGCACCATGTGCCATCGCCACAATCGCAGCAGTTTCGTCAATGTTTTCGCGCAACGGCTTTTTCGATCCGTCAAACATGACGGACGTGAAACCCTCTGCAATCGCCTCGCGGCAATCCTCAATCGAATAACCGTGATCCAGATGCGCAACCACGGGCACAGATGCGTTTTCTGCCAAATGCCGGAACATCTTTGCGAGAACGGGAAGCGGTGTATGTTCGCGGCAACCAGGTCCTGCCTGCAGGACGAGAGGCGCACGTTCCAACTCTGCCGCTTCAACGAAAGCGCGCATGTCCTCCCAACCCAAACACACCACGCCCGCAACGGCATAGCCCTGTTTCAATGCGGGTTGCAGAACATCGGCCAGCGTCACCAAACTCATTTGAATTTGGCCACCATGTCCAGAATGCCGGGGATGGTATGCAACTGCGCAGCATGTGTGGGTTGAAAATACTGTTTCAGGCTGCGCTGGCTGAGACCACCAAGAATGGTGAAGTAGTACATCTCATAACCGGGCAAAGCGCAGACGGGATGATATCCCTTGTCGAGCACAATGGTTGAGCCATCCATGATGTGGTACGCATCTCCCGGTCTGTTGTCTTCACGCTGCAACATCTGCAAGCCCGACCCGTAGTTCGGCTTGAAGCGAAAATTGTAGGTTTCGTCATGGCGGGTTTCGTCTGGCAGGCGATCAGTGTCATGCTTGTGGCTTGGAAAGCCGGACCAACCGCCAGCACCCACGGTGAACAGCTCGCTCACCAGCAAGCGGCCCACACGATCATGATAGCCCTGCCCAAGTATATGCTTGATCTTCCGGTGGGTCTTGGTGTCGTCCGAGCCATATTGAATCTTGTCGATGTCCTTGGCACGAATGGCAAAGGGCTTAAGCGTCAGGTCATACTTGGCACCTGCAATGAAAACTTCAGCCTGATCTGACTGGCAGACAATGCGCGCACCCACATCAGTCGGTACATAAACACCCTCCGGCTCGCCATCCCACACATCCACCTCGCGATTGCCGATGTCCTTGAACATCTCCCCACACACTTCAATCGTCACAGTGCCGGTTGCGGGCACCACGCAGGTTTCATAGCCATCGACACGATAGTCAAACGACTCACCCTTTTTCAACTTGACGATGTTGAAGTAGTTGAGCGGAACCAGAGGATGGCCGACATCCACAATCGGCCGGTTATTGTTGTCGTGCGGTGGAATGTGCATGTGGGGGTGTGTCCGTGATATTAAAGGGGTTCGGATTGCAACGCCATAAAAGCATCAAGTTCCTCTGTGGTGGGCATAGCCGGTGCACAGCCAACACGCGATACCACGATGGCCGCTGATGCCGAGCCGCGCAGCACGCATTCTCGCAGTGGGCGTCCATTGGCAAGGCCAGCCAACAGGCCACCCATGAAGCTGTCGCCAGCTCCGGTCGGCTTTAGAGCGTGGGTCTTGTAGACTCCTGTCCTGAACTTACCGTCGCGTGTCATGGTTATGGCACCATTGGAACCCATCTTGTAGACTACGATCACTGCCTTTTCCGCCAGCAAACTCTTGGCTTTGGCCAAACCCTTGTAATGTTCGCCAGCCATGAAGCCAAACTCCTCGTCATTGCCCACAATCACATCGCACTGGGCAGCAGCACGTGAGTATGATTCCGCCGCCACTTGCACTGAGGGCCAGCTGTATGGCCGGTAGTCCACATCGAAAATCAATGCCACGCCAGTGCGTTGTGCCAACTCCATCGCCCTGAATACAGCGCCACGCGATGGCTCGGCAGCCAGCGCTGTACCGGTCATGATCAATGCACCAAAGCGGCCATAGTCAACGGCTTCGACATCCGCCATGCTCATTTGAAAGTCTGCCGCCCCGTTGCGGTAAATGACGGATTGGTGATTTTCCGTCCGCGTCTCGGCCAGCGCCAGCGAATTGCGCCATTCGCCGCCAACTGGAGTCACATGCGTGCGGTCAATCCCATAACGGTCAAGCTGATTGAGACAGAAGCGGCCAACGGCGTCATCAGAAACGCGCGTGAGCAGAGCTACCTTCATGCCCTGCCGTACCAGGGCAACCGCCATGTTGGCTGATGAACCGCCAAGGGCCGAAACAAAGTGCGTTGCATCTTCCGTGCGTGTGCCCGGTGGATCGGGATAGAGATCAAGTCCGGCGCGCCCGATCACCAGAAAATTCTTGCGGGCCAACCTGTCGGTCAGTGGCACGGACATGAACCTCAAACACCCTGGCGCTGTTTGACGCGCGAAGCCTCCCAATTCTGGTGCGCCTCGGCAACTTTCTTGTTCGGCGATATTTCGGGCGTTCCCACTTCCCACCAGGTGTGCCCACCCGTGGTCCAGCCTTCATACGGGTCAACCTTCATGACAATCACTGAAGTGCGGTCATTGGCCTTGGCGCGTTTGAACGCCTCGCCCAACTCGCTGGGGTTCGACACGGTTTCGGCGACAGCACCCATGGCAGCAGCGTGTGCGGCAAAATCCACGGTGAAGGCCTCAGGCACCGTCGGGCAATCGGCAATCAAATTGTTGAAGCTGGCGTTTCCTGTATTGTTTTGCAGCTTGTTGATGACGGCAAATCCGCCGTTGTCGAGCACGAGGATGATGAGTTTCTTGCGTGTCAATGCGGCTGAATAGATGTCGGAGTTCATCAGCAGGTAGGAACCATCGCCGACAAACACAATGGTGTCGCTTTCAGGTTCCGATTCTGATTGCGCAATGCGCGCACCCCAGCCGCCGGCTATTTCATATCCCATGCAGGAGAAGCCAAATTCCACATCGACTGTGCCTATATCAAGCGTGCGCCAATTGGCGGTCACTTCCGCTGGCAATCCACCTGCCGCTGTGACAACGCGGTCACGTTTGTCACACAGCGCGTTCACAACGCCAATGGCTTGGGCGTAGGAATTGGGCCGGTTGCCGGGCTTCACATTCTCAGCCACATAGCCGTCCCACTTCACCCGTTCCGCCTGCGCGGATTTTGTCCAGGATGTTGGCGCATTGTGATCACCCAGCGCTTTGCTGATCTCGAGTAATCCGAGCTTTGCATCACCCACCACGGCAAGCGAGAAGTGCTTGGCTGCGTCATGGCGCGCCACATTGAGTCCGATGATGCGGGCATCTTGCGCAAATGCTGTCCACGAACCGGTGGTGAAATCCTGCATGCGCGTGCCGACAGCGAGAATCACGTCAGCCTTTTCGGCAATGGTGTTTCCACTGTCAGACCCGGTGACACCCACGGGTCCGATGTTGAGCGGATGCGTGGCCAAAAAATTGGCCCTGCCTGCAATGGTCTCGACAACGGGAATGTGGTGGTGCTCGGCAAAGGCGGTCATTTCAGCCACTGCACCTGAATATTGCACGCCTCCACCAGCGATAATGATGGGACGCTTGGCGGATTTCAACAGTTTCACAGCTGCCATCACTTCCACAACATCAGGTGTCTGCCGGCGGATGTGGTGCACCCGCCTGTCAAAGAAGGATTCAGGATAGTCATAGGCCCAACCCTGCAAGTCCTGCGGCAGTCCGATAAAGGCAGGTCCGCAATCCGCTGGGTCCAGCATGGTTGCCAAGGCAGCGGGCAGGGAGTTGATCACCTGCGCCGGGTGGGTAATGCGGTCCCAGAATCGGCTCGTCGCTTTGAATGCATCATTCAATCCCAGGGTGGGATTGCCGTAGTGCTCCAGCTGCTGCAGCACGGGGTCGGGCAATCGGGTGAGGAACGTGTCACCACACAGCAAAAGCAGGGGAAGCCGGTTGGCATGGGCAAGCGCTGCAGCCGTCAGCAAGTTGGCAGTGCCTGGCCCGGCACTTGCGGTGCAGAACATGAAGCGCCGCCGCAAGTGATACTTGGCATAGGCCGCTGCGGCAAAGCCCATGCTCTGCTCATTCTGGCCACGGTAAAGGGGCAGTTCCTGCTGCAGGCCATAAAGCGCCTCACCCAGGCACGGCACGTTGCCGTGGCCAAAAATGCCAAAACCACCACCGCAAATGCGCTTTTCAACACCTCCGATTTCGATGTACTGGTTTGCCAGATATCGGGTAATGGCCTGTGCCACAGTCAATCGGATGGTTTTAGTGTTCTCGCCCATGATTCAATCCTGCCAATATTTGCTTGCCCTGCGCAAGCTTCAAGTTTTGCGCCTGCGGTAAGCGCGTGTCAAAATACGAGGTTTGTAGTCGGTGCAGAAACCTTTGCCGGATAATCGGTACAGGCCACAGCGCAAAACGGCAAATTGTTTTGATTGCATCAAAAAATGTCATGGTGTTACCGCCAGAACCCGGGCCCGACCGTCTGTGACAGATTTCAGTTCCTTTCCATTTGACCAGCAACTGCCGCTGCTTCTGGAATTGGCGGTTGCTGCAACGCGGCGTTTTGCGTTGCCTGCAAATGTCTCCGTCAAGTTGATCAATCTCTCGGAGAACGCCACCTACAAAGTGGAAGCGCCAAATGGCCGTCGCTGGGCGTTGCGTATTCACCGCGATGGTTATCACTCAAAGATTGCCATTGCTTCTGAACTCGCCTGGCTGACGGCCCTTCGCCGAGCGCGTGTTGTCACAACACCGGTGCCCGTGAAAGGCTTGGATGGCGAAACCATTCAGCAGGTGGCCCACAATCGCATGCCACGCCTCCGAAACATCGTGCTGTTTGACTGGGAAACAGGTGCCGAACCCGGATTTGGCGGGGATTTGGTTGAATCTTTCAAAGTTCTCGGTGAAGTCACCGCGCGCATGCACATTCACGCGCGTTCATGGCCTCGCCCCCACTGGTTTGAGCGGTTGACGTGGGATTTTGAGAGCAGCCTTGGCGAGACGAACCCCCATTGGGGGCGTTGGCGCGACGGCCTGGGCGTGGATGTACAGAAGGCGAAGCTCTTTGGCCGCACGGTTGAACGCATCGGCCAGCGCCTCGCGAAGTATGGCAAAAGTACAGATCGTTTCGGTCTCGTCCATGGCGATCTCCGGCTCGCCAATCTCTTGATCGATGGACAGGCTGTGAAGGCCATAGACTTTGATGACTGCGGCTTCAGTTGGTACATGTATGACGCGGCCACACCCGTGTCATTTTATGAACACGAACCGCAGGTGCCAGCATTGTTGGACGCCTGGATGCAAGGTTATCGCCGTGTGACACCGCTCGCCCGCGAAGATGAAGCCGAAATTCCAACATTTGTCATGCTGCGCCGTCTGCTGCTCGTGGCCTGGATCGGCTCGCGCCAAGACACTGATCTCGCCAAGTCCATGGGGCTTCCCTACACGGAGGGGAGTGCAACCTTGTGCGAAAGCTATCTTCGCAGAATGGCATGATCCTGCGCCATCGCCGCCAACGGATTCATGTGCAGCCACTCAAAAACTCACAACTGATTTATGTGGTTCACGATTGAGTTGATGCCTATCCCGGAAACAGCGTAAGCCCACCATCCACCCGGATAACCTGCCCGTTGATGAACTTGGCGCGGGGGCCGGCGAGAAACGCCACCGCATCAGCGATCTCGGCAGGTTCGGCATAGCGGTCGAAAGAGATCTTGTCTGATTTCATTCGCTCAGGATCAACCACACGCGTATTCTGGAAGCGCGCGGTTTTTGACGGTCCCGGCGACACCGCGTTGATGCGCACGCCATCGTGATAGAGTTCTTTCGCCAGACAGCGCGTGTAGTGCACAACCGCGGCCTTGAGCGTTGAATACACAACTTCCGGCGAGCAACCCATGTGCGCTGCCGCCGAAGCGATGTTGATGACTGTGCCGCCGCCGCGCTTGATCATGGGCGGAATGAACGCCTGGCACACCAGCATTGTGCCAATCAGATTGTTGTCAGTCAGCACCTTGATGTCCTCGAACGAGATATCGAGCGCGTTGTTGGGTTTGGGCTTGTTGCCAGTGGCACCGATATCGCCACCGGCGCAGTTCACCAGAATTTCCACTTCGCCCAATCTTGCCTCAATCGTCTCTTTCATTCGCGCCACTGCGGCCTTGTCACCAATGTTGCCGGTCACTCCAACACTCTTCACACCATGGCTCTCAATCGCCTTGACCATCTCATCAAGAGTCGCTGACTCGCCATACTTGGCAGTCTCAGTGGGGGACAGATCATGCACCGCCACATGTGCGCCAAGTTCTGCAAGGCGTTTCGCCATGAAGCTGCCCAGTCCCCGGCCCGAGCCCGTAACAAATGCAATTTTTCCGGCGAGTTCTTTTTCCATCTTACATCAATCCAATCTTGCGCATGTTGTCCGCACTCTGGCGGATCATTTCCAGTTCATAGGCAGCCAACTCACCGTCTGCACCCTGTTCCCAAGGCGTGCGGTAGTCAGCGTCTTCCGGCAGCCTGTTCACCCGCGCCGCAGCAAGGCAAGCGGCGAAGTCTTTGGCGGCCATCGGCGAATAGCCGTTCCACCAGTCCGGCTTGAAAAATCGGATGTGACGCGCCTCGAGCGCACCGGGCTCCAGCACGGCATTCATGCTCTCGTGATGCGTGGCCAACACAGCCATCATTTGTTTGAGTGGCACAGCTCCATCGCCAATGGCGCAACGCACAAGCCGGTAGCCTTCATCTGTATGCTGCACGCGGTAGTCTTTGAAGTGAACGTGTCTGACAAGTGGTGCCGCTCGCCTGATGAAGTCCATCGGTGCTTCGCCAACCGGAAATGTATTACCCGTGTCGAGCGTAATACCCATGGCAGAGCCATACTGCCCGCAGAACCCGACAAGTTCCGCGCTGCCAAAGTCCTGGTGATTTTCGATTGCCAGGATGCGACCCTCAGCCGCTGCAATGGGTGCGTTCTTGGCCAGTGCTTCATGGATGAATGTTTGAAGCTCCGTCCATTTCGCACCCCACGCATGGCGCGATCCCTCCAACACCGGAGACAACCCCAGCCGGACTATTTTTGCATCCAACAATCGCGCTGAGCGGAACGCACTTTCCATCGGCCCCATCATGTTGAGACCAGCGCTCACAACAGGTGTCATGCCTAGACCAGCAAGGCGCTTGCTCAATTCGACAAGCTGCAGGTCGGAAAGCTCAGCCAGCCATGGATCAAAAATCTCAAGCACCCGCGCCTTGAGTTCCGTTGCAATGGCAATAAACCCTTCCAGCCCCTTGCCATCTGGATTGACGCGGGGCGTGCCCTTGCCCTGCAGACCCAAATGATAGGTCAAACCGTAGGGATTGAGACCGACATTCAGCTTCATGACATGCCTGCATCAACAATGAGGGACTGCCCCGTGATCATCCGGCTGTCGTCCGAAGCAAGGAAAAGAACGGCACGTGCAATTTCATCTCCCGTCAATACATGCGGAAGGCGTTGTCGGGCGACCATGGCATCAATTTGCTCCTGCTTGGGATACCACAACTTGCGCTGTTTGTCTGTGATCACCGCACCTGGTTCAATGGCATTCACGCGGATATTGAACGGCCCATAGTTGCGCGACAGTGTCCGCGTGAGTCCTAACACGGCAGATTTCGCCGTGGCGTAAGCCGTGATCATGTCCGCACCGAAACGCCACGCAATCGACGAAAAATTGATGATGGAACCGCCACCCAACTCCTTCATGTGTGGCAGTACCGCTTGCGCGAGGAAGAACTGGTGCTTCAAATTCACATCCATCGCCCAATCCCAATAATCCGGCGTGATGTCTTCAATCGGTTTCCGGTCGTCGTTGGCCGCATTGTTGACGAGCACACTGACCGGGCCGAGTTCATTTTTCACCCGCATGACGGCAGGTGCGATTTCGTCAGTCCGCGTAAGATCGCAACGGACGAACAGACTGCCCGGCAATTCCCTGGCCAGCGCGTTGCCAGCCATTTCATCAATATCTAGAAATGCCACCTTCGCACCCTGACTGTGAGCCGCCCGGACAATGTCCGCACCAATGCCAGAAGCACCACCCGACACCAGAATGACGGCGTTTTTCAGGCTGGGGTAAGTGGCGAACGTCACCCAATCACCGTCATGCAATTCCACCCAGCGCTCGCTCCGTCCGCGCGTCAAAAATACAAACACGCTCCATGTCGACGGCCAACCGCACCGCTTCACCTAACTTGGGGGACTGACTCGGCGCAAACGATGACGTAATTTCTTTGTTGCCGAAGCGGCTCACCACGTGTGTTTCGGATCCTGTCGGTTCAACCAATGTCACGGTTGTCTCTATGGCATTCGCGGTCTTGCCCCGTGCTCGCGAAAGATGCTCCGGTCGAATGCCAACGATGATAGATTGGCCATCGAGCCCATCCACTGCCCCGCGCAAAGTCAACGCCGTGTCCTGCCCCAATTCCGCAATCTGAGTCTTGCCACGTCCAACCAGTTTGGCAGCCAGGAAATTCATCGCAGGCGATCCCATGAAGCCGGCCACAAACATGTTCGCCGGATGGTCATAGATCTTTTGCGGTTCATCCAGCTGCTGCAGCTCACCCTTGTGCATGACCGCGATGCGCGATGACAGCGTCATGGCTTCCACCTGGTCGTGCGTCACGTACACTGTCGTCTTGCCGATTGTTTGGTGCAGCTTCTTGATCTCGCCGCGCATCTCCACCCGCAACTTGGCATCGAGATTGGACAGCGGTTCATCAAACAGGAACAGCGCCGGATCGCGCACCAGCGCACGGCCCATGGCAACGCGCTGCCGCTGCCCGCCCGACAGCTGCCCCGGTTTGCGCTTCAAAAGCTGGTCGATCTGCAACAGCGATGAAACACGCTTGAGTGCCACCTCACGCTGGTCACGTGGCACACCACGCGCTTCCATGCCGAACATCATGTTTTCGCGCACCGTCATGGTAGGATAGAGCGCATAGGACTGAAACACCATCGCGATGTCGCGGTCCTTCGGCGCGACGGAGTTCACCACGCGGTCGCCGATCACGACATCGCCTGATGTCGCCTTCTCCAGGCCCGCAATGATGTTGAGCAATGTGGACTTGCCGCATCCGGAAGGCCCGACCAGCGCAATGAACTCACCCGACCGCACCTCAAGGTTGATGCCCTTCAACACCTCGACCGCTCCGAAGTTTTTGCGCACATCCCTGATCTTCAATTCGGCCATTACTTGATTGCCCCTTGCGTCAACCCGCGAACGAAATACTTGCCTCCAAAAAAATAAACCAGCAGTGGCGGCAGTGCTGCAATCAGCACACCGGCGCTGATGATATTGTACTCCTTCACATTCTGTTCCTGCGCGGCAAACGCTACGACAGCCGCCGTCACCGGTTGCGTTTTGCCGGTGGTCAGCACCACGCCGTAGAGGAACTCGTTCCAGATTCCCGTGAACTGCCAGATCACTGTGACGATGAGGATCGGTGGCGACAGTGGCAGAATGATCTTGTAAAAAATGCGCCAAAACCCGGCCCCGTCAATGCGCGCCGCTTTGATCAGATCATCGGGAATGTTGACATAGAAATTTCGGCAGAACAACGTGGTGAAGGAAATGCCCTGGATCACATGCACCATGATCAGGCCCCACAGCGTCTGGTTCATGCCGGTCGTTCCGAGGATGTAGGCCCACGGCATCAACGCGATTTGCCCCGGCATGAAAACGCCGAACAGCAGAATGGTGAAAATCACTTCTGATCCCGGAAACTTCCACTTCGACAGGATATAACCATTGAGTGCGCCCAGCAGTGTCGAAATGATCGTGGCAGGGATGGTCATGTAGATCGAGTTCCAGAAATTGGCGGACATGCCTTCGCAGCGTCCATTGAGGCAGTAGCTGCCCCAGGCCACGGGCCACGCTTCCAGCGTGAAAGAGCGCGGAAAATTGATCAGGCCGTTCTGCGCCACGTCAATGTTGTCGCGGAACGTGTTCATCACCACGACGATGAGCGGCACAAGATAAATGATGGCGAACAACCCCAGCAGTCCGTAAATCATCACGCGGGTGAAGCGGTGGCGGTTGGCCGCACGTGCGGCTTCACGGTCGTGCCGGGCCACGTCAACCATTTTGCCGCTCCCGGTGTCCACGCCACACCAGATAGAGCGAGTACGGCACCAGCACGACCGCGAGTGCTGCCACCATCATGATAGATGCGGCAGCACCTTCTGCGATCTGGCCGCGCTGGAACATCAGGTCGTAGACATAGTTGGCGGGGAAAGTCGTCGATATGCCGGGCCCACCGCGCGTCAGGGCCACCACCAAATCGAATGTCTTGATCGCGAATTGCAACATGATCACCGCAACCGCGATGAAGATCGGCGCGATGGAGGGCAGGATGACTTTCGCGTAGGTCCGCCACGGTCCCGCTCCGTCAATCTGCGCTGCTTTCACAATGTCCTGGTCCACCGACCTTAAGCCGGCAAGGAACAAGGCCATGGCAAATCCTGAAGCCTGCCAGATGCCGGTGAAGATCACCGCCCAGATCGCATGCTTGCGGCTGGTGGCGAGCGCGAAGGAAAAATTTTCGAAGCCCATGCTTCGCACCAGATATTCAATGCCGGAGCTCGGATTATAGAGCCAACTCCAGATGGCACCGGTCACGATGAAGGAAACCGCAAGCGGATAGAGAAAGATCGTGCGCCAAAAACTTTCGGCCCGCACTTTCTGGTCAATGAGAATGGCGAGCAGCAATCCAACGGCCATGGTGCCAAGCACATAGAAGCCGCTAAAGAAAAGCAGGTTCACATAGGCAATGTTCCAACGCTTGCCAGACCACAGCTTGATGTAGTTCTCAAGGCCGACGAAGCCGTAAGTCGGCAGCTGTGCGGAATCCGAGAGTGAAAGATAGAATGTCCACGCCGTGAATCCGAAAGTGTAAATGAACGATGCAAGCAGCGATGGCAGGATTAGCCAGAAGGGCAGCCATTCGCGCCACCAATCAAACCCACGGCGTTCCTGTGTTCGTTGATTCTCGTATGACATTGCCTTGCTGCACTTGCCCCTTCCCCCATCGCGGGGGAAGGGAACGGTGTTTGCTGTTGTTTACTTCTGCGCCTCAACCGCATCAGCCATGGCGTTCGCCGCATCCGCCGCTGACATGTCGGAGTTCACGAATTCCGTGATCGTCTCCATCATCGCGCCACGATACTTCTGCAGTACGGTCATGTTGTGGGCCATCGAGCGCACCAGCGTGCCCTCCTTGATCGAAGCGGCAAGGTCAGCCTGCGCCATCTGTTGGCAAGGGTTGAAACCCTTGCTCAGGTCCACGTCGAGACGGGCCGGGATCGAACCCTTGGTGATGTTGAACACCGTCTGGAATTCTGGCGACAGGATGGTGGAAGCCAGCAGCTTTTGGCCTTCGATGTAATCCGGGTCCGACTGTTGGAAGAACACCACCGAATCCGAATTGAGAATGAAGCCCGGCTTGCCCCAATCCGTTGGTGCCTGCGCACAGACATAATCCTTGCCATGTTCCTTGCCCACGGCTTTCAGTACGCCCACCTGCCAGTCACCCATGATGTGGAACAGCGCGTCGCCATTGGCCATCAGGTTGGAGGCAGTGTCATAGTCGCGACCGACAATGCCGGGATCCATGTATTTCGAAACCATCAGGCGCATTTGTTCAAAGGCCTTGACCATGTTCGGCGATCGCATGGATTCCACGTCACCTTCCACAAAAGCCTTTGTGAAAAGGTCCTTGTCGATGCCGTAAACAACAACTTCAAAGGTCGTGGCGTCGGTCCAGTCTGCGGTGTAGTGCGCAAGGCAGATCTTTCCGGCGGCAATGCCTTTTTCGCAAGCGGCGTTAAAATCAGCCCATGTCTTGGGCAGAGCGTCCACACCCGCAGCCTTCATCGCAGGTACCGATCCCCATATCCAGTTGATGCGGTGGATATTCATCGGTGCGGCAACCCATGAGCCTTTCGGTTTCATCACCGGGAACAATTCTGGAGCCACAACTTTTTCCCAGCCCTCGGCGGCGGCGAGCTCATCGAGATTGGCGGTCTTGCCGGTTTCATTCCATTCGGCAATTTCCGGTCCCTTCAACTGCACGGCGGCAGGGGCGTTGCCCGACAATACGTCGGCGCGGAGTTTTGCCAGTGTGTTTGCGGTGTGTCCGGCAATGGCGTTCTGCTCCCACTTGCCACCTTTCGCCGTGAACATCTCGCCGAGCTTGGCAATGGATGCAGCATCTGAACCCGTGGCCCACTGATGCAGCATCATGGTTTTCGGTTCCGCAAAAGCAGCACCCGACAGCATGGTCGTGACAGCAACAGCTGCCACAAGCGTCTTGAGAATTTTCATGAACTCCTCCCAGAGTGATTGTATTGTGGCGGTTGCGTCCCGCGTCGTTGGTTCTATATCAACAACGGGGTGAGTCAATGCCACGGAAGATGGCATTCTGCGTCGCCATCCTGTCCGCTTTGCGGCATTGTGCCAGATCAATCTTGCGGTGCGGGTGCGGTCGCTCGGACCGCGGTTACGCCCGCTTGTCGAGTGCAAGTTTCAGGAAGCGGTGGCGGTCGCCATCAATGTCGGCCTCGGTATCGCAGGACATGGCGATGCGAAGGCAGGGGCGCGTGTCTTCCCGGTAAGAAATCCAATTGCAGAGACCGTCGCCATTGGGATTTCCGGTTTTGATGAAGTTCGCCCAATAATTTGCTGTCAATTTCGCTATTGCACGATCCGCACCACTGATTTGCCATCCCAATGCCTCCGGCACGTCAAAAACATAGGGAATTTCGCAAGAGTGGAAAGCGCCGGTATTGCGTGCATCTGGTGGAAAGAAGCCGGGTTGGGTTTTCGGTGAATGGTCGAAACAATAGCGAAAAAGCGGCGACTTGCCATGGGAACGCTGGGCCTCAATCCAGGCCCACGTTCCATGATTGATGATGAGATCGCCACCCAGATCGCGAGCAGATTGCGCTGCCCGTTGAATGGGCGCGATCGGATAATGCGTTAACGCATCTTTCGATTTCGCGCCAAAATGTAAATTGAGCCAGTGGGATACGCCCTTTTGGCCGTCACCCCAATTCTTCGTGTCGAAATTGAAGCCTTCATCCTTGTTCCACCCGGCCATCATCGGCACATCGTGCTGCTCGCCCTTGGCGAATGTATCGAATGGATGTTCAGTGAGCACATGGCCATCAATGATGGGGCGGAAACCGAGGCCCGGCGCGGCGTCAAGGATATGGGCACTGGCAACGTTGCGAAGTCCTGCAACGCTTGTTGCTCCAACGCTTTGGGCAAATGCCACGCCAAGTGTCTCGGCCTCAGCCAATGTCATCAAGGGTTCTGCCGGAGTTGCCAATAAACCGCCGCTCTGGCCGATGACGCCACAGAACAAGCCTTTTGCCAGCGGTGAACACATCATCGCGCTGCAGGCCATGGCACCGGCTGACTCCCCTGCAATGG
>JAYVKC010000052.1:0-2778 GCA_043768765.1 Hyphomicrobiales bacterium | reverse complement strand
CAAGAATCCGCTCCATTTGCTGCGATGCAGCATCGAATCTGCCTTGACTCACTTTTCAGGAGGTGAGTAATTGCCCGCAGCCAAGGCAAATGCTCACTTTGGCACTTTGGGAGGAATTCAATGAGACTTAAATCCGCTATTTTGGGCGCCGCCTCGCTGATCGCCATGATCAGCGTCGCGCAGGCCGAGACTTTGACAATTGCCACTGTGAACAACGGCGACATGATCCGCATGCAGGGTTACACAGCCGACTTTACAGCTGCCAATCCCGGCGTCGAACTGAACTGGGTGACACTGGAAGAAAACGATCTGCGTCAAAAAGTGACGACCGACATTTCGACCAAGGGCGGTCAGTATGACGTGCTGACCATCGGCATGTACGAAACACCGATCTGGGGCGCCAAGGGTTGGCTCGTTGAACTCACTGGTCTTGACAACCCGGCAGACATTCTGCCCGCCGTTTCGGGCGGTCTCTCCTCGGGTGGCAAGCTCTATGCTGCGCCATTCTACGGTGAATCATCAATGGTCATGTACCGCACAGACCTGATGGAAAAAGCTGGCCTGAAAATGCCAGATGCGCCAACTTGGACCTTCATCCGGGAAGCTGCTGCCAAGATGACCGACCGCGCCAATGGCGTGAACGGCGTTTGCTTGCGCGGAAAAGCCGGCTGGGGCGAAAATGCGGCATTCATTACTGCGATGTCAAACTCTTTCGGCGCCCGCTGGTTCGACGAGGCATGGAAGCCACAGTTTGATTCCAAGGAATGGAAAGACACGCTCGAATTTTATCTCGGCATGATGAAGGAATCAGGCCCGGAAGGCGCTTCGGGCAACGGCTTCTCTGAAAACCTTGCGCTGTTCCAGTCAGGAAAATGCGGCATGTGGATTGATGCCACTGTCGCTGCTTCCTTCGTTTCTGATCCGAAGGCTTCAAGCGTTGCCGACAAGGTGAGCTATGCGCTTGCCCCAGACAACGGCCTCGGCAAACGTGGCAATTGGCTCTGGGCTTGGGCCCTTGCCATTCCGGCCGGTTCGCAAAAAGTCGATGCTGCCCAGAAGTTCGTAAGCTGGGCAACTTCAACGCACTATACCGAACTGGTAGCTGCAAAAGAAGGCTGGGCGAACGTGCCTCCTGGAACACGCACATCACTGTACGCAAATCCTGAGTACATGAAGGTGCCATTCGCAAAAATGACCTTGGACTCAATGAACTCGGCAGACCCAACCAAGCCAACGGTGAAACCGGTTCCTTATGTTGGCGTGCAGTTCGCTGCTATTCCTGAGTTTGCAGGCATCGGAACAAAAGTCGGCGAGCTGTTCTCTGCTGCGCTGGCAGGCCAAATGAGTTTGGACGATGCGCTCGCTCAGGCGCAGACCTACACCACGGACGAAATGACCAAAGCTGGTTACATCAAGTAATCATGCACTCAGACGACCCTCTCCGCGTCAGCGCGGGGAGGGGCCCCGTCAGCCCTGCAGAAGCGATAACACTTAAGTCCACCTGGGCTCCGGCGCAGGAATGATTTCTGTCGCCTGTGCAAGACTGACGCCTTTTGTAACGCGAAATTTCCATCTCATTCCTTCCCAAGAGCAGGACTTCGAAAATGGCAACGCGGCAAGCACAAAGACTGGCAAGACTGGCGCTGGCGCCTTCGATCGGCGCGCTCTCAATCCTGGCATTCGTGCCGCTGGCGCTGGTCTTCTATTTCGCTTTCCTGCGTTACAATCTTCAGGACCCTGAGAACCTGCGCTGGTTCGGCTGGAACAATTTCTACTACTTTCTCAAAGACCCCTACTTCGTCAAAAACCTCGTCAACACTTTGCTGCTGGTGGGCGGTGTGATCGTCACAACAGTCGTTGGCGGCATCGCGCTGGCGATTCTGTTTGACCAGCCCTTCTGGGGCCGGGGCCTCGCCCGCGTGCTGATGATTTCGCCCTTCTTCATTTTGCCCACCGTGTCATCCATGGTGTGGAAGAACCTTATCATGCATCCGCAGTTCGGTCTGTTTGCCGAGATACAGAGCTGGTTCGGGGTCATTCAGCCATTTCGATGGTTCGAGCAGGCGCCGCTTTTTTCGGTTGGCATCATCGTTGCCTGGCAGTGGCTGCCCTTCTCCGCGCTCATCCTGCTCACGGCGCTGCAATCCCTTGATGAAGAACAGAAGGACGCCGCCTCCATGGACGGAGCCAAGTCCTGGAACTTCTTTTGGCATATCATCCTGCCGCATCTGGCGCGCCCGATCACCGTAGTGGTGCTCATCCAGACCATTTTCGTCATGAACACGTTTGCGGAAATCAAGGTGACGTCGGTTGGCGGTTTTGCGGGCAACCTCACCTATCTCGTGTTCTCCCGTCTGCAGAACGATAATGATGTGGGCGCCGCCGCTGCAGGCGGTGTGATCGCCGTCATCCTCGCCAACCTCGTGTCGATTTTCCTTGTGCGCCTCATGGGCAAGAACCTGGAGAACTGACCATGGCAAAGAAAATCTCCCGCCGCCGCACCATCGTCTTAGGCACGCTTGCCTGGATCATTGGCCTCTTGATGTTCTTTCCCATCCTTTGGACGGCCCTTGCATCTTTCAAGGCCGAGTCGGACGCTTACGCGCTCCCCAAGACGCTGTTCGTCTCGCCCTGGACGGCTGAGAATTTTGCCGAAGTTCAGCGCCGCTCCGACTATGTCAGGTATCTGAGCAACACGCTGATCATCTCGGTCTGCTCGACGCTGCTGGGCCTCGTCTTCGCCGTTCCCGCAGCCTGGTCCATGGCCTTCGCCCCCAA
>JAYVKC010000051.1:0-53908 GCA_043768765.1 Hyphomicrobiales bacterium | reverse complement strand
AAAGACGGTGGCTGGCATTTGCAGCGCGCGGGTCTTCCATCCCAGAAAAAAAAGTCTCAAATCCAGACATCGCAGTTCTCCTCCAAACTGCTGTCCTACAGAATCCTTTCCATCCCGATCCGCAACCCCTAAAAAGCCATATGCGATAGCCCTGCGCAAGGGGGGAAGGAAGGTCAGTTCAAATTGCCAATGGTATAAGTCTCTTCCTACCCCGGCACGCCGTCACCATCCGGATCAAGCAAGCGGTGCAGGTGCACGATGAAATACCGCATCTGCGCATTGTCGATGGTCTCGCGCGCTTTTGACAGCCAGGCCGAATGGGCTTGCGCGTAATTGGGATAAAACCCCACCACATCCAGTTTCGACAAATCCTTGAACGCGATGTCGGCCACATCGCTCAACTCGCCACCCAGCACCATGTGCAGCAGCTGTTCTGTAGGGTGTTGGATTTTTTTGCTCATGTTATCCTTCTCATGTTCCCGCTATCGTCATACCCTCAACCAGCAGCGACGGCACTGAAAATGAACTGCGGAAAACCAGATCGTTGGCCGGCACCAGGGCCTTGAACATCTGTTTGAGATTGCCCGCAATGGTGATCTCGCTGACCGGAAAACCGACTTCACCGTTTTCGATCCAGAATCCGGATGCGCCACGGCTGTAGTCACCGGTGACCGGATTGATGGTGCTGCCGATAAATTCGGTGACAAGAAACCCAACCTTCAAGGATTTGATCATGGCTTCGGGTGATTCCGGCCCGGCTTCCATGTAGACATTGGTGGTCGATGGCGAAGGCGGCGACCCTAATCCGCGCGAGGCCTGGCCCGTTGCGGAAACACCCAGCTTGCGTGCCGAACGCAGATCAAGAGTCCAGTTCTGCAGCACACCTTTGTCGATGATCTGGTGCTTCAGCGTCGGCAGGCCTTCGCCGTCAAACGGTCGCGAAGCCAGTCCCCGCATGCGGTGCGGGTCTTCCACGATGGAGATGGTGTCACTGAAAATGCGCTGCCCTAGTTCATCTTTAAGAAAACTGGTGCCACGCGCGATGGCCGCACCGCTGATGGCGCTCAGCATGTGGCCGATAAGGCTTGCTGACACCCGCCGGTCATAGATGATGGGAACGGCCTGCGATGCGACCTTGCGTGGGTTGAGACGCATTACCGCGCGTTCACCCGCCGTCGTGCCGATTTTTTCAACTGATTCCAGATCGGCAAGATACACAGTGCTGTGGCCATCATAGTCACGTTGCATGGCTGTTCCCGCGCCCGCAATAACAGAAATGCCAAGGCCCACACTGCTGCGCATGTACCCTTTCGAGAAGCCATTCGACGTAACCAGTCCAAACCCGCCGCGGCTGGAAGACGCTCCAGAACCACTGCTCTTGGTAACACCAGGCACTGCCAGTGCACTCTCTTCTGTTTCGCGCGCCATGCGCTCCAACGCGCTGGCCGGGATGTCGTCCTGTGAACACTGGTCAAAATCAGCGGTGGTTGTGGCCAATTGTGCAGGCTCTGCCAATCCAGCAAATGGATCAGGTGGCGCAAGCTTTGCCATCGCAATGGCCCGCTCCACCATCGTGTCGAGCGAAGCCGCATCAAACACGCTGCCGGAGATATTGGCCGAGCAGTCTCCGACAAAAACCCGCAATCCGATATCCCGCGATTCAGCTTGCTCCAGCTTTTCAATTTTGCCGTTCTCGATGGAAATGTCTGTGGAGCGGCCTTCGACGGCCAGTGCATCAGCCGCACTCGCGCCTTTGCGCAGGGCACGCGCCACAACATCGTTGGCAACGGTAAGCAAGTCGTCGATCATGGGAGTATGATGTCCAGAAACAGGGCTAACGCGAGGATCAATCCGAATGTGCGGTTTGATTTGAAAAGTTTCAAGCACCGATTGCTGTCATCACCATCAAACTGCGCCACCTGCCATGCCGCATGTAACCCGGCAAAGACCACAGCGGCATGGACAATCCATCCAACACCGGCCATCCAGAACGCCGCATCAGCGAGGACCAGCGTGGCCGCAAAGAATCCGATGAGATAGCCAGGGGTTTGCGCACCGAATTTCAGCGCCGTCGATTTCACCCCGATCAGAACATCGTCCTCCTTGTCCTGGTGCGCGTAAATGGTGTCGTAAGCAAGTGTCCAGCAGATACCGGCGGCGTAGAGCAAGAGAGGGGCCGTCGAGAGACGACCCGTCACCGCACTCCATCCCACCAGCGCACCCCAGTTGAAGGCCAGCCCCAGAACGAACTGCGGATAATAGGTGATGCGCTTCATGAACGGATAGACCGCGACAATGATGAGCGACGCAGCCCCGAGAAATACAGTGTAAGTGTTGAACTGCAGGAGGATCACCAAACCCACCAGCAATTGCAGCACCAGGAACACGCGGGCATGCGCAACACCGATCCGTCCCGACGCGATGGGCCGGTTCATCGTGCGTGCCACCTTGGCGTCAATGTCGCGGTCGGTGAGATCATTGAGCGTACAACCCGCCCCGCGCATGACAATGGCACCGATGAAAAACAGGAAGGCCAACCGCCAATCGATGGCTGCATGCCCAAGGGACACATGCGCCAGCCCTTGCCCCCACCAACACGGCAAGAGCAGCAGCCACCAGCCAACCGGCCGGTCCAGCCGCATCAGTTGCGCATAGGGCTGCAACCAATGCGGCAGGTATCGGGTGACCCAGTGGTGTTGCGGGGCATCAGCGATGGCGGGCTGTCTAGCCAGATTCATGGTCCGCGTGTTACACGCATGGCATGGCAAAAACCACACCCCGCGTGCATGTCGGCCAGTCCATTTCGGCTGATCACGATATGGCATTGTCACATGAACAAGGTCACTATCTGTCGAACGTGCTGCGCCTGAAACCTGGCGACGCCGTGTGCCTGTTCAACAGCCGCGACGGCGAATGGCTGGCTTATCTCACCACCATGACCAAAAAGCAGGTGAGCATCCGCTGTGAGCGTCGCCTGCATGATGTGAAACCGCCACCTGACATCGATTTCCTTTTCGCCCCCCTGAAGCACGCCCGGCTAGACTATGTCATCCAGAAAGCCACCGAACTCGGGGCCCGTCGCCTACGCCCGGTATTCACCCAGCGCACCATTGCCGGGCGTGTCAATCTGGAACGCATGAAAGCCAACGCCATCGAAGCCGCCGAGCAGTGCAATCTGGTGTTTGTGCCGGAGGTGGCTGAGCCACAGAAACTCGCAACCGTGCTTGGCGCGTGGGACCAAGGCCGCAGTCTGGTCTATTGCGATGAAACCGCCCTGATCGCTGATCCGCGCGAAGCCCTCAAGCCATTGTCAACGCCAGCGGCAGTATTGATCGGCCCGGAAGGAGGCTTCACCGATGAGGAACGCCACCACCTCAAATCACTGCCATACGTAACCCCCATCTCCCTTGGCCCCCGCATCATGCGCGCCGACACCGCAGCCGTGGCAGCACTGACCTTGGTGCAGGCCATGCTGGGGGATTGGTCATAAATAGTAATGATTGCCATCACATTTTATGGCTTGTCGCCCGCGATTTGCGTGGTTAGACCGTCGATTGCAATCAACAAGGACCACCCGTGAGCGGACCCACCCCAGATACCGCCGAAGCCAAGGCACCCATTGAATCGAAGGCGCAGCTCATCGCCTATCTCGAAGCGGGCAATAAACCCAAGGCCGATTGGCGCATCGGCACCGAGCACGAGAAGTTCGCTTTCCTCACCGATACCTTGCAGCCTGTGCCCTATCACGGCACCCGCTCCATCAAGGCCATGTTGGAGGGTCTGCGTGACCGCTTTGGCTGGACAGGGGTGTACGAAGGCGACAACATCATCGCTTTGTCTGATCCCAAAGGCATGGCCAATATTTCGCTGGAACCCGGCGGCCAGTTTGAACTCTCCGGTGCACCGCTCAACTGCGTACACGACACCTGCGAAGAGGTGCACGAACATCTCGGGCAAGTCAGGGAAATTGGTGACGCCCTCGGCATCGGCTTCCTCGGCCTCGGCGCATCTCCCGTATGGACCCGCGCCGAAACGCCGGTGATGCCGAAGGGCCGCTACGCCATCATGGCGCCTTACATGGACAAAGTGGGATCCATGGGCCGCGACATGATGTTCCGCACCTGCACGGTGCAAGTCAATCTCGATTTCGCCAGCGAAGCCGACATGGTGAAAAAACTCCGCGTCTCGCTGGCCTTGCAACCCGTGGCCACTGCGCTTTTCGCCAATTCACCCTTCCTCGAAGGCAAACCCAACGGTTACCGTTCCTTCCGCTCGCATGTCTGGACCGACACCGACAATGCAAGGGCAGGGATGTTGCCTTTCATGTTCGAGGATGGTGCCGGTTTTGAACGCTATGTCGATTACGCCCTCGACGTGCCCATGTATTTCACCATGCGGGGTGGCAAGTTCATCAACACCGTTGGCGAAAGCTTCCGCAAGTTTATGGATGGAAAACTGCCGCAACTGCCGGGTGAAAAACCAGTGATGAAGGACTGGGCCGACCACCTCACCACAATATTTCCCGAAGTGCGCCTGAAGCGCTATCTCGAAATGCGCGGCGCTGACTCAGGTCCAACCCGCAGGCTGTGTGCACTGCCCGCCTTCTTTGTGGGCCTTCTCTACAATCAATCCGCCCTCGATGCCGCCTGGGACATGGTGAAGGACTGGACGGCGGACGAACGGCAATCACTGCGCAACGCTGTGCCCCTGCACGGCCTCGGCGCAATCATCCGTACACGGACGGTTCAGGACATCGCCCGTGAGGTGCTGGCAATCTCCCGCACCGGCCTCGAATCCCGGGACATGAAAGGCTGCAAGGGCAACTCCGAAAGCGCGTTCCTCGACACCCTGGATGAGACAGTGGAGTCTGGCAAAACCTCAGCCGACAAATTGCTCGACCTTTACACCACCAGTTGGAACAGCGACATCACGCGGGTGTTCCGGGATTTCGCCTATTGATCACGCTGCCGCGACCATCAGCCGGGGACGTCCCAGTCCTTCCCTGACATGCCGCGCCAAGGCTTCCACGGCGGAACTTGCCTTGCCGGGTTTGCGCACCAGGCCAATGTCGAACTGTTCCAGCGGCGGAAATCCTTCGGCTTCGGTCAGCACCCGCATGCCGGGGCGCAGGCAAAACGCGGGCATCACGCCCACAGCCAGCCCCTGCAGGATGGCCACATTGATTGTTGCTGAATTGGGGCTGGAATAGGCGATGCGGTATTTGCGACCGCTCGCCTCCAGCGCTTCGGTGACAATTTTCCGCCAGCAGCATCCCGGTTGCGACACGGCCATCGGCACTTCATCGAGCAGATGTGCGTTGTGCCGAGCCGAAGTTGCAAACACCAGGTCTTCGCGCCGGATGATCTCCCCATCGACGTCGCGGCAGCCAAACGTGATTACCGAGAGGTCAATCTCGCCGCGTTGCACCCTCTCCTTCAGTGTCAGGCTGCTCAAGCATTCGACATCAACCGTGATGCGCGGATGCGTTTTTGCAAACCGCGCCAGAACTTCCGGCAGGAAAATATCGGCGTAATCATCTGGTGTGCCAAAACGCACGGTGCCGGTAATATCGGGCTTGGTGAACGCACTCACCGCTTCATCACTCAACGCCACGATGCGCCGCGCATACTCAATGAGGCGCTCACCATCGGTGGTAAACTTGCTGCCCCGGCCATCCCGCGCAAACAACGGACGGCCAAGAATGTCTTCCAGCCGCTTCATCTGCATCGACACGGCCGATTGTGTCTTGTTCACCTCATCCGCCGCCCGGGTGAAATTGCCGGTGTCGGCAATGGCGAGGAAAGTCTTCAACTGGTCAACATCAAGGTTGGGGATCATGGTTACCATCCATCACGTTTGCTGATGAGTTCTATAACATACATTCGTTGGACTGATCAATAAAAATCTCCGATATTCAACCCATCGGATCACAAAAACACCTGTGATTTTAACAGCTTAAACGGAGAAACTGACGTTTCTCTGATCAGGAGGACTTGATCATGCGCAACTATGCAATCCACCAGGCCGAAGTATCTGGTTCACTCCCCGGCACTGGCATTCTCGCCCGGCTCTATCGCAACTGGAAGGCCCGCCGTGCCGTCGCCAGGCTGGACCAGCTCGACGATTTCCTGCTGCACGATATTGGTGTCAGCCGCGAGGACATCTTCGCCGCGTCGCACCTGCCGCTATCGGTGAATGCAGCCCTCGCCCTAGATGAAGCCACCCGCAACCATCTGCGCCAAGCCGCCCAAAAAATACCGCAACGCCGCTTGGCAGGCAACGCCGGAACCTTGATTTCGCCCATCAGGGTGAATTGATTTCAAGCACCCTCATCCACCTTTGTCCGGGTGGATGAGGGCCAAAGTTTATCCCCCGCGACGGATCGCTTTTTCGACTGAGTTGAGCATGTCGTCCGCCATGTTGCCGGATGGCGATCCGCCACCTGTCATGTCTTCGATGGTGCGGCGACCGCGCGTTACCGCTTCCTCACTGGGTTGGCGACGTTGCATTTGGTCACCGCCAGCACCACCCGGAAATCCGCCGCCGAAAATATCCTTGAGGATTTCACCCATCTGCTCTGGCGGGATCTGCTTCATGACAACGCGTCCGTTCTGGCCGCCTTTCAGGATTTCTCCCAGAATGTCCTCCAGCGGATTGCCACTGCCGCCACCCAAGGAACCATCCTGAGTGCTATCCTGAGGTGCAGGCATCGTTTCCGGCATGCGTCGTTGCGGGGCAGGGCTTTGCATGCCACCTCCTTGCCCGCCACCGAGGCCACCACCGAGTATGTCTTTCAGGATATCGCCAAGCCCGCCACCGCCCGGCGAAGCCGAAGCACCACCGGTCATTCCTTTGGCGAGTTTCCCCAGCACCATCGTCGCCACGATCGGCAAGAGTTTTTTGAGGATCGCAGCGCCAATGCCGGATGTTGCCGACAATTGCTGCGCCACACCGCGGCTCACGTCCTTGTTGCCAAAGATTTGGCCCAGGATGTCATCACCGCGGGGCCGAGCGCGTTCATAGCTCAGTGCATCCGGATCACCCAATGCGCGATCATCGCCACCGGTGAGGACGGACTTGAATATGTCTTGCAAGCCTGCGGGCGTTTGCGCATTTTTACGCACCCCCGCAGCAACGACGGGCGTGAGCGCCTCAACTGCCGCGCGTGTCTGTTCTTCGGTCAGGCCAAACTGGCGGCCAAGGGCTGAAAGGTCCATGTGTCGTGCTCCCGCTTTTGAAAAAGTTATGAACGCGTATTGAGAATGCTTTTGAAGATGTCGTCAAGCCCCGGCCTGCGCGTGCGCCGCCGCGTGGTGCGCCGCCGCGTGCCATAGTAGTAGCCTGTTCGCCGCCGCCGCTTGGGCGCAAGCTGGCGTGAAACACCTTGCATCAACCCTTTCATGACGGCAGCGACAATGATGCTGAACAAACCGCCTCCACCCGATGACGCCGAAGTATCGGCAAGGCTGTTGGCCGTGCTGGCAGCCAGCGTTGCCAACACACTGGTGGCACTGATGGCGCTGATGGTTTCGAGCGCGTCGGCTGAAACGGCAGGCACAAGTTTTGCCATGGTTGTAGATGCACCGCCGCCATAGAGATCGGCAAGTATGGCGGTGCCGTCTTTCACCGCCTCGGCCCCAGTCATCGCGTCGACATCATCGAGGTCGGAGCTGTCGCCGCCCTCTTCCAAGAGGTCAAGCAACTGGTCAAACGCCGCCGGATCCGCACCGGCCTTGTCCTTGAGCTTGGCGGCAATGGCAGGGGCCAACACCGCCACTGCAGCTTGCGCATCAGTGGCCGAAAGCCCGGCGGCACGCCCCGCATTGGTAAAATAGGCACCCCCCTGCGCCGCAGAGAGGAGGTCAATAATCGACATTTTCAGGTGGTCCCCGGTTCAAGATTTCCGACAATCTTATAGGCCAGCAAGACCGATGCAATGCCAAAGATGACGGAGCCGACCGCAACCCCCGCCATGATTCCTTCAGCTCCTGCATACCATCCGCCTGCAATGGCGAAGGGGATCGTACCAAGTGTGGCCTTGGCCCAGTTCACCAGCGTTGACAGTTTTGGACGGCCCAGATTGTTGAAGGCCGCGTTGGCGACAAACTGTGCACCTGCAAACGCCCAGCTGATGGCGATGAAAGTGCAGAAAAAAACAATGAGATCCTTCGTGCGCCCGCTCGCCAGAAACGCATCCGCCAGCGGATGCCGGAAGACATAGAGCAGTGCTGAGGTGATCAGCGTGTAGACAACGGAAAACCGCATGCCATCGTAAAGCGTTTGTCGCACCCGGCCAAAATCCTTCGCCCCGAAATTTTGGCCGATGATTGGACCAACAGAACCCGACAGTGAAAAGATGATGCCAAATGCAACCGGCACAATGCGGCTGACAATCGCCGACGCCGCCACCGCCTCATTGCCGAAGGGCGACACGGCATAGGTCATGTAGGCAGCCGCAAAGGGTGTTGCGAGTTGGGTGAGAATGGACGGAAAAGCAATTCCCCAAATATCCTTGAAATCCTGCTTCAGTCCACGAAGTGTCATGCGGTTGAGAAAGTTGTGCACCCGCGACAGGCCATGCAGGCCAATGAGGAATGCGATGGCATAGGCAATCACGTTGGCAATGGCGGCACCCTGAATGCCTAGATTGAATCCGAAGATGAGAATGGGATCAAGGATCGCCGTCACAATCGCGGACGACAGCGTGATGAACATGGCCCGGCGGGGATCGCCAAGGCCGCGTAAACAAAATGAACAATTCGCCGCACCGGAAAGCAGAATGAATCCCGGCGTCAGTGTCCAGATGAAACGTTTGGCCAAATTCAGCGCTTGGCCGGTGGCACCCAGAAGCTGCAACAGCGGATCGGCAAGTATGGCAACAGCTATGGTGTAAACGGCCGACGCCAGCAACGCGAACAACAACGTGCTGGTTGCGAATTCTTTCGCCCGTTCCGGTTTTTGCGCCCCCAGATTTCGCGCCACCAGTGCCGCTGCGGCGATGCCGATGCCCAGCCCAACGGAAAGATTGGCAAACGAAATCGCCCCCGCATAGCCAATCGCCGCCGTGACATTTGTGTCGCCCAGCAGGGACAGGAAATACAGGTCCACAAGATCGACAAAAAACATCGCCATCAAACCGAGCGCACCCGTCAGCGTCATGGTCACGACATGACGCATGATGGAACCGGTGACGAATTTGGGGGAGGTGGGTGCGCGGGTCATGCTTGCTTCTATACCCACCCTTCCCGCGTTGGGGGAAGGCGTCACACCACAAACCCTTGGCGCACGGCTTCCTCCCGCAATTTCTCCGCTCCGTGGAAGTGGTGCGCCCGCAAGCCGGCAAGGCGTGCTCCTTCGACATTGGATTTCTTGTCATCGATGAACCAGCAACTGTCCGGCTCCCGTCCCAATTTTTCCACCAACCGTGAAAAGCTCGCGGGGTCTGGTTTCTTGGTGCCAAACTCAAATGAGCAAAACCGCAGCGAAAAAAGCGGTTTCACATCGGGCAGCAATTCGTCGATGTGTTCTTTCACGATGGGACCGTTGTTGGTGTAAATTGCCAGTGCGGCTTGCGATGAAAGGGCGCGCGCAATCTCGAACACGTCTGCCTTTGGAATCATCGCTTCGCGCCGCGCCGCAATCCATTGTTCGCGTGTGATGGCATATCCCAGGCGCTTGCCAAATTCGGCGAGATACACATCCGGATCGGCATACCCCCCGGAGTCGGCCTCGTCCTCAAAGCCGGAATCCCAGATTGCCGCCCGCACATCCCGCGCTGTTGTGCCGGCAAGTGCCGCAAGCTGGCGCAGCCTTCGCCCCACCTCATAGCGGCACAAAACATCATCCATGTCGAAGATGACGAGTTCAGGGCGAAGCGTCATGCCGCCGCTGTGCCACCCACTGTCAATCCATTGATGCGCAATGTCGGCTGGCCCACGCCGACGGGCACACCCTGGCCTTGCTTGCCGCACGTGCCGATACCCTTGTCCAGCGCCATGTCATTGCCCACCATGCTGATGCGTTTCAAGGCTTCAGCGCCTGATCCGATCAGCGTGGCACCCTTGACAGGTCGCGTCAGCTTGCCGTTTTCGATGATGTAGGCTTCCGTCACAGTGAAAACGAATTTGCCGGAGGTGATGTCAACCTGCCCGCCGCCAAACGACTTGGCAAAAATACCGTTCTTCATCGATGCCAGCACGTCTGCCGGATCATGGCGGCCATTCAGCATGTAGGTGTTGGTCATGCGCGGCATGGGGGCGTGGGCATAGGATTGCCTGCGGCCATTGCCGGTGGGCTTGACCCCCATCAGCCGCGCATTGAGCCGGTCTTGCATGAATCCAACCAGAATGCCGTCTTCAATCAACGTCGTGCAGTTCGACGGTGTGCCTTCATCATCGATGGTGATTGAACCGCGCCGGTTTGGCAGTGTGCCGTCGTCGACAACAGTAATACCTTCTGCCGCGATCCGCTGCCCCATCAACCCGGCAAATGCCGACGTGCCCTTGCGGTTGAAATCCCCTTCAAGCCCGTGCCCGATGGCTTCGTGCAGCAATATGCCGGGCCAGCCTGGTCCCAACAGCACATCCATTTCGCCCGCCGGGGCGGGACCGGATTCAAGCGCAACCAGAGCCTGCCGCAACGCTTCACGCGTTGACGCCTGCCAGTTTTCTGTTGTGAGATAAGACAGGAACTCACCCCGGCCGCCGAAACCATCGCTGCCCTGGCCTTGTGTTTTGCCGTCATCGGTGGTGATGCCGACATTGAACCGCATCAGCGGCCGCACGTCCGAATAAACCGATCCATCAGCGCGGATGATGGTGACCGACTGCCACTCTGCAGCAACCGACGCCGACACCTGCTTCACTTTCGGGTCAAGATCGCGCGCAAAGCCATCAACCTTTTGCAGCAGCGACACTTTGTCGGCGAATGTCATGGCGTTGGCGGGATTGCTGTCCGGGTAAAGTTTGATATTGGTTCGCGTCGGCACATCGACCTGCGCCGAGGCACCGTGGCTCAAGATGGTGGAACATGTTGCACCCGCACGCTTGAGGGCGGACAGTGAAAGTTCCGTGGCATGGGCATAGGCCGCTGTCTCACCTTTGACGGCACGAAGCCCGAACCCTTGCGACTCATCATAACTGGCCGACCGCAGGCGGCCATCGTCATAACTGAATGATTCACTCAAGCGCCGTTCGACAAACAGCTCACCGTCATCGGCTTTCGCCAATGCTCCGGACACAAATTTTTTCGCCTGGGATGCATCAAATTCCGCAAAGTTCGACAGGGAAGTCATGGCAGTCATGGGGCCTCATCCTTTCCTGACATATAGGACGTGTCCGCCAGACTGCAAAGGAGCAAGGCACAGTCGCGGCGCAATACGCACCTACTGCTTGTCGAGTTCACCCAATGCAGCGGCAAATCCTTCCAGTGATATTTTCATCGGGAAGCCATTGCCGGGACGGTCGTAGAGATAGAACGTTGAATCATTGCCTTTCAGGAATTTCCTGAGCGATTCTGCCGATGCCTCACCAAACGCTTCGCACAGCCGTGGACTGCATCGCGTGAAAACCAGCCTGTTGGGCAGGGCCGCACCATCAATTTCAACCGGGATGCCGGTTGGCAGGTAAACCCCGATGGGTGCAATCACCCGCATCATGGTCTGTACCTGGTCATCGCGCTTCAGGCGGCTGACGATTACCGACAGCCCGATTTTCTCGTTCTTTTCACTGTTGGCATTCTGCAGCATGCCGCAACTGCGTTGCCCCGGTGTGCCATCTTCAGCGGCAGGAGCAGCGGCGCATTGCACAACCCACTTGCCATGCGTTGCGACCGTTTCGGCTTTCGGAACTTGTGCATCACCCTGATTGGCAGCTCCTTTTCGCGGGCCGAAATTCTGCGTCGCTCCCGCAGGTGCATCATCCTGCGCCCACACGGGCAGCGCACCAAAAAGACAAGTGGCAATGAGTAAGCATGACATCAGCCGCACAGCACGAAATTCCTTCCAAAGACTAAGTGGTTCTTAGGGCGCATACCCCTGATTCACAAGGCGCGAGATGGTGCAGTTGAACGCAGATTGAGGCAAAATTCGGTTGCCTTTTTGCCGCCCACCACCGCCCGCCAAGGCTTTGGCGCAACGACGTTTTGCCGCGCCTGCCGCAGTTGCGGATGGGGTATGAATGTGGTTCATCTGCCAGCGAATTCCGAGTCTCCGGCAGACCACATCGAGGCTTCGGAGAGTGTCACTGAGGGCGAAAATATGCAAATTAAATCAGCTGTTTACTGGGCATTTGTGGCGATGCTGACGAGTGTCGCCTGGGCTGCGACTGGCTTTGCCGCCGCAGGCCAGCCCGAACCCTGGCAGCTCGGATTGCAGGATATGGTCACCCCGGTGGGCGAGTACATTGCCTGGTTTCACAATTTCCTGCTGATCACCATCACGGCAATCACGCTGTTTGTGCTGGGTTTGCTGATCTACGTGATGGTCAAGTTTAACGCCAAGGCCAACCCCGTTCCAACCAAGACAACCCACAACGCCCTGGTGGAAGTGATCTGGACTGTGGTGCCGGTACTGATCCTCGTCATAATCGCCATCCCGTCACTGCGCCTGTTGTACCTGCAGCGTGACATCCCCGCCGCCGACATGACCATCAAGGCCATCGGCAATCCAAGCTGGAACTGGACCTATGAATATCCCGATCTCGGTGTTGATGCGGATGGTGCGGCGAAAGTGGCATTCACCTCCTATCTGAAACCGGAAGCTGACGCAAAAAGGGACGGTGTTCCCTACCTTCTTGCCACCGATGTGCCCGTGGTGGTGCCGGTGAACAAGGTGGTGAAGATGATCATCACCTCCGACCCCGAAGGGATCATCCACGCCTGGACCATTCCGTCCTTTGGCATGAAGATCGACGCCATTCCCGGACGCCTGAACGAAGACTGGTTCAAGGCAACCAGAGAAGGCGTTTACTATGGCCAGTGTTCCGAACTCTGCGGCAAGGACCACGCTTTCATGCCGATTGAAGTCCACGTCGTATCGGAAAGCGACTATGCCGCCTGGAGTGAAAAGGTGAAGACCGCAGGCATCGAGGAAGCCCGCGATTTTCTCTTCGCCATGCTCAAGGCCAAAGGCCAGCTGGTCTTCAACTGAACAACCGACTGAATTGAATGTGAGGCATTGAGATACCATGGCACAAGCACACGCCGCCCACGACGACCACGGCCATCACGCTGATCCATCCGGCTGGCGCCGCTACGTATATTCCACCAACCACAAGGACATCGGCACGATGTACCTGTGGTTTGCCATCATCGCGGGCATTATCGGCGGCTTGCTGTCAGTTGTCATGCGCATGGAATTGCAGGACCCGGGCATCCAGTACTTCAGTGGCCTGGCGCAAATGGTCTACAATGTGCCAGCCGACGCAGCCCTCGACAACGGCAAGCACATGTACAACGTCTTCGTCACCGGCCACGCGCTGATCATGATCTTCTTCATGGTCATGCCCGCCATGATCGGCGGCTTTGGCAACTGGTTTGTGCCGCTGATGATCGGTGCGCCCGACATGGCCTTCCCGCGCATGAACAACATTTCCTTTTGGCTCTTGGTTCCAGCCTTTGCCTTGCTGTTGATCTCCATGTTTGTGGAAGGACCTTCAGGCATGCATGGTACCGGCGGCGGCTGGACCATCTACCCGCCCCTGTCGACAACCGGCCAGCCCGGGCCTTCGATGGATTTTGCCATCCTGTCGCTCCATCTTGCCGGTGCGTCATCCATTCTTGGTGCCATCAATTTCATCACCACGATTTTCAACATGCGCGCCCCCGGCATGACGCTGCACCGCATGCCGTTGTTCGTCTGGTCCGTGCTGGTGACGGTGTTCCTGTTGCTCTTGTCGCTGCCCGTGCTCGCTGGCGGCATCACCATGTTGCTGACCGACCGCAATTTCGGCACCTCGTTCTTCGTGGCAGCCAAGGGCGGTGACCCCATCCTGTTTCAGCATCTGTTCTGGTTCTTTGGCCATCCGGAAGTCTACATCCTTATTCTTCCCGGCTTCGGCATGGTCTCGCAGATCGTCTCGACCTTCTCGAAGAAACCGGTGTTTGGCTATCTCGGCATGGCCTACGCCATGGTGGCGATTGGCGTCGTCGGTTTCATCGTCTGGGCCCACCACATGTTTACGGTGGGCATGGATGCCGACACACAAGCCTATTTCGTCGCCGCTACCATGATCATTGCAGTACCCACCGGTGTAAAAATCTTCTCGTGGATTGCGACCATGTGGGGCGGCTCGATTGAGTTCAAGCCGCCGATGGTCTGGGCCATCGGATTTATTTTTCTTTTCACAGTCGGTGGCGTAACGGGTGTGGTTCTCGCTAACGCCGGCGTGGACCGCACTTTGCATGACACCTATTATGTCGTCGCCCACTTCCACTACGTGCTGTCGCTCGGTGCCGTGTTCGCGATTTTCGCGGGCTGGTATTTCTGGTTCCCGAAAATCACCGGCTACATGTACAACGAGACAATTGCCCACCTGCATTTCTGGGTGACGTTTGTTGGCGTGAACCTCGTGTTTTTCCCGCAGCATTTCCTCGGCCTCGCCGGCATGCCGCGCCGCTACGTAGATTATCCGGAAGTTTTCGCCGGCTGGAACTATGTATCGTCAATCGGCTCTTACATTTCAGCCTTCGGCACGTTGATCTTCCTCTTCGGCGTGTTCTCGGCCTACGCCAAGAAAGTGCGCGCCCCCGACAATCCATGGGGTGTGGGTGCAACGACATTGGAATGGACCCTGCCATCACCACCACCTTTCCACCAGTTCAGCACGCTGCCGGTGATCAAGGGCAGTGGGCATTGAACAGTTGACACAGCCATGACCGACACGCGCCTTGATTACTCACCCCAAGGTACCACCTCCGATTTCTTTGCGTTGCTGAAACCGCGCGTGATGTCGTTGGTGATTTTCACGGCCATTGTGGGCCTCGTTGCCGCTCCCGGACACATTCATCCGTGGATGGGCTTTGTAGCACTGCTGTGCATCGCCGTCGGTGCTGGCGCAGCAGGTGCGCTCAACATGTGGTATGACGCCGATATCGACGCAGCGATGTTGCGTACCCAAAAGCGGCCTGTGCCCGCAGGCAACGTCGCACCTGGTGAGGCGCTGGGTTTTGGCCTTACGCTGGCAGTCGGTTCAGTGCTCGTGCTCGGGCTCTTGGTGAATCTTGCCAGTGCGGCGCTCCTCGCCTTCACCATTTTCTTTTACATCATCATCTACACCATCTGGCTGAAACGCCGCACGCCGCAGAACATCGTGATTGGCGGCGCTGCGGGCGCATTCCCACCCATGGTCGCCTGGGCGGCAGTGACCGGCGGCATTGATCTGGGATCAATCGCTCTCTTCATGCTGATCTTCATTTGGACGCCACCGCACTTCTGGGCGCTGGCCCTTTACCGCGAAAGCGACTACGCCGCTGCTGGCGTGCCAATGCTGCCGAATGTTGCGGGCCGCGGAGAAACCAAAAAACAAATTCTGCTCTACACGCTTCTCGCCGTGCCATTCGCGGCGTTGCCTGCCTTCACCGGAACGGCGGGCTATGTCTATCTCGCAGGTGCTGCGGTGCTGAGCGCGAAGTTCCTGTTCGACGCCTGGGGCCTTTACCGCGCCCCCAACCGGGTGCGTGAAAACCGCGCCGCCAAATCACTTTTCAAATTCTCGATTCTCTGGTTGTTTTTGCTTTTTGCCTTGATCCTCGTTGAAAAACTTATGGGTCTGCCGCCTGTTTCCACGGTTCTGGCATGAAGCAGGCGACCCCGTTTTCTCCCGAAGACCTGGCGCGCCGCCGCAAACGGTCCATCATGATGGCCCTTGGCCTTGCCGCCTTGATGGTGTTGTTTTTCGTCTCGACGCTGGTGCGGCTCGGTGCAGGCATCACCGACAGGGCAATGTGATGCAACCCGCTGCACATCATGCCAATCGTCGCGTCGCATTCGCCGCCTCTGCTGTTGTCGCTTGTATGCTGGGACTGGCCTATGCGTCCGCTCCCCTTTATTCCCTGTTCTGTCAGGTCACAGGATTTTCCGGCACCACGCAGCGCGCTGACGCCGCACCGGGCAAGGCACTGGATGCATCGATCAGTGTGCGTTTCGATGCCAACATCGCACCGGCACTGAATTGGACTTTCAAACCCCTGCAACAAACCATGACAGTAAAAATCGGCGAAATGGCAATGGCCCATTATCAGGCGGTCAATGGCTCGGACGAGACACTGACGGGAACGGCCGTGTTCAATGTGTCGCCCCCGGAAGCGGGGATTTTCTTCAACAAGGTCACGTGCTTCTGCTTCACCCGGCAAACCTTGAAACCGGGTGAAACAGTGGACATGCCGGTGGCCTATTTCGTTGATCCTGCCATTCTTGACGATCCGGACACCAGGCAGATTGATGAAATTACGCTGTCCTATACGTTTTACCCGGCGGAACCCCAATCCGCTGACTTGAAATTGAACTGAGGAACCCAAACCATGGCCGACGCACACGCCAAGAATCACGATTACCACCTGGTCGATCCATCACCCTGGCCCGCCATCGGTGCGGTTTCCGCCTTCGTCATGGCGGTGGGTGGTATCTCCAGCATGCACACCTTCTCGCGCACCAAATGGCTAGAAGGTGTTTCGCAGGAATCGTCTTTCCATCTCGCTTTCGCCGCGTTCCTGATCGGCTTTGCCGCCGTTCTCTATACCATGTTCATGTGGTGGCGCGATGTCATCAACGAGGCCCACAACGGCGATCACACGCCAGTGGTGTCGATCCACCTCCGCTACGGCATGTTGATGTTTATCGCTTCCGAAGTGATGTTCTTCGTCGCCTGGTTCTGGGCCTTCTTTGATGCCTCGCTGTTCTCTGGTGAGGCCATTCAGGAAGCCCGCAGTCTGGCCACCGGTGGTGTCTGGCCACCGGCACCGCTGGTCGACGGCCATGCCGTCCACACAGCAATTTTCGACCCCTTCCACTTGCCGCTGATCAACACCCTGATCCTGCTAACGTCTGGTACAACGGTGACATGGGCCCACCATGCCCTGTTGAAAAATGACCGCAAGGGATTGGTCTGGGGCCTCGTGCTCACCATCGCCTTGGGTGCCTTGTTCACCTTTGTGCAGGCTTACGAATACAGCCACGCCGCCTTCGGCTTCAACCGCGAAGGCACCGGCGACATCTATGGCTCGACGTTTTTCATGGCCACGGGTTTCCACGGCTTCCACGTGCTGATCGGAACGATATTCTTGATCGTCTGCCTGTTCCGCGCCCTGAAAGGCCACTTCACACCTGAGCAGCACTTCGGCTTCGAGGCTGCGGCCTGGTACTGGCACTTCGTTGACGTGGTCTGGCTCTTCCTCTTCGCCTGCATCTACATCTGGGCATCGGCAGGCGCGGTCATTCCGGTCCACTGATCGGCTTATGCCGCTTCGTCGGCCAGCTTTTCAGGCCGCTTGGCTTTCCGCCGGGCGGCCTTTTTCTTGGCCTTGCGGGGTTTGGAAATCTTGCCTTTGGTAACAGCAAAGATCGAGGGCAGGGGTACAGGCTCTTCGGTGGCTTCGCGCACCGGAACACGTGGTGCCATGGGCGCATGACCCGGCAGAGGCGCATTTGGAAATGGTGCGGTTGAAAGTGTGCGCGATGCAAATCCTGGCTGTGCGTGGGGACTTGGTGTCAACGGCGGTGCCAGGATCACTTCGATCTCCTTGGCGGTCACAGGTGTGCCGAGCAGGAATCCTTGCCCGTAGTCGCATCCCAATGCTGAGAGATGGTCAATCTGCTGCTGCGTCTCAATGCCTTCCGCCACAACGGTCATGCCAAGCCCGTGGGCCAGACCGACAATGGCGCTGATGATGTGGGCGGTGCGGTCATCAAACTCGTCGCCTTCCACAAAACTGCGATCCAGCTTCAGTGTATCGAACGGCAGGTCACGCAGTGACGATAGCGACGAAAATCCGGTGCCGAAATCATCGCAAGCCAAACCTATGCCCATCGCCCGCAAATGCCCGAACAGCCGTTCGACCCGCTCCGGGTAGCGCATGACAACCGACTCCGTCACTTCCACTTTCAGGCTGCCGGGAGCCAGAAGTTCCCGCGACAAGATGTGCTGGATGTGTCCGATGAATTCTGTTTCGAGCAACTGCGAGGCGGAAACATTCACGGCAACGAAGATGTCGCGGTTGCGGAACAATGTCCGCTGCCACAGCCCCAGCTGCCGCGACGCCTCCGACATCATGAAGCGTCCAATGTCGCCAATCAGCCCGGCTCGCTCGGCGGCGTCGATGAAATACTCCGGTGCGATGATGCCAAGCTGGGGGTGGCGCCACCGCGCCAGTGCTTCAAAACCCACAATGTCGAGGTTCGCCAGTTGCATGATCGGCTGGTAGTGCACTTCAATTTCAGCCCGCCCGATGGCGCGGCGCAGATCTGACTCAAGCGCTACATCAGCGGCCCGGTCATCACGCATTGACGGCTCATAGAGGACAATCGACCCCAGTCCTTTCTCTTTGGCGGCATGCAGTGCACTGGCGGCCTGACCCAGCAACTCGTCAGCCTCCATGCCATAGGCACTGCGCCGTGAAATGCCGATGCTGGCCGACAACGTGTGGGGCCGCGCACCCGTCTCGATGGGTTCAGCCAGGCTCGCACCGATGGCGTCCGCCAACGGCTGGGGATCAGCTCCTTTGCCGATGGCAGTGAACAGCACGGCAAATTGGCTGCCCGACATGCGCGCAACTGTTGCGTCGTCTCCAGCCGTATCGGCAATCCGTTGCCCTGAGATGCGCAGCAACTGGTCTCCGATATCGTGGCCAAGCCCGTCATTCAGGTGCTTGAACCGGTCCAGGTCAATGAGCAGTACATGCACTGCCGGGGCTGACTTGCTGGCGGCACTGCGTTGCAATCGGTCCATGAAAATGGCGCGGCTCGGCAATCCGGAAATGGGATCATGCACCGAATCGACCAGCAACCGTTGTTCAAGTTCCTTTGTCTTGGAGATATCAGTAAGTGTTCCGATGCAGCGCAATTCGGCCTTGCCGCGGCCGGGCAGGGCGCGGGATCGCAGGGCAAACCAATGGTAATGCCCGTCTGCCGCCTTTAGCCTCAGATCGATTTCAATGTGTTTGGAGTCACCGGCAGCAACCGCATCCGCACCGGCCACAAATTCCGGACGGTCTTCCGGGTGCAGGAGTTCAATGAACAAGTCCTGGCCCCCGTCATCGAGAATGTCAGCGCGATACCCAAGCCCCGCTGCAAAATCTTCGCCATAGTCAATTTCGCCGTCGCTGGGCGACCAGTCCCACAAATGATGGCGCGCACCCGCCAGTGCCAGGCTGCGCCGCACCTGGTCGGTCAAATGCGCTTTGGCCAAATAGCCATCACCGAACGAAAACCGCACCAGAATGTAGCCCAGCACAATCAGCGTGCCGCACAGGGCGGCCAACATCAGCACGCTGAGCCGTGCATCCTGGAACGTGATCAAGGCCAAAACACATGCCAGCAACGTCCATGCCGTCAACGCCGACCAGAACAGAAATCCGCCGTCAATTGCCAGGATTTGCCGGTTGCGCGCCTGCAGCATCAAAAGGAAGCCGACAACCGCAGTCAGGGCAAACCCGACGCGCGCCACCGTTGTCGCCCGCTCCGGTTCGACAAACGCGAGGATGAGGTTGGCACACCCGATGCCAATGGCGGCCAGCAGCGCGATGCCATAGGACGGTGCGACCCGCGTGATGCCGCTGAATGCGTGCAACATCATGGCTGCGACGATGAACATCAGTGTCTCAATGACGGCCCGCACCAGGATGGAGTTGCCGGACTGCAGATTGAAGGTCTCCAAAACCTGCGTCAGGATGCCGTTTTCCAGGGCGCTGAACAGGACGGCGACGCCCGCAAATGCCGCACCCGCTGCCGTCACCCGGTGCGGACGCAAGGACAACAGGGCGAGTGCTGCCAAAAGCGCCAGTCCCGCAATGCCAAGTACGGCTCCACGCGCGAACGACATCTGGCTGCTGCGGAATTCAAACGCGTTGCGCTCCCAAAGCTGGGCCGGCGGAGTAAGCGCGCCACCCTGAATGGCCACAGTCATGACTTCACCCGGAGCCAGCGTGAGTGACACGGCGTCGGCACTGTAGCTGGCCACGGTCTCACCGGGGATACTCGGATTGCTGGTGGTGATCTGGATAACACTGCTGCCGGGCCGCCGTGGCAACAGCACCCCGGAACCAGGAAACTGGCTGAACGGAACGCTCAAGACAACATGCCGCCCGACAGGGCTGCTGTTGCCCAAACTGTACAGGTGCCACACATAGTCAGGTCCGCCGCCTTTGCCATCGAGGTTGAGAACGGCGGATTTGCCATTGGCCTGCGGCACTTCTACAGCAATGGCAGGTCGCGCCGCCGAAATGACGCCGCGAAACGCCTCGAGCGAAAGTGTCGGCGGCATGTCGGTGGTCTCGAACACAGGTTCGCCAGATGCCACGAGGGACTGCAGCACCAGTCCGGCAATCACCATGGCAATCCAACGTAGCATACCCACCCGTTCTACCTCTCGCGAATCAAGGTTGCATACTAGCCTATGCTTGGCGTCCGTTCACTTTTGCCAACAACACATGGTCCTCCCACCGGCCAGCTATCTTGAGATAGGATGCGGCATAGCCTTCCTTCTCGAATCCGCACTTGTCCAGCAGCCCGAGTGACGCAGCGTTGCGCGGCAGGCAAGCGGCCTCCACCCGGTGCAGTTTAAGCTCATTGAACGCATGTCCCACGAGCACAGTGATGGCATCTGTCATCAAGTGACGCCGGACATGGGGCAAGCCGATCCAGTAGCCAAGTGTTCCGGTTTGCGCCACTCCGCGCCGCACGTTTGATAAAGTAATCCCGCCGCACAAGGCACCTGTGTCGCGCCGGAAAATGAAATACGCATAGCCGTGATCATCATTGTCCAGCTGCCGGCAGAGTTTGACCCGTGCGGCAAAACTGGCACGCGTGGATTCGGCCTCGTCCCAGGTTGGCTCCCACGGTTCCAGAAAGGCCCGGCTCGCCAGCCGCAACTCGCGCCACTGTTCAAACTGGTCCATCGCGGGCGCGCGCAATTCGACGCGTTGCCCGGTGAGTGCTTCAGCTTCGTCCGACGCAAACCAGGGTGCCAGCAGACGCATGGGCGGTCAGGTGCCCGCAAAGCGCGCCGAAATGGACGCATGGCTGCCGAGGTATGAGAGCTGTCCAACAGCACTCAACGCGGGCGGATGGCTGCTGAAAATCGCGTGCGCGAGACTGCGTACATCTTCGGCCTGCACGGCTTCAATGCGGTCAATAAGCGTCTGCATTTCAGGAACCTCACCAAAAGCCAGGAACTGCCGCGCAATTTGGTCGGCCCGTGCTGATGCATTCTCGAGGTTCATGACCAGGCTGGCCTTGAGCTGCGCCTTGGCCCGTGCCACTTCTTTTTCTGTCACGGCCTGCATCATCGACAACATCACATCCGTGGTGACATCGACGAGCTCGACGGTGTTCTCCGGTGATGTCGCAGCATAGACGCCAAGCTGGCCCACATCTTCGTAGGACGTGCCGAACGAAAACACACTGTAGCACAGTCCGCGCTTCTCGCGCACATCCTGAAACAGGCGGGACGACATGCCGCCGCCCAGGATGCTGGACAACACCTGCATCTGGTAAATGCGCGGATCCCGGTAGTGGGGAGCGGGAAAGGTCAGCACGATGTGCGTTTGATCAAGCGGTTTTTGTTCCGTATGGGAGTCATGGACAAAGGCTGGTGGATGCCGCTGCGGACTATGGCCCTGCGCCACTTGGCCAAACAGTTTTTCGGTTTCTTGTGCCAGGGCATCATGATCGATGTTGCCCGCGGCACACACCACGATCCGCGAAGCCCAATAATTCCTGTCGCGCCAAGCCAGAATTTGGGCACGCGTCACATTTTCGATGATGCTTGTCGGCCCCAGGATCGACCGCCCGAGGGGATGATCACCATAGCTGGCCGATTGCGCCAGATCGAAAACCAGATCGTCCGGCTGGTCCTTTGCGGCGGCGATTTCCTGCAGGATGACATCGCGCTCGCGGTTCAATTCTTCATCATCAAGCACCGAGTTCAGGAATATGTCAGCCAGAATGTCGAGAGCCTGCCGCCACTCATTGCGCAAGACGCGGGCGTAATACGTGGTCGTTTCCATGCCTGTTGCGGCATTGATCTCACCACCGGAGTTCTCGATCTCTTCCGCGATATCCCGGGCTGACCGGCGCGTGGTTCCCTTGAAGGCCATGTGTTCCAGAAAATGTGCGATGCCGTTTTCTTCCGGCAACTCGTCACGCGCGCCAGCCTTGACCCAGATGCCCAGCGCCACCGTTTCGATATGCGGCATGTGGTGGGTGACAATATGCAACCCGTTGGCGAGTTTTGCAACTTTGACAGACATTCACGCTCCCTTACCGACGCGCGAGGATATGCTCCTTCACGGCTTCGGCTTTGTTGGGGAGCACTGTGAAACTTTCTCGCGCATTCATCAAGTGGCTGAGGCGGGATGGTAAAGCAGGTCTGAAGCCCGAGGCCCGCTCCACCGCATCCGGAAACTTGGCCGGATGTGCCGTGGCAAACGTCACCATGGGCGATGCTGTCGCGGTTTGGCGCGCCACTGCATAACCGACGGCCGTGTGGGGATCGAGCAACTCACCCGTGGCACCCAGCACCTGCGCGATTGTTGCGTCAACTGCATCTTCACGCGTGGCCCCTGAATCAAACTCCGCGCCGATGGCTGCCAATGCCGCCGCGTCGAGGGTGAAACCGTTCGACTGTTTCAGGTTCTGCATCTGCCGCACCACCGTTTCAGCCGAACAGCCGTTGGCAAAATACAAAAGCCGCTCGAAATTGCTCGAAACCTGGATGTCCATGGACGGGCTGGTCGTTTCATGCACCCCCATGATTTCGTAGCGTCCGGATTTCAGGCACCGGTCCAGAATGTCATTGCTGTTGGTGGCAACCACCAGCCGGTCGATGGCCAGCCCCATGCGCTTGGCCGCATAGCCTGCAAACACATTGCCGAAATTGCCGGTGGGGACGGTGAAGGATACGCTGCGGTCCGGCCCACCCAAGTTGAGTGCCGCATAAACATAGTAGGAAATCTGTGCCATCACTCGCGCCCAGTTGATGGAATTGACGCCGGCGAGGTTGACGTCATCGCGGAACACCAAATCATTGAACAGGTCTTTGATAATGGCCTGGCAATCGTCAAACGAGCCTTCGATGGCAATGTTGTGGACGGTGGGTGCAAGAACTGTCGTCATCTGTCGCCGCTGCACCTCGGACACCCGGCCATGGGGATGCAAGATGAAGATGGATGCCTGGCGTGAATGCTGGAAGGCTTCAATGGCTGCACCACCCGTATCCCCGGACGTGGCCCCAACAATGGTGGCCCGTTGCCCGCGCCGCACCAGCGACCAATCCATCAGCCGCGCCAGAAGCTGCATGGCAACATCCTTGAACGCCAGTGTGGGACCATGAAACAATTCGACCAGGAACTGGTTGCCATCCAGCTGCTTCAGGGGTGTGACCGCAGGATGGGAGAACGTGGCATAGGCCGCCTCCACCATGCGCTTCAGATCAGTATCCGGAATGCTGCCCCCGGCAAAACGCTGCGCGATGGCAAACGCCACCTCCGCGAAGGGCTTGCCGCGCAAGGCCAAAAGATCGTTGCGGCTCAATTGTGGAAAGGCGTCTGGCACATAGAGCCCGCCGTCACGGGCCAGCCCCGATAGCATGGCCCCCTCAAAATCAAGGGCAGGTGCTGCCCCGCGCGTGGAAACATACTTCATGGAGGTGCCGATTAGACGCTCAATGCTGAAGCTTCAAGTCTCCGCATGACGACGCCTGAAACTGATCAGCAGCGTCATCACCGCCAGCGCTGCCGCCAAGCCGAACCAGGTAATGGCATAACCCAGATGGTTGTTGCGTAAATCAGCCTTGGCTGCCGGGACAAGGGGCAAGGCCGTATCTCCCGCCGCAGGCAGGCGGTGCAAGACCAAGTCCAGCACTTTGGCCTCGGGTGGAACCTGAGCCGCCCCCAGCATGGCGGGTACATCCCACCAGTACCATTGGTTTGAGCCTGGATTGTTTTCCGCGTCAAACACCCCTTGGCCCTTGTCGTGCAGGCGCAAGAATCCGGTGATTGATGGGGTGGGTTTTTCGGGACGGGTTGCAGGATCAGCAAATGCTTCCGGTACGGTGCCGCGATCAACCAGTACCACCACGCCGTCTGCCGAAACATAGGGCGAAATGACTGAGAATCCGGGTTGTCCTTGGTGACTGGTAAGTTTGTGGATCTCTTTGCCGATAGAGAATTGCCCGCTGGCAGTGACCGCAATGTAATTCATGTCCTCGCCCGCCTCACGGCGCTTCAGCGCCTCGGACAGAGTGATCGGTGCTGCTGTGAGCTGTGCATCAATCTTGGCAATGAGAGCGTTTTTCTCCGCCAGCCGCTGCACCTGCCAGAAACCCAGTGCGCACAGGATGCAAAACCCGATGCCGCTGGCCAGCAGCAACGGCCACAGACGTCGTCGCACACTCATTCGACGCTACCGCGCGCACCGGTTTTCCATTGCTGGCACAACAGCACACCCTTGACGGGCCGCAGCAGCAGCAATGGCACAACAATCAACACCGGGATCGCAATGAGTACATGCACCCACCAGACAGGTGAATAGCCAATTTCGATGCCGAGGATTGAACCCACGCCGACAACGCAGGCAAACAGCATGACAAACCACGCGGCTCCTTCGCCCGCATCGGCAAAACTGAAACTCAGCCCGCAGCTGGCGCATGATGCGGCAACTGTGAGGTAGCCGGAGAACAATTTCCCACGGCCGCAGCGCGGACATTTTCCGTTGATGCCGACCGTGAAAGGCGAGAGCGGCGGATAGTGGTTTTCAGTCATCCCGGTGGTCACTACGCATGTCCGATGTCTGGCGACAAGCGGCCAGGATCAATTCCGAGCTTGAGCAAAGCGCTGATATGCTTGGAATCGAGGGATTCGCCGAAGATGATGTCGTCGTCGGCATCACAATGCAGCCAGCCATTGTGCTGAATCTCGTTTTCCAGTTGCCCCGGCGCCCAGCCGGCATAGCCCAGCGCCACCAGCCGCTTGACGGGTCCCTGGCCCAGGGCAATGTCGCGCAGAACATCAATGGTCGCAGTCAGGCCGAAAGATTTGCCGATGGCCAGTGTCTGGTCGGGTGCGCAATAGTCTTCGCTGTGCAGCACAAAGCCCCGGAACTGTTCCACCGGACCGCCCAGCCGCACCGGCATGCGCATGACATGGTCCGGAATGGCACGCGTACCGCCGTCCATGTCGATCTTGTCAACGAGGTCGGCAAAAAACATGAGTGGTGCGGGCTTGTTGATGACCAGCCCCATGGCCCCCTGTTCACTGTGTGCGCACAGGAACACCACCGCGTTCTCGAAGCTTGTGTCCCGGATGCGGGGCATCGCAATCAGCAGTTTACCATCGAGGAACGTCCCGTGCACCATGGCAAAGCATTAACGCCAATTGCACTCGAATGAAAGTTTTTGTGAGTGGAAGGTGATCCCTGTTTGCGGCTATGGGTGGGCAATGATGAACCGCAGAGCCATGATTGTGGGAGCGCTGGCAGTGCCCTTCACGGCACCGTTTGCGGTCGCTGTGCCACCCTGGTCCCACCGTGTCCTGAAGGCTGGATTTGATGGCGATATCCATCATCTCGGCCTGCATCTCACACTCGCTGAGGGCTGGAAAACCTATTGGCGTGTGCCGGGTTCCGGCGGCATTCCCCCAACCCTGACCGTGACGGGTGAAAATGTGGCGTCATTCACCTTCGATTGCCCCTTGCCGCAGCGTTTTTTCGGCGCGGATGGTGAAACCATCGGCTACAAGCACGAGGTGGTTTTCCCCATCCGCGTGAGACCCGTCGACCCCGCCAAACCCGTGACCGCAATGCTTTCAGCATTTGTCGGCGTTTGTGAAGTGATCTGCATTCCGGCGCAGATGGATGCAACACTGACGCTGCCACAAACCATCACAACAACCACTGACACACCATTGCTGCAAATGTGGATCGCCAAGGTTCCGCAGCCTCAATCTGTTCAACTCGACGCCAAGGCCATCGTGATGGAAAAAGCCCTTCACCTGACTTTCGCGATGCCCGCGACGGAAATTTTCGTGGAATTCCTCGACGGCATCCCCCACTATGCCAACGCCCCGCTACTGGCCACCGACGGCAAATCGGCCACTATCGAAATGAGCGGCCAAAACATTAAACTGCGCAACCGTAAAATTCGTATCACGGCTGTGGTAGACGGAAAGGGGATTGAGCAGGACCTGCTGACCCTCTAAACCATGCACATCAACGGGGGATCACCATGACAATCAAGATCGGCGACAAATTGCCGGAAGCAACTTTCCTGACCATTACCGCCGACGGCAAATCGCAACTTTCGACCGATGTGGTGTTCGCTGGCCGCAAGGTTGTGCTGTTCGGCGTGCCCGGGGCGTTTACTCCCACCTGTTCCGCCAACCACCTGCCGGGCTTTCTCGACAACGTCAACGCGATCAAGGCCAAAGGCGTGGATACCATCGCCTGCGTTGCCGTGAATGATGTGCATGTCATGCACGCCTGGGGCAAACACTCCGGGGCAGAAGGAAAGATCCTGATGCTGGCCGACGGTAATGGCGAGTTCGCACGGGCGACCGGACTTGAAGTGGACTTGAACGTGGCCGGCATGGGCCACCGCAACAAGCGCTATTCGATGATTCTCGACGATGGCGTGGTGAAACAATTGAACATCGAAGACAAATCGGGCGTGAATGTCTCAGGTGCGGAGACGATTCTCACCCAACTCTGAATTCAAGGACGCTTCCTGATCTCTGCAATCCCCAGCCGTGCCAGTTCATCGGCCCGCTCATTGTCGGGATGGCCAGCATGACCTTTGACCCAATGCCATGACATCTCGTGGCGCTGGATGGCAAGATCGAGCGCCTGCCACAGTTCGGCATTCTTGACGGGCTTCTTTCCAGCAGTTTTCCAGCCGTTCTTTTTCCACCCATGAATCCACTTTGTGATCCCGTCCTTCACATAGTTGGAATCAACATGCATTTCGACTTTGCAGGCGCGTTTGAGGGCATTCAAAGCTTCAATCGCTCCCATCAATTCCATGCGGTTGTTGGTTGTGGCGGCCGTGCCTCCATGCAGTTCCTTGCGCGTACCCTTGCAGTCGAGAATGGCCCCCCAGCCGCCGGGACCAGGATTGCCGGAGCACGCTCCATCTGTGTGGATGACAACGGTATCCAGGCTCATGCCGCAGTTTCACGCAATTCACGCGGCAATTTGAAGGACACATTTTCCTCGCGCAATACAACCTTTTCCACTGCAACATCATAGTGCGCCCGAAACGCATCGATGATTTCATTGACCAGCACTTCTGGCGCAGAAGCGCCCGCAGTGAGCCCGATGATGGAAAGCCCCTGCAATTCCGGCCAGTGCAGATCGCTGGCCCGTTGCACCAGCAGCCCGCGCGGGCAACCATTTTTCTCGCCTACTTCAACCAGACGCTTGGAGTTGGATGAATTGGGAGCACCCACCACGAGCAATAGATCAATCTGGGTGGCGATGGATTTCACCGCGTCCTGCCGGTTGGTGGTGGCATAACAAATGTCCTCCTTGACCGGCCCACGGATGCCGGGAAAGCGTCGCCGCAATACATCGATCATCGCCGAGGTGTCGTCGACCGACAGCGTTGTTTGCGTGATATAGGCGGACTTCTCCGGGTTTTTCAGGTGCAACGATTCGGCGTCAGCGACGGTTTCGATCAATGTCACAGCGCCCGGCGGCAGTTGCCCCATGGTGCCGATCACTTCCGGGTGGCCCGCATGACCGATCAGGATGATCTCGCAGCCATCGTCAAAATGGCGCTGTGCTTCGATGTGAACCTTGGTGACCAGCGGACACGTGGCATCCAGCTGGAACATGTGGCGGCGCTGCGCCTCTGCCGGCACCGCCTTGGGAACACCGTGGGCCGAGAACACCACCGGGTGATCGCCGGGCGGAATCTCGTCAAGTTCCTTGACAAAAATCGCACCCTTGGCCTTCAGTCCATCAACCACGAACTTGTTGTGCACAATTTCATGCCGCACATAGACAGGAGCCCCATAAACCTCGAGCGCCCGCTCCACAATGTCAATGGCGCGAACCACACCAGCGCAAAAACCGCGTGGTGCTGCGAGGAGGATCTTGAGGGGCGGCAGCGGCATGGGTAGGAAATGCGGGCAATTGGGCGGGTTGTCAAGAACCGGCAGGCTTGTGTTTTGATGTCACAACATTTATGTTGAGTCATGAACAGCAAGCAGGCCAAACGTCAGTTGGCATCGAAAGGCTGCACGTTCGAACCTGGCAAAGGCAGCCACCTGATCGTGCGCCTTGGCAGCAGGAGATCGGTTCTGCCCATGCACGGCTCCAAAGAATTGGGCAAAGGATTGTGGAAAGCCATTTTGAAGCAATTGGGACTTGAGGAGAATTGACATGCGGTACGCCATTAGTTTGCGCAAAGACAGCAATGGTACATATCTGGTTGCGGTGCCGGACCTGCCCGATGCGATTACGTTTGGGGTCACTCCCGCAGACGCCCGCAGGCAGGCCGTAGACGCCATCGAAACGGCCATGATGGCCCGTATGTCCGACCGTGAAGCCATTCCGCTGCCGAAGGTGAAGGGGCGCGAATATGTGGAACTCAGGCCTGCAGTGACAGCCAAGGTGGCGCTATGGAACGCGATGCTGCGGCAAGGCCTGGGCAAGGCCGCGATGGCGCGTAAACTGAAGTGGCACTTGCCGCAAGTGGACCGCGTGCTCGACGTGCGTCACGAATCGGCCATTGCCACCCTGTCCGACGCCTTGCGGGCAGCGGGTCAATCCTTGGCAATTTCAGTGTCACCTGCACGTCCGGCACGGCGTATACAGGTACCGCGCAAGGCGGCATGATTTCACCACTACTGTGCCATGCCCTTGACTTCTTTGCGCCCAGGCCTAGGTTGCCGCCAGTAACCGCCGCTTGCGGGAGAGACCAGCAACCGCTGGCGCCGAAGGAGCAACCGCCCCGGAAACTCTCAGGCAAAAGGACCGCAAGGCGGATTTCAAACTCTGGAGAGCAGTGAGTTCGCAAGAACTGGCTCACCGAAGGAGAAACCCCGGATCAAGTCCGGGGGAAAACTCTCAGGTTCCTGACAGAGGGGGCAACACTTGGCATTTGCCGGGTGGTGCAAACCTGTCAGGAGATGAGATGACCGAAACCGCGCTGCAGCGCACTCCGCTTTATGATGAACATGTCCGGCTTGGCGGCAAAATGGTGCCGTTCGCAGGCTATGACATGCCCGTGCACTATCCCACCGGAATCATGGCGGAGCACAATTGGACCCGCGCGCATGCAGGCCTTTTTGATGTGAGCCACATGGGTCAGTGTTTCATCTCTGCCGCGGCTGACGCGGCTGTCGCGTCAGCTCTGGAGCGGCTAGTGCCTGCGGATATTGCCGGCTTGGCTCCGGATCAATCGCGTTACACGCAGTTGCTGAATGCGGATGGTGGCGTGCTCGATGATCTCATAGTAACCCGCTCGTCCCTTTCTGGTGACATTGATCTGGTTGTTAATGCCGGGCGCAAGGAAGCGGACTTTGCCCACATTGAAGCCCACCTGCCGGAAGGCGCAGTGCTTGAAAAAATGAATGATGCACTGTTCGCGTTGCAAGGACCCACAGCAGAAAACGTACTCGCCGCATTGAATCCCAGAGTGCGCGACATCCCATTCATGCACAGACGCCAGCTTGATCTCGGCGATTGTGACGGCGTTTATGTGTGGCGCTCAGGTTATACCGGGGAAGACGGTTTCGAAGTGTCAGTCATGGCATCTGATGCCACAAAACTCTGGAGCCTTTTGCTCTCCGATCCCGACGTCAAACCCATCGGTCTCGGCGCCCGCGATTCATTGCGGCTAGAAGCAGGCTTGTGCCTCTATGGCCACGAACTCGATGAAACCACGTCGCCAGTCGAAGCTGATCTTGTTTGGTCCATTGGCAAGCGCCGCCGCGCCGAAGGTGGCTTTATCGGTGCCGACCGCGTGCTGAAAGAAATTGCCGGCGGCACCTCACGCAAGCGCGTCGGCATCAAGCCGGAAGGCCGCGCCCCAGCGCGTGACGGAACGATTGTGCAGGACATGGCAGGCCGCGAGATTGGAAAAATCACATCAGGCGGCTTCGGGCCAACAGTAAACGGCCCCGTCGCCATGGGGTATGTCGAAACCGCGTCATCGTCTCTAGGCACTCAAATTCTGCTGATCGTGCGCGACAAAGCCCTGCCTGCCACGGTGGTGAAACTGCCTTTCGTGCCAGCGAGGTTCAAGAGATGAGCAATTGAATTCACGCTTCCTTGTGCGCGGAACGCGCATGGGGAAGCTGTCGCGAAGCGACTGAAGGGGTAGTTAAGCTTGGCGCGATGTATCGAACTTGCATCAAACACCCCCTCCGCCGCTTCGCGGCACCTCCCCCGCGCGCTTTGCACGCAAGGGAGGGAAGATCAATCAACGATGGAGAAGCACAAATGACCAAATACACTGAAGAACACGAATGGATCACCGTTGATGGAGATATCGCCACTGTCGGCATCACCCGCCACGCTGCCGACCAACTGGGCGATGTTGTGTTTGTCGATCTCCCCGCCGTTGGCAAAAAAGTGGAGCAGGGCAAGGAAGCCGCAGTCGTCGAAAGCGTGAAAGCCGCAAGCGATGTGTTTGCGCCCATCAATGGCGAGATCACCGCCGTGAACAAAGCCATCGTCGATGAGCCTACGTTGGTGAACAACGACCCCGAAGGCGAAGCCTGGTTCATGAAAATCAGGATAGCCGACAAATCGCAGCTGGCATCCATGATGGACAAGGCCGCCTATGGCAAATTCCTGAACAAGTGAAATCCATGACCGCTCATCCATCTCTGACATCGCTCGAACCCGGTGCCAATTTCATCGCCCGCCACATTGGTCCCAATGCGGTTGAAACATCGGCAATGTTGAAATCACTTGGCAGCTCATCGCTGGAGAGTTTTATCGCTAAGGTCGTGCCCAAGCGCATCCGCAGCAAACGCGCTTTGGAATTGGCACCTGCCATGGCCGAGCGCACAGCTCTGTCCTACTTGCGCAAAGTCGCCAGCCGCAATGAGGTGTTCACCTCGATGATTGGCATGGGTTATTACGGCACCATCACGCCAAAAGTGATCCTGCGCAACATTCTGGAAAATCCGGGTTGGTACACGGCCTACACGCCCTATCAGGCCGAGGTCAGCCAGGGTCGCCTTGAAGCACTGCTCAACTATCAGCAGATGGTGATTGATCTCACTGGCCTGGAAATCGCCAACGGCTCACTGCTCGACGAGGCAACCGCTTCCGCCGAAGCCATGGCCATGGCCAGGCGCGTGGCGAAATCATCCGGCAACATGTTTTTCGTGGATGGCGATACACACCCTCAAACCATCGGTGTTCTGCAAACGCGGGCAAAAGGCTTCGGTTTTGAACTCGTCATCGGCGATCCGCTCAAAGACCTGAATGCTGCAACAGTTTTCGGTGCCTTGCTGTCCTATCCCGGGTCATCCGGCGCGGTGCGTGATTTCACACCCGTCATCAAATCCCTTCAGGCTGCTGGCGCATTGTCTGTGATGGCCACTGATATTCTGGCTTTGGCCTTGCTCAAATCACCCGGCGAATTGGGGGCGGATATCGCTATCGGCTCGACCCAGCGCTTTGGCGTGCCCATGGGTTTTGGCGGGCCGCATGCCGCATTTTTTGCGACCAAAGATGAATACAAGCGCGTGATGCCGGGCCGCATCATAGGTGTATCCGTTGATGCCCAAGGCAACCGGGCGCTGCGCATGGCGTTGCAAACCCGCGAGCAGCACATCCGCCGTGAGAAAGCCACATCAAACATCTGCACGGCGCAAGTATTGCTTGCCATTATCGCCTCAATGTTCGCAATCTATAACGGACCCGAAGGCGTGCTCAAAACGGCCGAACGCACACACCGCTTTGCGTCCATCTTCGCCGCTGCCGTGAAAGGTTTCGGCTACACGGTGAAAACCGCCTCGTTCTTTGATACCGTAACACTGCATGTGCCGGGCCGCGCCCACATGCTCTGGGCCAAGGCCAAGGAAAAACGCATCAATCTGCGCTTTGTCGATGGTGATACATTGGGTGTGTCGTTTGACCAATCCACGCGGCGTCAGGAATTGCTCAACCTGCTCGCTGTTTTCAAATCTGGTGCGGCACCTGACATTGATGCACTGGATGCAAAAACCCCGGACATGATTCCGGAAGCGTTGCGCCGCACGTCAGGCTTTCTCACGCATCCCGTGTTCGAAATGTATCACTCTGAAACGGAGATGCTGCGCTATCTGCGCCACCTGCAAGGCAAGGACCTCGCCCTTGATCAGGCCATGATCGCACTTGGTTCGTGCACCATGAAGTTGAATGCCACCAGCGAAATGATTCCAGTGACCTGGCGCGAGTTCGCCATGATTCACCCCTTTGCACCGCTGGAACAAACGCAAGGTTATCAGCAGCTTTTCGAGGAGCTGGAGGAAATGCTGGCGGAGATCACTGGCTTTGACGCGATCTCGCTGCAACCCAATGCCGGCAGCCAGGGCGAATACGCAGGTCTGCTCGCCATTCGCCGCTTTCATGATGCAAAAGGCGAACACCACCGTGATATCTGTCTGATTCCAGTGTCAGCCCACGGCACCAACCCGGCATCGGCGGTGATGAGCGGCATGAAAGTCGTCGTTGTCGGCTGTGACAGCGACGGCAACATCGACGTTGCTGATCTTGCCGCTAAGGCCACACTCCACGCCGCAAATCTCGCAGCCCTCATGATCACCTATCCGTCGACACACGGGGTGTTTGAAGAATCGGTGATCGATATCTGCAAGATCGTTCATGATCACGGTGGGCAGGTTTATCTCGATGGCGCAAACCTCAATGCGCAAGTGGGATTGATGCGCCCCGCTGAATTGGGTGCCGACGTGTGCCACATGAATTTGCATAAAACCTTTTGCATTCCCCATGGCGGCGGTGGCCCCGGCATGGGTCCCATTGGTGTGAAATCCCATCTTGCACCACATCTTCCCGGACATGCCGTTGTGACAGGCGTCAATCCCGCAGCGGGTCGTCACGGTGATACCGGCGCTGTCTCAGCCGCACCGTGGGGTTCGGCGTCGATCCTGCCGATTTCGTGGATGTACATCGCCATGATGGGAGGTGAGGGCCTGACCAAAGCCACTGAAATAGCCATCCTCAATGCCAACTACATCGCCAAGCGTCTGGAGCCGCACTATCCCGTGCTCTACACAGGTCCCGGCGGTTTCGTCGCCCATGAATGCATCATTGATCTGCGCTGGCTGAAGGAACGCACCGGCCTGACCGTTGAGGACGTGGCCAAACGCTTGGTGGACTACGGCTTCCACGCCCCCACCATGTCGTTCCCCGTGGTTGACACACTGATGATCGAACCCACCGAGTCCGAAGGCAAACGCGAACTCGACCGCTTCTGTGACGCCCTGATCTCCATTCGCGCCGAAATTGCCGAAGTCGAGGAAGGCCGTGCCGACAGGTCCGACAACGTGCTAAAAAACGCCCCTCACACCCACAGGAAACTGTTCAGCGACTGGCCCCATCCTTATTCCAAGGATAAAGCCTATTTCCCTTTGAAATCCTACCCCAACGACAAGTACTGGCCCCCCGTGGCCCGCGTCGACAACGTCCACGGCGACCGCAATCTGGTATGCACCTGCCCAGCGCTGGAGGACTACCTGGAGGCGGCGGAGTAGGGGCATTTGACAAAAATCCAAATTCTGACTAGTCTGACTAGTCAGAGTTGGAATTGACCATGAACCACCATTCCAAAACCTGGCCACTTCAAGAGGCCAAGGCAAAATTCAGCGAACTCGTCCGCCGGGCTCACACCGAAGGTCCGCAGACCGTGACACTGCACGGCGAGCCTTCCGTAGTCGTGAGCGCAATCGAGAAGAAGAGCAGGCTGATTGCCGGAAAATATGATCCAACTGGCACGGGGCTGGACTTAATCAGAGTAATGCAGTCGTGTCCGGCACCAGAGGTGTTTGACTACATTTTGCGTGCGCGAAATGCCACACCGGTCAAGGCGAAAAGACCTGTCGAGTTCAAATGAAATGGCTTTTGGATACCAATGTCATTTCCGAACTGAGCCGGCCAAAGCCTGATAGAAACGTCACCGCGTGGCTGGCAAAACAAGATCAGGATGATTTGGCGCTAAGCATTGTTTCGGCTGCCGAAATGCGCCTCGGCATTTCATTGCTCCCGGATGGTGCGCGCAGGCGACATTTTGAGATTTGGTTCGAAGAATCGGTAAGGCCGATGTTCTTCGGCAGAACCTTGGAAATCACCGAAGACGTTGCATTGCTTTGGCTGGGCCTCATTGACCAAATGAAGCGCAAGCAGAAAACGCTGCCGACCTCAGATTCACTGATCGCAGCCACAGCCCTGCACAACGGGTTGACTGTTTGCAGCCGCGACACAAAACCATATCTTCAATGCGAAGTCCCGCTTTTCAACCCCTTCACCGGCGAGCGCTTCAACGGCGCATGAAAAAACCCGGCATCGCTGCCGGGTGTTCAAAATCCAATGTCTTATGTTCTCAGTTCAACCGGCTCTTCACCGCACCAATCGACTCGGCGATCAGCCCGTCGCCGCCCGCACCCTTTGATCTGTCCTTCAGGGCCTTCGCAGCTGATGCGATGGCAAGATCCGTTGCGGAATTGCGCACATCCTTGATGGCAGCGGCTTCAGCCTGGGCAATCTTTTGCTCGGCTTGCCGCGCCCGGCGGTCAAGTGAATCAGCCAACTTCTTCTTGGACTCAGTGGCATAGGCTTCCGCATCGGCCTTGGCACCCGAGATAATGTCGGCGGCTTCCTTTTCGGCGGCAGCACGCTTTTTCTTGTATTCATCCAGCAGCGATGCCGCCTCTTCCCGCAGTTTGCGGGCGTCATCGAGGTCTTTGGCAATCTTGGCCGAGCGCTCGTCCAGCGTCTTGCCCAGCATCGCGGGCACCTTCAAATAAACCAGCAGCGCCAGAAACAGGATGAATGAAACCAGCACCCAGGTTGTAGGATTGCCGAAGAATGTCATGCGCGGGTGTCCTTACTTCTTGCGTTTCGCCGGGGCTTTGGCGGTTTTCTTGGCGGCAACCTTCACAGGTGCGGTGACAAAAGCCGTCTCGCCGCCAATCAACTGCCCGACAATCGATGACGAAAGTTCCGCCGCGATGCTGTCGATGCTGTCCATGGCTTTCGCCTTGGCAGATGCGATGGCTTTTTCGGCAGCAGAGATTTTCACTGCCAACTCGCTGTTCAGTTTGGCGATGGTGGAATCAGCCTCAGCACTCAATGTGTTGCGCGCCGTTGCCGATACGGACCCCGCCTTGGCACGCGCGTCTGCCAGTGATGCATCATAGGCTTTGAGTGCTGCTTCCGCGTCCAGCTTGTGCTGGGAAGCAGCGGCGATGTCGCCGTCGATGGTTGATTTGCGCTTTTCGATTACCGCCCCGGTGCGGGGAATGATCATGCGCGATACAATATAGTAGAGCAGGCCAAACGTGACCGCCAGCCAGAACAGCTGCGGGGGCCAGGTGGAAATATCAAGTTGCGGCATGGCCTGCTCCCAAAGCGAAGGGGCCGGGTGAACCCGGCCCGAACACGGTCAATTCAGTTTTAGCCGAACAGAATGAGCATGGCGACGGCAAAGCCAATGAGGCCCGTCGCTTCGGCAAAGGCAAAGCCGAGGAACAGCGTGCCGCGCTGGCTGGCAGCCGCACCTGGATTGCGTAAGGCACCGGCCAGATAATGGCCGAAAATTGTGCCGATGCCGATACCGGCACCACCAAGTGCAATGGCGGCAATGCCTGCACCGATCATCTTTGCTGCTTCGACGTCCATCTTTTTTCTCCTGTGGATGGGTTAATTGAAATCAATGGTCAACATGCATGGCATCGTTCAGATACATGCAGGTCAAAAGCGCGAATACATAGGCTTGGAGTGCCGCCACCAGCAATTCAAGCCCGGTGAGACCCACCATGGCGACCAGCGGCAGAATGCCGAATGCGCCGAGCATGACGACGAAGCCCGCCATCACTTTCAGCATCATGTGGCCTGCCATCATGTTGGCAAAGAGACGAATGCTGAGCGACATCGGCCGGATGAAGTAGGACACAATTTCGATCAGCACGACGAGCGGCAGCAGCAGGGCAGGAACCCCCGACGGCACAAACAGTTTCAAATACTTGAAACCATGCTTGTAAAACCCGATCAAGGTGGCACCAAGGAACACCACCAGCGCCAGCGCCAGCGTGATGATGATATGGCTGGTGACGGTGAACGAGTATGGAATTAGCCCCAGCACGTTTGCAAACAGGATGAACAAAAAAAGCGTCAACACGAACGGGAAATAGGTGCGCGCGTTATCATGCAGCACTTCCTTGGTCATGTTGTCGACCACTTCATACAGGCTTTCGGCAATCGATTGCAGCCGGGTGGGAACGAGATGGGTGGGCGCAAGCCGGAACAGTAGCGCAATGCAGGCCACTGAAAGACAAGCCCACAGGGCCGAGTTGGTGAACGAGAAGGGACCGAAATCAATGATCTTGTTGATAACGAACTGGTGGATCGGATCGATGATCTTTTCCACGTGTTCAGTGCCGTGTTCGGCTGTGCCCGCTGTTTCAGTCGTTGCCACGCTCAATCCTCGTCATCGTCGGGAACGGAAGGTGGAACTTTTCCACTCCCGCCCATAATCGCTTCGGCCTGCTTGGAACGCCCCATGCGCATGACATTCCAAATTCCTGCTGCCTGGCCAAGCGGCATCAGGATTATCATCATCCACGGCGTCGTGCCCAAGTATCGGTCGAGATAATACCCCGCCACGGTGCACACGGCCAACGCCACCAACAGTTCCACGATTGCCCGCATGGCAAAACTGGCGGCAAGCGCGTCAGTCGTGTCCACGTCGTCTTGGCCCTGCCGGGAAGCAATGGTGTCGTCCAGCCGCTGCCCCAACTCCTTGAGCCGATCAGCAGAGGGCTTTTCGCCAGTCTCAGTCATGATCAAACCCACAAAATCGCGCACCGGAAAGCGCCAACCGCCCCCCTGAAAACTGCGCTCTTCATAGTTTCGGGGGTGAAATGTGTCAAGAAATGGATTGGCAGATTAAGGGTCTGGATTCATTGAGGTTTGTGAATGTTTCCCGCACTGCGGCAATGAGTCCGTATTTCCCTTCTCCCGCAAGGGGAGAAGGATTGCTCACCCCTCAATCTTTGAAAAATCCGCAACCTCAGCCGTCGCCGCGCGGATGCGGTTGAGCAGGGTCAGACGGTTGGCGCGGATGGCGGGATCGGCATCGTTGACCTTCACCTTCTCAAAGAATGCATCAACAGGTGCACGCAGTTTGGCAATGGCCTTCATCGCCCCTTCAAAATCTTCAAGCCCCACAGCTTTCTTGGCGACCGTTGCAGCCTCGGTGACGGCGGCGTTGAGAGAAATTTCTTCGGGCAGTGTGAGTTTGCCAGTGTTCACATCGCCATCAAACGGCTTGCCGTCTTTCTTCTCCTCAATGCGAAGAATATTCGACGCCCGCTTCACGCCCGCCAACAGGTTTTTGCCGTCATCGGTGGCGAGGAACGACGACAACGCCTCAACCCGCCGCACGATCATCAACAAATCATCCTGCCCACCAAGCGCGAAGACAGCATCAATCAGATCATGCCGCTTGCCCTGGTCCTTGAGGTAAACTTTGAGGCGGTCGGTGAAGAAGTAAAACAACTCATTGCTGGAAAATTGAATGCGGAGGCTGAGTTTTTTGGTATCGAATTGCTCACCCCGATTGTAGGTTGGAATTGTGTCTCCTGCAGAATAATTCTCAAGGGACCGAATGGTACTTCTGAAACTTTCAAGCTCATCAGAATTTGCAATTACAACAAGGTGAGGCAAGATCGCATTCACAATTTTTTCAAACAGATTCGCTCGGATGTTTTCTTCTAACACCGTTCGAACTACTCCAAGTGCAGATCGTCGCAACGCATAAGGGTCTTTGGAACCAGTTGGTGTTTCACCAATCGCCCAAAACCCAGCCAGCGTATCCAGCTTGTCCGCCAGCGCAACAGCCTGACCAATCTTCGTCTCTGGCAATGAATCACTCGGACCCTGCGGCTTCCAATGGTCGCGGATGGCATCTGCGACATCTGCGGATAGTCCCTGATCAAGTGCATAATAGCCTCCCATCGCCCCTTGAAGTTCGGGGAACTCGCCGACCATGTTGGTGACGAGATCAGCCTTGCACAAACGCGCCGCGAGTTTGGTCTTCTCGACATCCGCCCCAATCGTCTTCGCAATCTCCGCCGCCAGCGCCTCGATGCGCTTTACCCTCTCGCCCTGCGTGCCGAGCTTCGCGTGGAACGTAATCGCATCCAGTTTCGGCAGCAGCGACTCCAGCGACACCTTGCGGTCCTGATCCCAGAAAAACTTCGCGTCACTCAATCGCGCCGCAATCACCTTGTTGTTGCCGCGGATAATCTCCGCACCGCCATCTTTCGGAACGGTGTTCGCAACCAGAACATACTTGTTCGCAAGCTTCCCCGTTTTCGCGTCACGCACACAAAAACATTTCTGGTTGTTCTTGATCGTGGTGATGATCACTTCCGGCGGCACGTCGAGATATTTCGCATCGAACGCGCCCATCAACACTACCGGCCATTCGACGAGGCCAGCGGCTTCCTTGAACAGCGCTTCGTCTTCGACCAACTCCAAGCCTTGCGCAAACGCGAGGGTGCGCGCTTCCATCTTGATGGTTTCAGCCCGCGCCGTGGCATCGACAATCACATGGGCTTTGTGCAGCTTGTCGGCGTAATCCTCGAAGCGTTTCGCGATGATCACGTCTGGCGCCAGAAAACGGTGGCCGCGTGTGGTGTTGCTGCTCTTGATGCCATCCACATCAAACGCCACAACCTCACCATCAAACGTGCACAGAATGGAATGCAACGGCCGCACCCAGCGCAACGAACCCGATCCCCAGCGCATCGACTTCGGCCACGGGAAATTGCGGATCACCTGCGGCACAAGCTCGGCGATGATCTCCGTCGCATCGCGCCCTTTTTTGGCAATGACGGCAATATAAACTTGTCCCTTCTTGTCTTCTTGCTTGGTGAGCTGATCCAACGTGAGGCCCGTCGATTTCAGAAACCCGTCAATCGCCGCCTGCGGTGCATCCACCTTCGGCCCCCTCCGTTCCTCCCGCGTATCCTTCGCCTTCGCCTGCAATCCCTCAACCGACAAAACCAGCCGCCGCGGCGTGACATGCGCCTGCGCACCGTCATAAGTGAGGCCCGCATCAACCAATCCATTGGTGACAAGCGCCCGCAAATCCTCCGCCGCCTTCGCTTGCATACGCGCCGGGATTTCTTCAGAGAAAAGTTCGAGGAGGAGTTCAGGCATTGTTGTTTTGCTCAATAATCCAATCAAAAGCCGTCATGGCCTGCTTCAAGCGGGCCACCCAACTGTACCGTCCATGGGTGGCCCGCCTGAAGCGGGCCATGACGGTATTTGGGAGGAGTGAGGCTCACAGCGCCTTGTGACTCGAGTCGCAAAACGGTGCGTTGTTGGTCTGCTTGCACGTGCAGAACCAGCGCTCACCGGATTTGGGCGCGGTCCATTGCAGCGGTTCGAACTTTCCTTCCGCCTTGTGGCTGCCATCGCAGAACGGCTGCGACTTCGACAAGCCGCATCGGCACCACCAATAATCCTTGCCTTTTTCAACCTGCACCGCGATCGGCTCACGGCCACCAATTGCACCTTTCATGATTGACCTCCCAAAAAACAATTGTCATGGCCCGCTTCAAGCGGGCCACCCATGGCTGGTTCTGCTGGTTGGCCCGCTTGAAGCGGGCCATGACGGAGCAGGGAGAAATCAAACACCACGCTCAACTCATGCCTCCCGCACTCTTGGTCCACGCCTCGCAGCACGCCTTCGCCAGATCGCGCACGCGGCCAATATAGGCGGCACGTTCCGTCACCGAAATCACGCCGCGCGCATCCAGTAAGTTGAAAGTATGCGATGCCTTGATGCATTGATCGTAGGCCGGCAGCGCCAACGTGTGCTTGTTGCCATCATTGGATTTTTCCAGCAGCGATTTGCATTCATTTTCGCAATCAACAAAGCGCCGCAGCAAAATTTCCGTATTCGCTTCCTCGAAATTATAGCGCGAGAATTCCTGTTCTGCCTGCAGGAATACATCGCCGTAACTCATGTGCTCATTGTACGGAAGATCGTAGACGTTATCGACATTCTGCACATACATGGCCAGCCGTTCGAGGCCATAGGTGAGTTCGCCCGAAACCGGCGCGCAATCCATGCCACCCACCTGCTGGAAATACGTGAATTGCGACACCTCCATGCCATCGCACCACACTTCCCATCCCAGGCCCCAGGCTCCCAGTGTGGGGCTTTCCCAGTCATCTTCCACAAAGCGAATGTCATGCACCGATGCATCCAGCCCAATGGCTTTCAGCGAACCCAGATAAAGCTCCTGCAAATCTGGCGGGCTCGGCTTCATGATCACTTGATATTGATAATAGTGCTGCAACCGGTTCGGGTTCTCGCCATAGCGCCCATCCTTCGGCCGCCGCGATGGCTGCACATAGGCCGCGTTCCAATGCTTCGGCCCCACAGATCGCAGCGTCGTCGCCGGATGAAACGTGCCAGCGCCCACTTCCATGTCATAGGGCTGCAAGATCACACAACCCTTCTCCGCCCAGTAATGATGGAGCGTGAGAATCAGGTCCTGAAACGATTTTGTGGGATTCAAAGCCATATGCGCCGATTAAGGGGCGCATGCCGCAGGGTCAAGTGCGCCGGTACACCAGCGCCCGCGCCGTAAACCCGCTCTCCGTCTCGGAATACGGCATGGGCCGGTAGATGGGCGTGCTTTCCACCAGCGTCAGGTCCTTCGCCAGAGACTCCAACTTGCTGCGAAAACCATTGTCCTCCCAAACCACAGTGCCAACCGTGAACATCAAAATACCGTCAGGTTCCAAAACCCGCAGCAACTCATCGAATGCTTCCGGTGGCGCATGGCCCGTGGTGAAAGTGCCGGTGGAAATCACGGCGTCGAAACTCTTGTCGGTATAGGCCAGAGGCTCACCCAACACGCCCTGCACCAAGTCCACATAGCACCCGCGCGCCTTCGCCTGCGCCAGCATCGCCTCCGACATGTCCAGACCATACAAGTTGTTGTATCCGAGGAGCGACAGCACAGCTCCCGTGGACCCCGTTCCCACGCCAGCGTCCAGAATGGCAGCGCCGCGTCCGGTCACGTATCGCGCCACCAGCCCGGCAATCACCGGCGTGTGCAGGTATCCCGTCTTGACCAGATCGGCATCATAACGGTCAGCCCATTGCCGGTAGACGGCATCAAGTTCCGCCTGCGATGTCGCGCCATAGGCCTTCTCAATCCACGGATCGGCCGTCTGGTCTGCCACGTCAATCCTCGGCGTAATACACACCCGTCACCGGGTCTTGTTTTAGCTGTTTGAGGTCCTTGGGCGCGCGCGGCTCTTTCGCCTGCTCGGCCTGTTCGCGCATCTGTGTGGCTTGCGCTTCGATTCTGGACATCATCTTCTTGATGGCATAGCCAGCGACCATGGCGAGCAGGGCCCCGGCGGCTTTGCGAATGATGGCCATGACGTGTCTCCTTCTACCAGTATTATAACCCAAACCGCTGCCACAGCGCACGCGATTCCAAGGCCTCCAAACCGGCCTCCGCAAATTCAGACGGTTGCGCCATCCCAAACCGTCGCAGGCCCCAGCCTTGCGGTGGTGAAATAGTCACAAATTCCGCCTTTTCACCGAATTTCCGCCGCATCACCTCGTCCAGATGGCCAATGCCGTCAATCAGGCCCAGTTCGAGCGACTTTCGCCCGGTCCAATAGGCCCCTGAAAACAACTCTTTTTCTTTTTCCTTGAGCTTGCCGCCGCGCCGCGCCCGCACCATGGCTTTGAAAGTCTCGTGCATCTCCGACAACATGGCCTTGAGCTTTATCACATCCACAGGCTTTTCCGGCTTGAACGGGTCATTGGTGCTCTTGCTCTCGCCCGACGTATGCACACGCCGCTCCACGCCGAGCTTCTTCAAGATGCCGGGAAAGCCAAAGCCCATGGAAATGACGCCAATGGACCCCACAATTGAATTCTCATCGGCATAAATCTCGTCCGCCGCACACGCCAGCCAATAGCCGCCCGATGCGGCAACATCTTCGCAGAAGGCATAGACCGGTACTTTTGTTTCAGCTGACAGCGCCCGGATGCGGTTGGCAATGAGGGCGGACTGCACTGGCGAACCGCCGGGACAGTTGATCGCCAGCGCCACGCCGGAAATACCCTTGCGAAACGCCTTTTTCAGGACAGGCTCCAGCCCCTTGCCATTCAGGTTGCCGCCCCCGCCCAGAGACCGCCCGGAAGCAATCGCCCCTTCCAGCCGCACGATGTGGATGATGGAGGTCTTCTTCCGCCACGACGGCGGGATGAGTTTCAAAAAGCGCTTGATCATGGCGGTCATAGATAGGGACGCCGCCCCGGAATCACAAGCTGCCTAGCGCAAGCGCCAGGCCATGCCTTCGCGCAACACCGCTTCTGCGTCTTCGGTAAAGCTGTTGTCATCCTTGTGCAGGATTAGGCCGGGTAGGAGCTGCAAGGGAGCCTTGGACCCCCGGATGCCCTGCACCACAATGCGCGAAGCCGTGGTTCCGGTTCTTGCATAAAGCGGTGCCACCCGGATATCCCCGAGTTTATCGCCCATGGCCAGCAGGATTTTGCCCAATGATTCAGCCCGGTGAATGAGGGTCACACTGCCGCGCGGGCCGACCATGGCAATCAGCACCTTGATCCAAAGTTCAAGATCATCCGCGCCAAAGGCATGTGCCTGCGATTTCAGAAGTGTCGGCGACGCCGTGACCTTTCCGTCCTCGAAATAGGGTGGGTTGGCAAAAGCGTGCGCAAAAGTGCCATGCTGCGGCAGATGGGCAAGGTCCTTGCGCAGCGCGTCTTTCACATCCGCAGTGATCACCTTGACATGCTGGCCGTAGCCATTGCGCTTGGCATTTTCCTCGCACAAAAGCGAATAGCGCGTGGCAATCTCGAGGCCCGTGACATGTGTGGCAGGACTGCGCGCAACGACACACAGCGAACAAACACCGGCACCAATGCCCGCTTCAAACACCGTGTCACCGGCATTGCAGGGAATTGTGGCAGCGAGAAACACAGCGTCAATGCCGGCACGGTAGCCTTTTTCCGGCTGCAGGATGCTGAGGCGTCCGCCAAGGAACGCATCCTCCGTCAGCGACGAAGGAACGGTTGTGGCCACCGGCGGCGAAGTGGTGGCAGGAGATATGGAAGCTGCAAGCTGCATGTCTGCCAAGGTTAACGCCTCATGGTTATCACATTGTTACCAGCCGCGTTGCTCCTGCCGAACACCTTAACAAGTAGTACCCAGCGGCAAACGGTCACGCTTGTGCCAGTTAACCACCCGTTCCACTGTCGCGTCCATGGGCATTGTCATCAAATTCGACAGCGGCGCGGAACAGCCTCCGGCAACGCTAGATGCATTGGTGGCACTGACCGACCAGGACATGCGCCGCGTCAACGAGTTGATTCTCGAAAAAGCCGAAAGCCATGTGGAGCTGATTCCCGAACTGGCCCGCCACCTCATTGACAGCGGCGGCAAGCGCATCCGCCCCATGTTGACCCTCGCGGCAGCAAGGCTCGCCGGTTACGATGGCAGCCTGCACCTGAAACTCGCCATGGCTGTTGAGTTCATGCACACCGCAACCCTGTTGCATGATGATGTTGTTGACGAAAGTGACATGCGCCGCGGCAAGCAAGCCGCCCGTGTCATTTGGGGCAACCAGGCAAGTGTGCTGGTGGGAGATTACCTGCTGGGCCAGGCTTTCAAGATGATGGTGGAAACAGGCTCACTCGAATGCCTGCGGATCCTGTCAAATGCAGCGTGCATCATTGCTGAAGGTGAAGTGCTGCAACTCTCCATGTCGCAGGACACCGCAACCACCGAGGATTCCTATCTCAAGATCGTCGGTGCAAAAACCGCTGCCCTGTTTTCCGCCGCGACATCTGTCGGTGGTGTCATCGCCAACCGGCCGCGTAACGAATTGGACGCCCTCGAATCCTATGGCCGCAATCTCGGTATCGCCTTCCAGCTGGTGGATGATGCGTTGGATTATTCCGGCAAGCAGGCAGCCCTCGGAAAGGCAGTCGGTGACGATTTCCGCGAACGCAAGATCACCTTGCCCGTGGTGTTGGCGTTTCGCCGGGGTGGCAAGGAAGACCGCAGCTTCTGGAAACGTACTCTGGAAGAGGGCAATCAAACGGCGGATGATCTCAATTACGCGCAAAAGCTGATGGACCGGCACGGCGCTGTGTCAGACACCTTTGACCGCGCCCGCCACTACGGCGATATTGCCTGTGACGCACTGGCCATTTTCCCCGACAGTGCCTGGAAGTCCGCCATGCTGGACGCCGTCGCTTTCTGCATCGCCCGGGGCCACTGAAGCACCCTCATCCCAGCCTGCCCGCCGCTACCCAAAACCCGGGAAACTGCGTTTGTAATTCTTGCGCGCATTGATACGCCGCGACAACATCATTTGCCAGCCCGAAACAGGTGGCTCCTGAACCAGACATGCCGGAATACGAGAACGCAAGCGTTGCCCGCAGCGCTGCCAGCAACTCACCGATGACAGGCAGCCGCCGCACCGCCGGTTCCGCCAGATCGTTGCGCCAGCTTTCCATATGATCAGGATCAACTGGCGTTCTGTGGTTTTGTCCAGGGTGCAGCCCCAAGGCATCAAACACCGCTTTGGTCGGCTGCGACACCAGCGGATTCACCAACACGATGCCGCCGGGAAGATGCAGTTCAGGAAACGAAAGTGTTTCGCCAATTCCCTGCATGCGGCACAGACGCTGCTGCAAGCACACCGGCACATCTGCACCCAGTGCCAAGGCAATCCGGGCGAGAGTGTCCGGTTGAACGTCGACGTTCCACAACCGGCACAATCCCCGCAATGTGGCTGCAGCATCCGCCGAGCCACCGCCGATGCCACTGGCGATGGGAAGGTTTTTTTCCAGTCTGATGGCGGTATGCCCAACCACCATTCCCTGACCTTGCAGATGTTGACGTAAGGCCGCCGCCGCTTTGAGGATAATGTTGTGATCATCTGCCGCCAACCCTTGCGCAAATGGGCCTGCTATCGTCAAATTTGTCTGGTCCGCTTCCGCAAAGGTGAGCATGTCACCGCAATCGGCAAAGCCGACAATCGAATCGAGCAGATGATAGCCATCTTGCCGTCGCCCCAACACATGCAGCGCCAGATTGATTTTGGCTTTGGCGAGTTCGGTAACCAGCAGAGACATCAGCCTTTGGACGGCTCAACTTTCTCGGCGGCATTTTCCACGAACCCATTGCGCAGCTTGTTTTCGATGCGCTTCAGGTCATCGGGCTCAGGCTCGTTGTCCTTGGCATGTTGCCATTGGAATCGTGCCTCAAGTTCGCGGCCAACTTTCCAGTAGGCATCGCCAAGGTGTTCCGCGATAATGGGGTCACCCGCCTTGAGTTCAACCGCCCGCTCCAACTGTTCAACCGCGTCCTCGAATTTGCCGAGACGGAAAAACGCCCATCCCAGGCTGTCAATGATGTAGCCGTCATTGGGCCGCAACTCGACGGCAAGCTTGACCATCTTCAGGGCTTCATCAAGTTTGAGTCCACGGTCGATAAGTGAATATCCGAGATAGTTGAGGACTGATGCTTCTTCCGGTGACAACGCCAAGGCAGCCCGGAAATCCTGTTCCGCTGTTTCCCATTGCTTCAACCGCTCGCGCGCGATGCCCCGGAAATAATGGATTTGCCAACTCGGTTTTTGCGCCTCTCCAAACAGTGCAATCGCCTTGCTGTAGCTCTCGGATGCTTCGGCAAACTGGTCGTTGTTGCGCAGCACATTGCCAAGTGTGACATGCGCTGAATAGTTGTTGGCATTCTTGGCGATCAGTGCCCGGAGCCGCGCCTGTGCCGCATCCGTTTGCTTGAGCCGTTGCAGGTTCAGCGCGACTTCCGTTTCCGCCGTGGGCCGGAGTGCTGATGTGCCATCCACCTTTTCATAGGCATCAATGGCAGCCTGGTAACGTCCCATGTCCGCATGCACATCGCCAAGCAGGGTTTGCATGACCGGAGCATCGTCGCTGTTTTGCGCCGCCAGTTGCGCATAGACCAGCGCCACTTCCAGGCTCTCACCATCGTTCATGGCGGCGGCAAGTGAAAACAGCGCCTCCCCCACACCGTCACGCACACTGCCGACAAACGGCACTGCCGGCTTTTTGGCCAACAGGTCAGCCAGTGCTGCTTCCATGATGACATTGTTGGCATTAATCTCAAGGAACGCACGGTATACCCGTTCGGCGTCTTTGCCCTTGCCATTGCGATGCAGAAAACTGCCAAGCGCCTGCGCCACGCGCAAGTTTGACCCGGCATTCTTGCTGGCAGCATGATAGGCCGTATCGGCACGCAACGGTGAATTCAGGTAGTCTGCGATCAGCCCCTCGTGAAACAGTTTGAAGTCGGTAAATGACTCATTGTCCGCAAGCTTGCCGAGTTCCTTGATGGCTCCGGCCAGGTTTTTTTCACCCGCATAGGTCCAGGCGGTGAGCAGTGCGGCCGCCAGTTCACCAATGGGTGTATAGGCCGACTCGGCAAAATGCCCGCGTGCCGCTTCAAACTTGCCGTTGCGAATGTCAGCCAAACCCAACACCAGCCGCGCCATGCGGTGTTCGCTGTTGAAAGTGATGACCCGTGCGGCAAGCTCTTCGGCTGCGGCAATGTCACCGGAGGACACATCGAGCAGAAACAGCCGTTCCACCAATACGATATTGTCGGGATCGCCTTTCAGGGCATTTTCCACATAGCCGCTGGCGGCATCGATGTCGCGCAACCGCCCGGCCGTGCGACCCGCCAGATATGTGCCCGAAAGATACCCGTCATCTGGAGAGGCGAAGGCGGGAGCGGAAAGTGCTGCGATTGAAAGTCCCGCAGCAACCGCGAAACGCAGAATAATAGGCATGCCATTGAAACCTGTGATGAAACCCGTTGATCCAAGGCAAATGGGGTTTTTTGAAGATTCCCGCAACAAAAAAAGGGCGGGTACCGTGAAGGCACCCGCCCGAGTAGGGCCCGTGGGAGGATAAGGTGGGCTTACTTGCTGACGTAGATCATCTTGTTCAATGTCTGTTGGCCGATGTGATCAAAGAAGTTGGTCATTTGCAGCGTCGTTGTCGTGTGCTGGTAGTGGGCAGCATCCGTGGCGCAAGCCCGCAACGTGTTCTGGGTGGTGGTTGACAGCGCACCATACGAAACCACGTAGAGTTCAACGCCACTGTTTTTGACCATAGTGCAGGTTGACGTCATGTCGGCATCGACCAGGTCATCCCAGGCACTGGAGCTCGTGGTGCCAAAGCGGTTGTTGGCAATCGGTGTGTTGCCAAATCCATACGAAGAATAGCTGCTGCCATTAAGGCTGTCGCTGCCGGCACCAATGTTGTTCTCACCATCTGTCATCAACACCATGACCTTTTGCCATTGCGGGCTGCCATAGGGCGAAATCGTGCTGGCCGGAATGCCGGATGCTGGTTCCACCTTGGTAAATGGTTCGCCTGGCGAAACGGCGCGCAGGCCCCAAGCCATGCCCTCGGCGATGTTCGTGCCGCCATATGCCGTCATGGCCGTAATGCCCGCTTCAATGTTGTCGCGGTTGTAGGTCATCGGAACAATGCGCGATTTCGCACAACCTTTCCACGGGCCTTCTTGGTCACGCATGGCGTTGTAGGTACCTGAAATGATTTCAGGTTCAATTTGCCTGTTCACATACTTATTTTGGTTTTTTTGCTTGAACATCAACCCACCAGTTGCGCCAGTAGTGTAGCTGTCACGCTGGGCTGTTGTCAGGCCGGAGTTTTCCTGCGCCGGTGTGAGTGTAACGCTGGTACCATTCGGAAATATGTAGCCATTGGAAAAATTGTTGCTGGCATCAGTCACTGTCCCACTGCCGTCATAAGGCGTGTCCGGTGAGAAATAGGCTGGAAAACGCGTATCCGCGCTCGTCGGCGCAACGTCATTTGCAATCAGGTTGACACCTCCCGAACTGCGCGACCGTGATTCCACACAGCCATTCCAGGCCAAGGCGGGATTGGGTGCAACGTTGCTCCTGAGTTGCGACCAGGCGGACATATTGTGCCATGTGGTGCTGTTGAAATTGATTTTCGACAGCGGATTTGCACCCGTGGTGTCAATCCAGTTCGCATTGTAGTCAAAAGCACTCGGGTTAAGACGCACGGCAAGTGCAAACGGCACCAGCGCCATGCGGATGAATTCACTTTGGTGCACAGAGGCGGCATCACCTTGGTAGATCGTCGCGATCATGCTGCGCGCCCCTGCCTTCAGGGCCGCAATGGGAGAGCCATTCATCGAGCCTGTGGTGTCAAACACCATCACAAACTCTGTCGGGCGGATGGCTTTGCGCACTTCCGTGAAAGCATCCAGTTCCAGCGAATTGACACCGGCCAGCTTCATGATTGTCGTCGGAAATTCGTTGTGCGCCATGATCTGGATGGCCTGGTCGTTGGCCGTGAGGTTAATCGTCACAGACCCCGCATTGCTGCGTTCGGCGGAATAGTTGACGTTGATGAATTCACGCGCAAAATCCTCGAGTTCTTCAATGCGCGCTTCCAACGCCGATCCCGTCAGGCCTGCGAGGGCCGAACGGTTGTCAGCGGCTACGGCAAGCGTGGCGGAATCAACAGCCGCCTGAAAAGTTGCCTGCTCGCGGTTGATGCGCACCATGTCGACGGCAGCACCAGCGGCAAGGAACATCGGAATGACAGCAAGACCTGCCATGATGGTGACATTGGCACTGTCATTCCTGAGAAATCGCTTGAACACGCGCGAAAGGGAAGAAAGGCACTTGGGCTGTGGCACGGTAAATTCTCCGGATATTGGCTGCCGCAATCCTTAACAGGCCGCATTGAATGCAGCCTTGCAGCGATTGCTCGGATTTTAGCCAATTGCGGTTTGCCCCGCCGGAAATCCCCGAATGCCTAACACCTGGTTAAGGCGTCTCACATGTTTGGATAGTTCGGACCCTCGCCACCTTGCGGAACCGTCCACACAATGTTCTCGGAAGGGTCTTTGATGTCGCAGGTCTTGCAGTGCACGCAATTCTGGTGGTTGATCTGGAACTTCGGTTCGCCGTTCTCTGCTCTCACAATTTCATAGACGCCCGCCGGGCAATACCGCTGCGCCGGCTCGTCCCACGTTGGCAGATTGACCTCGACAGGGACAGCGGCATTGATCAGTTTCAGATGTGCCGGTTCATCTTCCTCATGGTTCGTTCCCGAAAACGCCAGATTGGTCAGCCGGTCAAACGACAGAACCCCGTCCGGCTTGGGATAGGCAATGGGTTTGCAGGACGCGGCATGTTTCAAGGTCTTCGAATCCGGATTGCCATGCTTCCATGTGCCGAAGCCAAAGCCCACCAGCGTGTTCAGCCACATGTCGGCCGCGCCCAGCGCCACCCCGCCAATGAGGCCAAGCTTCGACCACATCGGCTTCACGTTTTTGACCCGCTTGAGATCTTGGTAAACCCAGCTGTTTTCATAGGCCGTTTGATAGGCATTGAGTGCATCACCACTGCGCCCTTCCGCCAACGCTGCCAATGCCGCCTCAGCCGCCATCATCCCGGATTTCATGGCATTGTGCGACCCCTTGATGCGCGGCACATTGACGAGACCAGCGGAGCAGCCGATCAAAGCACCACCCGGAAACACCAGTTTCGGCACCGATTGAAAACCACCCTCGGTAATCGCCCGCGCCCCATAGGCAATGCGCCGGCCATCTTGCAGAACATCAGCAATCAGCGGGTGATGCTTGAAACGCTGGAATTCCATGTAAGGAAACAGGTGCGGATTCTGGTAGTTGAGATGCACCACAAACCCGACGGACACCAGATTGTCCTCAAGATGATACATGAAACTGCCACCACCGGTTTTCAGTCCCAGTGGCCACCCCATCGTATGCGTGACCTGGCCCTGAACGTGGTTCTCCGGCTTTACCTCCCACAGCTCTTTCATGCCGAGACCGAATTTCTGCGGCTCCTTGCCCTCCGACAGGTTGAATTTGGCAATAATCTCCTTCGCCAGTGACCCGCGCACCCCTTCTGCGATAAATACATATTTGCCAACCAGTTCCATGCCCGGCTGGTAATCCGGTTTTTTCTCGCCGGTCTTGGAAATACCCATGACACCCGCCACCACACCGCGCACCGATCCATCCTCCCGGTACAATACTTCCGAGGCGGCAAAGCCGGGATAGATTTCAACCCCCAACCCTTCCGCCTGAGTGGCCAGCCAGCGGCACACATTGCCCAGCGACACGGCATAGTTGCCATGGTTGTTCATCAGCGGCGGCATGAGCGCGTTGGGCACACGCAAAGCCCCGCGTTCACCCAACACATAAAACCGGTCGTCCGTCACCTGTGTATGCAAGGGAGCCCCGCGCTCTTTCCAGTCCGGCAGGAGTTCATTGAGGGCAATGGGATCAACGACCGCACCCGACAGGATATGCGCACCCACCTCCGATCCCTTTTCAAGTACGCACACGCTTGTTTCCGGTGACAGTTGCTTGATCCGGATGGCGGCAGAAAGCCCGGCGGGCCCCGCTCCCACAATCACAACGTCATAGTCCATCGTTTCGCGCTGGTTGTCGCCCACTGTTTCCTCGGTGTAATAATATGTCTGGCCCTGTTATAGACGGCCCAACCTGTGAGACAAGTTGCCAGAATGGACACTCAACCCCAGCCAAGCGACATCAACGTGGCGCTGAACTCCAGCGAAGCACGCGCAGCGCTCGCATGGCTTGTGGCCATGGGCGCGGATGAAATTCTGTTGCCAGAACCTCGAAATGCCTTCCTGTCTCCACCGCCAGAAATCAAAACAGTACCAGGAGCAGAAGACAAGCCCGCGCCTGGCCCGCCGCAGCAAGTGGCAACCAGCAGCAGCGCCGATGAATTCGCCTCCTTGGCGGCAGCGGCATCAAACCTCGAGCAATTGAAGGATAGTTTCAAGCTATGCGATATAAATGGTTTGCAGCGCAGCGCTCGCAGTTTCTGTTTTGTCGATGCTGATCCCCGCGCCCGTGTACTCATCCTGAATGACCGTCCGCGCACCGACGAGGAGCGTGATGGTGGCATTTTTTCAGGCAAGCAGGAAGTGCTGCTGCGTGCCATGCTGAAAGCCATCGGCCTGGGGTTTCCCCATCAGACTGAAGCCGAGCCCGTGTCACTGGCCAACATGGTACCATGGCGTCCGCCCGGCAACCGCAACCTGATCGACATTGAAATCAGCTTGTGCCTGCCGTTTGTGCACAAGGCCCTTGAGATGCTGCAACCAAAACTCATTCTGGCACTTGGTTCACATCCCGGAAAATATCTGGCCGCCGCAGCGGAATCGGTGACCCAGCAACGTGGCAAGTGGCTGGCTGCAAATGCCGGTGCCAGCGAAATTCCCATGCTCGCCACGTTTTCACTGCACGAGCTGTTGCAATTCCCGGAACGCAAAAAGCTCGCCTGGCGTGACTTGCAGCAATTCCGCGAAAGGCTGGATGCTTTATGAAATCGGAACGCGAATTCATGCCCGCCCGCATCGCGGTTGTTACGGTTTCCGATACGCGAACCCCTGCTGATGACAAATCGGGCCAGACACTTGCCGATCGCATCACCGTGGCCGGGCACGAACTGGTGGATCGCGCCATCGTCAAGGATGACATCCGCCAACTCCGCGCCAAGATCAGGGGCCTGACAAAACGTGCCGATGTCGATGTGGTCATCACCACGGGCGGCACCGGCCTCACCGGTCGCGATGTCACAATCGAAGCGCTGCGCCCGCTGTTCGACAAGGAAATCGAAGGCTTCGGCACTGTCTTTCACATGATCTCGTTCCAGAAAATCGGAACCTCCACCATGCAATCCCGCGCCACAGCGGGTGTCGTCAACGCCAAATATGTATTCTGTTTGCCAGGTTCGCCCGGCGCATGCCGGGATGGCTGGGACGAAATCCTCGTTCGCCAACTGGATTACAGGCATCACCCCTGCAATTTCATCGAAATCATGCCGCGCCTGGATGAGCACATGAAACGGAAGAACGTCTGACATTTCGATATCAGCGTTGTCTTCTCCCCTTGCGGGAGAAGGTGGCGCGAAGCGCCGGATGAGGGGATCGTCCCTCGCATTCAGTTCGGAAAAGTGAATCGCGGGACCACCCCCTCATCCGTCTCGCGACAAGTGTCGCGATCCACCTTCTCCCACAAGGGGAGAAGGGAAAGCAGTATCCGCAGGCGCGAAAAACTTCGGCCCAAAAAAGCAGCCATGCAGCGTGTATGCAAGATGCATCACACTGAGAAGCACAAAGATCGCCGAAGCCGAATAGGCGGCAATGATCTGCATGGTTTACGTCACGTCTGATATCGGTGGAGCAGTCGCCGCCGCAATGCCTGCTTTTGCAAGCCGTGGCAGGATGTTGGAAAACCGTAGTGTGTCTTCAAGCGTCAGCACCGAACGCAGCCGCCCCCATCGCAAATGCAGAAGCTGCATGACTTCATTCTCGTACGGCTTCGCAGGCTGGTCAGTGGTGGCGGGAAGCGTTCCCCTGAACTTCACGTAAGTCATGATCCGTGTGTTCCACGGCATGCCTTCAACCAAAATCTCCAGCGGATGAAGCGTGGCATCCGGCACCAGTTCGTAAATGCGTGCAAACCATGCTTGCATCGAAGTCTTCCTTGTGCGGGTGCCGCCAAGTGGCGTGTCGCCGATGAAGCGATACACGAAAGCCGGTGCAAGTGCGTCAATGATGGCTTGGTGATTGCCGCGATTCGCCTGAACGAACAGCGACCTGATACGGCGCTTGACGATGGCATGATACATGCGATGGAGTCTCCAGGTGTGAAGTTGCAAAATGAAACTATACTTTGAAGTAGCAAAATGCAACTATATTCGGGCAAAGGGGTTCCGGCATGTCTAGGCACGCAGTCAATTGTTCCATCGCCAAATCGCTGGGCGTTTTCGGTGAGCGCTGGAGCCTGCTCATCATCCGTGAAGCCGTCATGGGCACGACAAGGTTCGATGAGTTTCAGGCACGCCTCGGCATTGCCCGCAACATGCTGAACACCCGGTTGGTAAATTTGGTCAGTGACGGCATTTTGGAAAAGCGAGCGTCAGCGGACAATGCCCGCATCTTTCACTATCTCCTGACAGACAAGGGTGAGGATTTGTTCCCGGTGCTGGTCAGCATCATGCAATGGGGCGACCGGTGGATTCACCACGATATCGGTGCACCCATCACCCTCCGTGACAGAAAATCCGGAGCATCAATCAATGACATTGGCTTGACGTCACAGCGTGGGAAACCGTTGACACTTGACGATATAGTGATCACCCCGGGACCGGGCGCGACCGCCGTCATGCGGCGGCGATTGCAAAAACCCGACTATCACTAGCGGACGAATTCACCCCACCTTCGCCATCTCCGCCCGCAGCTGTTGCCGCAGGAAATCAATGGGCACCACAGTGCCACCGCGCTTCACGTGCCAGAACGTCCAGCCATTGCAGGCTTCCGCTCCCTGCACATGCGCACCG
>JAYVKC010000050.1:0-19906 GCA_043768765.1 Hyphomicrobiales bacterium | reverse complement strand
AAAGACGGTGGCTGGCATTTGCAGCGCGCGGGTCTTCCATCCCAGAAAAAAAAGTCTCAAATCCAGACATCGCAGTTCTCCTCCAAACTGCTGTCCTACTGAATCCTTTCCATCCCGATCCGCAACCCCTAAAAAGCCATATGCGATAGCCCTGCCCCGCAAGGGGAGAAGGGAAAGAAGTATTCGTCCGTCATTCTGGAACAATGCCTTGGATCGCACCAACCACCTCGCATCCGGCCGCGACCATGCTATCCTCCGATTCACCCACCGGAGCGCCCCATGCTGTTGACCGTTACCCAAGCCCGCCAGTTGATTTTCAACGCCCTGACAGGCGCAGGCACAACAAAGAAGAATGCCACCTATTTCACCGAAGCCATTCTTGATACCGAACTCTCCGGCCTTGAAGGCCACGGTTTTGATTGGCTGCAATATTATTGCGCCCATGTGAAATCCGGCAAGGTCGATGGCAAGGCCAGGCCCAAAGTGAAATTGCTCACACCCGTTGCCATTTCCGTTGATGCGAATCGCGGTTTTGCCCATCCGGCCATTGAAGCAGGCTTTGCCAAACTCATTCCCGCTGCCAAGCGCCACGGCATTGCAGGCATGGCCGTGCACGGATCCTATAACGCAGCCACCTTGGGCTTTCACACCGGATACCTCGCCCGCAAGGGCCTGCTGGCTTTCGGCTTTACCAACGCCATGCCCGCCATCGCCCCCGTCGGAGGAACCAAACCGGTGATCGGCACCAACCCCATGTCTTTCGCGGTCCCGGCACCAAAGGGAAAAATCGCGTTTCTGGTGGATCAATCGTCTTCCGCCGTTGCGTGGACCACTGTCAAAACCGCCGCCGACCAAAACCGCAATATTCCCTTGGGCTGGGCACTGGACGCAAAAGGCAAACCTACAACTGAACCCCGCAAGGGACTAGGCGGCTCCATGGCACCGTCCGGCGGTTACAAGGGGTTCGGCCAGGCGCTGATGGTCGAAGTCATGTGCGCCGCCCTCACCGGCTCGCTGCGTGGGCCCCAAATGGGATCATTTGTCGACAACGACGGCAAGCCCATCGGCTGCGGCCAATTTTTCATCGCCATCGATCCGCGCAAGTTTTCACGCGGGGCATTTGATGCGCAAGTGAAAGCCCTGACCAAATCCATCACCACCCAACCCGGTGCCCGCCTGCCCAACAGCCGCCGCGAAGCCAACCAGAAAAAATTGCGAAAGTCAGGCCTGACCATTACATCTGAACTCCACATCAAACTCATGTCGTTCTGCAAATGACAAAAACATTTCCCGCACTTTTCACCACCCTGGACCTGCGCCACAAAACCCTGCGCAACCGTATTGTCTTCGGTTCCCACACCGCCAACATGGCGGAAAACGGCCTGCCGGGTGAAAGACACCGCGCCTACTATGAGGAGCGCGCCATCGGCGGAGCCGCCATGATCGTGGTGGAACCCGTTCCCGTCCACCGCACCGCCGTCCTCACCCGTGGAAATTTTCTTCACTCAACCGATGACATCATTCCACATTTTCGCAAAGTCACCGATGCCGTTCACGCCCACGGCGCGGTCATCTGCCACCAATTGTACCATGTCGGCCAACACGGAGATTTCGACAATTCCTTTGAAGCCAACTGGTCGCCATCCGGTCTGCCCTCATTCCATGATTCCGATGGCAGCCACGCCATGACTGAATCCGAAATTGCTGAGATCATTGAAGGCTACGTGCAGGCCGCCCGCCGCGCCAGGGAAGCAGGCTTCGACGGCATCGAACTCTTCGCCGCCTACAACGCCATGATCGACCAGTTCTGGCTTCCCTTCAACAACCGTCGCGCTGACCAATGGGGCGGGTCATTTGAAAATCGCATGCGCTTTTCACGCACACTGATGGAACGCATCCGCAAAATGGCAGGCGACGATTTCATCATCGGCCTCGCCGTCAACATGGACACGACAAGTGAGGTATCTCAAACCATTGAACAACTGCAGGAGATCGTCGCTTGGCACGATGAGCGCCACCTGATGGACTACGTCACCTGCGGCACTGGCAGCTATTTCAATTTCACGGGCATCATCCCCAACGTGTTCCACGCCGACAAGTTGGGCGCTCCCCACGCCGAAGCGCTGAAGCAAGTCGTCAAGCACGCGAAAGTGCAAGCCGAAGCCCACATCCGAACACCCGAAAACGCCAACGCCGTCATCGCCGCCAAACAGGCGGATATGGTTTCCATCGTGCGCGGCCAGATCGCCGATCCGCATTTCGCCAACAAGGCAAAGCAAGATCGCGCCGGTGACGTCCGCCCCTGCCTCTCGTGCAATCAAATGTGCTGGGGCAGACGCTCGCGTGACTACTGGATTTCATGCCTCATCAACCCCAGTGCGGGCCGCGAATTTGAATGGGGAGGGGACCGATTCACACATGCTGACAAACCAAAAAACATAGTGGTTGTCGGCGGTGGTGTCGCCGGCATGGAAGCTGCCCGCGTCGCCGCCGAACGTGGGCACCGCGTAACCTTGGTGGAAGCCTCCAACACGCTCGGTGGCCAGTTCCGCCTTGCGGGCCTGCAACCCCGCCGCCAGCAAATCATCGACTATGTCGATTGGCTTGAGCGCCAACTCACTCAGTTGCAGGTCAGAATCCAGTTGAATTCACCAATGGAAGCTGATGATGTAAAAACATTTTACGCCGATGAGATCATCATGGCCACGGGCTCGCAGCCAGATGGAAAAGGCTTCCAGCGTGCCATGCCCCAACATGATGCATTGCCCGGCATTGAACGCGGCAACGTCTGGAGCGCCGAGGAGGTCATGTCGCGCAGTGCAAAACTGGGAAAGCGCGTGATCCTTCTGGATGAAACTGCCAACTGGAAAGGCACCGGCACCGCCATCCACATGGCCGAAGCGGGCCACGCGGTAATGCTTGTCACGGGCGCTGCGGTGGTGATGGCTGAAATGTCCCGCACCGCTGCTGATCTGCAAGCCCGCGCCCGCTTGCGCGAGTTGGGAGCAACGCTGCTCACCGAAACCGTGATCAGGCAGTGGCACGGCAATGGCGCGACCGTCCAAACCAGCGGCGCAAGTGCTGTCCACATCGCAGCGGACAGCCTCGTCCTCGCCACCACCAACGTGGCTGATCGCGCCATCGCCGACGAACTGAACCTCCCCACCATCGGCGATGCCACCGCCCCCCGCACCGCCGTCATGGCAATCTACGACGGGAGAAAATGGGGGATGCAGGTGTGATTCAGTGCTTTATTGCTTGCAATGAAAGAATCGCAATAAGCATCCATGCTCGGTTCGGGCCGGCGGAGTAACAGATGGACGAAAAGGAGTTTGAGGAATTGCTCGGCGCAGTCTGCGAAAGGCTGACACAAGAAGTTCGGAAAAGCTCAGCAAACCACACGCCAACGGAATTCGAAAAACTCACCCGGAAATTAGTGCAGGAAAGTTTGGCAGAAATTGGGGCAGCGCAGGCTTTCGACCAGGTAATCCAAGGATTCCCGGACATAGTCGTTGGCCGGTTCGGTGTGGAAGTAAAGGCTACCGAGAGTGACAACTGGCGATGCATCGCAAACTCTGTTTCAGAAGGCCAGCGCGCTCAGAACGTAGACAGGATATATGTGATCTATGGGAAAATGGGCGGTCAGCCCGAGGTGAAATGGGCCGACTACGGAAAATCCATCGTGCACGTGCGCACCTCACACGTTCCAAGATTTGAGATCGAAATTGGTGCTGAACGGTCATTGTTTGATCAAATTGGCACGACCTATGAGCAGTTTCGTCTGTTGCCCATGTTGGAAAAAATGCCGTTCATCCGCGAGTACGCGCACAGCAGGTTGAAAAAGGGCGAACGTCTTTGGTGGCTCGAAGACAAGGAGGTCGATGAGCAAGAGCACTCTTTGCCACTAAACGTCAGGATATACATGGACCTGGAACAACAAGAAAAGCGCAAACTGAGGGCAGAAGCGGCTTTGTTGTGTCCAACGGTCGTCGGCGGATCAAGACAGCGGAAAAAATACACAGATGCTGTTTCATACTTGATGACATATCGCGGTGTGTTGTGCCCACAAGCCCGAGACCTGTTTAGCGCCGGAAGTGTTGCAGGCAAGGTTCGGGGTGGCAACTATGTCCAACGTGCACTGATCGACATTCAGGAAGAAATGAAAAATGCGGCGGATTACTTGGAAGATCAATTGTTCAAAGAGTATTGGGGGACTATCCCGCCAAAAGACAAGAGGCTGGTGCATTGGCTGTCGATGGCAGACGAACTAGCCGTGGGTTGGAAACCCTCCAAGCACATGTTCATTGGAGAAATGAGTGCTGATATGGTGCAGAAATAGCTTGCCCGGTATTTGAAAATGTGATGAAACAAAAACAGAACACAATTCGAGGCGGCGAATGAAAAAGTTTTCTGTTGTGTCCATGTTTAGTGGCTGCGGAGGAATGGACCTGGGATTCAAAGGTGGATTTGATTTCTTGGGAAACCACTTCGAGAATCAACCGTTCGAGATTGTTTGGTCGAACGATCTAAACCCTTTTGCTTGCAAAACATATGAGCATAATCTTGGACACCACATCTATGTTGGTAGTGTGTGGGATCACATGGATAGCCTTCCCGATTCCTGCGACGTCGTTATTGGCGGTTTTCCGTGTCAGGACATTTCGATCAATGGAAAACGGGCGGGAGTGGACGGCAAACGAAGTGGCCTGTATCGGGCCATGGTTGAGGCAGTTCGGAAAACCAGACCAAAGATGTTCGTCGCTGAAAATGTGCGCGGGCTTCTTTTTTCTTACAATCAAAAGTCCCTTGATCGGGTGATCAAAGATTTTTCAAGCCTGGGTTACAAGGTCTCCTACAAACTGTATCACGCGGCGGATTATGGAGTGCCGCAACGTCGCGAAAGAGTTCTTATCGTTGGTGTGTTGGACGATGCGGTCTTGTTTGTTCCGCCAGAACCTGATCGCAATAGGCAGAAGTGGATTGCTTCTCGCGAAGCAATCAAGGACTTGGAGCATTCCAATCAGGACATGGACTTCAGCCATGTTTGGTCGCTGGCGCGCAAGAGCAGTGATCAGGGTGGCAGGGTACTTGACCCAACCAAACCTGCACATACAATTCGGGCTGAATGCCATGGCAACAATCAGTTCCACTATAGATTGCCGCGCAGAATTTCGATGCGAGAGGCGGCACGATTCCAAAGCTTCCCCGACAATTTTCTCTTTCAGGCGCGACTGCGGGAGACTGAACGCATGATTGGAAACGCAGTTCCACCAGTACTGGCTTGGCATTTCGCCGCCGCTTTAAAGCAAACGCTGATGGCTTTTGAAAACAAAACCCATGCCTTGGCAGCTTGATCGCTCGCTGTTTTGATTCCGGGAGTTACCCCCGGCCAACCTGTTTGTCCAAGTTCATGAATTGCATCTCCTAACCCACAAACTGCTCTTTGCGATACCCCTGCAAATACAACAGCGCCGTTAAATCTCCGTGGTTGATGCGGATTTTTGCGTTTTCCTGGACATGCGGTTTGGCATGCAAAGCCACACCCATGCCCGCAGCTGCCAACATTGCCAGGTCGTTGGCACCGTCACCCACGGCAATTGTGTCCATCGCGTCAAGCCCGTGCAACTTCGCCAACCGCAACAATCCATCGACTTTCGCCTGCTGCCCCAGTATCGGCCGTCCCACTTTTCCTGTCATCTTGCCACCCTCAATCATCAAAGTATTGGCGTGGTGTTCATGAAATCCGAGATGTGCCGCCACCGCTGATGTGAAAGCTGTGAACCCTCCGGAGATCAGTGCCGTATGGGCACCATTCGCTTTCATCGTGGCAAGCAGCGTGGCACCACCTTCCATGTAGGTAATCCGTTCACGCAGCAGTTGGGCAACAACACCTTCATCAAGCCCCTTGAGCAACCCGACGCGTTCAGTCAGCGCAGCCTCAAAATCCAGTTCACCCCGCATCGCTCGCCGCGTAATGTCGGCGATGCGTTCGCCAACTCCTGCCATCACACCCAGTTCATCAATGCACTCCTGGTGGATCATGGTGGAATCCATGTCTGCCACCAGCAACCGCTTGCGGCGGTTGTGGATCGACACGGTGGCAGCATCAATCGGGTGCCGCCGCAATTCCACCAGAAATTCCGGCAACCGCGAAAAACGCTCCACCTCCAGCGCATCTCCGGGCGAAAGCCAGTGCGGCTCACCACCACCGTGATCACGCAATGCCACCACCACATCAGCCGTGATTGCGCCAGCGCCCGGCGCTGCTATGAGAACAAGAACGGAATCCATGAATGCCTGATTCAACCCAAAAACGTGCCGTGCTTATTGCAGGCCCCACCGCCAGCGGCAAGTCGGCTCTGGCGCTGCGCATTGCCCGCGAGCGCCATGGCGTGATCATCAATGCAGACTCGATGCAGGTCTACCAGGAGCTGCGAATCCTCACCGCGCGCCCCTCCGCCGACGATGAAGCGCAGGCACCGCATAAACTCTATGGTCACGTCAGCGGCACTATCGATTATTCCGTCGGCAAGTGGCTGAAAGACGCCAAGGCTGAAATCGAAACCTGCTGGGCCAGCGGACAACTCCCCATCATCACTGGCGGCACAGGCTTGTACTTCAAGGTGCTCGAAGAGGGACTGGCCGAAATCCCGCCCATACCAGCGGCAATCAAAACCTATTGGTGCGAGGCGCAAGGCGATCTCCACACCCGCTTGCTCAAGCGCGATCCCGCCATGGCCGCCCGCCTCAACCCCGCCGACCGCCAACGCATCACCCGCGCCCTCGAAGTACACGATGCGACAGCGAAATCACTGCTGTGGTGGCAAGAGCAGGGGCACGCCGCAGCCCTGTTGAAAAACGTGGACGCCGAGCGGCTGTACATGAACGTGGATCGTCAAGAACTCTACGCCCGCGCCGGCCGCCGTTTTGACCTCATGGTGCAAAACGGCGCGTTGGACGAAGTGCGCAACCTCCCCGTCCTGCCGCCCTCCCAGCCCATCATGAAAGCTATCGGTGTTCCCGAACTGATGGCCCACCAGGCGGGCGTCATGTCACTCGCCGAGGCCACCGAAAAAGCCAAAACCTCAACCCGCAACTTCATCAAGCGCCAACTCACCTGGTCTCGCGGTCAGATGACCGGTTGGACTGAGGTTCACTGAGCCGGTTGTGCCGGCGGCAGGTTGGATTTTCCGGCCGTAGAAAAATCGACAGGCAGCCACCGTGGCGACTTGCCGTCATTCACCAGCATCCAGGTCCGCCCTGTGGCCTGTTCAACCAGCAGCGTCACGCGGCGCGGCTCCCCGTCATTGGGGCGCGGCAAAAAACTTTGTTCAATGATGTATCCCGGCTTGGCCACTTCCTGCGCAAGCGCAGGGAAGCTGAAACAAACCAGGGCGAGGGCAAAAAGGCTGTGGCGCATGGCATAACTCCTGACGTTTACAATAGTTCGTTGAAGCAGAAAATTTTAGCATTGTCATCGTTCACCATGAATCCGTGACTTGGTAAACAGGCAGCACTACTTCTGCTCGCGCAATCCCCTGTTGGGATGAATTGACATCGGCTCCGGCTGGTCGAATGATGGATGGGGGCACTGAAACGAAAAGGCTTTGGTTTTCCCATGTTTTTGAGCGGCGTCACACTTCCGGTCCCGTATTACGGGCAGATTTCCTCGGTCCAATGCCAGTCGACCGTCCTTAGCATGTATGCCCAATATCTCGACACCAAAAACAGCCGCTCAGGTGCCGGAGGCAAACAGGTGCAAGAAATATTTGACGAGATCAACACACCTCAGGGCAATCCAGACAAGCGTCCGTCGACTGTCAAGAACGCCCATTCAAACATGATGTGGTGGCTTGAAAACAACTACGCGCCATTGAAGTTCACCCGGCTGGCAACACGCGACTCCAGTGTTGCCCATAAGGCCGTGACGAATGCGATTGACCGCGGGTTTCCCTTGATTGCCAGCGTGTCCCACGCCCGTGTTGCAGGCCACATCAATATCATTGTCGGCTATGTCCGGGAAAATCACGTCAATCAGTCCATTGACCACACGAACAGCAAAGTCGTGGTGCACGATCCTTATGGTGCCTTTCATCCATCGTTGCAGTCTGACCTTCATGGCAACAAGCGCTTCAGCGTCGGCATGTCGCTCGCTGCGGGTGGCGAAATTGGGCCGGGACGAAACGTTGCTTTGCGACTGGGCGACGTCAACCGCCAACGCTCAGGCGACAACCCCGAACGGTTTGGCAATTACGAGTTCATGTATCCAATTTGACGGTAAGATGGTCTCTGTGTTTGAGGCAACAAGTGGGGCAGCAACGACCTCCACAACTCCTGTATTATGTGCTATATGGCGACCATGAACACCCATTTCCGTCCCCCGGGTTTGCCCATGACGACACAAGCCGCCGAAGGCCTGGCACGGCGCTGCTGGACTGTGGCCGAAATCGAGGCAATGGTCGCCGCTGGCATCATTCCCGAAGACGAGCGTTTTGAATTGATTGATGGCGAGGTTGTTCCCATGCCTCCCAAATGCAGCAGGCATGAAGTCATCAAGGGATCACTTGCTAAATGGTGGTTTCAGCAGCTGAAACCCGGTGTGGAATTTATCCCGGAGACGACCTTCCGGCTTGACGCGTCAAGCTTCCTCGAACCGGATTTCGTGTTTTTTGCCAGCACGACGAAACTGGTTGACCTGTCGCCCCGGAACGCCTTGCTGGCGGTTGAAGTGTCAGACTCCACCTTGAGATATGATTCCGGCCGAAAGGCCCAGCTTTATGCAGCCCACGGTGTGGCCGTTTTGTGGGTCATCAATGTCGAGCTGTTGCAAACTCACGTGTTCAGCAAACCAAGTGAAGAGGGATACATGAAGCGCCATGTGGTCGAGCCGAATGAAGTGCTGGCCCCCGACTTCGCACCGTATCTGGTGGTGAAATTGGTGGAACTGCCGCTGATCTGAAGTAAGTTGAACCCGACTTGACAATTCCCTCCGTCCACGGTCTATATCCCACCAATGAACACACTTATCGTCGTCGTAGGATCGCGTGGCACCACGGAGGGTTAACCTTCCGGGACACATGGTGCTACGCGGAATACAGGCTCCCACGGGGGCCTTTTTTATTGCCGGAAATCAAGTATGAAGACCTTTCGAAAAGAGGAAAGCATGGCTGGACCAGAATTGATAAGCGGCGCCGAGATGGTGCTGAAAGCCTTGGCGGATCAAGGCGTTGAACACGTTTTCGGATATCCCGGTGGAGCTGTCCTGCCGATCTACGACGAGTTCTTCCAGCAGGAAAAAGTCAAGCATATCCTGGTTCGCCACGAGCAGGGGGCCACCCACGCCGCCGAAGGCTATGCCCGTTCCACCGGAAAAGTAGGTGTTGCGTTGGCGACCTCCGGCCCCGGTGCCACCAATTGTGTGACCGGCCTTACCGACGCCCTGATGGATTCGATCCCGCTCGTGGTTCTAACCGGTCAGGTGCCAACCCATCTCATCGGCAATGACGCCTTTCAGGAATGCGACACAGTCGGCATCACTCGCCCCTGCACCAAGCAGAACTGGTTGGTGAAGGATGTCAACGATCTCTCCCGCACCATCCACGAGGCGTTCTACGTCGCCCGCACCGGCCGCCCCGGCCCGGTGGTGGTGGACATCCCGAAAGACGTGCAGTTTGCCAAAGGGAAATATACCGGACCCCAAGGCGTGACGGTGAAAACCTATGCGCCGAAAATGAAACCGGACCAGAACGCCATACGTGCCGCCGTGGACTTGATAGCCACTGCCAGGCGGCCGTTGCTCTACACCGGTGGCGGCGTCATCAATTCCGGTCCTGCAGCGTCAAAACTCTTGCGCGAATTTGTGGCCCTCACCGGCATTCCGATCACGTCGACCTTGATGGGACTTGGAGCTTATCCTGCCTCCGGCAAGGAATGGCTCGGGATGCTCGGCATGCACGGCACCTACGAAGCCAATATGGCGATGCATGATTGCGATGTGATGATCAACGTCGGTGCGCGGTTTGATGACCGCATCACGGGACGTCTTGATGCGTTCTCGCCGGGATCGCGCAAGATTCACATCGACATCGATCCGTCCTCGATCAACAAGACTGTCAAGGTTGATATTCCCGTCATCGGCGATGTGGCCCATGCGTTGGAAGACATGATCCGCGTGTGGAAATCCCGCACACTTCAGCTCGACAAGGCGGGACTTGCTGATTGGAAATCCCAAATCACCAAGTGGAAATCCGTTGATTGCCTCAAGTACCGGCACAACAAGGATGTCATCATGCCGCAATACGCCATCGAGCGGCTCTATGAACTCACCAAGAACCGTGACACCTACATCTCTACCGAAGTGGGCCAGCACCAGATGTGGGCGGCGCAATTCTACAAGTTCGAGGAACCCAACCGCTGGATGACATCCGGCGGCCTTGGCACCATGGGCTATGGTCTGCCCGCCGCTGTGGGCATCCAGGCCGCACATCCGAAGGCACTTTCCATCTGCATCGCCGGCGATGCCTCGGTGCTCATGAACATGCAGGAAATGTCCACCGCCGTGCAGCACCGCTTGCCCGTTAAAATATTCATCCTGAACAACCAGTACATGGGCATGGTGCGCCAGTGGCAGCAGCTTTTGCACGGCAATCGCCTGTCGGAATCCTACATGGAAAGCCTGCCTGATTTCGTCAAACTCGCCGAAGCCTATGGCGGCATCGGTATCCGTGCTGAAAAACCCGGTGAACTCGACGACAAGATCACGCAGATGATCGACGCCAAGCTTCCAGTACTTTTTGACTGCCGTGTCGCCAGCCTCGCCAACTGCTTCCCCATGATCCCGTCCGGCAAGGCCCACAATGAAATGTTGCTGGGAGCTGATGTGAGCGACGAGGAAGTCGGTTCCGCCATTGATGCAAAGGGCAAAGCCCTTGTTTGAGAAAAAAACAATCCTTCTCCCGCAAGGCCAGAAGTGGAACTTGGGATACCTGACATGACCACCCACCAAACCGGAACCGGCTCAGCCTATTTCGCTCCCGACAAGAAGGAGCTACCGCAATCGCACACCTTGGCGGTGATCGCGGAAAACCAGCCCGGTGTGCTGGCCCGCATCATCGGGCTGTTCGCAGGCCGGGGCTACAACATTGACTCTCTCACCGTCTCTGAAACCGAACACGAAAAGCACGTCTCGCGTTTCACCATCGTTACGTCCGGCACCGCATCTGTGGTGGCGCAAATCAAGGCGCAGCTCGACCGCATGGTGCTGGTGCACTCCGTCGCCGATCTCACCGTGCAGGGAAATTTCCTCGCCCGCGAACTCGCCATGGTGAAAGTGGCCGGCAAGGGCGACAAGCGGGTCGAAGCGCTGCGCCTCGCCGATGCCTTCCGCGCCCGCGTGGTCGATGCCTCGACCGACAGCTTCGTCTTCGAACTCACCGGCAAACCCGACAAGGTGGACCAGTTCATCTCCCTGATGGTCCCCCTCGGCCTCGTCGAAGTCGCCCGCACCGGTGTTGCGGCAATTGCCAGGGGCATGGAGGCGCTGAAAGGGTAGAAACGAGCGGCATGCAGAAAAGTGGGACCGGATTTCAGCTTGCGCTTAAATTTTTTCAGACTGCGTTTGACCGACGCACACAATCGTCATCCTCGCGAAGGCCAGGCGGTGACGATAAATTGGAAGTCAACTCGAACCAGAAAGACTCAAATCAATCCAACCCCTCCGGCCTCCCTACCGCCACCACGATTAGATTGTCCGGTTTCAACAACCGGCTCGCTTGGGCCTTTACCTGTTCAAGCGTTACGGCGTTCACTAGGTCGTTGCGCTTGTTCGCGAAGTCGATGGGCAGGCCTTTGAGCATCAGTCCGAGCAGGTAGTTGGCCACACTATAGCTGCCGTCGAAACGCAGTGCATAAGAGCCAGTCAAGTAACTCTTGGCATCATTGAGTTGCTGCTGCGTCGGGCCGTCCTGTGCCATGCGCGCCAGCGTGGCCTTGACCGCGCCTACCGCCGCGCCCGCCTTTTCATTCACCGTACTCAGCCAGCCCATATACAGTCCCGCACTCCTTGCGGGCATCAGGGAGTAACCAACACCATAGGTCAGTCCGCGTTTCTCACGCACCTCGTTATAGAGCCAGGATTTGGACTGACCACCGAGAATGTGCGCCATGACAAGGGCAGGGAAGTAGTTCGGATCGTCATTGAGAATGCCGGCCTGGCCAAACACGACAATCGACTGCGGAATGTCAAATGGCACAGTCTTGGTGGCAGCGGTTGAACGCACCGTCGCCGTGGGCACCTTTTTGCTTTCGCTACTATTTTGGGGGAGATCTCCAAACGCGATATCAAGCGCTGCTGCAAGTTCGGCAACCGAGATGTCGCCAACCACAGATATCTTGAGATTATCGCGCGTATAGATTGATTTGTGCGCGGCGATCAGGTCGTCACGGGTAATTGCCTGCAATGATTGCGGCGTACCCCCGCTTGGCCGCGTGTAGGGGTGCTGGCCGATGGCAAGCTTCAGCCACTCCTGATAGGCAATGGTTTGCGGATCTTTTTCCAAATTCTGCGCAGCCTGGATGAAGTACTGGCGCATGCGCTCCATGGGTTCAGCTTCGAAACGGGGCCGCCCAAGTGAATCGCGAAGCAGGGCGAAAGCTTCTGATCTGTTGCGCGACAGCGTTTGCAGTGATCCAAAAAGATTGTCGCCCGACACATCAAAACTCAAGCGCACGGCTAAGCGGTCGCGCTTGGCTTGAAACTCAGGCGCGGAAAGTTCACCAGCACCTTCATCCATCATGCCGGTCAGAAATGTTGCGACACCTTCCTTGCCTGGGGGATCGGATGTGGTGCCTTTGTCGAACGCAAAGTTCATGGCAAGTAGCGGAATTGTCTTATCTTCCACCAACCAGGCGATGACTCCTCCCTTGGAGCGAACTTCAACGGCGTCGAACGCGAACGCTGCACACGTCCAGGCGAAGGTTGCGAGGAAGATCACAAAAAACTGCGTCATTGTGCCACCTCCGGAAGCATGATGGAGACAACTGAGTTTTCCGGTCTCAGATAAGTTTTCGCCACGCGCTGAATGTCATCGCGTGTCACACCTTCAAAGGCTGCCGTGTCGAATGCCTGTCTTGCCGGAAAGCCCGCCATAACAGCATCTCCCGTGGCTCGCATGAGCAGGAACTGGTTATCGAGCGCGTAAATCTGAAGTGCAAGCGCCTCGTCCCTCACACGCTGCACCTCCTCAGCAGTCACACCATCCTTGATGACTGCTGCGGTAATGGCGTCCATTGCAGCCTCCAGCTTTTCAATGGAAACGCCGGGTGCCACGAGGCCATAAGTCTGCAATTTGCCGCTATCCAACATGTCGCCGCTGAAATACACGCCCACCTCCGTGGCAAGCTTCTGGTCCAACACCAGGGCTTTGTGAAAACGGCTCTGGGTTCCCGATCCAAGAATTGCCGCGACATAATCCAGTGCCTCCGCCTCATTCCCGCTCTGGGTTTTGGCGGAGGGCGTCAAATAGGTTTTCAAGATCAAAGCCACTGCGGTGCGGCTGCTTTTCATGATGATGCGCCGTTCAACAATTGCGGACGGTTCTGGCGTGCGCTTTTGCCTGTTCACCACAGCGGTGTTTTTGAGAGGCCCATAATGTTTTTCGGCAAGGTCTTTGACCATCTCTGGTTTCACATCACCAGCAACAAACACAGTGGCATTCGCCGGAGTGTAATACTGGCGGTAAAAGGTGAGCGCATCATCCTTGGTCAATTGCTGGACTTCGAACATCCAGCCGATCACTGGCCGGCCATAGGGATGGGCTGTGAACAGCGCCGCATCGGACTGCTCTCTCAGCAAGGTTTGCGGCTCGTTTTCCAACCGCTGCCGCCGTTCTTCACGCACGACATCGAGTTCCGGCTTCACATTCTCATCGGTCAGCACCAGGTTTTGCATGCGGTCGGCTTCGATTTCCATCAACAATGGGAGCCGCTCTGCCGCCGCACGTTGGTAGTATGCCGTGTAGTCGTGCGTGGTGTACGCGTTGCTTTCGGCACCGTTCACCTCCATCAGGCGCTCAAAACTGCCGTAGGGAAAGCGCGTGGTACCTTTGAAAAGCAGGTGCTCGAGAAAATGCGCCAACCCGGTTTTACCCGAAATTTCATCTGCTGCCCCCACGCGGTATCCGACCATGTGCGTCACCACCGGTGTGCGGTGATCCTCGATCACGACCACTCGCAATCCGTTTGGTAACACGAATTCCGTCAGTGGCACGTCGAGGGCGCAGGCGGGCAGGTTCAAGACCATGACGGCGAGAAGGGCATACAGCAGGCGGAGCAAAGGATTTCCTTTCGATTGGGTTGGCGAAACAGGAATATGAAGCTTAGTAAATTCCTTGTAAAGGACTAAAACCGCAAGTATTCTGGTCTGCACGTTTTGTGCTGATCCGGCATATTTCGCCGGTCCGGTTTTAAGATAGGATTGCGCGATGACCTGCCGACTGTCCGTCAACGTCAACGCCATCGCCTACCTGCGCAACCGCCGCCATGTGCCGTGGCCATCACTGGTCGGCCTGGCGAAAATCGCACTGGACGCCGGTGCCCATGGCATCACAGTCCACCCCCGCCCCGATGAACGTCACATCCGGCGCGGCGATGTCACCGACTTGTGTGCTTTGCTGCGCAACCACTATCCTGATCGCGAATTCAACATTGAAGGCTTCCCCGACGAACGTTTTCTGGCCCTTTGCGAAAGCGAAAAACCAGATCAAGTAACTCTGGTCCCCGACGATCCATCCCAGTCCACCTCCGATCATGGCTGGGATTTCGCCCGCCACCACAATTGGTTGAGTGGCGTCATTGCCCGCCTGCGCCAGGGCGGAATGAGGGTTTCAGTGTTTGTTGATCCCGATCCAGCCACCCCCGCTTTGGCCAAAGCCATCGGTGCCGACCGCGTCGAAATCTATACCGGCCCCTATGGCGGTGCATTTGAAGATGCCATGCTGTCTGAGTTCAACAAGCTCGTCGCCACCGGCACAGCCGCCCTAACCGCTGGCGTCGGTCTTAACGCCGGTCATGATCTCACCCGCGAAAACCTCCCCCGCCTGGTGGCAGCACTCCCCAACCTGCAAGAAGTCTCCATCGGCCACGCCATCACGGCGGATGCACTGGAGTTCGGGATGGCGGAGACTGTGCGGATGTTCTGCACCGCCATTTCAGACCTTTGATATTTTCGCAGGCAAGTTGCTCAGCCCGCATCCCCGTGCAAAGCAGCCAGCCGTTGCTCCAAAAAACGGGCTTCCGCCGGGCTGGGTGCCATGGCGATGGCGCAGCGATAGGCGGCGGCGGCCTCTGATCGGTTACCCGTCATCGCCAGCAATGCAGCACGCGCCGCATGCCATGGCTGAAAGTTGGCAAGGTCGCTGGCCAACCCCTCGACAACGTCAAGTGCCGGCACCGGTTCACCCGCTTCCGCCACTGCAACGGCGGCGTTGAGCATCACCACGGGCGTGGGCTCGTGCCGCAACAGTGCTTGATAGAGGAGCGCGATCTGGGGCCAGTCGGGCTTGGGGTCGGCCATTTGGCAATCAGCAATCGCGGCTTTGATCTGGAACGGGCCTGGCTTGTGCCGCACCATGGCGGCAGCCAGCAAGGCGCGGCCTTCACCGATCTTTGCGTGATCCCACAGGCTACGGTTTTGTTCGGTTGGCGGCAGGCTCGCTCCGTGGTCACCGATCCGCGCCGCCCGCCGTGCGCCCGTCAGCAATATCATCGCAAGCGCCCCCTCAATTTCAGCGTCGCCCGGCCGCAACTGGTTGATCAAACGCATCAGGTATTCGGCCTCCTGACACAAATCGCGTTCCCCGTCAGGCCCGGCAACATATCCTGTTGTGAAGATGAGATAGACGGTGGTGAGCACCGCATCGAGGCGCGCCGGCCAGCTTTCGGCATCCGGAACCTCGAAGCGAATTCCCGCCGCAGCAATTTTGGTCTTGGCGCGGCTCAGACGCTGTCCCATGGTGGTTTCCTGATCCAGAAAGACGCGGGCGATCTCTGGTGTGGTCAACCCGCAAACAGTGCGCAACGTGAGGGCAACCCGCGATTTCATCTCCAGCGCCGGATGGCAGCACGCAAAGATCAGCCGCAGCCGTTCATCAGGAATGTCCTCTGGCTCAGCTTCTTCTTGCTCGATCAACAGCGAAAGCGCCCGGGCCTTCTGGCTTTCGCGGCTGGTTCCGCGCAACCGGTCCAACGCCTTGCGCCGTGCGACGGTAATGAGCCATGCGTGTGGTGATGTGGGCATGCCTGAACGGCCCCAATGGGAAAGGGCGGATACTGCAGCTTCCTGCAATGCTTCCTCCGCCAGGTTGAGATTTCGCAAACCCGCAACCAGTGCAGCAAGGAGCCGCCCCCGGTCCGACCGCATGACGCTGTCAAGAACCTTTGCCACCGCGATGGCTTTGGGGGCGGCCTGCGTCATGCGTCAGCCTGCCGGATTGTAGTCCATCAGCGGCCGTACTTCGATGGTGCCGAAATGTGCCGAGGGGAGCAGAGCGGCATATGTGAGGGCCGCATCGAGGTCTGCGACGTCAATCACATAATATCCACCCAGATGTTCCCGCGTCTCGGCGAACGGTCCGTCCATGGTCTCCACTTTACCCGACTTGATGCGAAGCGATGTCGCGGTTTCAATGCCTTTCAGGCCTTCACCGCCACGCAGCACACCATCGGCTTTCATTTTGTCGTTGGCGGCAAAGAAACCGGTCATCATCTCCTGAAAGGCGGGTGAGCCGTAGGCAGGTTCCTTGGCCGGGTCGTTATAGATAAGCAGCATGTATTGCATGGGATTGTCCTTTCAATAGGGGGGTTGATCACAAACCAAGAATGTTGACGCCAAGGCAAACCATGGCGTTGAGTGCAGCAAGGATGTTTGAAACATTGCCAACGTAACGCAGCGGATGGCTGGCATTGTCGATCTTCAATCCGAAGGGATGCGCAACGCGCCCGATCAGCAGCAGGATGCCGGAAATATGAAGATACAGATCGGGGGCGTTCATGCCCTCTGCCAGGATCATCAGGATCAGCACGAAGCTGGACCATTCGGCACAATTGCCATGTTGGCGAATGCGATGCAGCAGGGCAGGGTTGCCGCCATCACCGCAGGAAACGCCGACCCCAGCCCGCATCGCCGTTACGCGGAACCAGAGGATGAGATAGATCGCCGCCAGGGGCAGCGCATAAAGCGGGGTTACTGAGAATAGCATGTTCACTCCATAAGTTTAAGGTTTCAACACCCACAAGACGTCTACCAACTGTTGATTTCGACACCAGGTGATTTTTATTTTTACTTTTTTCCCGCCTTGCTTTCAGCCCCTTGGCCCGCTAATCCGCAGGCCGGAAAAACTGCTGATCGAAAGAACAACCCATGCGCGTTTATTATGACCGGGATGCCGACGTTAACCTGATCAAGGGCAAGAAAGTGGCCATTATTGGCTATGGCAGCCAAGGCCGGGCGCATGCGCTGAACCTCAAGGACTCAGGTGCCAAGGAGTTGGTCGTCGGTCTCAAGAAGGGTTCCGCCACCGCCAAGAAGGTGGAAGCCGACGGCCTCAAAGTGATGACAGTGGCCGATGCCGCCAAATGGGCTGACCTGATGATGATGGCCACCCCGGACGAATTGCAGGCCGACATCTACCGCGACGACATCGCCCCCAATATCCGCGATGGTGCTGCCATTGCTTTTGCCCATGGCCTCAATGTGCACTTTGGTCTCATCGAAGCCAAAAAAACCATCGATGTTATCATGATCGCGCCGAAAGGCCCCGGCCATACCGTGCGCGGCGAATACCAGAAGGGCGGCGGCGTGCCGTGCCTCATCGCCATCCATCAAGATGCATCAGGTAATGCCCATGACCTCGCCTTGTCCTATGCCTCAGGCGTAGGCGGCGGCCGTTCCGGCGTGATCGAAACCACATTCAAGGAAGAATGCGAGACGGACTTGTTTGGCGAGCAGGCTGTTTTGTGCGGTGGTTTGGTTGAGCTTATTCGCGCTGGCTTTGAAACCTTGGTTGAAGGTGGCTACGCCCCCGAGATGGCCTATTTCGAGTGCCTGCACGAAGTGAAGCTGATCGTCGACCTGATCTACGAAGGTGGCATCGCCAACATGAACTACTCGATCTCCAACACCGCCGAATGGGGTGAATATGTCACCGGCCCGCGCATTGTCACCGCCGAGACCAAGGCCGAGATGAAGCGCGTCCTCATCGACATCCAGACCGGCAAGTTCACCTCCGAGTGGATGCAGGAATACCGCGCCGGTGCTGCAAGGTTCAAAGCCATCCGCCGCAACAATGACAATCACCAGATTGAAGCGGTGGGTGCCAAACTCCGCGAAATGATGCCGTGGATCGCCAAGAACAAGCTGGTGGACAAGGGGCGGAATTAGGCCGGGCCGCCCGATTCACCTGCCGGGCGTAACACGTCTGATTTGCGTATAGGGGTTATCCATGTCGGGCCCATCGAGGTTCATGTTCCTGCCGGCAACCCGCAACGCCGCGATGTTGTCGTCCAACGAAAAACCGGCAGCGGCATTTTCGCTGATGGCAACCGAAATAACAAAAGCGCCAATGCGCAGGAAATCGCCATGCATCAGCTTGAAAGGATTTTCCACGCACTCCACCGAACCGTTGGCAAAAGTGCCATTGGCGGAATAATCGAGCAGCCAGTAGCAATTGTCGCTGTAGCGTATTTCGGCATGTCGGCCTGACACCATGCGCAAGCCATCGGCCAACTGCCAATCCGCATCCTTGCTGCGTCCAATTTCAAAGCCTTTGCGGTCGACAGTGAATTCAACTGCCTGTGTCGCGGCAAGGCCGCCAGAATTTTCAATGCGCAGGCGCAGCATGACGAACTCCCACCTCTGCCCAGAAGGGCGACCGAATTGATATCGCGCTTGGGGGTAAAAATTCCGTCACTTCATGTGGTCAATGTTGAACAATGGCTTAACCGCCGCCAAACACCACCCGTCCGTCACATATCGTCAACCGCACCCCAACCTTGTCCAGCATCACTGGATCAAGCGCTTCAATATCTTCATTCAACACCACAATATCTGCCAGCATACCCTTGCGCAGCATGCCTTTTTCCCCTTCCGCGAATTCCGTGTAAGCGCCCATGGCAGTGGAGCGGACGAGTGCCTGGGCCAGCGTTGAACGTTCATCCGGCAACCCGTTTTCCCATGGTTCCCGCGTTACGGCGGCATGGATGGAGCGCAGGGGATTGATATCCGACACCGGCCAATCCGTGCCAAAAACCAGTGCAGCACCCGCTTTGTGCAGCGTGTTCCAAGCATAGGCATAGCGCCACTTCGCCTTGCCAATTTTTGAAAGTGTGGGTTCCAGCGGCAATCCTTGCGCCCCCGGCGGATGCGGCGGTTGCATGGAAGCAATGACCCCGAGTGCTTTGAACCGCTTGATGTCCGCGGGATGCACAACTTCAATGTGCTCGATGCGATGGCGCGAGTCGCGGCCACCATTGGCTTTGCGGGCAGCGGCGTACCCATTCAGAACCATGTTGACCGCGCCATCACCAATGGCATGCACCGCCACCTGCAAACCGCGGCGGTCTGCTTCCGTTGCAACCTTATTGAACTGTGCTTGCGAAAACAACGGATCACCACGCCAGCCGGGCCGGTCAGGGTAATCGTCCATCATCACGGCCGTGCCGCTGTCAACCACACCATCCATGAAGCACTTGACGAAACCCGATGTCAGCAGCGGACCACGGTAGCGGTCGTGCATGGCGCTTGCCCGCTCCAGTGCTGCTACCGGCATGAACGGCTTGAAATGGAATGGCACCTTCACCCGCGCCGTCAATTCACCCTGACGCTCCAGCGCTGCCAGCAACTCCAGCGTAT
>JAYVKC010000049.1:0-14799 GCA_043768765.1 Hyphomicrobiales bacterium | reverse complement strand
GGCGGCATTGATCATCGGACCTGTCGTCACCCCATCCGTCACGCCATTGCCAACCTTTAGTTTGCCAACAGCCGCAGCAAGCTTCGCCGCAAAAACATCATAGACACTTTCCTGGACCAGCAACCGGTTGGCACAGACACATGTCTGTCCGGCATTGCGGTACTTCGACATCATCGCACCCTGCACGGCGGCATCGAGGTCAGCGTCTTCAAACACGATAAACGGTGCATTGCCACCCAGTTCCATGCCGATTTTCTTCACGGATGACGACGTCTGCTGCATCAGCAATTTGCCGATCTCGGTCGACCCTGTAAACGTCAGTGCCCGGACTTTTGGGTTGGATGTCATTTCCGCGCCAATTTCCTTTGCCGAACCCGTAATGACGGAGAATACGCCCGGTGGGATGCCGGCGCGGTGCGCCAGTTCAGCCATGGCGAGAGCGGAGAGCGGAGTCTCACCGGCAGGTTTCACAACAAACGAGCAACCCGCAGCCAGCGCCGGACCAGCCTTTCTCGTGATCATGGCATTGGGAAAATTCCATGGCGTGATCGCAGCAACAACGCCAACGGGCTGTTTGATGACAACCATGCGGGCGTTGGGCCACGGCGACGGAATGGTTTCACCATATATCCGTCGCGCCTCTTCAGCAAAGAACTCGATAAAAGATGCGCCATAGGCAATTTCGCCCCGTGACTCATGCAGCGGCTTGCCCTGCTCCGCCGTCATGATCTGCGCCAGGTCTTCCTGGTTTTCGATCATCAGGTTGAACCATTTTCGCATGATGTTGCCGCGTTCTTTCGCCGATGTCTTGGCCCAGGGCTTCTGCGCCTGTTCCGCGGCTTCAATGGCCGTGCGCGTTTCAGCGCCACCCAGTTTTGGCACTGAGCCGATCACGCTTTCATCAACGGGATTGGTAACATCTATGGTCGCGTTCCCCCCCGCCCATTTGCCGTTGATGTAACATTTGTCCTTGAGCAGCGACGTGTCTTTCAATATGTCGCGAAGGGCCTGCGCCTTGTGAACGTCCATGATGCACTCCTGTGATCGGGGCCGTGTAGCATAGGCAGGTGCCAGTCACAAACCGACCACAAGTCACGGAGTTTGCATGCCAGTTGAAGCCCTGATTTTTGATCTGGACGGAACCTTGGTCGATACAGCTCCCGATTTGCTGCACGCCACCAACCATGCACTGTCGTTGATCGAAAGGGCCCCTGTGACCATGGCGCAGCTCCGCACCTACGTCGGCCACGGTGCCATGAACCTGATTGAACTTGGTGTCAAAGCCACGGGCAAGCCAGTCGACAAAAAAACGCTTCTGCGTCTGCATGCGGCTTTCATGGAGTATTACGCCGACAACATTGCCGTCAGCAGCGTGATGTTTGACGGACTGAAAGAGCTGTTGCAAAAGTCCACATCGCGCGGACTCAAACTCGGTGTCTGCACCAACAAGGTGGAACGTCTCAGCCTGAAACTACTCTCGGAACTGGGAATTTCGGATTTGTTCGGTTCCGTCGTCGGCGGCGACACGCTGCCGGTGATGAAGCCTGATCCGGCACCGCTCAACGAGGCGGTGCGCCGCTTGGGCGTCGATCCATCACGCTCACTCATGTTTGGCGACAGTGTCACGGACATCAGAACCGCACAGAACGCCGGCATTCCGGTCATCGCAGTTACCTTCGGCTATACCGACAAACACGTCAGCACATTCGGTCCCACCCACACCATTGATCACTACGATGAAGCTTGGCCGATTGTGGAACGCTATCTGTGAGTTTTGAAAAACCCGGTGACATCGTCAAGAACAGGCGCGTTGCCGCGAAAAGTCTTCGATAGCGCCAGCATGATGCCAACATGGCTGACACCAGGATACTCCGTATGCTGAACAATCGCACCGGACTCGCGCAGCCGTTTCGCCAGTTCCCTGCCGTTGCGCGGCTTGACAGTGGTGTCACTGCCGCCATGCAAAACCAGGAATGGCGGCGCAAGCTTGTGCGCGAAATTGACGGGCTGTGTCGCTTGCAGGTCAGGAAACCTTGAAAACGCTGCAGTGCTCTTGGGTGAATCAAACGGCAGGAAATCAAACGGTCCGGCAAGCGTGGCAACCGCTGTGATGCCGTGAACGCCAAATGCCGGATTGAGAACGGCTTGCGCGATGATGTATGCGCCTGCCGAGTGCCCAAGCAAATAGGTCCGAACGCCATCACCGCCATACTGCTTGGAATGGGCCCGGGCGAATGCGATGGCTGATGCGACATCCTCGACAAACACCGGGTAGTGATACTGTGGCACGAGCCGATAGTCTGGCACAAACACCACATAACCCTGTGCCGCCATCGCCCGTGCGGCAAATTCATAGTCCTGCCGCCGCCCTGAATCCCATGACCCGCCATATACAAACACCAGCACGGGGTAGGCCGATCCAGTTGTCGTTGGCCTGTAGACATCGAGTCTTTGCCGATGGTCGGCCCCATAGGCGATACCGCTGGCCGCAAGGTCAACACCCGCGTCTTTCAGAACCAGAAAATTGAAAACCCGCAACGCCGCAAAATGATAGGTAAGCCCGCCAACCAGCAGCAGCACGCCAATGAATTGCAACAGTTTTGTCATGGAATCGAATATGGTCACAAGCTGACGATGCATGCAAATCAATGAAAGAATAATCAATGTCCGTCGAAAAGTCCCTCGCACTTCCCCCGTTCAATTTGTCCGCCGATGACATCGCCTGGGTGAAGAAAACCCGCGATGGCCTGAAAACCGAAGACAAGGTGCGCCAGCTTTTCCTGCATATCTGCTTCGGCCATGACGTTGGCGACCTGCTGAAAGCCAAGCCCTGCGGCCTGCACCCCATCGAGAAAGCCGGCCTCGCTGAAAGCTGGGCCACCAACAGCAGGATCATTGCTGAAAGCGAGATCCCGCCCTTCATCTCCAACGATGTTGAAGGCGGCGGCAACCACCGCACAGGCCTCACTGACATGCCGAACCAGCTCGCCTTCGCGGCGGTGAAAGACTTGGGTCTCGCTGAAACAGCGCTGCATGTGGTCGGCAAGGAAAACATTGCACTGGGCGTCAACTATACCTTCACACCCTGCGTCGACATCAACCACGCCACCACCAGCGCCATCGTCGGCACGCGCAGCTACGGCGCGAACCTTAAGACAATCGCGGACCACGCCATGATGCACATGCGTGTTCTGCAATCGCACGGGGTGGCCACCGCCGCCAAGCACTGGCCCGGCGAAGGCTTCGACGCCCGCGACCAGCATCTCGTCACGACAATCAATCCTCAGTCCACGGATGAATGGTTGAACAGCTTCGGCATGCTCTACAAGAAGCTGGTCGGCGGCGGCATCTATTCAATCATGTCAGCGCACATCGCCTTTCCGGCCTATGCCGCAAAACACGGCATTCCGAAATCACTGGAACGCTATCGCCCCGCTTCAAACTCCAAACTCCTGACAGAGCAACTCTTGCGCAAGGACCTCGGCTTCAACGGCCTCGTCGTCTCCGACGCAACACCGATGGCAGGTCTCACCGGCTGGGCATCCCGCGCCGAACAGGTTCCAGGCGTGATCGAATCCGGTTGCGATATTTTTCTGTTCAGCACGAATGTCGAGGCAGACTTCCAGCACATGATGAACGGATTGCGCTCCGGAGCACTTTCTGAACAACGCCTCGAAGATGCGGTGACCCGCATCCTCGGCCTCAAGGCAGCCCTTGGCCTTCACAAAAAATCCATCCGTGAACGGATCAAATCGCTGGAGGACGTGAAGGACCTCATCGCAACACCTGGGCACACCAAAGCATCGCAAGCCGTTGCTGATGCCTCGATCACCTTGGTGAAAGACACTAACTCCGTGCTTCCTCTCAACCCGCAAAAGCACCGCCGTATCACCTGGATTGGCCGCCCTGCCCCCGGCTTCCTGCCCGGAATGCCGGAGACATCGATGACAGATCTGCGCGACGGCTTGCAGCAACGCGGCTTCATCGTCATTGATTTCAACAGCGAGTCACCACCAACACCGGACACCACCGATTGCGTGCTATATGTGCTGCCGACAGAATCATCGCTGGGAAAATCACGCATCTATCTTGATTGGATGAAAGAACATCCGGGCTTGATGAACCTGATGAGCCGCTATTGGCACGACATCCCAACGGTCATGATTTCGCTCGGCCATCCCTACTACCTCTACGATGCACCCCGTGTTCCCTGCTATATCAACGCCTACTCCAACACGCCCGTCTCGCAACGCGCCGTGCTGGAACGGCTGATCGGCAACGCACCATTTGTTGGTGTGAGCCCAATTGATCCTTTCGCTGGTGCACCCGATGCCCGTTATTGACTTGCGCAAGCCGCTCCGCCTATAGCCAGCGCACCGGAATTGGGAGTGTAGCTCAGCGGTAGAGCACACCGTTCACATCGGTGGGGTCACAGGTTCGATCCCTGTCACTCCCACCAGCCTTCGCCCTGCGGGCTACGGCCCGGCGTGCCAGCATGTACACAACTGCACAAAGCCCGCAAAGCGAAGGTTGCCGCGCCGGAGTTGCGTTTGCAACTGAGGCGGGCGAGAGTGTGGCATGTACTATGTCTACATTCTGGAAACCATTGATGGCGCTCATCACTACACCGGATGCACCAGCAACTTGAAAGATCGGCTTCAACGACACAACGCCGGTGAAGTCAGCCACACATCAAAGTTCAAACCTTGGCGAGTAAGGACTTACGTTGCGTTCTCAGATAAGCAAGCGGCGATTAGTTTTGAGAAGTATCTAAAGTCGGCCTATGGTCGAGCTTTTGCGAAGAAGCGACTATGAACAATCATCTTTTCCAGCTCACCAAAGCGCATTGCAAACCGAACCGGCCATACCCCCGTTGCAACTCTGTTGTGCATGATATTCCTGTTATAAGTTTTTATATTTATCCTATGTTTGTTCCGAAATCAAAGGAAACCTGACCACCCATGTCCTTGAACCAGTTCCTCCTCGGTGCCCTCGTGTACCTCGCCGCTGCGGTGATTTCTGCACCACTCGCGAAACGCCTTGGCTTGGGTTCCGTACTCGGCTTTCTGCTGGCAGGTGCCATCATCGGTCCATCGGTGCTCGGCCTGATTGGCACCGAGGGCGAAAGTGTGAAACACTTCGCGGAATTCGGTGTGATCGTGATGCTGTTCCTCGTCGGCCTGGAACTGGAACCGGAAAAACTCTGGTCGTTGCGCCATAAGATTTTCGGGCTGGGGCTGATGCAAGTCGCGGGCGTGGCCGCAGCACTTGGCGCTGGTGCACTCGCCTTCACTGGCAATTGGCGTGAGGCGCTGACCATCGGCTTGATCCTGGCCATGTCGTCAACCGCCATCGTGCTGCAAAGCCTGTCCGAGCGTGGCATCCAGAAAACCCCTGTTGGGCAATCAATCTTCTCGGTTCTGTTGTTCCAGGACATAGCTGTCATTCCAATCCTCGCATTGCTGCCGTTGCTTGCCATTGCCGCCACCCACGGCGAAGCGAACGCCCATGGCGTGTCCTTGATCGCCAACTACCCCGCCTGGGCGCAAGCCGTGATCATCATCGGCGCCGTTGCCGGATTGATGGTCGCAGGCCGCTATCTCATGCGGCCAGTGTTCCGCATTGTCGCCGATGTCGGTGCCCGAGAAATTTTCGTGGCCTTCGCCTTGTTGATGGTTGTTGGTGTGACCCTGTTGATGTCCCTGATCGGCCTCTCGCCTGCACTCGGCACATTCCTCGCCGGTGTTGTTCTCGCCGACAGCGAATACCGCCACGAACTCGAAATGGACTTGCAACCCTTCAAGGGCATTCTGCTTGCGATCTTTTTTATTGCCGTGGGTGCGGGCATTGATTTCTCACTGCTGCAATCCGCACCCGTAATCCTGTTGGCCGGTCTGATCGTCTTCATCGCCATCAAACTCGCGGTGCATTATGGCTTGGCGCGCGCGTTCCAGATGGCCACACCCGATCAATCCCGATTCAGCTTCGCACTTGCACAAGGCAGCGAATTCGGCTTCGTGCTGATCGCTTTTGCGGCTGGCCTCGGACTGCTGCACGGGGAAATGCCGGGTCTCCTCACCGCCATCATCGCGCTCTCCATGGCGGCTGCACCCCTGCTGATGGTTTTTGATGAACGCGTTCTGCAGCCACGCTTTGCCGCATCCGATGTGGCCCGAGAAGCCGACGCCATCAGCCACGAAGGTGTCGATGTCATCATCGCAGGCCACGGCCGTCTCGGCATGACCATCGGCCGCGTCTTGAACGCGCAACGCTACCGAACAGTGGTGCTCGATATTGATTCATCGCAAGTCGACACGTTGCGCAAGTTCGGCTTCAAGGTGTTCTACGGCGATGCGCTGCGTCTCGATCTGCTCGAAGCCGCCGGTGCCCGCGAAGCCAAAATCCTGGTCATCGCCATCGATGACCGCGACAAGGCAACCGAACTTGTGCGCATCGCCAGGCACAACTACCCGCACTTGAAACTGCTGGTACGCGTCTATGACCGCGCCCACGCCTATGAGGTGCTGAACCAAGGCATCGACCACGTCTACCGCGAAGTCATCGGCTCATCGATGGACATGGCCGAAGGCGCACTCGTCGAACTTGGAAAATCCGCCCCCGACGCCGACCGCATCGTCCGCCGTTTCCGCAAACACGACGAAAAGTTCCTGCGCGAAGCCGCCAAGCTGTCAGACGACCAGAGTTCCCTCATCGACCTCGCCAAAAAATCTCGTGCCGAGATCGCCAAGGTGTTTGCCGCTGACCGCGATGATGCTACCGTTGGTGAAGGAGCAAAAGAGTGACCAAACAACAGCCCAACCTCCACGACGCCACCATCGATCCCCGCAACGCTGACATCCTGATCTCTGTCAACGGCGAACTGTTTCCCCGCGATGAGGCCAAGGTCTCGGTTTTCGATTCAGGTTTCATCCTCGGTGATGGCGTGTGGGAAGGGTTGCGCCTGGTAAATGGCGGCGTGCCGTTTTTGCGCGAACACATCGAACGTCTCTACGAAGGTGCAAAAGCGATCTTCATGGACATCGGCTTGCGGCCTGAAGAATTGCTGGCGCAACTCTTCGCCTGCATTGATGCGAACAAGATGACTGAAGGCGTACATATCCGTCTGATGGTGACGCGGGGAGTGAAATCAACGCCCTATCAAGACCCACGCGTCACCATTTCCAAACCAACCATCGTTATCATCCCGGAGTACAAGACAGCCGACCCGGGCGCGATGGCGCGCGGCCTGAAACTCCATACTGTCAATGTACGCCGCGGCTACCCCGATGTGCAGGACCAGAAACTTAATTCACACTCCAAACTGAATTGCATAACCGCCTGTATTCAGGCCGCAAACGTCGGGGCCGATGAGGCCCTGATGCTCGACCCTCACGGCTTCGTCGCCACCTGCAACTCCACTCATTTTTTTATTGTGCGGCGCGGCGAAGTGTGGACCTCCACCGGCCAGTACTGCATCCCCGGCATCACCCGCGCCGCCATGATCCGCCTGTGCCGCGAAGCAGGCATACCCGTGTTCGAGAAGTCCTTCTCGCTTTACGACGTTCACGGAGCAGATGAAGCCTTCGTCACCGGAACTTTTGCAGGCCTGACACCCGTGCGCGAAATCGATGGCCGCTTGGTGCGCAATCCTCTGTCCACGGAGGAATGGAAGGGCGCGGGGCCAATATCAAAAAGGTTATCTGAGGCCTACAAGGCTCTGGCAGCGCGGGAGGCATTGCGGAAACTGTGATGGACCGGCATGAGGTTTTTGGACGTCATGAATGAACACGGCAATTTGCATCGAAAGGCCCATGGAGATATAATGAACTTATGAGTGAGCTCCTACAAACTGCGATCATACAGGTCAAAACGCTGACCGAAGTGGAACAGGATCGAATAGCAATGGCAATGCTTGAGTTGGCCAATGCTTTTGCCGAGCCTGGGGAAATACCGCCCGAAGACCTTCCAGCCGTGCTGCAAGGAATGGCCGAAGCCGACGCAGGTATGTTCGCAAGCGATGATGAAGTTGAGGCAGTCTTCAAGCGCTTCCGTGCATGAGGGTCCGGTTTTCCGTCACGGCGCTGGCGGAGTTGAAGGCAATCGGTGACTATCTTGAAACATTTGATCCTTCGGCCGCCAAGCGGGTTTTAAACGAGATATAAAGCAAGGTGCAGCTTCTGCCTCATTTCCCGAACGCTGGCTTGCCGATGCGGACCAAAGGCGTGCGCAGATTGACAGTCGCAAAGTTTGGGTACCTTGTCTATTATCGCGTTGACACCTCAAAGGACTCCATCGCGGTTTTTGCGGTTAGGCACGGCAGGCAACAGCGGACTCATGAAGGTGAGTAAAGCGGCCCCCACCATCCTCGCCATGTGGTCCGGCCCCCGCAACATCTCCACCGCCATGATGTACGCCTTCGCCAACCGCGCCGATTGCGAAGCCTGGGACGAACCATTCTACGGCTTCTATTTGCAGACCAGCGGCAACGACCACCCCATGCGCAACGAGATTGTCCAAGGCATGGAAACCGACTGGGACAAGCTTGTGCACAAATGCACCACACCATCAGTCAAACCCCTGCTCTACCAAAAGCACATGACGCATCACATGCTGCCGGGTTACGACCGCAGCTTCATTACCAAACTCACCAACACCTTCCTCATCCGCGATCCTGCCCGCGTATTGGCAAGCTACGCGCAGAAATGGACGGAAGTTGATCTCGATGCGATTGGCTTTGTGCAGCAGGCGGAGATATTTGATGCTGTTGCCCAGAAGCGGGGGGCTGCTCCTCCTGTTGTCGACTCTGAGGATGTGACCGCCAACCCCCGCGCTGTCCTTGAAAAACTCTGCCACGCCTGTGCCATCGACTTTGACCCAGCCATGCTCGCCTGGCCCAAAGGCCCGAAATCCTGCGATGGCGTCTGGGCACCGCACTGGTACAATGCCGCTTGGGCCTCCACCGGCTTTGCAAAGCCTTTGCACCATGACACTGCGCTGCCGGCTCCCCTGCAACGCATCGCCGATGCCGCAATGCCCTATTACGAACGCTTGAAAACCCACCGCATCAGGGGATAAAGAAAAGCCCGCCACCGGGGCGGGCTCAAACTTTGATGTGGGTTGATTTACCGGTGAACGGCCTGGCCCATTTCGGCAACGGCGGCAACAACGGGTGAGCGCAAACCGCCCTCTTTCTCCAGCATCAGCTCAATTTTCCTGAGCTCGCCGGATTCTTCTTCCAGCTTGGTGATCATCGCTTCGTGTTGGTCGCGCAGTTCCGCCACGGTGCGCAATATATTGTCCCGCCGCCCCCGCACGGATTTCGCCGCCATTGAATAATTGACATTGTTGGGGTCCGAGATGCCATTGCGGCCCTCTTCGAATTTCACGTGCGCATCCAGCTCATCATGCTTGCGCATCAGGTCCTGGATCATCAGGTCGGTCTCGCCAACCTGGCGCTTCAAGTCATCGGTCCTGAACCGGTGCAGCCGCAGCAAACTCTCACGTGAACGCATGTTCCCTCACTCCACTCAACAGACTGAGTCAATTGGTCTCACCGCAGCGTTCTGTTCATGATTCCCAGAATCAACTAGCTGAGAGACGCAAGTGCCCTTCACCATTCATGATGAACGGGCAGACTTAAAACGGGGTAAACTGCAGGGGCATGTCAGCGATTCTCAGGAGTGAGTCTCTTATGTCACACACTACTCCACATTTTGTATGGCGTACCTAGTACCCACCATATCTTGTGTCCGAATCGGAGCGAATCTCTGCATTGGGATTAGGTTTTGTTAACCTTTGTGGGGCACATTGGCGATCAGAGTTAACGGTTGGTTGTGGCGCGTCGTGACTGTGAGTGGCGAGCGTCGCATTTAGCCCCCGGGACGGGGGACAGGCATCTAAGGGGAACCGCATGAGAGTTTTGTTGATTGAGGACGATACCGCAACAGCTCAGTCGATTGAGCTCATGCTGAAGTCCGAAGGTTTCAATGTCTATACCACTGACCTCGGCGAGGAAGGTGTGGACCTCGGCAAACTCTATGACTACGACATCATTCTCCTCGATATCAATTTGCCCGACATGTCGGGCTATGAAGTTTTGAAATCACTGCGTGTCTCGAAAGTGGGAACACCCATATTGATCCTCTCCGGCCTTGCCGCGATTGAGGACAAGGTCAAAGGCCTCGGCTTTGGCGCTGATGACTACATGACCAAGCCGTTCCACAAGGATGAACTCGTCGCCCGCATCCACGCCGTGGTGCGCCGCTCCAAGGGCCACGCCCAATCCGTCATTCTCACTGGCGAACTCGTCGTCAACCTCGACACCAAGACCGTTGAAGTGGCAGGCCAGCGCGTCCACCTGACCGGCAAGGAATACCAGATGCTGGAGCTGCTCAGCCTGCGCAAGGGCACCACCCTCACCAAGGAAATGTTCTTGAACCACCTCTACGGCGGCATGGACGAACCCGAACTGAAAATCATCGACGTCTTCATCTGCAAACTGCGCAAGAAACTCGCCACCGCCGCCAACGGCAAGAACTTCATCGAAACCGTCTGGGGCCGCGGCTACGTGCTGCGCGAAGGCGCACCCCCCATGCACGGCGAGGAAGAAATCCGCGAGATCGCGTGAGGCTTGATCCGGCGCAAATCCGGCGCTGCCGCCAAATCAAAAAAACGCCTTAAATTGTCAGTGAATTTGACCATTCGCAACCCGTGAAAACATGGTTACTGCGACCGCTCAAACATCACGTCGCCGATTTGCACCTGCCTAACAACGTTAACGGCTTTCAATTGCAGTCCGCGGCAAATCCGCTATCTCCATTCTCAACAGAAATGCTTGTGAGTGGAGTGTGTGATGAAGTCGATTGTTTCAAAGCTGGCAGGCGTTGCCGCACTGGCCTGGATGTTGTCTACGCCAGCCCAGGCGCTGACCTACAACGTCACGTTTGACGGCAATGTCTTTGATTTCACGGCGCGCATCACAACCAATGCCAACCACGATATCACAGCCCTCACCGGAATCATGACCGGCCCCGGCAATGTGGCATCACCGATCACGGCGTTGATCCCGTTCTCCAGCCCGAGCTATCACAATCTCTGGGTCTGGAACAACCGCTTCACGCCCAACGCGCCAAATGTCGATTGGTATGGCATCCTTTGGCGCACGGCAAACGGCAACGTCGCCAACTTTTATTTCGACAGCGGCATGCACATCCTGTCCGTCGCCAACCCAGGTCTTGGCAACTACACCTACTACGCCAATGGCGACACAGCCGCTCCTGCGGTGACCGCCATTCCTCTTCCTGGTGCAGCATGGTTGTTGGGCTCTGGCCTCCTCGGCATTTTCGGTCTGGGCCGCAAACGGGTCAGGGCGAAGTAAACTCAGGCCGCCTTGACCTCGACCGTATCTTCACCGTCCATCACCATGCTGAGCGTGAGCCCGGCAGACTCGGCCAAGAGCCGCGCGTAATAGGGCTGCACCAGCCGTGCATCGATGGCATCGAGGGCCACCTTGTTCAACACCACATCGGTGATGGGCACGGGTAGCTTGGCCCGCTCGCCCTTGGCCCGCACCGTGAAAGTCTGTCCGTCCACATCAACCGTGATCTCGCCACCACGCGGTATTCCCGCCATCGCCAGGAGCAGCATGTTGAGCAGCAGTTTGACTTCCTGCTTGGGCCGGTTCTCCCGTGGTGCCCGCCAAACCAGCTTGATTTTTTCGTTGCCGACAAAATTCACGGCCGTCTCACCCGCTTCATTCATGTCAATTTGCGCCCCCGCCGAACCTGACGCGCCAAAGGCGATACGGCAGAATTTCAGCTTGGCCGTTGCAACCTTGGCTGAATTTCGCACCATCTCCAGCGCCGTGATCTTCATTTCGGCTTCGGTTTCGGGATCGTCCATCAGTTCCAGCCCGTTGGCTATGGCACCCACCGGCGAAATAATGTCATGACACACGCGAGAACACAAAAGCGCGGCAAGATCCAGGTCTGTAAGTCGTTGCGCGGTCATGTTGTGGGCCTCGTTCCTGGTGATTCGTGTTTGATCTATACCAAATTCAGGTCGCACCGTGTGCTATAGCGGCATGCAGAAAAGTGGGACCGGTTTTCTGCGAAAATGCCGCGACAAACCAATGAACTAGAACGAAATGCCGATTCCATGAAGCGGCATTTCGCTCTATTGACGCCAAGCCTGCACCAGAATAGCTGCAAGCCATGCATGCCCCGGCACCTTCTGCAGAACTTTTGACATTGGTTTCAATTGCCCGCGCGGCAGGTGCGGAAATCCTCCGGGTCTATCGCGGCCCCATTGCCGCCAGCCAAAAATCTGATGCCACCCCGGTGACAGAGGCAGATACCGCCGCCGAGCGCCTGATCCTCACGCATCTGGCGAAGCAATGGCCGGAAATTCCTGTTATCGCTGAAGAAAGTCATGCCAGTGGCAACATCCCCGAAATTGGTGAAACGTTTTTCCTCGTCGATCCCCTGGACGGAACGAAGGAGTTCATCGCCCGCAATGGCCAGTTCACCGTCAACATCGCCCGCATCGTCAGCGGCGTGCCCGTCACCGGCGTGATTTATGCCCCGGCATTGCATGAAATCTACTGCGGGCAATCAGGACAAGGTGCGTTTGCGGCTAAAACAGATGCAACAACCGAACTGCGGTGGACGGCGATTAGCGTTGATGCGACCAGCAGCAACGGCCTGGTGGCGATTGCCAGCCGTTCGCACCGTGACGCGCACACGCAGCGCTATCTTGACACGTTAAACGTCAGTCAGGTCATTGGCGTGGGCTCGTCGTTGAAATTCTGCAAGCTGGCCACCGGCGAGGCCCACATCTACCCGCGCTTTGGCCGGACGATGGAATGGGATACAGCGGCTGGCCAGGCCATTCTCGAAGCTGCTGGCGGCCACGTTCGCGATGTAAATGGCGTGCGTCTCACCTACGGCAAATCCCAGGCCAATTTCGCCAACCCGGATTTCATTGCCAGCGCCACGTGAGGTCGCCATCCCTTTTCCATTTGTTAACCATGCGGAAAGTCCTTGCCGTTAAAAATGGCTTGACGGAATTTGGCCGCAGTGTTGCCTCGCGTTGGTGTGAAGCTGCGGCGCAGGAAAAAGGTGCAGGCCATGACCCACACAAAATCGCTGATACTTGCAATCGCGCTGGCAATGACACTGCCCGCAGCTGCGGCAATCGCCCAGGACACCGGCAGCATATCGAAAACTGAAACGCGCAGCACATACTCCACCGAGGAAATCCTCAACACCGGCCACCAGTTTTTTGGCAACGCCAGCCGCGGCTTGAGCAAGGCCATCGAGTTCACCTTCCAGAAACAGGGAGAACCATCGGCCTACATCGTCGGTGAGGAAGGTGCCGGCGCATTTGTCGGCGGCTTGCGTTTTGGTGAAGGCACGATCTATTACAAGAATGGCACCTCCCAGCGCATTTTCTGGCAAGGCCCGTCAATCGGCTGGGACTTTGGCGGCAACGGCTCGCGCACGCTGACCCTTGTTTATAATTCCGACCAACCCGAAGACCTGTACGAACGCTTCGGCGGTGTTGAAGGTGCTGCCTATCTAGTGGGCGGTCTTGGCGTGAATTTCCAGAAGCGGGCCAACATCGTCCTTGCCCCCATCCGCACCGGCGTCGGCGCGCGCCTCGGCGCAAACATCGGGTACCTTAAATACTCCGCCAAACCGACCTGGAACCCGTTCTGAACCGGACAAAACTGTGCCGTGCAGTTTGGGGTCGCGACACGTGGCATTCCGCGCTAAGAACCTGCTGCCACACATGCTGTGAGGCGGGAGTCTGAATGTCTCAAACCGAGACCTTGATGGTATTGGGCCTGGGCGTTGCCTTGGCGTTGATTGGCGTGCTGTTTTTTGCCCGCTTCGTGTGGAACATTGGCCAGCGCATTTCCAAAATCCGGGCCGAACGCAACCGCCCCACCCAGATCCGCGACCTGCAGGCCGACCGCGACCAATTGCGCGCCAGCCACGCCGTGATGAGCCAGAAATTGCAGTCAGGCCTCGCCGAAGCCAAGGCCCGCGTGGTGGAACAGGAAGCGGAAGTATCGCGCCACCGCAACCGCGTTCAAACCCTCGTGGAAACTGTCAATGGCCACCGCACCGACATTGAACAGCGCGACCAAGCCATCAGTGATCTGACGGATCGCGCCGAACAGCAAGCCGCCGACCTGGATGCAAACGCCTCTGCCATCGAAGCGTTGAAAACCGAAATCGAAACCCGCGACGATGACATTCACATGCTCAAGGCGGAACTCGCCAAAACCATGGACCTGCTGGATGAAAGTGCCACACAGCTGCACCGCCTCGATGCCGAGCGGGCCGCGTCCATGCGCGCCGAAATGCGCACCGAACTGCAAGGCGCAGTGCGCATCCCGTCATTGCCAGAGGATTTGCACGCCCCACGTGAGCCTCTGCTCATCGTAAAACCGTCCGGCAGCACGCAGCCCAGGCGCTTCGACTTCGATGCACCTCAGCAGGCAGGTGAGTTCGATACGCCACCACCTCCACGGCCAACCCAGCGGGTGGCTTCTGAACTTTCCAGTTTGTTGTCCAATGCCCGCCGCAACATGATGGAAAACCAGGCCGAAAAAGCCGCCCGCCCCGAATCCGAGAAAGCCCGGCGCCCCTTCGCCAACGTCGTCTCCATCGCCCAGAAAATGCGCTCGCCTGATCGCGAGTAGAGTCATGAACAGTTGATCGACAGATGAACGCTGGATTCTCATGGGTGTTACTTAAGTTATATCCGTCATGGCCCGCTTCAGGCGGGCCA
>JAYVKC010000048.1:0-15371 GCA_043768765.1 Hyphomicrobiales bacterium | reverse complement strand
TCTAGTGGAGCGGCCCAGGCGACTGTTCGGGTTCGATGGAACGGCAGGGAAAACACCAAGCTGAGGTGCGGGCTCAATGGCCCTAGGGTGAGGCGGCGTCTTCCCTGCCACCGCAACGCGCACGATAGCACGCTTCGCGGATTTTGACTTACAAGGGTGAGGGATTTCTGATGTTCCCTCACCGTGAGGTGTGGGCGAAGCGAGCCTCGAAGGGTCGTCCGCCTACGGATAGATCACGCCTTTTTTGACGATGATGTTGCCATAGAGCCGCGGCTCGCTCGAAGCCACCACGGCGAAGCAGGCTTTGACCTTGTTGTAGAAATCCTCGCCGGTGAGCGGCACGATCTTTTGTTTGGGTTCGTGCTTCATGAGCACCGATGCAAAATCCTCGAACACCGGTTCCATGCGTGTTGGGTCGAGATAGGCGGCGGGGCGCCATACGGCTTCCGGCACCATGTCATCGACCGGCATCACCGAAAGCACCGCATCGAGGATGCGCGGTGCGTCGTGGCCATCGAGCCGCACCAGGCGCTTGGCGTGTTCTTCGGCGGGATAATTGCCATCGACAATGGCGATTTCGTCGCCATGGCCCATGGCCCGCAGCGCCCGCAGCAGGTCGGGGCTGAGCAGCGGATCGAGTCCCTTGAGCATCAGGCGGTCTCCTTGAACAGAACATCGCGGTCGATCATGAAATTGGCGAACAGCGGCAGGCTGGCGGCACCCTTGGCGCGGGCTTCAAATCCAATGGACCCTTCCTCAATGTCGAACGCACTGATGCCATCGAGGTTGACATGCTCCAGAGCTTGACGCGCCGCAGCCACCAACCGCTCCCGCACGTCCGGCGGCATGGCCCCGTCGATGATGACACAGGAGCATTCAAGTGTACTGGCAAGGCTGGCAGCGGCAACGGCCAGGCCGTGCGCTGCCTGCTCGATCCAGGAATCGAGCGCCTTGCCAGCCCCCTCCCACGAACGGCCTGCATACCAAAGCATGCTTGGATCGTTCTGCGATGTGTGCAGCGATTTTTCGAGAAGATAGAGTGAGGCAGAGTGTATGAGTTGGTCGGTGCCAGTGGTCGTTCGCGCCACGGGGATTGACCCGATGGCTCCGGCATTGCCCGTTGGCCCCTGATGCAGATGGCCGTCAATCACCACGCCGCCGCCGACAAAGTACCCCACATAGATATAGGCAAAATCCCGTGTTTGCTGACCCTTGCCGAAAAAAAGTTCGGCCGCACAAGCCGCCGTGGCGTCATTGCACGGCAACACGGGCCAGTCACACAACTTGGCAATTTCACCCGTCACATCGAAATTCTTCCACGCCTCCATCACGTCATGCGGCGCCCCCGCTTCCTCTTCCCATTTCCAGATTTCAAAAGGGGCGGCGATGCCAAGTCCGGAAATGCGCTTGCGCAACAGCGGTCCCAGTCCCTGCGTCAGTTCTTCAATGCCGTCTTCGGCAAAGCGCAAGAATTCCCGTGGGCTTGGGAAGTGATAGGGCCGGTGCACGCTGTTCTTGATGGCCCCGTCCAATCCCAGCAACATCAAGTCCCCAGACCGCCGTCCCACCTTGAGGCCAATCGAAAACGCTCCGTCCGGGTTGAGGGAATAGGGCTGCAAAGGTTGTCCGACCTTGCCACGCACCGATTCTCCTTTGATGACCAACTGGTCTGCCTCCAACTGCCGAACGATAACCGACACGGTCTGCGGTGAAAGCCCGGTCATGCGCGCGATTTCTGCCTTGGGCAGCGAATTATGGCTCCGGATCAACGACAGCACCAACCGTTCATTGTAAGCCCGAACGCCAGATTGGGTTGTTCCGCGTGATTGCGGCGCAACTTCATCTGCTGGTTTAACTAGGACTTCGGCTGCACGCACGTTGAAAGGCCCGCTGACATTACTCCCTAGCCTGTCGCGCTGGCTTCACCCTGTCAATAAATAAATCATCCCGATTTACTTATTGACTCTCGTGCCGGAATGCCGTCATGATGATGACCAGTGGGGATCCGGATTGCAACCGGGACCGCGCGTCAACTATATTGAATCACAGACAAGCTCCCCAATGGCGGGGAGCAGTTTCCATGGGAGAACGACCTTGAAGACACTTTTGAAATCAGCCGTTGCCGCTGCCGCCCTGGTGGGCTTTGCAACTGTTGCCCAGGCCGCCGGTGGCGCTTGCCTGATCACCAAGAACAACACCAACCCTTTCTTCGTCAAAATGAAGGAAGGCGCTGAAGCCAAAGCCACGGAACTCGGCATTGAATTCTCGGCTTCGGCTGGCAAGGTGGACGGCGATGCCGGCCCACAGATCGAAGCAATCGAAAACTGCGTGGCTGCTGGCCACAAGGGCATCCTGATCACAGCATCGAACGACTCCGTCATTCCGGCGTTGAAGGCTGCCCGCGCCGCTGGCCTTTTGGTCATCGCCCTTGACACGCCAATCGGCGACAAGGACGCAACCGATGCAACCTTTGCAACCGACAACTTCGAAGCTGGTATCCTGATCGGCAAGTGGGCTTCCGCCATGATGGGTGACAAGGCCATGGACGCCAAGATCGGCATGCTCGACATCAACAAAGACAACATCTCGGTTGACGTTGCGAGAGACACAGGCTTCCTCAAGGGCTTCGGCATCGAAGTGCCTGACCTGAAGATCATGGGTTCGGAAACCGACGCCCGCGTCATCGGTCACGAATCTTCGGGTGCAAACCCGGAAGGTGGTTTGAAGTCTGCAGAAAACCTGTTGGCCAAGAACCCCGACATGAACGTCATCTACACGATCAACGAGCCAGCTGCTGAAGGTGCCTACCAGGGCATGAAGGCTGCCGGCAAGGAAGCCCAGGCTCTTGTCGTTTCAGTAGACGGTGGTTGCCCCGGCGTGAAGTCAGTGACCGATGGCATCATCGGCGCAACTTCCATGCAGTTCCCGCTGTTGATGGCGTCCATGGGCGTTGAAGCGGTTGCAGCCTTTGCCAAGGATGGCACCAAGCCAAAGAACTCGGAAGGTCTCGACTTCTTCAATACCGGCGTGAAGCTCATCACCGACAAGCCAGTGGATGGCGTTCCATCCATCACCTCGGCTGAAGGCATGAAGATTTGCTGGGGTTGATTTAACCTCTTACGATTTGAGTTGAAATTGGTGAAGGGCGGCTGTTACAGTCGCCCTTCATGCTAAGGGCGGGTAACGCGTCCAGCAGGGTTGTGTAACGGGGTAAGGGGACGGCAATGAGCGATAAGGGTACACCCACCAAGGTCATTTCTGACTTTGAAGCGACACTGAACAAGGCCGACACCAAAGTCGCCGAGTTTGAAACTCAAGCTGACAGCCTGATGACCAAGGTGCGGGGCTTCCTGCAAAACTACAACACCGCCATTCCGGTGTTTGTCCTTCTGCTCAGCATATTCATATTCGGCTTCACATCAAACGGCCGCTTCTTCACCGCCAACAATCTTTCCATCGTGTTCCAGCAGGTCACCGTGATCGGCATCATCGCCATCGCCCAGACCATCATCATATTGACTGCGGGCATTGATCTCTCGATCGGCGCGATCATGGTGCTGTCCTCCATCGTCATGGGCAAGCTCGCCGTGCACACCGGTGTTCCGGTGCCAATCGCCATTTTGATTGGCGGATTGGCGGGAGCGGCCATGGGCTATCTCAACGGCATCTTTGTCACCAGGCTGCGACTGCCGCCCTTCATTGTAACACTCGGAACTCTCTACATCTTCTCGGCTCTCAAGATTTGGTACTCCAAATCTGAATCAATCCGTGCCGTGGATACCGAAGCAATTGCCCCCAACTTGATTGTCCTGGGTTGGGACGTGATCAAGGTCATCGACAAGCAGAGCATTTTCAATGGTGCCACACTGAAGCTCGGTGGTGTGTGCTTTATCCTTCTGGCGGTCCTTGTTTGGTATTGCCTCAACCGCACTGCTTGGGGCCGCCACGTTTACGCCGTGGGCGACAACACGGAGTCCGCGTTGCTCGCCGGTGTTGAAACCGACAAGATGTTGCGCTCCGTCTATACTGTCGCCGGAATCATTGCCGCCTTCGGGGCACTCACCCTCATCGGTCGAGTCGGCGGCACGGTGACACCGCTTGCCGGCGAAACCGCCAATCTCGACTCCATCACCGCCGTGGTGATCGGCGGCACATCTCTTTTCGGTGGGCGCGGCTCCATTGTGGGATCAGTGCTCGGCGCCCTCATCGTGGGCGTGTTTCGAAATGGCCTGTCGCTCTCCGGTGTCGACGTGTTGTGGCAGGATTTCACGGTGGGCTTTCTGATTATTGCCGCCGTGGCAATTGACCAATGGATCAGAAAGGCCTCGGCATAATCATGGCAAAGAAAGTCACGAAGAAACCTGTTGCCCAAAAACCAGCGGCCCGCGCCACCTTGGTGAAGGACGCAACCCCGGCAAAACCAGTGGCCGCCGAGCGTGTGCCCATTCTCACCACCCGCAATCTGGTGAAACGCTATGGCCGCGTCACAGCCCTCGACCATGCCAACTTCGACCTTTATCCGGGAGAAGTGCTGGCCGTGATCGGCGACAACGGTGCGGGCAAAACCTCTTTGATCAAGGCAATATGCGGTGCCGTCACACCTGACGAAGGCGAGATCAAGCTGGAAGGATCGACAGTCCATTTCAAGTCACCGCTCGATGCCCGCAACGCCGGTATCGAAACCGTCTATCAGAATCTGGCGCTCTCTCCGGCCCTGTCGATCTCAGACAACATGTTCATGGGCCGCGAAATCCGCGACAAGGGCTTCATGGGCAAATGGTTTAAGATGCTCGACCGCAAAGCCATGGAAAAAATCGCCCGCGACAAGCTGACCGAACTCGGCCTGATGACCATCCAGAACATCAGCCAGCCGGTGGAAACACTGTCAGGCGGCCAGCGCCAGGGTGTGGCCGTGGCCCGCGCTGCCGCGTTTGGTTCCAAGGTTGTGATCATGGACGAGCCAACCGCAGCCTTGGGCGTGAAAGAATCCCGCCGCGTGCTTGAACTCATACAAGATGTGCGCAAACGCGGCCTGCCCATCGTGCTCATCTCCCACAACATGCCGCACGTGTTTGAAGTGGCCGACCGCATCCACATCCACCGTCTTGGCAAACGCCTGTGCGTCGTCAATCCCAAGGATTTTTCGATGTCGGACGCCGTGGCATTGATGACGGGCGCAAAGGCCCCGCCACCGGAACTGCTGGGCTGATGCCGCGAGCCGCTCGTATTGCCGCTGCATTGCGGACACGGGCAGATCAACACAAGCGCTTCATGGTGGCCATCGCAGGCCCACCCGGCTCCGGCAAATCCACGCTTGCCGATGAAATCTGCGCGGCGCTGCGAGAGGCGGGAGAAACCGCCATCGTCGTCCCCATGGATGGCTTCCACTTTGACGACGTCATCCTGAACAATCGAAGCCATCGCGCAAGAAAAGGTGCGGCCCACACGTTTGATGCCTTGGGATTTGAGCACCTGTTGAAACGCATCAAGTCTTGCGAACCAGATATCGCCATCCCGGTATTTGACCGCACCATGGAACTTTCCCGTGCCGCCGCCGATATCGTCGATGGCACAACCAAATTCGTTCTCGTCGAAGGCCTCTATTTGCTGCTCAACAGAGAACCGTGGAGCCGTTTGAAACTGCTCTTTGACTACACGATTTTCCTCCATGAGCCTGAGGTGGAACTGGAGCGCCGCCTCACGCACCGCATCCTCTCGCATGGTCATGATCTCGAAAACGCCAAAAACTGGATCGCCTCGAACGACATGCTGAACATGCGTGACGTGATTGACAACAGTCAAACCGCTGACGAAGTGATTGCGAACGCGTGAAATGGAGAGATCGTAGTGTCGGCACATCGTTCCAGACGCATGGACATGGTCAAACCCAACGCAATCGGCGAACTGCTGAAACAGGGTGCCGACCCAAGCCTCATTTCATTTGCCGGCGGATACCCTGACGCTGCGAGCTTCCCCTTGCATCAGCTCGATGCAGTGTTCCATGCAGCAATTCAACAGCACGGAAGACAGGCGCTGCAGTATACCGTATCGAACGGCCCGCTGAAATTCCGCGAACAAATTGCAACGCGCATGCAGGTGCGCGACATCAAGTGCACGGCAGAAAACATTCTGGTCCTGCAGGGTAGCCAGCAAGGTCTCGATCTCACCGCAAAAATGTTGATTGATCCTGGTGACGTGATTGTGACCGAAAGTCCGACATTTCTGGGCGCCATGGTGGCTTTTAACCCTTGCGAACCCATCTATGCTGGCGTGCGTATGGATCGCGACGGAATGGACATGGACCATCTCGAGCATGTTTTGAAAACCACTTCGAACGTCAAACTGATCTTTACAATTCCTGATTTTCAAAACCCGACTGGTGTTACGCTGTCGGCAGCGCGGCGCAGACGGCTGATCGAATTGGCAAACGAGTATGATGTTGTGGTCCTGGAAGACACCGCATATCGTGATTTGCGTTTTTCAGGCGACGCACCTCCCACATTGAAAAGTCTCGATACACAGGACCGGGTCATCATGCTGGGGAGTTTTTCAAAGACCCTTGCGCCGGGAATGCGGCTTGGCTGGGCGGTGGCAACCGGCGACATGATCAACGATTTGGGATTGCTGAAACTGGCGGCTGATACGCAGTGCAGCACGCTGAACATGATGGCCGCGTCCATGTTCCTGGAGCGTTACAATCTTGATGACCACATTGCATTGCTGCGCAGTGTCTATGTCGGCAAGAAGAATCTGATGCTCGATGCAATCAGACGGGAGTTTCCGCAAGACGTGGCTTTTACGGATCCCGATGGCGGACTATTCACTTGGCTCACCTTTTTGCCAGGTCATGACACCGCGCAATTCATGTTGCAGCACGCACTGCCAACCGCGAAGGTTGCCTATGTTCCCGGAGCCAGTTTTTTTCCTGTCGTACACGAGCATAATCATGCACGTTTCAATTATTCCGGACAGTCGGACGAAAAAATCGCCGAAGGCATCGCGGCACTCGGACGGTTGCTGAAGCAGCACGCTGTTCGGAGAATGTAAAAAATGGCAGTTGTCGTTCACAGTCCGGTCGTTGCAAAAATTGATGTCAGACCCTGGGCCAAGGTGCCGGTTGCAATTGCGGTTGATGTCAGCAAAGGCATTTGTCAGATTGACCCCGCCATCAGGCCATTGCGGCCCGCAGGACAACAGCCTCACCTGTTTGGCAGGGCCGTTACCGCGCTATGCAAGCCACCGGATTTTGGTGCCGTGCTCTACGCCATTGATTGCATGGTGGAAGGTGAAGTCCTTGTTATCGCGGCTGCGGGCAATGGCGAAACGGCCATGATTGGTGAAATTCTGGGCGGCCATTTGCGTCGTCTGGGTGCCGCTGGTATCGTCTGTGACGGAGCCGTGCGCGACGTTGCCGCACTTGCTGGCTGGCATGATCTTTCGGTATTTGCACGTTCCATTACACCACGCGGACCCACGGGATTTGAAGACGGCGAAGTGAATGGACCAGTAGTGATCGGCGGGCGCAACGTGCGGCCCGGCGACCTCGTCATCGGCGATGATGACGGCCTTTGCGCTTTGTCGCCAGACATGATCCAAACACTGCTCGGACCCGCTCAAGCCAAGATGATGCTGGAAATGGAATGGCAAAGTGGCTTGGCGGCAGGCAAGACAATCTCTCAAACATTTGGACTAAAATCGTAGTCCCGCCCGATTGTCCGCACTCAAATCTCCTTGGCATCATAGCTGTACACCCGGCCAAATCCTGCCACCACATAAAGTTTGTCTGGTTTCATCACCCGGAAACCGAAATCCCCGAACCCGGCATAAAGCTCTGCATACGGATGATGCGCCAGGAATCGGTCTTTGATTGCAGGGTCGGTTGATCGCTCGAACACTCCTGTCATCGTGGCGCGAAACCCCATCAACGCGTCACCACTGGCTGGTAACTCACCCGTCAACATCAGGCTCCCACGTCCGTCTCGGTCCAGGCATTGCGTATGCCGCGACAGTGTCGATGTCAGTATGATCGGTTCGAACCGGTCCGTCACAGCCACGTTCACCAGCCCGCCTAAGGGCCCGCCGGTATCGAAATCCAGCACTGAGAGCGCTGCCGTCCGTGCCGCCCGCAACACCTGCCGCGCCTCTGTCAAACCAGCCATTTTTGGGTTCTCAGCCATGCCTTTGACCCTTTGCCACAATTTGTTCCAGTTTCATACCTACCCCTTGAGCCAGCGAAACAGAAGAAAGTGAACGCCATGCCAACAGTCGCATTGGTTGATGATGACCGCAATATCCTGACGTCAGTTGGTATAACGCTGGAAGCCGAAGGCTATACCGTGCAAAAATACGGCGATGGTGCGGCAGCCTTGGAAGGTCTGCAAAACACCCCGCCAGACATTGCGATTTTCGATATCAAGATGCCCCGCATGGACGGCATGGAACTCCTGCGCCGTATCCGCCAGAAAACCGATCTGCCCGTGATATTCCTCACCTCCAAGGACGACGAGATCGACGAATTGTTCGGCCTCAAGATGGGGGCCGACGACTTCATCAAGAAACCCTTTTCCCAACGCCTGTTGGTGGAGCGCGTCAAGGCGGTATTGCGCCGGAATGTCGCCAAGGACACACCGCAAACACCACAGGAAGCCGCCAAGGTCATCGAGCGCGGCAAGCTCGCCATGGACCCCGAACGCCATTCCTGCACCTGGGAAGGCAAGCCCGTTACCCTGACAGTTACGGAATTCTTGATTCTGCAGGCCCTGGCCCAGCGCCCCGGCATCGTCAAAAGCCGCGATACCCTGATGGATGCCGCCTACGATGATCAAGTCTATGTCGATGACCGTACCATCGACAGCCACATCAAGCGCTTGCGCAAGAAGTTCAATCAGGTGGATGTGTCATTCGATGGCATCGAGACCCTTTACGGCGTCGGGTACCGTTTCAAGGAACAATGATACGGGCATGGTGCGCGGTGTCATGAAATGCGTTAGTCTCCCTTGAGGGAGAATTGATGCGTCATGCTGGATCGCAGCAAACCGGCTGAGCAGCAGTCGGCTGAAGGGGAAGACCAGACAGAACAAGACCAGCCAGCTGAACAACCGGCGGGTTCATGGGGTGGCTGGCTGTATCGGCTGGCACCAGGCAGTCTGACGGGCCGCATTGCCCTGATCAACCTCCTCGGTCTTGCCATACTCACACTGGGCATTCTTTATTTCAACCAGTTCAGGCAAGGCCTCATCGACGCCCGCGTTCTGTCGCTCATGACCCAGGCGCAAATCATTGCGGCAGCGGTGGCAGGCTCGGCCACGGCTGACACCGGCAACATTGTCATCAGTCCGGACAATCTGGAAGATCCCGAAAATGACGCCGCTTCCGATGTGGACCAGCTCAGCAACATCGATTTTCCCATCAGTCCTGAATCAGCAGGACCTGTGCTGCGCCGCCTGCTGGCCAACACAAAAATCCGTGCCCGCATCATCGATCAGGATGGCAATCTCATCGTTGACAGCAAGTTTCTCTACGGCGGCAATGATATCATCCAGTCCGACATCGCGGCCAACGCACCCCAGACTGAAGGCTGGGTGGCCTGGACCAACCGGCAGTTTGACCGCCTTTTTGCCTCAAGCTATCCGCCCTACAAAGAGTATGGCCTGGATGGCAACCGCGACCATCCTGAAGTCGCCGCCGCCTTGAACGGTGCCATGGTCAGCGTCGTGCGCCTGAACGACGACCGTGAAATCATCATTTTGGTATCCGTACCGGTGCAACGCTTCCGCGCCGTGCTGGGTTCCCTTGTCTTGTCCACTGAAGGCGGTGAAATCGACAATGTGTTACGCGGTGAGCGCAACATCGTGCTGATGACTTTCGGATTTTCGTCGCTGGTCACCCTGTTGCTGTCAGCCTTGCTGGCCGGTACCATCGCAACACCCATCCGCAAACTGTCCGCCGCCGCCGAACGCGTCCGTCGCGGCATTTCCAAACGTGTGGAAATTCCCGATTTCACCACCCGCCGCGATGAAATCGGACACCTTTCCGGTTCACTTCGTGAGATGACCGGTGCCCTCTACAACCGCATTGATGCCATCGAGTCCTTTGCCGCCGATGTCAGCCATGAATTGAAAAACCCGCTCACGTCCCTGCGCAGCGCTGTGGAAACGCTTGAATTTGTGAAACGTGACGACCATCGCCAGCGTCTCATCGAGGTGGTCAAACATGATGTCCGCCGCATGGACCGGCTGATCACCGATATTTCCGATGCCTCGCGTCTCGACGCCGAACTGGCCCGCGCTGAAATCCGGCCCGTTGATGTGGCCAAACTGCTTGGAACCATCGTGCTCATGGCCAATGAAATGTCGGCGACTGATCAACCTGAAGTGCTGCTCACCATCCAGCCCATCACCGGTACCCGCGATCCCTTGCGAAACTATCTCATGCTGGGGCAGGACTCGCGCCTCGGTCAGGTGTTTCGCAACTTGATAGACAACGGTCGGTCGTTCACTTCTGCTGGCACCAAGGTGCACGTGCGCGTTCGCCGCATGGGCCAACAGATAGAAATCAGGGTTGAGGATTTCGGCCCCGGCATTAGGCCGGAAAATCTCGAACGTGTTTTCGAGCGCTTTTATACGGACCGCCCCGAGGACAGTTTCGGCAAGAACTCCGGTCTCGGTTTGGCCATCTCGCGCCAAATAGTGGAAGCCCACAGGGGCCGCGTCTGGGCCGAGAACAAATTGGCAAAAGTTGACGGGAAAAATGAACGCGCCATATTGGGAGCCCGCTTCGTGGTGCGTCTGCCGGCCGTACCCGCAGACTGGCAACCACCGGAAAAACCATGACCTCTCAGCTTTTACACGGCACGGCCGTTGCTTTCGGCCGTTATGGTGTATTGATCCGGGGAGTCCCAGGAGCCGGAAAGTCAAGACTCGCCCTGCAACTCTTGGATCATCCGGGTTATGGCCTGGGCCAGAAGCTTTATCGCGCCAAGCTGGTGGCCGATGATCAGGTGGAACTTGTGCTGATGGGCAAGTCTATCGTCATGTCAGCTCCCAAACCTCTGGCCGGCAAACTGGAGGTACGCGGGCTGGGAATTGTGACGGCGAAGTACGTGCGCCAAATCACGCTGCGCATGGTGGTCGACATGATCGGTGACGGGATTCCTGATCGGATGCCGGAGCTTTCTGACCAAAGCATCGATATTATGGGCCTCCAAATCCCCCGTTTGGTCTTGGCAACCACCGATCTGGCAGCTCCTGCCCGGCTTCGGGCCGCCCTCACCCACTATGCTGCCACGTAGTTGCATAGTGGTTTGGGGAAGCGTAGACAGTCCCGTCTTAAACAGCCTCCGGGGCGAATTGTGATCCAACCTAAGTGTAAAGTGGCCATTCAGAAACCATGATTGGTCTTGTGCTTGTGACCCATGGCCAACTCGCGGCGGAATTTGTCCATGCCGTCGAACACATCGTTGGCCCCCAGCAACATATCAGAACGGTCTGCATCGGTCCTGACGACAAGATGGACGTCCGTCGCAAAGATATTGAAACCGAGATCAAGGCGGCTGATTCCGGTACAGGCGTTATCGTGCTGACCGACATGTTCGGTGGCACGCCTTCCAATCTGGCAATTTCTTTGTTGCGCGAAAATGAAGTCGAAGTTGTCGCTGGTCTCAATCTTCCCATGCTGGTGAAGCTTTGCCGTATCCGCAAGGATTGTACGCTCGACAAGGCTGCCAATGCAGCACAGGACGCGGGCCGGAAATACATCAACATTGCAAGCCAGGTGCTGGGGGACTGAGTGGCGACAGTTGTGCGCGACCTCGCCATCGTCAATCAGCGCGGTCTTCACGCCCGTGCCTCGGCCAAATTCGTGAAATGTGCCGAAGCCTACGACTCCGCCATCACCGTCAGCCGCGACGGCCAGACGGTTCCCGCCACCTCGATCATGGGCCTCATGATGCTGGGAGCTTCCATGGGTACATCGATTACAGTCGAAGCCTCTGGCCCGCAAGCCGAAGCCGCTATAGCCGCGCTGGAAACCCTCGTCGCTGCAAAATTTGACGAGGATTGAATGCCCGCGCAGGAAGTGACGTCGAAATCAATTAGTCAATGCAGTCGACACTAAAGACTGCTAGACGGCAAAAAGCATTTCCTGCCATGACCCCACCAATTGTTCCGCACCAATCGGAGGATATCCTTTGAAACGTCGTCACTTCACTGCTCCATCGGGAGCAACCATAAATTTCACCGAACTGGGTTTTGGAACTGCACCGCTGGGTGGCCTGTACAAGGCCGTAACCAAAGAGCAGGCGCACGCCACACTGGATGCGGCCTGGAACGCCGGTGTTCGCTATTTCGATACGGCTCCCCTCTATGGTCTTGGCCAATCCGAGACCCGGCTCAATCATTTTCTCGGGGGCAGGAAGCGCGGCGATTATGTGGTGTCAACCAAAGTCGGCCGTCTGCTTGATGTATGTGCACCAGCCGACCGCACGGCCATAGGCAAATTTTTCGACACGCCATCGCGCCGTGAACGCTTTGACTACACTTACGACGGCGTCATGCGTTCGCTGGAATCGTCGCTGGAGCGCTTGGGCCTGGATCATGTTGACATCCTATTTGTGCATGATGTCGATGTCTTCACCCATGGCAGCGAACAGGTACGCGACGAACACCTCCGTACACTGATGAAGTCAGGCTACAAGGCGCTGCTGAAACTGCGCGATGAAAAAGTGATCAAGGCCTTCGGTGCCGGCATCAATGAGTGGCAAGTGGCCCAGACGATGGCGGAGCAGGGCGCATTCGACCTTTTCCTGCTTGCTGGCCGCTACACTTTGCTGGAGCAGGAGGCTCTCACGTCTTTTCTGCCGCTGTGCGAAAAGCGCGGCATCGGAATCGTCCTCGGCGGACCTTATAACTCCGGCATTCTGGCGACAGGTCCGGTGAAAGGGGCATTCTACAACTACAATCCCGCCCCGAAATCAGTACTTCAGCAGGTGGCGGCCATCGAATCCCTGTGCCGCAAACACAAGGTGAAACTGCCGGAAGCGGCCCTGCGCTTTCCCCTCCACCATCCAGCTGTTGTCTCTGTCATTCCCGGAGCCGTGGGCCCGAAGCAAGTGGCCCTTAATCTCAAGACCCTGGCCGCCAAAATACCAAAAGCCCTGTGGCGTGACCTGAAAATTGCAGGCCTCATGCGCCAGGATGCCAAAACACCCTAGGTGCATTGTCCGCCAAGGCAATTGCGACGCAATTCACTAACCCTAATTCCAATCAATTTTTCGCGGTTTCCATCATTTAAGGTGCGGAAGGCAAAGGCAAAGCTTGGAAAAACCCGTGCGTAACGCACAGCAAACCGCTGATTTATTCGGTAAAGACATCAAATTTTGATGTACGATACCACAAAAAAATGACGTAAATACATCTTTACATCAATTGAGTTCTGTCTATGGTGACGTCAAATATAGTCTCGGGAGGACGGATATGGACAGCACCAGCAATCAGATCATCAGGGCAGAATTGGCGCGCATCGGACTGCGCTGGGCCAATTGCGTGTCATGGAATGACACGGACGAAGTCTTGCGCACTGAGGTCTTGGAACGCGGTGAAGCCCGGGCCACAGCATCGGGCGCGCTGGCCGTCACCACTGGCGAACACACGGGCCGCAGCCCCGAAGACAAATTCATTGTGCGCGATGATATGACAGAACATTCTGTCTGGTGGGACAACAACCGCGCCATGTCACGCAACAGCTTCGATGTGCTGCGCACCGACATGATGGCCCATGCCCGGTTGAAATCGCTCTTCGTGCAGGATCTCGTGGCCGGGGCCGATCCTGAACATCAGTTGCCAACACGCGTCGTCACTGAACTCGCTTGGCACGCCCTGTTCATGCGCCATCTGTTGCGCAAGCCCGCAGCGGGTGCATTCGAGCCGCAGCTGACAATCATCAATCTGCCAAGTTTCAAGGCCGACCCCGCCCGCCACGGCACCCGCAGCGAAACCGTGATCGCCTTCGACCTCAAGAACCGCATCGTGTTGATCGGTGGCACGCAATACGCTGGCGAAACCAAGAAGGCCGTTTTCACCGTCATGAATTACTTGCTGCCGCAGCAAGGCGTCTTGCCCATGCATTGCTCTGCCAATGTCGGTGAGCGCGGTGACAGCGCAATATTTTTCGGCCTGTCCGGTACCGGCAAGACCACGCTTTCCACTGACTCCGCCCGTGCCTTGCTCGGCGACGATGAACATGGCTGGTCGGCCAGCGGCATCTTCAACATCGAAGGTGGTTGCTATGCCAAGGTCATCAATCTGTCGGCCGAGAATGAGCCGGAAATTCATGCCGCAAGCCGCACACGCGCAACGGTGCTGGAAAACATCGTGCTTGATCCGGCAACGGCGGAACCTGTTTTCGCCGACAACAGCCTGACGGAAAACACCCGTGCGGCCTACCCACTGTCCGCGATCCGCAACGCTGACGCAACCGGATGTGCCGACACGCCCAAGACCATCATCATGTTGACCGCCGATGCCTTTGGTGTCTTGCCACCCATTGCCAAATTGTCACCTGAGACGGCCATGCAGCACTTCCTTTGTGGCTATACCGCAAAAGTCGCAGGTACAGAGCGCGGTGTGACCGAACCAAAGGCCACCTTCTCCGCCTGCTTTGGAGCTCCCTTCCTGCCGCGCCATCCATCGGTCTATGCCAATTTGTTGCAAGACCTAATTGAAGCCCACAATGTGCCCGTCTATCTCGTCAACACCGGCTGGACGGGCGGCGCCTATGGTGTCGGAAAACGCATGCCGATCAAGGTCACAAGAACCTTGGTCAACGCCGCACTCAGTGGTGAACTGGCCAAAGGTGAGTGGCGCACGGATGAGAATTTCGGCATCGCCGTACCGGTTGCGGTGGAAGGTGTGCCGTCGGCAATGCTTGATCCGCGTTCAGGCTGGGCCGACAAACCAGCCTATGATGCCGCCGCCGCAAAGCTTGTGGGATTGTTTGAAAGCACCATCGCCAAGTTCGAAGAACCGGAACCCCTGCGCATGGTCGCGGCGCAGTAAAACCACCGGGCAATTTTATCGTCTCCTCATTTCCGGATAATCGGGAGTTGCCGGGACTTTGCATCAAGGAGAGGGGCCGCGGTGCTTTTGGCAAGGTGTCTTGCAGTCTTGTCGTTCTCTTGCAACTGCGGGCGAGTACGGCCAAAGAGCCGTTGACTCAGGTTTTGCAAGCGTATTACTTTGCGCCATGGATGATATTTTCCAGCTGGAATATGATGAACTTGCTGGTGGCGATCGCGGGAACTCGTTCAACAGCCAGAGTGGGCGAAATGTTCAACGGGTTAATGTGCGTAAAGGTTCCGGCGAGAACTGGGTTGT
>JAYVKC010000047.1:0-4746 GCA_043768765.1 Hyphomicrobiales bacterium | reverse complement strand
CCGACCTCGACGACGTCGCCAGGCGCCAGCCATTTCGGCGGTTCAAATCGTGCGCCCGCCCCGGTGGGCGTTCCGGTGAGAATGACATCGCCGGGAACGAGCGTCGTAAAGGTCGAGACATAGCTGATGATTTTGCGGAAGGAGAAGATCATGCGCGACGTGCGGTCGTCCTGGCGCAGCTCGCCGTTGACGCGCGTCGTCAGAACGATGTCGGCAATTTGGCTTTCCTGCACATATGGCACCAGCCAAGGCCCGATTGCACCCGTGCGGTCAAAGTTTTTGCCTTGCGTAACATTGAACTTTGCATGCCGAACCCAATCACGAATTGTGCCTTCATTACAAAGTGTTAGCGCTGCAATGTGATTCAATGCTTCAGCTTCAGGAATGCGCCTGCCACCCTTGCCGATGACAATGACGATTTCACCTTCATAGTCGAGTTGCGGAGATTCTGGCGGACGCATGATCGCTTGGCCGTGCCCGACAAAGGACCGCGGAAACCTGATGAACAAGGACGGGTTGGAAGGTGCGGCCTGACCATCCTTGTACTCTTCATTGCGATCTGGAAAATTCACCCCGACACATATGATTTTTTCGGGGTCGGGTAACGGAATGTCGAAGCTGATGGCGTTGTGCGCGTGAGTTACAGGCTGGCGCTGAAGGTCAGCCACCAAGTCGGACAATTTACCAGCCTCCAGCACCTGTTTCAGCGTTGGCCAGCGCTGCCTGTCAGCCGCGATCACGCCCTGTTCTGTCCACAGGCCAAAGTGCTTTTCGGTGTTGTGGGTGAAGCTGACGATGCGTGCCTGCCCTGTCATGACAAATGTCCTGCTATTTGTGTGATGACCGAAAACGCCGCGTCGATGTCAGCTTGGGTTGTGTCAAAAGAACCTGCCTGAAACCTGATGGCTGTTGCACCATCAACTTTTGTTTGGGTCAGATAAATCCGACCGTCATTGTTGATGGCATTGACCAATGCGAGATTGTGCGCATCAAGATCAGCAATGCCGCGAGGCTCATGCCGGAACGAAAACAGCGACAACATGGGCGCACTGACAATGCGAAAATCAGCCGTGTCCGCAAGCCGCTGCGCAAGCGCTTCAGACCATTGCACATGATTGCGGATCATGCCCCGCAGCCCTTCAAGACCATGGGCTCGTAGCAGAAACCAGATTTTCAAGGCACGGAAACGCCGCCCCAGTGGCACCGTCCATTCTGAATAATTAATGATGCCATCATGCCCGAATGTCTTGAGATACTCAGGCTGTATCGCCAGGGTTTTCACGAGACTTGCAGCGTCGCGCACCAGATGCACTGAACAGTCGAATTGCGCACCCAGCCATTTATGCGGATTGAACACCAGCGAATCCGCTTGGTTGATGCCGTCCCAATAATGACGATACTCCGGACAAATCATCGCCGACCCGGCCCAGGCAGCATCCACATGGACATAGAGATTGTACTTTTTTGCCATGGCACACACCGCAGCAATATCATCTGTTGCGCCAATGCTGGTGCCTCCCACACAGGCAATAATACCGGCAGGCAAATAGCCCGCCGCAGTGTCGGCCTTGATGGACTGCACCAAAGCGCCCACATCCATGCCGCGAAGCGCCCCTGCAACAGGAATGCGCACCAGATTTTCCTCACCGATGCCAGACACCCAGATGGCGCGGTCAATGGACGTGTGCACCTGCCCGGAACAATAGATGCGTAGTTGTTTTTGGCCAGCGAGTCCTGATGTGTTTCCGGCCCACTGCAAGGCCCGCTCTCGCATCACCAATACGGCAGACAAGGTGGCCGATGATGCCGAATCCTGAATGACGCCGTTGAAATCATCCGACAGGCCAAGTGCAATGCGCAACCAGTCGATAACACGGGTTTCAAGCTCCGTGGCGGCTGGTGAGGTTTGCCACAACATGCACTGCGCACCCATCGCGGCAACGAGTTGTTCAGCAATCACCGAAACAGGCGCGGCATTCGCCGGGAAATAGGCGAAGAAGCGCGGGTGCTGCCAATGCGTCATGCCGGGAACGATGATGCTTTCAAAATCGGCAAATATCCGATCCATCGGTTCAGCCATTTCCGGCGGAAAAGCTGGCACCGCATTGTAAACGTCCCCCGGCTTCGTGGGCGCACGCACAGGGCGGCCCCGCAGCGAAGCACGATAATCCGCCGCCCAATCAGCAGTGGTGTGACTCCAGTTTCGAAAGCTGTCGTTGTCCATCAGGGTGCCACAATCGGCTGTGCTTTGAGAATAGCTTCGCGGGGCTGAACACCTTCAAACACAGAGCCCTCCTCGAACCAGCTTTTGGGCGCTGGCGCACCCCATAGCGTCTGCCGTTGCGGGTCCTTGAGGCTCCACTTGATCGGTTCAAGATCAGGGTCCACCGTCAAGTAGTCCGAGCAGTAAATCTCAATGCGGTGGCCATCGGGGTCTCGCACGGAGAGAAAAAACGCGTTTGAAATACCATGTCGTCCGGGGCCACGTTCAATGTTGGCGAGGTATCCCGTGGTCGACATGAGATCAAGCAGGTCAATAATGTTCAGCGGCGTTGGCACCCAGAAGGCCACATGGTGCAGGCGGGGCCCCCGGCCATTGGTGAAGGCCATGTCGTGCACGCCGCCCTTCCGGTGCATCCATGCCGCCCACAGTTTTGTGCTCTCATCGTCTTCGGTATATTCAGTCACGCGAAAGCCCATGTCGTTGTAGAAGCCGACGGAAACATCCACACTTTCACTGAAGCAGTTGAAGTGGTCGATGCGCAAAGGCTTGACGCCTCGATAGAGCTTGTATTTCTGGTGAATGTTCGGAAGCTTGTCCATGCTGGCATAGAATTCCAGCGGAACGCCATGCAGGTCAGACGTCAGCAAGGTGCGGCCCTGGTGCGGCCGTTCAATCCAGCGGGTTGCCCGTCCCCGCGCTTCAAACCACAGCTTTGCCTTGTCCAAATCCTGCTCGGCATAAACCTTGAAGCCCAACACCGTCACGCAAGGCACATCGCCCTTGCTGAGAATAATACAATGATGGCCCCTTTCTTCCATCGCCCGCAGATAGAGCTGGTCACTGGTTTCATGCGTGACCTGCAACCCAATCGTCTCGGCCCAAAAGGCTTTTGAAGCCGCAATGTCACGCACCACATATTCAACATGGCTCAGACGCACCACGTTGAAATCAGGATAGAGATTGCTTTTTGGAACGGGCATGGTCAGCCTCCCAGTTTCTGTATTGCATGGGCTTCTGTGGCGAAGGAAATGTTTTTGGTTTCCATGTAAAAATCGAAAGAGTGGTCACCACCATCGCGGCCAATGCCGGAATTTTTCAAACCACCAAAGGGCGTGGGCAAATGGCGCACATTTTCTGAATTGACCCAGATCATGCCGGCCTCCAACCCATCAGAGAAGCGGAAGGCACGGGTCACGTCAGATGTCCATAAATAGCCGGTAAGGCCATATTCAACATCATTGGCCATGGCCAAGGCGTCTGCTTCATTCTTGAAGGAAATGGCTGTCAAAACAGGGCCAAAAATTTCTTCTTGCGCAATGCGCATGCGGTTGTTGGCACCCGTGAACAGCGTGGGACTCACATAGCAACCACCACCGGGTCCATCAAATTTCGCCCCGCCCGCAGCGACAATGGCACCTTCACTTTTGCCAATGTCGATGTATTCAAGCACCTTTTTCTCATGCACAGGGTGAATGAGTGGCCCCACCACCGTGGAAGGGTCCAAGGGATGGCCAACCTTGATGCGCTTGGCCTTCTCCGCCACCATGGCGGTGAAGCGATCATAGATCGACTCTTCCACCAGCAGTCGTGACGACGAAGTGCAGCGCTCGACGTTCAACGAATAGATCATGAACACGGCAGCATCAGCCGCGCGTTCAAGGTCAGCATCGGCAAATACCACCACAGGGTTTTTGCCGCCCAGTTCAAAATGAACGCGCTTCAGCGTGGCCGCCCCCTGGCGCATGCTCATGGAGCCTGTGCGGCTTTCACCTACAAAGCCAATAGCCTTGATATTCGGATGCTCGGTCAGCGCCTTGCCCGCTTCTTCGCCCAGACCATTGACCAGATTCCACACACCCTTGGGCAGCCCTGCGTCCTCAGCAATTTCCAGCAGCAACCGCGCCGTGAGCGGCGAGAATTCCGCTGGCTTGTGAACGATGGTGCAACCTGCCGCCAAGGCCGGTGCAATTTTCCACGTCGACAACATGAAAGGCGTGTTCCACGGCGTGATCACACCCACCGGCCCAATCGGCACACGGGTCGTCATGTTGACCTGCCCCTGCGCCCGCAGGGTTTCACCATCACGGGCCGAAGGCGCACGATCTGCGAAGAAGCGGAAATTTTCAGCCCCGCGCAGCGCCGCCTTGGCCATGAATTTCAGGGACTGCCCCGTATCCATGCATTCCACGAAAGCAATTTCTTCCGCGCGGGCAACAATGGCGTCGGCAATCTTGTGAAGCAGCTTCTTTCGCGTCTCACCTGCCATGGCGGCCCACGGCTTGAAAGCCGCCTTTGCCGCTTTGGCTGCAAGGTCAATGTCCACGGCCTTTCCGCGTGCCACTTTGGCCAAGACTTTGAGATCAACAGGCGAAATGATCTCGAATGTTGCGCCATCGGCTGCGGCAACGCTTTCACCGGCAATGTGGTTTGCAACGCCATTGTCGCGAAACCGCTTGAGGTAGATCTTAGCCTTGGAAATGTTTTGTTCCAGTTGGGTCATGGGCCCATTCACTTTCCGCGCA
>JAYVKC010000046.1:0-20483 GCA_043768765.1 Hyphomicrobiales bacterium | reverse complement strand
CTGGGTGGGCGGGTCAAGCCCGCCCATGGAGGAATTTTGGGTTCAACTTGCCAACACACGGCACACCGCAAGTTTTCATTCCGGCCTTCGCCGGGATGACGGTGTTGGTTGTGGTCAAAAAAAGCCGCGCCACTTTTGCAAATGGCGCGGCCCATTTCATTCAGACTGCAAGATCAGCAGCCCTTCACTGCACCAGCGGCAACGCCTGCACAGGCCTGTTCCTTGGTGATGTGGCCAGCGTCGATGGCGACGTTGATGTTGGCTTTGGTGATCGGCGTTGGGGCGAGAAGGATGGAGTTCATTTCCACGCCCTTCTTGCCGCCGTTGAACTTGGCAACGCCCGGGATTGCATCCATCGCAGTGCCGTCAGCGAGAGCATTGGCGGCTTCACCGGCGACCTTGCCGAGGTCCTTGGCGTTTTTCCAGACAGAGACCGTCTGGGTGCCAAGGGCGACGCGGTTGATAGCGGCGAGGTCACCGTCCTGACCACCGACTGGAATGCCAGCCATGCCTTGTGCGGTGAGGGCAGCTACAACGCCCGACGCCATGCCGTCATTTTCAGAGGCTACCGCGTCGATCTTGTTGCCGGTTGAGGTCAGGCACTGCTCCATGTTCTTCTGGGCGTTGTCTGGCTTCCAGCCGTCCGTGAAGGTTTCGCAGACGTTCTTGATCTTGCCGGAGTCAATCGACTCCTTGAGCACTTCCATCATGCCCTGGAACAAGAAGGTGGCGTTTGGATCGCCCTTGTCACCCTTGATGAACGCGTAGTTGCCTTCCGGCTTTGCCTTCATGACTTCCTGGGCAATGATGCGGCCCACGCCGACGTTGTCGAACGTGATGTAGAGGGCATTCGGATCTTCAAATTGCACGTCATAGGCAATCGACTTGATGCCAGCATCGCTGAGTGCCTTGATCGACGGCAGGATGGCGTCCGAGTCGAACGCAACGACGAGAACAACGTCTGGCTTCTGGGCGATCAGGCCTTCGATGTCAGCAGCCTGCTTTTGGGCGGAACCTTGCGCATCGGTGGAAATGTAGGTGTTTCCGGCAGCTTCAACAGCACCCTTGATGGCGGCTTCGTCGGTCTTCCAGCGCTCTTCCTGAAACGTTTTCCATGACACCGCAATGGTTTTGCCAGCAGCCATAGTCATCGTGGACAATGCCGTGGTCAGCAGTGCGCCAGCGGCGGCTGCAAGGATTAATTTCTTCATGTATTCTCACTCCCATGTGGTTTAATATTGTACTGAATTGCCTCGAGCTTTCGCCGTCAGGCTGTCTGCTCATCGACGTTGCCGATGGGCGCAGTTTACACTTGCTCCGCCATGAATTGCAAGTGCGGTGCACTTGTGCGGCAAACACAATTGCCAACGAAGGAACCACTCAACCAACATTGCCTTTGGGCACCCCGGAACAAATCCTTGCGCAAGAAACCCTTGCAGGCCGCAAGATCAGGGTGGCGATCACACGCCACGCGGTGAAGTCTGCGCCTCCATCTTAAGAAACACTTTTTGTTCTTCCACTGTCCAAGTTCCCGCCAGCTCTGCCTCCACGCAGCATTCGCAAGCGGCTTCCGTCACGTTGTGGAGGCTTGTGCTGTGGTGCCTTTCCCGGTTTTTGCAGCTTCGCCCAATGAGCCTGCCGTCATGATGCTGAGGACCACCAGCGGCAATGCAATTCCGTAGGCCCATTCAACGCCCCAATGTTCGGCCACGAACCCAAGCAATGGCGGACCAACCAGGAAAGCTGTAAAGGCGATTTGAACCAGTGCTGCCACATTGACAGCCGAAGACCGGTCGGTTCTTTGCGCTGCGGCTGATACAGCCATTGGAAAAATGGCGCTGGTTCCAATGCCAATAAACGCAAAACCCAGGAGTGAAACAACGGGGGAAACCTTGAAGAATACACAGACAATTCCCGCGGCCAAAATCCATAGCAACAGTCTTGCAATTCGCGCGGGCGAGTGTTTATCGATAAATTCGTCAACAAAAAACCGGGCCAAGGCCTGAGAGAGTGCCACTGTGGCAACCGCGGCGCCAGCGATAAATGGGCCGGAGGAAAAAATGTTGCGCATGTAGATTGCCGACCAATCGATTCCAGCACCCTCCATAAGCATGGCTGAAAGTGTCACGCCGACCAACACAAGGATGGCCCAGGTCGGTCGCGCAAATTTTGGCTTCGGCCCATCTGTTTCATCGACGCGTGTTGGCGCTGGCTGATACTGCCCGAGAAGGAGGGCAATCGCCACCAGCGAAACTGGAACGACAAGCGCTAGATGAAGCTGTGGTGAAACACCAAGTTGCCCCATGCTGGCACCAAACAAACCAGCGCCAAAAAAGCCAAAGCTCCAAAACGCGTGAGCCCGGTTCATTATGCGACGCCCCATTTGGGCTTCAGTTCTGTCAGCTTCGACGTTGATCATGATTTCGATACAACCGATGGCCATACCAATCGGAATCAACCAAACGAAAAATGCCAGGGGATCCATGGCATGCACGGCAATTGCGTAGATAATTGATACAAGCGGCATGATGGCCAACAATGACCGCCGAAATCCAATGCGCTCCAATATGGGCGCCGCAAATGTCAGCGTTAGAAGTGTGCCAAGTGGCAAACCGATCAAACTGAGGCCCAAGGTCCCTTCGGCAACGCCCATGGATTCTTTGATGTCCGGCATACGTGGAAAAATGTTCCCCATGACAAATGCATGCAGTGCGAAAGCGGCGAATACGCGATGATGTTGCGCGAGGCGCAGGCCGTAAGGCATAGAAAAACTTTCAGTTATCTGTGGATTGAATTCTGTTCTCCGTTAGCATCAACTTTGACAAAGTGCACGAGAAGCCTTTGCGTGATTTGCCACCATTGCCAAATGCGCTTTGATCAATCGCTGGTTTCCATTGTTAATGGCTGAGCGGATCTATCAGCAAATTGCCTGATTGTGATTTGTGGTGACCCTTTTCACAACTGCGATAAAATCAGCCGCAAGGTCATTGGAGGGGTTTCGATTGCCAATCGCAATCACGCACTTTGGCATGTCAACGATATCAAGAAAAACGATTCCGGGCCTGGCATAAAAGCGGGCGGTGCTGTTTGCCGTTATGCTGATGCCGCGGCCCATGGCAACGCTTTGCAGTTCTGATTCCACCGTTGCCGCTTCAAGGACGACATTTGCTGGGCGGCCATTGCGAAAGTCATTCGCCAACCAGTAATCCCGCCATACGCCGGGCGTGGGGGCCGCTATGATCGGCTCACCCAAAATATCGGCAAGAGACACTGTTTCCTGTTTTGCCAAGCGATGGCCTTCGGGCAAACACACCACACATTTCTCCCTGGCGATTTCCGTTATCATTACACCTTCAACATCGATTGGTGGTCGAAAAATGCCACAGTCCACTTCTCCTGTTTTGAGGCCGGCACTTGGATCGGTGAAATCATATTCCTTGAGCCGCAAAATCGCATCTGGGCGCACGCGCTCAAATTCGCGGACAATTTCCGGGATGAACTCAACTGCTGTGCCAATCATGAAGCCGACGCGCAGTTCGCTTTTGATTGCCAGTTGCAGCCGCCGAACCTCATCGTGCAGTTGCTCCATCGCATGAATGGCGGCGCGTGCTGAGATCAACAGCTTGTCGCCAGCTGCGGTCAGGTTGACCGTCCGCGTCGTTCGCTCGAACACGGAAAAACCGACGACCGCTTCAAGCTGAATGATGGTTTGCGACAAGGCTGGCTGAGAAACATTCAGGCGATTGGCGGCACGGGCAAAGCTTCGCTCCTGCGCCACAGTGACAAAGGCGCGGATTTGCCGAATCTGGATATTCATAAGCATTGCCTATCAATACTCCGGTTATTCGTCATTGTTGTCAATAGCATGCGGTGATTTAGTTGCGTCTGAAAGTACTCCGAGGCGATCCATGAACACCAACCAAACCACTCATGAACTGAAAGAGATGGAGCGAGGGAAAAGATCGCTGGTGCATGATCCATTGAACGGCGATAACAACAAGATCACCTTGGTGCGTGCCAAAGGATCACTGGTTTGGGACGACAAGGGCCGGGAATATCTCGACTGCACTTCGCAGGCCTGGTCCAACAATCTGGGTGCGAACGACCCTCGCGTGGTTGAGGCAGCAATTGCGCAGCTGCGCGATATCACTCATGCGCGGTCGAATTTCAATACGATTCCCCTGTTGCAACTCACATCCCGCTTGCGTGACATTTCGCCGGGCGATCTCAATCGCATCGGTTACTGCCTGCATGGCAGCCTAGCGGTTGAAATGGCAATGAAGCTGGCTTTCAAGAACAAGCCGGGGCGCAGCAATCTCATCATCCTGCAAGACTCGTATCACGGTCGTTCCATCACAACCATGGCTGCCAGCTGGCCGCACCCCAACAATCCGTTCTTGCCGCTGCAACCGCGCTTCACGCGCGTGCCGCACCCTGATCCCTATCGGCCACGGCTCGGCATGGATATTGAAACCGACTCCAAACTCTGTTTGCAGTTGCTGGAAGACACGATCAACAAGGGCGTCGATGGCGGGGTTGTTGCCATCATGCTGGAACCCATTCTTGGCAATGGCGGACATATTGAACTGCCCGTGTCGTTTCTGCGCGGGGTCCGCGAGCTTTGCAACCGATACGACATCATTCTGATCTGGGACGAAATCCAAAGCTGCTTTGGCCGCACTGGCGAAATGTTTGCGTCCAACCTCTATGGCATTGTTCCTGACATCATGACGTTCGGCAAAGCCCTGGGCGGAGGTTTTCCGATTGCAGGCATCATGGCGAGTGAAAAACTGCATGGCTTCGAATCTGGTGAAGACGCTTTGACATTCGGCCAGTTTCCCGTTGCCTTGGCTGCAGCTGTTGCAACGCTTGATGCCATTGTGTCTGATGACCTGTGCAAAAAGGCCCGCGACCTCGGCGCTTACGCCACACAGCGCCTGCATGAGATTGCCGACCGCCGCAAACTCATTGGCAACATTCGCGGTCCGGGCTTGTTTGTTTCGGTTGAGCTGGTGAGGGACCGCAAGTCCAAGGAACCAGCGACGAGGGCATCGGGTGAAGTTTACAAGCGCGGTGTGGAGAAGGGCGTGTTGTTTGGCGAGAGCCGTTACGCCGGCCTTGGCAACTTGATCAAGGTCAAACCACCGCTCGATACAACGCATGAACAAATGTCATTCGCACTTGATGTGCTCGACGAGGTTTTGGGCTCAATCGAAACCGATGGAATTGCATAGAGAGAATATTTCCTGAATAGTCGACGCGTATTTTTAGAAGCCAAAATACTGGGAGGATAAAATGAGCAAAAAAATCAGCAGGCGATCGGTTCTTGCAGCTGGCGCGGGCACGCTGTCCATGCCATTTGTGCAGCCGTCCTGGGCGCAAACACCGACGTTGCGCGCATTGATGTGGGAAGCTTACGTGCTTCCTGACGTGATTTCCAAATTTGAAGAGGAAAATGGCGTCAAATTTGCCGGCACATTCTTTGACGGCAACTCGGAAGCCTACAACAAGCTGCGCGTTGGCGGGGCCAAGGAATTTGATTTTGTGCAGGCTGATGGATTCTGGCCGCAACTTTACCATCGCGAGAAACTGATCCGCTCGGTGGACTACACAAAAGTGCCGGCTGCCGCGAATTACCTGCCGGAATTCAAGGCGGATGCATTCAAAGTGCTCACGGATCCTGTTTCAGGCGACAAGATTGGCTTTCCATTCTGCTGGGGTGCCTATGGCATAACCTATGATGCGGCTGTGGTGTCACCGGAAAAGACATCAACACTGATGTGCATGTTCAACCCTGAGCTCACAGGCAGGCTGGCCACCAGCGCACGTTTTGAGGAAAACATCGCGCTTGCCGCACTGGTCGTGACTGATCAGATGGGCACACGCGACAAGCCCCGGCCCGACGGCAAGCCATTCAATCCCTATGTTTTGACGGACGAAGAACTGGCCGGAGTCGAAAAACTCTTGATCCAGCAAAAGCCGTTGTTGCTGACGCGCTATCAGGACAACCCCACACTGTTCCAATTGCTGCAAAGTGGCTCGGTGGTGGCAGCAACAGAATTTGCGCAAGTCTACCGCCAGCTTCTCACTGCCAAAGACCGCAATGAGAAACAGGACTTCCGCCATACCCTGAAACCAAAGGAAGGTGGCCTTGGCTGGGTTGATACGTGGTTGCTCACGACTGGCGTCACCGACGGTCCAAAGCTCGATCTTTGCAACAAGTTTGTTGACACCATGACTTCGCCCGCCGTCATGAAGCGGATCGGTGAAATTGCGGGCTGTTCCACAACAATCGACGTCAGGGCAGGAACCACCGAAGCCGAACGTGCGCTGTTCCTGATGGACAGATCCAGCGAGATCGCCGGGCTCTTCCAGTTCGACCAGCCCTCTTCACCTGAGAAATGGGAGCGCGTCTGGTCCAACGTCCAGGCGGCCTGACTTCGATTGAATTAATAACTGTTGTCTTTCGGCGGGAAGGGTTCAGCTTTCCGCCGAAACAGTGCCAGGCCGGCGAACATGGGTTTTGAAGTGAGCGACAGCAACATCCCCTATGTCCGCATCGAAGCGGTTTCCCGACATTATGGTCAGGTACGTGCACTGGATACACTCAGCATCGACATTGCCAGGCACGAATTCATCGCCATCCTCGGTCCCAGCGGTTCCGGCAAAAGTACTTTGCTCCGGCTTATCGCGGGCCTTGACCAGCCAACAGCGGGAAAGATTTATTTCAGCGGCACGGATGTCACTCATCTTCCGCCGCACAAACGCGGCATCGGCATGGTGTTTCAGGATTTTTTGCTGTTTCCCCACCGCACCGTTCGCGAGAATCTGGCTTTCCCCTTGCGCATGACCAATCAAAAACAATCGAAGATCAAGGAACGCATTGATTGGGCCGAAGCAATCCTGTCGCTTGGGGGCCTCATGGACCGCTATCCCAACCAACTTTCCGGTGGCCAACAACAGCGTGTTGCACTTGGCCGCGGCCTTGTCACCCATCCCACTTTGTTGTTGCTGGATGAGCCACTCGCGAACCTGGACCGCGAATTGCGCCAGGAAATGGAAGTTGAAATTCGCCGGTACCAAAAACAACTCGGCATTCCGTTCATCTATGTCACCCACAATCAAGAAGAAGCGCTTTCCATGAGTGACCGTGTGGCGGTCATTCATCAGGGCAAGCTGGAAGCGCTGGGTGAACGCCAGGTGATCTATGATCATCCGCCAACACCATTTGTTGCGCGTTTCGTTGGCAAGTCCACCCGTTTTGCCGGACAATATGATAGACAAACCCAGACTGTGCGCCTGTTGAAGTACGATTTTGCGTTTCCGCACAAGGCACCGTCACATGCTGAAGGCATGGTTGATGTTTTCGTCAAGAACGAGCGTTTCAAGCTTTCGCCCTGGGCTGTCACGTCATCCGGCATTTCCTGCAAAGTCATTGATGTGGTGCTGCGCGGCCCTTTTGTTGAATACATTCTTGAGACGGAGATGACGGAACGGATCATCTCTGTGCAACCAAAAGACCGGCCGTTGCCTATTGGCAGCAAGCTCGAACTATCGTGGGACCAGGACCAGTGCCATGTGTTTCCAAGCGTGACGTGACAGCGATGGAACAGATTCTGCCGCTTCGCAACAGACTTTTACTTTACATTCCGACTGCTTTTCTCTTGTTTTTCTTTGTGCTGCCATTGATCGCTCTGGTTATCTTGAGTTTTTGGCAGACGGAAAACTACAAGATCGTCCGCGAATGGACGACACTGAACTATGCGACCCTGGCAACCGAAAAAGCTTATATCACCTTCTTCCTGCGCTCGTTGCTGCAGGCGGTTTGCGTTTCGGCATTTCTGGTCGTTGTTTCTTGGCCTATTGCATTTTTTATCGTGCGCCATGGCGGGCGCTACCGGCTGATCCTGTCGCTGCTTTTGGCCGTGCCGTTTTTGTCGGGAGAAGTCCTGCGGCTCATTGCGCTGCAAGGCATGTTGGGGCCGGTGGGATTGATCAACGGCCTGGTGATGCGCATGGGAGCAGCGCCGTTGCGTTTCATCATGTATTCCAACTCAGCAACATTCATTGCGTTGTGCTATCTTTACTTGCCGATTGTGGTCACAACAATTTATCTCTCCCTGCTCAATTTTGATTTCAGGCTGGCCAGCGCCGCAAGTGCTTGTGGTGCCAGCCGCTGGCGCGTGTTCCGGGAAATTGTTTGGCCACTCAATCTGTCGGGAACACTTGTGGGTTTCATGCTTTGCTTCATCCCAACACTTTCCGCCGCTTTGGCACCGCGCTTTCTCGGGGGGCCGAATGGAACGCTCTATGGCATGTCAATTGCCCAACAGTTTGGTGAAAGCGGAACCTGGGCCTTGGGCGCAGCGATGGGCGTTGCGTTGTTTGTGTTCTCCGCGATCACATTGGCTATCTTAAGCTTGGGCGTGGATTTGCGCCGCACCGGCTTCACCGGGTTGAAACGCTAGATGACTCGCTGGCTGGCCAATGAGCGCATCGCCAAGTGGCTGTTCTGCGCGTTCCTGCTCTTGGCCTATGCATTTCTCTATATGCCGATTGTCCACATTCTGTTTGCTTCATTGTCGAGCCGGCCCAATTTCCCCTACCCGCCGGAGTTCAGATATGAAAATTACTTCAGGCTCTACACCAACACGATTTATCAAAGCGCCTTGATCAACAGTCTGATCATCGCCAGTTGCACCGCCGTGCTTTCGACCATCATGGGATTTCTGGCGACTGTCGGTGTATTGCGATTTGGCGGGCGCAGGGCCCTGCTCTATGCCATTTTCTTCGCTGGCCCGCTGTTCGTTTCAGAGCTGCTGCTCGGCATATCGTCGATGTCGCTGTACTATCTGTTGTTTGGATTTCAGGGCAGCCTGCTGGCTGCCATCGTTGCAAACGCGGTCCACTGTTTCAGCTTCTGCTTTTTGATCATGGCCGCACTGTTCTACCGGTATGACTGGCGCATGGATGAAGCGGCCCTGGTTTGTGGAGCGTCTCCGCTGCGGTCGTTTTTCGAAGTCATGCTGCCACTCACTTGGCCAGGAATTTTGAGCAGCCTGATCGTCGCCTTTGTTCTGGCACTCAACGGGCTTGATATCTCATTCTATCTTCTGGGCGCAACTCCAACCATGCCATCCGTTGCCTGGGGTGCGTTGCGTTATGGTGTCAAGCCGGAGCTCTATGCCCTGTCTTCGATCATCAATGTCGCCGTCTTCGTGGCCATTTTCACGCTTTATCTGATCATTCGGCTGGACAGGAAGAATACTTGATGGTGTTTTCGTTCGGACTCGACCATCGCCTTTGGCACCAAGACTCTCCTCCATTTGCCGGCGTCTGCATTTGATTTCCCTCTACTGATTACCTTCTATCGCCTTTTAATCAGTTTTGTGTTCGCTCTGGCGGTTCAATATGCTTTTTTGGGATTGTTGCGCAATGGCCATTGCTGGCTTAGGCGTTGCGGGGCAAGATCAACCAACATGCCAATACTGAAGTTCTTGCATTCGCGACACTCGATACCGCTGAGGCATTGAAAAACCTTGACGAGATTGCTATGACCACCGGGGGTGGATGGCGTTTTTACCGGACCGGCAGATTTGATGCTGGGATTGACGGGTCGCAAACATCCAGCAGGTTTCGATTGCCGGGAAACTGAAATGATTGAGGCCATTCAACCTGTCATGCGAAGAACCAAGGCTGCGGGTATTCGCGTCGGCTTGCACAATGGTACAATTGAATATGCGGCGAAGGTTGTTGGCAGGGGCCTTGATCTTGTGAAAACTTCGAATGATGTGCGACTTCCTGCCAGAACAGCGCAACAAAGTGAGGCCCACACGCGCAAACTGATTGGCGAAGCGCCCGCAGCGTCGCTTGAGAAATATTCAGGTGGCAACTGACATGAAACATGTTTTGGTTGCAGGCAAAATTCACCCTGAAGGCATCGCCCTGCTGCAAGGCCGGGCTGGTGTAAGGTTTGATCTGGTTGAGGCAGTGACAACGGAAGCATATCGCCCTCACTTGGCTGAGGCAAACGCGGTACTGCTCCGCACGCAACCCATGACAGCTGTGGAAATTGCCATGGCCCCCAAACTCCAGATCGTCTCACGCCATGGTGTTGGCTATGATGCCGTTGATGTTGGCGCGTTGAATGCACGAAAAATTCCCATGGCGATTGTGGGCGACGTGAACTCGCGCGCGGTGGCCGAACACACCTTGATGCTGATGTTGACCGCAGCCCGTCGCACGGTGGTCCATCATGTTGCTTCGACATCAGGAAACTGGAACGAGCGCAATCGGTTCGATTCAGTTGAACTTGATGGCAAATCGCTGTTGGTCCTTGGCTTTGGCCGCATTGGCAGGCGCGTTGCGGAATTGGCCAAGGCCTTTGGCATGATTGTGACAGCCTTCGATCCCTATGTGACGTCCAGCCAAGCAGAAACACTTGGTGTTGAACTGGCCTCCGACATGAAGGCCGCGCTGGCCGCAGCTGATTTTGTTTCCGTGCACCTGCCGGGCGGTAACGGGCCCATGATTGCAGCAGACGAACTCGCTGCCATGAAACCGACATCTATCATCATCAATGCCGCACGCGGTGGCATTGTCGATGAATTGGCGCTCGATGCAGCTCTACGTCAACGCAAGTTGCGCGCTGCTGCACTTGATGTGCTTGCGCAAGAACCCCCCGCCCCCAATCACCCCTTGCTCAGCAATCCCCACATCACCATCAGCCCGCACAATGCAGGGCTCACAGAAGAGTGTGCCATGCGCATGGGGATTGCGGCTGTACAGAACATTCTCGATTGCTTTGACGGAAATCTTGACCATAGACTGGTGGTCAACGCTCAGGCAATTGGCTTACGCAGCTGACCTCATAGCGAGCGGAAGGCATTTTCCTGCAATAATCATTTCGACGACCTGCGCGGTTTCTTGTGGTCCAAGCGCTGCCGTCGGTTCATCCAATGATCAGGATGCGGGAATTGAAATGGATGGTGAGGGAAATCGTCACCGACAGGCGTTGACAGCCAGAGAGATTCGACATTGCCTTCTTGAAGCGGCGAAAATTCGGGTTGAGACGGTGCGTCAGCTTCCAACTTGTCGTTGTTTGTGACAAGCGATGAACTGCAACTATCAGGCTGCTGAAAAACCCGTCGATTTTGCTGTTGTGATGTGATTCATTCTGTTGCGCTGGATGGAGTGATTTGCGGTGCGCGGTGGGCCTGAAGAGACGAAGCAACTATTCTCTTATGTTGATATTGAGGACCGGATTGCTGGTGATCATCCGCTGCGGGCAATCAGGGACTTGGTTGTGGAAGTGCTTGTCAGCCTGTCGCGGGAGTTTTCCAGGCTTTATTCGCAACACGGGCCGACCCTCGATACCGCCGGAGCATCTGTTGAAGGCCTCGCAGTTGCAGGCCTTCTTTACCATCCGGTCCGAACGTCAGTTGGTGGAGCAGATCAACTACAACATCCTGTTCCGCTGGTTTGTGGGTCTGTCGATGGATGATCAGATATGGGATGCCTCAAGCTTCTCGAAGAACCGGGAGCGCTTGATGCAGACCAACGCGGTACGGCGCTTCATGGTCAAACTGCTGAACCTGCCGCAGGATAAGGGACTTTTGTCATCGGAGCACTTCTTGGTGGATGGCACGCTGGTTGACGCCTGGGCCTCGATGAAGAGCTTTGTGCCCAAGGATGGCTCTGGCGAACCGCCAGTACCGGGCCGCAATGGGGAACGCAACTTCCGCAAGGAGAAACGTTCCAACGAGACCCATGCCTCGACAACCGATCTTGACGTGCGGTTGTTCCGCACGGGAAACGACCACCCCAGCCGCTTGTGCTTCATGGGCCACGCCCTGATGGAGAACCGCAACGGACTGATTGTCGATTGCGAAGTCACGAAAGCCTCAGGCCTGGCCGAGCGCGAGGCCGCACTCACCATGATCAAGCGCAGCCGCCAAACTGGGTGCCAAACCCAAACCCGGCCAAGAGATCAAACAGGCATTTGAGAGTTTCTCAGCAGTCTGCTTGGTTGCCGTGCAAAGCCGCTTACAGAGGGTTCCGCGTCAACCATGCAAATGATTTGCGATTCCCCAAATGACGTCACGCTCATTGAGCCGAACCGCGCCCTGTTGATCCCCCGATCTCACAGGCGATAAACTGCGCGTCTTTTCACCCCCGCCCGCGAAAACTGCCTTGCACAATGCGGTCGATCACCATGGCGCAGAGGAGGATGGCGAGGCCGGCGAGCAGGCCTTGGCCTTTGGCGGCATATTGCAGGGATTGCAGCACCACTGATCCCAGCCCTTGCGCACCGATCAGGCTGGCGATGACGACCATCGACAGGCACATCAGAATGGTTTGGTTGATGCCGGCAAGGATCGACGGACGGGCCAGCGGCAATTCAACCCCGCGCAGCACTTGCCATTCCGTCGCGCCAAAGGCCCGTGCTGCTTCCTTGACATCTTCGGGCACACCGTTCAGGCCGAGCGTGGTCAGCCGGATCACCGGCGGCATGCCGAAGATCAACGTGGCGATGATGCCCGGCGGCTTGCCCGTGCCAAAGAAAGCGATGACCGGGATAAGGTAGACAAAAGCGGGCATGGTCTGCATGAAATCCAGCACCGGTTGGGCTGCGGCAAAGGCGGTCTTGGAGCGCGCAAACCAGATACCTAGCGGAATGCCGAAGATGATGCACAGGATTGACGCAGCACCCAGCAGGGCCACCGTCAACATCGATAGTTCCCAGAAGCCGAAGAACCCAAGATAAGCCAAAGCCGCTGCGGTAAAAATCGCCACCCGTGCGCCCGCCAATTGCCAGGCCAGCGTACAGATCACCAGCATCACCACGGGCCAGGGTGTGCCGACCAGCACCACCTCAAACCCCTCCACCAAAATCCGGATGGCATTGCGAATGCCGTCGAACACCCCGCGCCCGGCGTCGTAGCTGGCCACGAAACCGGCATCAAGCCAGCCTTCGACGGTTGAGAACAACGCCTTGTCTGCCGGGAAGGTGCTCAGCCAAGCAGGGGGGGCGGCGGCAACCAGCGCGTAAAGTGTGACGCCATAGATTGCAGTTGTCAGGGCCACAGTTGTCAGCAAACGGGTGACTGGTGCGCCGTGCGGAAGGCTTTGATTGCCGCGCCAGGCACAAAAACGGCGCTCATAAAGGCCGTTGGCAAAGAACCCGGTTGCCAGCCTCAACACCAATAACAGAATTATCCCGCCGATCACCTGCGTTCCGGCACCACTGGCACTGCGAGCCGCCTCTGCTCGAGCCGCATCGACGGCCTTTTGCAGATTGTCGGCAAGCTTGGTTGCGGTTGCAGCGGCAGCGGCATTGCCTGTCGCCAAGGCCTTGGCCGCATCGTCCCGGCGGCTGGCAATCGTCGCTTCCAATTGCGTGATGCGGGTGAGGCCAGCACCATCGGTGTTGCCCCATAGGCCCGATGTGATCTGCGACAAAGCCCCGAGATCCAGAAAGCACAGCAACAGGAACAGAAACGAAAGCCCCCGCATTCCCGCCCATAGCGGGCCAAACAGGGCGGCTGCAAAGTTGAAGGTCAAGGCCTGGCCTGCGTGCGCCTGAATGAGGCCAAAGGTTTTCGCATAATAAGGCGCATGGGGGCCGGCAAAGCGCGTGATCAGGTCAGTATCAGTCATCAACGCCCCTCACGGATTGCCAGCAGTAGCCGGTCTTTGGTTACAACACCGACAAGCGTTCCGCCATTTTCGATGACCACGGGCACGTTGCTGCCAGCCACCAGCCCGATCAGCTCATCAAGGTTCGTCGCCGCGACACAACGCGGTGCTGATGCGATATCGAATGGCTGCGCCGCCTGAACCTTGGTCAGCGGTTCCATGATGGTGCGGGCCGTGATCAGGCCGAGCTTCGGAATATTCTGTACGAAGGCTCGCACATAGTCATCAGCGGGGCGGGTCACGATCTCTTCGGGTGTTCCGGTTTGTACGATGCGCCCATCCTTCATGATGGCGATGCGGCTGCCGACACGGATCGCCTCGTCCAGATCATGGGTGATAAACAGCGTGGTCTTGCCCAGCGATTGCGAAAGTGCCAAAAACTGGTCTTGCAACTGGCGGCGGATCAGCGGGTCAAGTGCCGAGAATGGCTCGTCCATCAGCAAGATCGCCGGGTCAGCAGCAAGGGCGCGGGCCAGCCCCACGCGTTGTTGCATGCCCCCGGACAATTCCTTTGGCAGCCGGTCGCCGTAGCCTTGCAGACCAACCATCGAAAGTTTCTCAGCGGCGATACGCCAGCGCGTGGCTTTCGGCGTTCCGCGCAGTTCCAGCGGATAGGCGACGTTGTCTTCAACTGATCGATGCGGCATCAACGCCATGTGCTGAAACACCATGCCGATCCGCTCGGCCCTGAGTTGTCGCAGCGCTTTCGGCGAAAGCGCCCGTACATCCTGCCCGAGAACACGGATGTCACCTGCCGTCGGTTCGATAAGCCGGTTCACATGGCGCAGCAGCGTGGACTTGCCGCTGCCAGACAAGCCCATGATGCAGAAGATTTCGCCCTTCATCACTGAAATTGATGCATCAGCAATACCCACGACACATTTGTGGCGCTGCAGAATGTCGGCTTTGGAAGCTCCGGCCTTGGCATCGGCCAGCGCCACTTGATCGGCTGGCCCGAATATCTTCCAGACGCCAGCCATCTCGATGACAAGCTCAGCCATCACACCCTTTCAGGACAGTTTCAAAGCTACGGGCATGGCAGCGCACCGCCATGCCCGATGTTCAAACTGCCTTGTTCCGTTACTTGAGCCAAGCGGTAACACGGGCAGGGTTTGCGGCAATCCATTCAGTGGCAACGGTTGCCGCATCCTTGCCGTCAACGACGACCGAGAAGGCGAAAGCACCAAGATCTGCCGATGACAGATCCATGTTGCGCAGCATCGCGGCGACCTGTGGCTTGGAAGCGTTCAAGTCTGCGGAGAAAGCGGGCTGGATAAAGGCGGGGGCCCAGGCCATGGCAACGCTCGACTTGTTCATCCAATCGGCGTCCGCATCAGCCGTGACGATCTTCCATTTGGCCGCGTCATAGGCAGGCTCGGTCAGCATTGTCATTTCGGGATGCACGGTGAAAAGATGGTGCGGGGTATAGCAGAACCCGACCCAAGGTTTACCGGCCTTGATCGCCGTGTCGAGTTGCGCATACGCCACGCCTTCATCGAGTTCGACCAGGTCAACGACTTGACCGTAACCATAGCCCTGCGCTCTGGAATGTTCGACTGCCGTCGAGCCCCAGCCTGTTGCGCCAATGAAGATGTCGCCTTTGCCATTGCCGTCGCTGTCCAGCATCGCAGTTTTTGTCGGATCTGCCAGATCGCTGATATCCTTGAAGCCCGCTTCTGCCGCAACCTTGTTGGCGCACATGCCCTGAACCGCCGGGGCACCATGGTTGTTCAATTCCACCTTGGCCTTGTACTTGTCGACAAGCCCTTGCTGGTTGGGCAGCCAGACTTCAGGATGAATTTGCATTGATCCCTTGTCCAAAGCTTCAAAGATCACGGGGTTGGTGCCGGTTTGCAATTCGACCGTTAGTCCCATGTTCTTTTCGACGACGGACTTGATGACGTTCGCCGTGACAGTCACCGACGGCCAGTTCGGCACGCCAACGACCAGGTCGGCGGCAAGCGCCGGACTGGTCAAAGCAAGGGTTGTGACAACAGCAGTAAAAAATTTCGTTTTCATATTTTGATCCTCCGTTTGGTTTGATTTTTTGAGTGGAATTAATTTGCATCGTTACATTGGGATTTCGCCCTTGTGGAAAGATTATTGCGGCCGCTGGACGGCCTTAAGTTCCATGGTTGAATTTTTGCACCTCCTCCTGCAGAATGGGCGCGGCGAGTGACATGGAGTGAATGCCCATGATCGTGGTGAGCTGGATCACTTCAAGGATTTCCTCTTTGGTGGCACCTGCCCGCAAAGCGTTCTGGATATGGCGGCGCACCCCTGGCCCGTGCAGATGGGTCGTTGCCGCGTTGATGGCGATAAAGATCATTTCCTTGTATTTCTGTTCGAGCGGTCCTTTGCGCTGCGGCACCGCCCGAAAAGCCAGGAAAGCCTCGAGGTAATCAGGGTCGAGTTCCTTGAACAGATCCCAAGCGGGGTTCCAGTCGCCAGTGGCTTTCTGGGCTTCCATATGCGGATAGGTTTTTGCCTCTGTCATTGCCAATCATCCTCCCCGGTGCTTGAAGCTGTCGCGGCGGAAAGAGTAGAGCGCGGCGGGATCAACAGCAACGTCGATCACTGCGGGTTTGCCGCAGACCAATGCCGCCTTGATCGCCTCGGCCACCCCCGCCAAACTATCAGCCCGAAACCCGGCTGCACCATATAGCTCAGCCAATTTGTCAAACGGCGGGCTGCTGACATCAGCACCGATGTAACGGCCACCGAAGAAATCGCGCTGATAGGCTTTTTCAGCACCCCAGCAGTTGTTGTTCATCACGATGGTGACGGTGTTGATGCCATGGTCCACTGCGGTGCTCAGTTCCGACACCGTCATGCCAAAACCGCCGTCCCCCATCAGGCTGATCACGGGCCGCTCCGGCTGGGCGAGCTTGACCCCCAGTCCACAGGCAAAAGAAAAGCCAACCAGTCCGAAATCCAATGGGGTGAACAGGCTTTTGGCCTGCCAATAATTCATGGCGTCGGTTGCTTGCAGACACAGCGTGCCCGCGTCCATCGTGATTGCCGCATCATGGGGCAGGACATCGCGCAAGGTCTTGAACAGGCCTGAGGGCTGAATCAGGGCCGTGTCAACCACAGCGTCTGCATCGCGCTTTTGAAGATAAGCGCTGCGTTCAGCCTGGAAGGCAGCGGTCCACTGGTCAGCCAGTTGCCGGTTTTTTAGAATTTTTAGTGCTGCGACCAATTGCAATGCGACAGTTGGAGCATCGGCCCAGATGCCAATCTCGACCGGGAAATGGCGACCGATGGCGGTGGGGTCTAATTCAACATGAATGATTTTGGCATCCTTGTTGATGTTGTCATAGCTGTAGAAAGTGGCGTTGAAGCCGATCCGCGTGCCAAGGGCAAGGATCACATCGGCTTCGCGCACCAGACGAGATGCCACGATGTTGCCGCGTGGCCCCATTTGCCCAGCGTTGAGCGGATGGCCAAAAGGAATTGCATCGCCATGACCGGGTGATGTGACAATGGGGCAGTTGAGCGCCTCAGCTAAGGCCAAAGCTTGGGTATGGCCTTCGGTGTTCTTGATGCCAGCACCCGCAATGATCACCGGACGCATGGCACCCGCCAGAAGGCTTGCTGCTTCATCAATTGCAGCTTGTGCGCCTTCTGGCACCGATTGAGACCGATAGGCTTGTGGCGATTGAAATGCCGGATACTCGGCAGAGGCCGACAGCACATCGCGCGGCAGGTTCAACTGCACCGGGCCTCGGCGCGGTGCCAGCGCCACGCGGAATGCTTCACGAAACATCTCGGGCACGCGGTCTGCACCAGTTGCAGTCCAGGTCTTTTTCGTTACCGGTTTGAAAAGCGCCTGCTGATCGACTTCCTGAAAGGCGTCCCGATAAAGATGTGCCGACGATATTGCCCCAGCAATGGAGACCACGGGTGAAAACGCTGCCGCTGCCTGGGCAAGGCCGGTTACCAGATTGGTTGCCCCTGGCCCGTTCTGCCCGGCCAGGATCACGCCGGCTTGGCCAGAGGCGCGGGCATAGCCGTCGGCCATATGCGTGCCGGTGCGTTCATCATGCACGCCAATGAAATTGATATCCTTTGCATCATAGAGCGCGTCGAATATCTCCATCGTGGCCGAGCCTATGAGGCCAAAAACGTGTTTGACCTCTTCGGTCTGAAGCGCCGCAACGGCTGCTTGTCCGCCAGTCATAACCGTCATGCTGTGGCTCCGTTATTGGGTAGCTGACGCGCAAGGAAGCGCAAGATGGGTTGGATGAAGAGGTCGGGCCGTTCAATCAGGCCGAGGTGCTGCAGGCCCGGCACAATCGCGGTTTCAGCGCCTTCGATTTCAGAGGCGATGGCATGAGACATCGATGGTGTGCTGCCGCTGTCATGTTCGCAAGTCATCACGAGGGTCGGTGCCGTGATGGGCGGCACAGGCCGGATCAGTTCAATCACGCCATGGGCAAGAACCTGCCGATGTTGCGTGTAGGTGTTGGAATCATTGGCGAGGACGAAAGCGCGAATATTTGCAACCACATCCCATGAGCCTTGCCGGAACTCTGAGGTAAACCAGCGCTCCAATGTTGCGTCAATCGTGGCCGCAGGTCCACCAGCACCAGTCTGGGCGGCGCGCTCTTCGACCAAGCGCTGCGCCTCGGAGCTGCGCTCATGGGGTGAGTTCAAAATCACGAGCGCTGACACGCGCCCGGGATGGTCCATGGCGAAGCGGCGGTTGATCATGCCGCCCAGCGAAAAGCCTGCAATGGCGGCGCGGGCAATCTCCAGTTCGTCCAGCAGGTCCAAAAGTTGATCTGATAGTAAGGTCAAGCTCGGCATTGCCTGTGGCAAGGCGCTTTCGCCATGGCCGCAGAGATCATAAGTCAGCACCCGGTAATTGTGCGCAAGCGCTGGCATAAAGCCGTCCCATGTCGCCCGCGTCAAACCAAGCCCGTGCACCAGAACCACAGCCGGTGCCCCAACGGGGCCGGTCAGGTCATAGCTTGTGCCTGTCTTGCTGCGGGTCAATTTTATACCCCCGCCGGATTGTCAACGGCGCGACCCATCTCGCGCAGGTCTTCATAGCGATCGCCGATCCGGTGCAGCGGATGTCCGCCAATTGATGCGCCAAGTGCCACGATAATTTCATCATCGGCGGGGGCATCTGGCACGGTCAGGTGGATGGTTTGGTAATGTGAGCGTCGCCCGCCATCATCCTTGTCCATCAGGGGGATCATCAGGGAACAGCCCGCAGCACCGCGGGTGTTGGTGAAGACCAGATAGGTCTTGGCTTGAACTGCATCACGGAACTGGTTGCCGAACCACAATGAATGGGTGAGCGCCTGGGCATGTTCAATTTCACCGCCCATGCCGACAACGGAAGCTTTGCCATAGCCTTCTAGTTTGTCACCTGTCACGTCAAGGATCATGCCCGTCAGCAGTTTGCCGATTTCGGGGCAGACATCGCGAACCTCAGGCCTCAGGTTTTCCACCCAGCCGCGCCCGAACCATGGATTGCGGATGATCGCAAGGGCGGCCACAAGCTTGGTAGGCACCGGCACCGATTTGCCGCCCTCAATGCGGGTGGTCTGGACTTGCAACAGGGTGCGGCGGATTTCAGCGGGCATGAGTTTCTTTCAAGCAAAGGCAGGAATGACTTCGTTGCAAAACAATTCCATCGAGCGTTTCTGTTCGGCATGGCCAAGCCCAAGGCTGGCGTAATAGATAAACTCATCCACCCCCAGCGCTTCGTATGTCTTCAACTTGGCAATCACCTCATCCGGCGTGCCGAACATCAGATTTTTTGTCAACATTTCCGGCTCGTATTCGGCCCGGTTGCCAAGTTCGTCCAGTGGGGTGCTTTTCGGAAATCCATTGACCACATCGCCCAGGTTCTTGAACAGGTTCTCAAATTGCGACAGCACGTTTTGCACGGCGCGCACCGGAACCATCCAGTCTTCCTTGCGATCATAGACGACCGTATGGCGCATCATCGCCATGATCGGGCGGGCGCAGCCGGGGTTTGCTTGCATGGCAGCGTTGAGGCGGCCCATGTAGATTTCGGCCTCGCTCATGTCGCGGGTCAAGGGCCAGGACATGATGTTGCAGCCGTTCTTGACAGCATAATCATAAGAGATTGGCGCGCGTGCAGCGATCCAGACCGGCACTTCAGCCTGCACAGGTTTGGGACAAGAGGTTGCGGCTGGGAAAGACCAGATTTTTCCCTGATGAGCGTAATCGCCCTTCCAAAGGGCTCGCACAACGGGCAACATTTCCTGCATATGCTGCCATGCATCAGACTGTTTCAAGCCCGGATGCATGCGGTCAAATTCGCGCTGGTAGGCTCCAGAACCGATGCCAAACTCAAGCCGCCCGCCAGAAATCAAATCAAAGAATGCGGCCTCACCTGCAAGCTTGATGGGGTGCCAATAGGGGGCCACGGCCACAGCTGGCCCCAAGCGAATGCTGTCGGTATGGGCCGCCCACCATGCCAGGATCGAGAACGGATTGGGCGCTATGGTCATTTCCAGCGCGTGATGCTCGGCCGCCCAGGCGATGTTGAAGCCACCCTGATCGGCCATCTGCACTATCTCAAGTGTGTGGCGCGCCACGTCCTTCATATCCAGACTGTCGTCCATCCGCTCCAGGTTGATTGCCAATTGAAATTTCATGCGTGTGTTCCCTCAGCGCGCAACGAACTGGCTGCCCAGCGGTTCATCTGATGTGTTGATCCAGGCCGTCTTCGGCCGCGTGTAATCGTAGACCGCCTGCAGCCCGCTTTCGCGGCCGTAGCCGGAGTTCTTCATGCCGCC
>JAYVKC010000045.1:0-66220 GCA_043768765.1 Hyphomicrobiales bacterium | reverse complement strand
TGCGGGGGAAGGTGCCCCGACCAGGCTGCGCCGAAGCGAAGCTTCAGCTTCGCCTAGGCGAGAGGGGCGGATGAGGGGGTGCTGCAACAGCGCTCGTTTCCACAGAATGGTTCGATGATGCAACGCCCCCTCATCCGTCTCGCGCATGCAGCGCGATCCACCTTCCCCCGCAAGGAGGAAGGTCAAGTCATATTGCCGTTGGTATGACTTGACGCCTCATGAACTCTGTTGCTTTGGTGAGTCCGGCAATGTTCGCAAGGTGGCACTGTTTCTGGACTAGTCGGACTTGGCGTGGACGCCGGCGTATGGGGAGTGAAATCATCTGACTGCCAGATGATCTAGGCCAAAAACGTTGCTGCTTCTTTCAGCGTTTTCTTCACAGTCGCGGCTTTGGGAATGGTTGCGCCTTCAGCCGGATAACCAGTGACCAGCAGGATGTAGGGTTTTTCGTCGGCGGGTCTTGCGCAGATTTCGTTCAAGAAGCCCATGGGGCTTGGGGTGTGGGTGAGCGTTGCGAGGCCCGCGTTGTGGAGGGCGGCGATGAGGAAGCCTGTCGCGATGGAGACGGACTCTGGCACATAGTAGTTCTTGCGGACCACGCCATCAGCGCAGAGCGATTTGCGCGCGCCGAAGATGACGATGAGCCAGGGGGCAATTTCGAGGAAAAGTTTTTCGGGATCGGTGCCAAGTGGTTTCAATGCGCCGAGCCATTCTTCTCCGGCCTTGCCTTGGTAAAACGCGCGCTCTTCGATTTCGGCTTCGCGCCGGATGCGGCATTTGAGTTCGGGATTGCTGATGACGCTGAAATGCCAGGGCTGCAGGTTTGCGCCGCTCGGTGCTGTCATTGCAGCTTGCAGGCAGGTTTCGATGATGTTGCGTGGCACGGCGCGTGGTGAGAAGTCACGCACGGTGTGACGCGTGCGGATCATGGCGAGAAAATCCTGCGCGCGATTCATCATTTCGTTTTGCGGATGCTCTGCATAGTCCGGCAGTGGAATTGGCTCATAGTGTGATTCAGGTTTGGCCTGCATTTGCTTGTATCCGTTAGAGAAATTTCCAGAGCAATCGAAGCGCCATGGCGAGGCAGACGATGACAAGAAGTGGGCGGATGATCGCAGCTCCGTTGCGAATAGCCAAGCGGGCACCGATCTGAGCGCCAGCGAATTGCGCAACACCCATGACAAGGCCAATGGTCCAGACGATTTTTCCGCCGAACGCGAACATCAATAGAGCTGCGATGTTTGATGTGAAATTAAAAAGTTTGGTGCGGGCAGTGGCGTCGATCAACCCCACACCGAACAGTGATACCAATGCGAGCATGAAGAACGAGCCTGTGCCTGGACCAAATATGCCGTCGTAGAATCCAATGATGGGCGCGAAGCCTGCGACAAAGGCAAGATAGGGCAAGCGTGGATGGGTTGGCACTTCGCCGAGGTGCGGCGATATTGCGAAGTATATGGCAATCACAACCAACAAGACAGGCATGATGGCTGACAACAGTTGCGTTGGCGCGTAAGCGACAGCGAGCGCTCCGAGTGCCGCACCGACAAAAACTGCAACTACACCCGGCCCATGGCTTGCCAAATCCAGCTTGCCATTTTTCCAAAATGCGTAAGTGGCCGATGCGGTGCCGAAGGTGCCTTGCAGTTTGTTGGTGGCCAGCGCTGCAAGCGGATCCAGGCCCGCCAACAGGAGGGCAGGCAAGGCCAGCAAACCGCCGCCGCCGGCGATTGAGTCCACAATGCCCGCCACAAATGCCACCAGCGCCAGCAGCAGCAAGACGGAAAGTTCGATTTCCATCAGGCTTCGGCTTTCAGGCCGGCGATCAAGGTGCGGATCATCTGTTCGTCGAGTCCATGCAAGGAGATGTTGGGCGGCGTGCGGCCGGCGAGCTTGAGCATGGCAAGGCCGTGGATGGAGGACCAAATGACAATGGCGGCCTGGGCTGCCCGCGTGGTGCCTGCGACTTGTGCGGCTGCCGTTTCCAGCTGGTCCCATGCGTTCATCATCGCGGTGGCGAGATGGGGAGAAACGGCAAGCTGGTCGCGCTTGCCAAACATCAGTCCGTAAACAGCGGGGTTGGCTTCGGCAAAGCGCAAATAGGCGCGGCCCATGGCGGCAAGGCGACCCTCCGGTGTTTGGCTTGACGTGTTGCCAGCGCTGGCGGCAAGTTCGGCGACAAACCTGTCGAAACCGCGGGCCGCAACTTCTGCCAAAAGATCGCCAAGGCCCGGGAAGTGGTGTTTGGGTGCTGCGTGGGAAACACCAGCGCGACGGGCAATTTCACGCAACGTCACGCTTTCAAACGGGATATCGGCCAATGCCGCTTCCCCGGCGGTCAGCAGCACTTCACGCAAGCCACCGTGATGATAGGGTTTTTTCCTTATTTGTGGTGATTCCGACATGTTTCTGGCATAGCAGGAAGTTTACATCTTGACAACGTCAAGATAAATCCCCTAACTTTACAGTGTCAAGATATGGAGACCTTCATGACCGCGTCGCAATTGTTTCTTTTTGCCAATCCGGTGGCGCTTGTCGGCTGGATCATTTTGGCGGCCGGGATTTTGATGAAGCGGCCGTTTTTGCGGGATGACATCGCAGGCCGATGGTTTCCGCTCGCATTCGCTGCTGTCTATTCGATTCTCATCATTTTTTTCTTTGGCCAGGCGGAGGGCGGGTTTGACACGTTGGAAAATGTGCAGAAGCTTTTCACTTCACAATGGGCGGCACTGGCGGGGTGGGTTCACTACCTGGCGTTTGACCTGTTTGTGGGTGCCTGGATGGCACGGCGCGTGACGGAGGAGCACCTGCCGCGCTGGACGCTGGTGGCATTATTGCCGCTCACGTTCATGTTCGGGCCCATGGGTCTTGCCGGATTTGAACTGGTGCGACTGGTGTTTGGCAAAACCGAGGTGACGACATGACGCGCGGTGCCATGTTCCTGCGTGATGCCCGAACCGGGAGTGCCATGCTGTGGTGGACCGTGCTTTTGATGCTGGGTGGATTTGCAATATGCAGTGCGTTGCCTTTTGTTGATGGCCGCCTGCTGATCGGTGTCAGCGTGTGGGAAAAACCTGCGAAATTCTTCCTTTCGCTTGCCATCCAGTTCATCACAGTCAGTTGGGCGCTGTCGCTGATCCAAGCACGTTCGCGTGGCATTCGCATTGTGATTGGAACGATGGTTGCTGCTGCCGTACTTGAGCTGATCGTCATCACCGGTCGTGCGGCGCGTGGCGAAGCATCGCATTTCAACGTGGGCACGACGTTTGACGCTGCGCTTTATACGGCAATGGGTGTTGGCGCGTTGACGCTGACGTTGACTGCTGCCACCATTGGCATCGCGGTCTGGCGGCAACGTCGCGGCAACATTTGGGCCGAAGCAGCGGGACTGGGCCTGGCGCTGGGTGCCATTCTTGCAACCGCTACGGCTGGTTATCTTTCATCGCTCGGTTCAAATTGGATTGGCGGCGACATGAATGACGCCACGGGTTTGCCCTTTTTCCATTGGTCGACATCGGGCGGAGATCTGCGGGTTTCGCATTTCATCGGGTTGCACGCTGCGCAAGTTGTTCCCCTTGCCGCGCTGAGCGGCCAAAGACTTGTGATTTACAGCGCTGCGACAGGCGTTGCCTTGGCGACGGTTGCGACATTTGTCCAGGCGCTTGCCGGTATCCCGCTTTTCGCGTTGGGATAAATTCATACACACTGGCAATGTTTTGTTCAGCCTACCTCCCACTTTTCTTCCTGTCTTTGCCACCTGCGGCAGAACTGAATTGCGACTTAACCCTTGGCGGCTAGGTTAACGGGACTATTGGGAGGGAGTTCCAGCTTGAACGTTGCAGAGCCAACACCGCAAGGTCTGGCCACTGTTCAAATTGAACAAGTGGTTGTGGCGCATTTAAAGGATTGCCTTGTCGGCATTATCGCCTGCGACAGCAACTGGAACATTCTGTGGCGCAACGCGCGCGCCACCGAGATGTTTGGCGGCCTTCACAATGACGCTTCAGTTGTTCTGCGTTGGAAAAGTGAAAAAATCCGGCCGGCGGCAGAGCCTGACATTCCGAACGGATTGATTGAAATGCACTCCTTGCACGGTCCGGGCCGTTGGGTGTTGGCGAATTGCAGTTCCCGCAACGGCATGCACATCGTACATTTCATGGACGCTGGCGAGATCGCCCACACCATGTCTGCACTGACTTACCAGGAAAGCATCTGGCGAAACGCCATTGAGTCTGCCGGTCACGGTGTTTGGGACTACAACGCTGACAACGAGGCGCTGTTTCACTCCCCTTTGTGGAAACAGATGCGCGGTTTTCCGGTCGATCAGCCGGTGAATGACACCTATGAACGCTGGCTGGCACGACTGCATCCCGACGATGCCGATGCCGTCATTGAACATGTGCGAAAGCACAACGCCGGCGAAATCGACCAGTTCGCATTTGAGTACCGGGAAAAAACCACCGACGGAAACTACATCTGGATTCTGGCAAGCGGACGCGTGGTCGAAAAAAATGCAGACGGTGTGCCGATGCGGCTTCTTGGCACTGACATTGACATCACCAAGATCAAGGAAGCCGAAATTGCCCGGCGCGCAGAGCTGGACGCATTGCATCAGCAACACATCCTTGAACTTGAAGAAGCACAGCAACGCACTGAAGCGGCGCGGCAAGTGGCGCATGTGCTGGCGCGGCAGGATGCGTTGACACAGTTGCCGAACCGGCGGGTTTTTTCCGACGAGATTGAAAAACTGACTGAAACCAGCGGCAATGCGCCGCCATTCGCCGTTCTCATCGTTGATCTTGACCGGTTCAAACCCGTTAATGATCTTTACGGCCATATCACCGGCGACCTGATCATACAAACGGCGGCGGCGCGTTTGCTGAGCTGTGTTGGAGCCGACGGAATTGCCGCGCGACTCGGCGGCGACGAGTTTGGCATCATTCTGCACGCGCATGACGGCAATATCATTGACGCGGCGGAGCGTTGCGCCGAAAACATCATTGATGGCATGGGCGAACCCATCCAAATCGGCGGTTTCACTGTCGAAATTGGTGCAAGTGTGGGTGTTGCCATTTATCCGGACCACGGCACGCATCCGAGCGCTCTTTTCCGCAACGCTGACATGGCGCTTTATTCAGTGAAACAAGCGCGCCGTGGCACATTCAGTTTCTACTGCGCCGACATCGGTCATGTGGCGGAAAAGAAGGCCAAACTAGAATCAGCGGTGCGCCGCGCGGTGATTGACGAAGAATGTGTTCCCTTCTTCCAGCCCATTGTGGACATTGCGACCAAGAAGATCACAACCCTGGAAATCCTGGCGCGGTGGAACAGCCCCAGCCTGGGCAAAGTGCAGCCCGACCATTTCATTCCCATCATTGACCAGTTCAACCTCATGCCGGATTTCACGCGGTCCATGTTGTTGCAGGCTTGCGCTGCAGCGGCGGAATGGCCGGAGGACATTGCCCTCTCTGTCAACCTCACAGCAAAAGAAGTTTGCGATCTCTCCACGCCAATGCGTGTTTTCAGGTTGCTGGCCGACACCGGGTTTCCCGCTGCCCGCCTCAAGGTGGAGGTGACAGAGCAGGCCCTCATGCATGACATGTTCACTGCCAAACAGGTTATTGCAGTATTTCGCAATGCAGGTGTGCGTGTGAGCCTTGATGATTTTGGTGCCGGATATGCCGGGCTTGGATATTTGCGGGAGCTCAAATTCGACTCGATCAAGATCGACCGGTCGTTTGTCGCGACACTTTTGCGCCAGGGAGAGAGCCGGAAGATCGTAGAGGCCATGCAAACGCTGGCCAGGAACCTGAACCTCGAAACGGTGGCTGAAGGCGTGGAAGACCAAGTCACACTTGATGCAATCAAGGCCATCGGCTGCACTTGCGCACAGGGATATTTTTTCTCTCCGGCTGTGCCCGCGCTGGACGTGCCCCGCCTGCTTTCACCCACGACCGCTGCCTGGCGGAAACAGGCTTAAGCAATACTGCCGACGCGTTGGCATTTGCCGCTCTTCTTGCTTTGGGCAACCACTCCGCCTAAACACTCCCATCACACCCAACGAGGAGAATCCCCATGGCTCTTGAATTGCCCGCCCTGCCTTACGCCTATGACGCGCTAGGCCCTTACATGTCGAAAGAGACATTGGAATTCCACCACGACAAGCATCACATGGCCTATGTGACCAACGGCAACAACCTGCTCAAGGATTCGCCCCTCGCTTCGGCTTCGATTGAAAACATTTGCAAGGCGGCATTTGCTGAAAAGGCGCAAGGGCTGATCAACAATGTGGGCCAACACTACAACCACAACCACTTCTGGAACTGGATGAAGCCCCATGGTGGCGGCAAGAAAATTCCGGGCAAGCTGGAGAAGGCCATCGACAGCGATCTCGGCGGCTATGACAAGATGCGCAATGATTTCGTGCAGGCGGGCATGACGCAATTTGGTTCCGGCTGGTGCTGGATCGCGGTGAAGGATGGCAAGCTGGCCATCATGAAAACACCAAACGGCGAGAACCCGCTGATGCATGGTGCTGCGCCGATCCTCGGATGCGATGTGTGGGAACACAGCTATTATATCGATTATCGCAATGCGCGGCAAAAATATCTGGAAGCGTTTGTCGATAATCTGGTGAACTGGGAATACGTGGAGCAGATGCATGCCGGCATTCATCCAGAACCAAAGTAGGCGAGCGCCTGATTTGGCTGGTTGACGCGTTCTTTGCCCCCGCCGGTGGCGGGGGTCCATCTAATACCAACGGCCATTTGAATAATCCCATCCCAAGTCCGTCATGGCCCGCATCAAGCGGGCCATCTACGGTTCGATATCAGATGGTTGGCCCGCGTGAAGCGGGCAATGACAGGGTTGGAGGACCTGGGTCACCAAAACTTGATCATGCAATTATTGCAGTTGCCCGGGAACACGGCGCACCAAATTGCGACTTGTCTCGCCCTTGGATGTTCCGCAATATGCACCCTGGGGAGAGTATCCATGCGTGCCGTTTATTTCGAATCGTTCCAGAAAATGCCCGTCATCGCCACTGTTCCAGACCCGACACCACCGCCGGATGGCGTGGTGGTGAAGGTGGAAGCCACGGGTCTGTGCCGCAGTGACTGGCATGGCTGGATGGGACACGAAACCAGCATTGCGCTGCCGCATGTGCCGGGTCACGAATTGGCGGGAACGGTGGCGGCAGTGGGATCAAATGTGAAATCCTGGAAAACCGGGGACCGCGTCACGGTACCGTTTGCAATTGGCTGCGGGCGTTGCCCGGAATGCGCAGCCGGGCAGCATCAAGTGTGCGAAAGCATGTTCCAGCCCGGGTTCACCGCCTGGGGTTCATTTGCAGAATATGTGGCGCTTGCCCATGCCGACATCAATCTGGTGCGTTTGCCTTCGGCCATGGCATTTGCCACGGCAGCGGGATTGGGATGCAGGTTCGTCACGTCGTTCAGCGCTGTCATTGACAAGGGACGCGCAAAACCTGGTGAGTATGTGGCCGTCCACGGCTGCGGCGGAGTTGGACTTTCGGCCATCATGATTGCCGCAGCGATGGGGGCGCAGGTGATCGCCGTTGATCTCACTGATGAAAAACTGGCATTGGCCAAGTCTGTTGGTGCCCACCATGTTGTCAATGGCGGCCTGGCGAAGGATGTGGCCAAGGCGATCCGCGAGATCACGGGCGGGGGGGCGCATCTTTCGATTGACGCCCTCGGGCATTCGGACACGTGTTTCACCTCGATCCGGTGTTTGCGACGGCGCGGACGGCATGTGCAAGTGGGGCTGATGTATGGCGAACATGCCAAAGCGCAGGTGCCGATGGATCGCATCATTGGCATGGAACTCGAGATCAAGGGCAGCCATGGCATGCAGGCGCATCGCTATGACGACATGATGCGCATGATTGCCAGTGGCGTTCTGAAACCGGACATGCTGGTGGGCAACACGATACCGCTGGCGGAGGCGCCGCTGGCACTGGCTACGATGGACAAATTCCAGAATCGCGGAATTACGGTGATCAAACCGTGACACTCCCCTGATGACAGTTGTCAAAAGACCCTCGTTCTTCCTGCTGCCGATGATCGGGTGGAAGGAACGGGTGTATTTGCCTGATCTTGGTTTGGGGCCGATTGAGGCCAAGATCGACACGGGTGCACGGTCGGCGGCGCTGCATGCGGATGACATTGCCATTCGCGGACGGCGGGTTCGGTTTTCGGTTCCCATCAATGGACGCAGGCATTGGCAGGACGCCGCGCTGGCGGGGCAGAGACGGGTGAAAAGTTCCAGCGGCCACACTGAGATCCGGGCGGTGATCGAAACGCGGGTTACCCTTGGAAACCATGCCTTCACGATTGAGGTGACGCTGACCGACCGGCGCGATATGGGAGTGCCCATGTTGCTGGGACGATCCTCCGTACGCGGATTGTTTCTGGTCAACCCCGGAAAATCGTTTATCCTGAGCAAGACAAAAAAACGGCCATGAAGATCGCCCTGCTCACCCGCAACGCCAAACTCTATTCGCACCAGCGGATCATTGAGCAGGCCGTGTCGCACGGCCATGACATTGTGCCTATTGACTACCTGCGGTGCTACATGAACATCACCTCGCGCAAGCCGGAGCTGCGGTACATGGGTGACAAGCTGGAAGGCTTTGACGCCGTGATCCCGCGCATTGCGGCTTCGCACACGTTTTACGGTTTGGCGGTTTTGCGGCAGTTTGAAATGATGGGGGTTTATCCCTTGAATGAGTCCGTTGCCATCGGGCGTTCACGGGACAAATTGCGCTCGTTGCAAATCCTGTCGCGGGATGGTGTGGGATTGCCAACGACAGCTTTCGCCAATTACACCGGGAATTCCGACGAGATCATCAACATGGTTGGTGGAGCACCAGTGGTGGTGAAACTGCTGGAAGGCACGCAAGGCATTGGCGTGGTGCTGGGGGAAACACCGCGTTCGGCGAAGTCTGTCATCGATGCGTTTCACGGTGCCAACATCAACATTCTGGTGCAGGAATTCATCGCCGAGGCGGAAGGCCGCGACATCCGGGCTTTTGTGGTGGGGCGCAAAATCGTTGCCACCATGGAACGGGTGGGGCCGGAGGGTGAATTCCGCTCCAATCTGCACCGGGGCGGAACGGCGGCGAAGGTGGAACTTTCGGCAGCGGAAAAATCCGCGGCGTTGAAAGCGGCGAAAGCCATGGGCCTCAATGTTGCCGGTGTGGACTTGTTGCGCTCCAAGCGCGGACCAGTGGTGATGGAGGTCAACTCATCGCCAGGGCTGGAAGGGATTGAACGCACCACAGGCAAGAACGTGGCCAAAACCATCATTGAGTTTCTCGAACGCAATGCCCGGCCTGGCCGCACCAAGACCCGGGGCAAGGGATGACGCCTTTTTTGTTCGGCGGCCAACCGGTTGCGGCGGGAGCACGGCGCACCGTGGCTTTACAAGTTTCAGTTCTCGCCAACAACACGCCGATGCATTTGCCGGTGCATGTGGTGCATGGAGCTTCGCCTGGTCCGGTCATGTTTGTGTCGGGCGTGGTGCATGGTGATGAAATCCTCGGGGTAGAGATCGTGCGGCGGCTGTTGGCCCATCTCAAGGATGTGGCGCTTGCGGGCACTTTGCTGGCGGTGCCGATTGTCAACAGTTTTGGATTTCTCAACCACTCGCGCTATTTGCCGGACCGGCGCGATCTCAACCGGTCGTTTCCCGGATCGGACCACGGGTCACTTGCGAGCCTGCTGGCGGACCTGTTTTTCCGCGAAGTGGTGTTGCGTTCGCAGTTTGGCATAGACCTGCACACTGCGGCCCTGCACCGCAGCAACCTGCCGCAGGTGCGCATCGCGCCTGATGATGCGGCGCTCAAGGCGATGGCCGATGCATTTGCGCCGCCTGTTGTTCTCACATCCAAATTGCGCGAAGGCTCGCTGCGACTGTCGGCGCAGGAGGCGGGGATCAAAGTGCTGCTCTATGAAGGTGGGGAGGCGTTAAGGTTCGACGAGGATGCCATTGTCATGGGTGTAGCGGGAATTTTGCGTGTCATGCAGTCATTGGGCATGATCGAAAACGCCCCCGTGACACACACGCCGGTGTTCCTGTCGCGTTCGAGCACGTGGGTTCGGGCACCCGAGGGCGGCATATTGCATGCGGCACGCAGTGTGGGGAGCCGTGTGGCAACGCGCGAGACCATCGGCATGATTTCAGATCCGCTGGGTGAAGACATGGTTGCGGTCACGGCAGAAGACGACGGCATCATCATCGGGCGCACCAACCTGCCGATTGTCAACCGGGGTGACGCGCTGTTTCACATCGCCCGCATCAAGGGCAATACGCGCGGTGCAGTACAGGCCGTGCCAGATGAGGACGAGATTATTTAAGATCCACTCATTTGCGGCACCGGAAATTTAAATGCCTTGTCGCCCCAAACTTCCTTCACACGGGCGTCACGGCCGCAGCCTTTGCGATAGTTCTTGTAGGCTTCGGATTGTGCGATGATGCCGAAGCGGGTGACCCTGAGGCTGTCGCCGAGATAATAGTTTTGATGATAGTCTTCGGCGTCACCAAAGGTGGTGAATTCCCTGACGGGCGTGGCGACACTTGCACCCAAATCCTTTTCGGCGCGGGTGATGGCATCCATGGCGGTTTTTTTCTGCTTGGCACCAATGGGAAACAGGGCAGACACGTAGCTGTCGCCGCGGTCACAAAACTGGCCGCCTGCGTCGGTCACATCAATGGTGCGAAGAAAGTGGTTGACGAGCACATCATAGCTGACGACCGCCGGATCAAACTCGACTTTTACCGCTTCCGTGTTGCCTTCATGATTGTCATAAGTCGGATTGGCCATCGTTCCTCCGGCATAGCCAGATGTCGTGGCGACCACGCCCTTGACGTGATCCATGTCAGATTCAACACACCAGAAACATCCGCCGGCAAACACTGCCGTTTCGGTTTCAGCAACTGCAGGTGCTGCGGTCAAAGTGGCAAGAACAACGGCGAGAATGGGCAAGCGCATGGGGAACTCCTGTTATCCCTCTATACGCACCGACATCGATACTGGCCAGTCAAGCCCGCACACTGTTGCGTGATCAAAGGTGAAGTTAGAGCGGGATCAAGTTTGATTGACCCAAGTCCTCCCAACCCTGTCATGGCCCACTTCACGCCACTGCTGTCCGGTTAAGACTCGATGCAATGGCTAAAGAGCCAATCAGAATAACTGTTTTCTTCGCTGACAAAGAGGTGAGGCTCAGAATTTACAACGCATGAGTTGTCACCCTCGGACTTGTTCCGAGGGGCCATCGCTCCGCTGGCGAATTGTTTGATGGCGCACAAAGTGCGCGTTTTGACGGCAATATCGGCGAACCGCGCCATGCGGCGCTGGCGCAAGCATCTCTCGTGACGAGCCATGGGTCCGCGCAACCAGTGCGCGGATGACAGCGTTTTTGAGTTTTGGACGTTAACCGGACAGCAGAGGCTTCACGCGGGCCATGACAGGTGGAAGATTGTGGATCATTCAAAACCGATCAGAGTCTAGCGACGCGTCAAGCTGCCCAGAATGCCGCGGACCAGCGCGTTGCCGATGGACCTTGCAACCTGGCTTCCCAGGGTACGGCCGACACTTGACGCGGCGTTCTTGACGAAGCGGTCGGTGGCGGACTCGCGTTCGCGCGGTGCTGCCCGCTCGGCTTTCGCTTCTGCCTTGGTGCGTTTTTCCTCTTCCTGAACGACGGCGCGTTTCCTGGCCTTGCCGGAGAGTTTTTCATAGGCCGATTCACGGTCGACCGCGTCTTCATATTGGCCGGCCACAGGGGAATTCTTGATCAGCGTTGCACGCTCGGCGGCATCAATAGGCCCGAGCTTGGATGAAGGCGGGCGGATCAATGTGCGTTCCACCATGGTGGGAACGCCCTTGGGATCGAGCACGGAGATCAGTGCCTCGCCCTTCCCGAGTTCGGTAATGGCATCCTGGGTCTTGAATTTGGGGTTGGGACGGAACGTGGTGGCGGCAACTTGCACGGCTTTTTGTTCACGCGGGGTATAGGCGCGCAACGCGTGCTGCACGCGGTTGCCCATTTGGGCCAAAACCGACTCGGGAATGTCGAGCGGGTTCTGCGTGACGAAATAGATGCCAATGCCTTTCGAGCGGATGAGTTTCACTGTTTGCTCAACCTTTTGCAGAAGGCCCGGAGGGGCATCAGCGAAAAGGAGATGGGCCTCATCGAAGAAGAACACCATCTTGGGTTTTTCCGGGTCGCCGACCTCCGGCAATTCCTCAAACAGTTCGGACATCAGCCACAACAGGAAGGTGGCGTAGAGTTGGGGGGCGTTGATCAGTTTGTCGGCGGCGAGCACGTTCATGTAGCCGCGGCCATCGCGCGTGGTGCGCATCAGGTCCTTGATATCCAGTGCGGGTTCGCCAAAGAACTTGTCGCCGCCCTGCTCTTCAATCACCACAAGGCGGCGCTGGATGGCGCCAATTGTTTGGTCGTTGATGTTGCCGTAGTCGGTGGTGATCTCCTTGCCGCGATCCGCAAGGTCTTTCAAAAGTGCGCGCAAGTCCTTGAGATCAAGCAGGCCCAAGCCTTCTTCGTCCGCAATCTTGAAAGCGATGTTGAGGGCACCCTCCTGGGCTTCCGTCAGGCCCATCAGACGCGACAGCATCAAGGGCCCCATTTCGGAAATAGTGGTGCGGATGGGGTGGCCCTGTTCACCGAACAGATCCCAAAACACCGTGGGCGTTGCAGCGAAGTCATATTCTTTCATGCCTATTTTCTTGGCACGCTCGACAAGAAAATCCTTCGGCTCTCCCTTGGCCGCGATGCCGGAGAGATCGCCTTTCACGTCGGCGGCAAAAACCGGAACGCCCGCCGCGCAGAAGCCTTCGGCCATGATTTGCAGGGTCACGGTTTTGCCGGTGCCGGTTGCGCCGGTGATCAAGCCATGGCGATTGGCGAGGCCAAGATAGAGTACTTCGTCCTTTCCGCTTTTTCCCAGAAAAATTGTGTCGTCGGCCATGGCAAATTCCCCGTATGGTGCTATCTGTGAGCCGCTTTCTGCTCTAAATGACCCCGCATTGCAAATGGGATGAATGGTCAAGAATGCAAGCCCTTATCGATGATATTTCCACTGCTTCCGGTGTTGATGCAACGCGTGTGGCCATGGCTGTGGGAGTGATTCTGAACCTGATCCAGACACAAGGAGACAAAGCCAGCGTTGCTTGCCTTTTTGCCATGATGCCGGACGCCGAAACGCTGGCGAGTCGCAGTGGTTCCAGCGGCGGTTTGATGGACAAGATGGCAGGCGGCATGATGGGCGGACCGCTCGCGGCAATTGCCAAAATGCAGGCCTCGGGCATCTCCATGGACAACAACAAATTCATCACCGCGCGGGTGCTGGAGCATGCGCGTTTGGTGGCAGGCGACAAATTGGTGCGCGCGGCGGCGGCCAACATTCCGGGATTGAGCGGGTACCTGTGATGGATGCATCGGCTCTTTCACGGCGCGGATTTATTGTTGCGCTTTCAACATTCGCTGGCCAAGCGATGGCGACGGAGTTGCTGCGTCCCACCGATGGTGGTGACGACACGCGGTTGGTGCAGGACGCCATCGACAGCGCTCCTGATGGCGTGGTGCAGTTGGGTGCAGGTACATTTCGCGTCGACGCACTTTCAATCCGGCGTCCAGTGATGATTGCGGGGGTTGCCGGACAGACGGTGTTGCGTTCGCGCGAGGGTTCAATTCTTGACATCGAAGCGGATGATGTTTCGCTTGCTGGCCTCACATTTTTGTCGCCGTCGGTTGCAGGTTCACTTGTGGCCGCTGCACGGTGTGAACGGCTGCATGTCGAATCCTGCCGCTTCACCGGAGGTGAGCGCGGACTTTGGCTGGACACATGCGGGGGGCGCGTTGAAGGCAACCATTTCAACAAGCAAAGCCAAACGGGGATTTTCAGCCAGGATGGCACTGGTCTTGTGATTGCCGAGAATACAGTCGACGAGATTGGCAACAATGGCATTCAGGTTTGGCGCCGTGAGCCGGGCGAGGACGGCACACAGATCATCGCCAACCGGGTCAAAGGTATTGCGGCGGAAAGCGGCGGCACGGGCCAGAACGGCAATGGCATTGTGGTGTTTCGCGCCGGCAATGTCATTGTTGCCAACAACCGCGTGTCGGACTGTGTGTTTTCAGCCATCCGCAACAATTCCGGCAGCAACATCATCATCACGGGAAATTCGATTTCGCGGACCACGGAAGTTGCCATCTTTGTGGAGTTTGCCTACCAGGGTGCGGTTGTGTCCAACAATGTGATCGAGGACGTTGCCTACGGCATTTGCATCACCAATTTTGACTACGACGGCCGGTTGACGGTGTGCAATGGCAATGTCATTCGCCGGGTTGTGGGTGCGACGAAGCCCATCGACTCGCCCGCCATCGGCATCCATGCCGAAGCTGACACGATCATCAGCAACAATATCCTCGACGACGTGAAAGACGTGGGCATCCGGCTGGGATGGGGCGGCATCAACCGCAACCTGTCAGCGGTCGGCAACACGTTGCGCAACTGCGGGGTGGGCATCGCACCTTCTGTGGTGGAAGGCTCCGGCAACATGATGGTGGCCAACAACACTTTTTCCGACAGCAAAAAGGCTGCCGTGCAAGGTTTCAAGTACATGGAAGCCGGCACGGGTGACTTGCTTGCACCGGGTGCGGATGTGCCTGCGCACATCACCCTTTCCGACAACAGCGTCAGACCGTAGCGCGATTCAATCCCACATCACGCTTGCGCCAATTGCGCAGGGTCACATTTGCAAAACCTGCAAGATGGCTGCGCTCTTCCCTGGTCCAGCACCCGAGTTTCAGCATGAGACCGGCAATGGCAACTTCCGCTGCGCGGCTGGCACCGTCATCAACCTTGAGGGCAAAGCCCAGGTTGGCGTGCGGAATGCAGCCGCAATAAACGGCCTCTGCGCCGTATTTTACAAAGAGGCGTGGCACGGCTTGCATAACATGTGTGTCAAAGCCTTGCGATCCCGCCACCATGAAAGGATGCGCGCGCACGGCATTGACGATGCGTTGCCCCGCCGGATCGGACGGCAGCCGCGCAAAGCCCACGGCAAGGTTTTTCAGTGGTACGGCCCAGGTTGGCACAGAGCAGCCATCAATGCCGACGGGTGCCGTGGCGATATCGATTTCGCAGAATTGTTCGAGTGTTGCGGCCACTGATTTTTGTACAGGATGATCGAGGTCAGTGTAGTTGCGGCGATCCAGTTTCATGTGGGCAGCATACGCCAGCATGCCCGCATGTTTGCCGGAACAATTGTTGTGAACCTGGCCTGCCGGTTCGCCTGACCGCACCAAGGCATGAGATGCTGACTTGTCAGATGGCAAATGCGCACCACACTCGTAGTCCGTTTCGCTGCATCCGCATTTGGACAGGATGGAACGCGCCACTGCCACATGGCGTTCTTCGCCATGATGGGAGGCGCAGCACAAGGCAATTTCCTCGTCGGTCAAGGCGAAATGGTCGGCTGCACCAGACGCGATCACAGGAACGAATTGAAAGGCCTTGATGGCAGAACGCGGGAACACCGGCGTTGAAATGTCGCCAGCGGCCAACACAATTGTGCCTGACGCATCGGTGACGGCATAGGCGCCTCGGTGGCGACTTTCGACAATGCCGCCGCGGGTGACTTCTGCGATGACGGGATTTTCAGTCATGTGGGCAATCTCGATTTCAGGCTGGATTTCAGGCGGCTGCGGGCCGATTTCAGCAATTCGCGGCGGTTGGGTGTGCCGAGGCGTTTGCGGTAACCGTCGCGGCGCTCATGCACGGATGCTATGGCGAGACCCATGGGCACGCCTGCTTCGACCAGCAAGGCTTCGCCCAGCTGCAAGCTGGATTCTATTGTTTCTGGAACCGCCTCGGTGGCACCTGCCTCGTATAGTTTCATGGCGTGGCGTTCATCTCGGGCGCGCACAATGATCTTGATGTCGGGGCGCTCGGCGCGGACAGCGCGGACGATTTCGTCGGCCCGGGCCGGATTGTCCATGGTCACGGCCAGGGCGCGGGCGGTTTCCAATCCGCAGTTGCGCAGAAAACCCATGTTGGTGGCATCGCCATAATAAACTGCCGCCCCGGACTTGCGTTCTGCCGTGACAACACTGATGTCGCCATCGACGGCGATGACGGGAATTTTATGTTCGGCCAGCATGGTGGACACCAGTGCTCCCACGCGGCCATAGCCTGCCACGATGACATGCCCGGATTGCGGGCCGGGAGTGGGCAGGTCATGGGCGACGGCGGGCACGTTGTCCTTGGCGTGTTTGCGCATGCGGGCCATGAGCCAGGAAAAAACCGGGATCAGGATCATGGTCAGCGTCACGACCAGGAGCGGTGCTTTGGAATCGGTTTCTTGCACAATATCGAGAGTCACAGCGGTGGTAGCGAGGACAAACGCAAATTCACCCGAAGGACCGAGGAGCAATGCCGTTTCCAATGCAGGCTGGTGTGCCACTTTGAAAAATCGCGCCAGGCCATAGGTGATCGTGGCCTTGAAGGCGACGAGACCGAGAGCGGCAGCGATGATGGCAACCGGGTTTTCAAACAGGGACTGCACATCAAGACTGAGGCCCACCAGCAGGAAAAACGCCCCCAGCAGTATGCCCTTGAACGGTTCGATGATGGCCTCAATGGCGCGGCGGTATTCGGTTTCGGCCAGCATCAGCCCGGCGATGAACGCGCCCAACGACATGGAAAGGCCAGCGAAGTTGGCGAGTGCCCCGGTGCCAACCGCAATGAACAACACTGCTGCCATGAACAGGTCCGGGCTTTGTGTCGACGCAACGAGTTTCAGAAATGGGCGGAGCGCATAGCGGCCGACAACAACAATGAACAAGATGGCGGCGGCGGCCTGTACCAAGGCTTGCACGATTCCGGCCGACATGCTTCGGCCAGTGGCACTCGCCAATACGCCCACCAGCATCAACAAGGGAATGACCGCGAGGTCTTGCATCAGGAGAATGGCAAAGCTGGTTCGACCTGCTTGTGATCCAAGCCGTTTCTGGTCGGCAAACAGCTGGATGACAATGGCCGTTGACGAGAGCGAAAGAGCCGATGCAAAAACAAGCGTTGAAGCACCCGTGTAGCCGATTGATCCCAAGAGCGGTGTCAGCAAACTCACCGTCAGCACAACCTGCAATCCGCCAAGGCCAAAGACGAGACGGCGCATGGTCTGCAGGCGTTCCAGCGACAGTTCCAGGCCAATCAGGAACAACAGGAAGACCACGCCGAGTTCAGCCAGATATGACACATCGGAGGTGCGCGAGAAGGCAAGAGAGCTCAAGGCCGGGATGAGATCCGCAAGGCGACCCATGATGTCTGGCCCCAGCAGAATGCCGACGATCAAGTAACCCAAAATGGAACTCACGCCGAAACGCATCAGCACGGGGATGACGAGGCCCGCAGTGCCGAGGACGAGCAGGATTTCCTTGTAGTGGGAGACTGATTCCATGGCTGGCAGTGTAACCCAACCGCTTTGCCCGAATGACTGAAATAGTTTCAAGCCAGGAGTTTGCGCACCGCATCCTGCCACCCTGCGTATTTGGCATCGCGTTGGGCGGGTTTGAGTTTGGGGGTGAAGCGCTTGTCGCGTACCCACGACTTGGCAAATTTCTCCGGCAGCGGAAACATGCCTGCCTGGAGTCCGGCCAGATAGGCAGCGCCCAAGGCCGTCGTTTCACGCACTTTTGGCCGGTCCACGGGGGCACCCAAGAGGTCGGCGAGCCACTGCATGGTGGTATCCGACGCTGTCATGCCGCCATCGACGCGCAGCACGGTGCGGCCAGTGGTGCCCCAATCTTTCTGCATCGCCTCCAGCAAATCGCGGGTTTGGAAACAGACGGACTCGAGTGCCGCCCGTGCGATTTCCTTGCGCGTGGTGGCGCGCGTCAAACCGAAAAGGGCACCGCGGGCTTGCGCATTCCAGTAAGGTGCACCAAGGCCAACGAAGGCGGGGACCAAGTATACGTTCTGTGCCGGATCAGAAGATTTGGCGAGGTCACCGGATTGCGCGGCCTTGTCGATAATCTTCAGGCCATCACGCAACCATTGCACGGCGGCGCCGGCGATGAAGATCGCGCCTTCAAGGGCATAGGTGCGCTTGCCGTTCAGTTGATAGGCTATCGTGGTGAGCAGGCGATTGTGGGAAGTTACGGCGCGGGTGCCAGTGTTCAACAGAGCGAAACACCCCGTGCCATAGGTTGATTTCATCATGCCGGGTTCAAAGCAGGCCTGGCCGATGGTGGCGGCGTGCTGGTCACCCGCCACGCCACCGATTGGGATGGCAGCACCGAAGAGCTTGGGATCAGTCGTGCCATAATCGGCAGCACAGTCTTTCACCTGCGGCAGGATGGCAGGCGGAATATTCAGAATACGGAGCAATTCTGCATCCCACTGGCCATCGTGGATGTTGAACAGAAGGGTACGTGAGGCATTGGTTGCGTCGGTGGCATGGACGCTGCCGCCCGTCAGACGCCAAATGAGAAATGAATCTATCGTTCCAAAAGCCAGTTCGCCTTTTTCGGCGCGGGACCTTGCACCTTTCACTTGATCGAGCAGCCATGCCACTTTGGTGCCGGAGAAATAGGGATCAAGCAGCAGCCCGGTCTTGGCGGTGAACAGCGGTTCATGGCCCCTGGCTTTCAGGGTTGCACAGATGTCAGATGTTCGGCGGTCCTGCCAGACAATGGCCTTGTGGATGGGCTTGCCGGTTTTGCGGTCCCAGACCACCACGGTTTCGCGCTGGTTGGTGATGCCTATTGACCGAATTTGGGCTGGTTTGACCTTGGCCTTGCGCAAGGCCGCCTTGCTTACTTTCAGCACCGAAGACCAGATTTCTTCTGCATCATGCTCAACCCAGCCTGAGGCCGGAAAATACTGTTTGAACTCCTGTTGGCCGGTGCCTTTGGGTGACAGTTTTCGGTCAAACACGATGGCACGGGTGGACGTGGTGCCCTGGTCAATCGCAAGTATGAAGTCTGGCATGGGGTTTCCCGATCAAGCAGATGCCTTTGCGGCCACTGAAGCTGTTTCGTCAAGAAAGGAACGCAAAGCCGTCTGATCCTGCGCCGTCATGTGGAGGCCCAGTTTCGACCTGCGCCACAGAATGTCATCGGCCGTTTGCGCCCATTCGTTTTGTTGCAGGTGGTTGATTTCACGCTCAGTCAGCGGTCCGAACTTGCGGCCCATGTCACCGAGGAACCGGGCCCCCTTCATGATGGCATCCACCTCAGTGCCATAGGCGCGAAACAGGCGCAGCATGTCGTGCGGTTTCATGAATGAGTATTTTTTCTGAAGTGCTGCGATGCGCGGTACCACGGCGTCCAGAGCAATGTCGCCGCCTGGCAGTTTTGCCGCTGCTGTCCAGGGGCCGGTGGCATTTGGAAAAAACTTATACATCTGGGCCAGAACTGCTTCAGCGAGTTTGCGCGCCGTGGTGATCTTGCCGCCGAAGACGGACAGAACGGGCGCACCATTTTCCGGATGGTCGAGTTTCAGCACATAGTCGCGGGTGGCTTCCTGGGCCTTGCTTGCGCCGTCATCATAAAGCGGACGGATGCCGGAATAAGACCAGCGAACTTGTTCTGCCGTCACTGGCTTTTGCAAGTACTCGCTTACCGCTTTCAGCAAGTAGTCGCGCTCGCTCTCAGTGATTTCAGGTTTGCCAGGATCGCCGATATGGTCCTCGTCGGTGGTGCCGATCAGGGTGTAATTGTATTCATAGGGAATGGTGAAACAGATGCGGCCATCAGCATTCTGGAAAATGTAGCAGCGGTCGTGCTCGTACAGTTTGTCGACGACGATGTGGCTGCCTTTCACCATGCGGATCTTGTCCGGATCGTTGCGCCCCACCACGCCGCTCAGAACCTGGCTGACCCAGGGTCCTGCGGCGTTGACGATCGTCCGGGCACGGATGGTTTCAGTTGCGCTGCCGTCGGAGATTTCAATATCCCAGAGCCCATTGTTGCGACGGGCAGATGTGCAGCGCGTGCGGGTGCGGATGACGGCACCCTTGGCGAAGGCATCGCGGGCATTGAGAACGACAAGGCGCGAGTCTTCGACCCAGCAATCGGAATATTCATAGCCGCGGGCAAACTCCGGCTTGAGCGGTGCGCCCACAGGATTGCTGCGCAAATTGATGCTGCGTGTGGGTGGCAAAACCTTGCGGCCGCCGAGGTGATCATACAGGAACAATCCCAGGCGAATGAGCGGACGCGGACGCAGGCCAGCATGGTGCGGCAGGACAAAACGCAAGGGCCATATGATATGGGGAGCCGCCTGCAACAGCACTTCGCGTTCGATCAGGGCTTCGCGCACCAGGCGAAATTCATAGTGTTCGAGATAACGCAATCCACCGTGAATGAGTTTGGTGGAGGCCGACGATGTGCCCGAGGCGAGATCATTCTGTTCGGCAAGGAACACTTTCAAGCCGCGTCCGGCCGCATCCCGCGCGATGGCGCAGCCGTTGATGCCACCGCCGATGACAAAGACATCGTAGATCATGCGCTTGCGTCCGCGTTTGCGCCGTCGCCGGGCATGTCGACGATTTCAATGCGCACGCCGTTGTGACGGCAAAGGTCAACCACTGAATCCGGTGGTTTGCCATCGGTCACAAACACATCCACTTGCGAAATGTGGCCAATGCGCACCGGAGCGGTGCGCGAAAACTTCATGCCGTCGGACACGAGGATCACGCTGCGGGAGTGTTTCATTATCGCCTGCGAAGCACGGACTTCGCGGACGTCGAAATCAAGCAGCGCTCCTTCTTCGTCCAGGGCTGAAACGCCCATGACGGCATGGTCCACCTTGAACTGGCTGATGGTTTCCACTGCGGCTTCGCCGACAATCCCGCCGTCGGTGCGGCGCACCGTGCCGCCGACGATGATCACGTCTATTTTCGGCAATGGTGCAAGCATGGCGGCAACGTGGATGTTGTTGGTAATCACCAACAGGCCTTCATGGTGGATCAAGGCGCGGGCAACTTCTTCCGTGGTGGTGCCGATGTTGATGAACAATGAGCAGTTGTTGGGGATCAGACTGGCGGCCAACTGGCCAATGGCGCGCTTTTCAGTTGCCGCCATTTGCCGCCTGGACTCATAGGTCATGTTCTCCACGCCAGACGACAGCATGGCACCGCCATGGGTGCGGGCCAGCATGCGGGAGTCACACAGTTCGTTCAGGTCCTTGCGGATGGTTTGCGGGGTGACGTCAAAACGGGCTGCCAAGTCATCGACGCCGACACCGCCCGACTGCCGGGCAATGGCCAGAATCTGATGTTGGCGGGGTGAAAGTGACAGCATGCCAGGCACTACGAAACAATCCAAACTGAAGGGGTATTGTTTCATTTGTTTTCGTTTTTTGCAATAGCGAAAAGAAACCGAATCAAATTCAAGGCAAAAATTACGCCTTGACGTTCGTTTGTTTTCGTTTGATAGTTAATGCAGCATCCACCACGGGTGCATGAATCATTTGGGAGGAAACCAATGAAATTACGACTGTTAGCTACGGCGGCAGTGACGGCGGTTGCGGCGATGTCTTCGTCTGCATTGGCCGACATGGAAGCGGCAAAGAAATGGATTGAAAGCGAATTTACGCTCTCTGCACTTTCAAAAGAAGACCAGATGAAAGAGATGGAGTGGTTCGTCAAGGCCGCCGAGCCCTTCAAAGGCATGGAAATCAACGCGCTGTCGGAAGGCATTCCGACACACACCTATGAATCGACTGTGCTCACCAAGGCGTTTGAAGAAATCACCGGCATCAAGGTGAACCACCAGATCCTCGGTGAAGGTGAAGTTGTTCAGGCTGTGCAAACACAGATGCAGACCAACCGCAATTTGTACGATGTGTATGTCAACGACTCCGATCTGATCGGTACGCACTCGCGCTTGCAACTTGCTGTGAACCTTACGGATTTTATGGCTGGTGACGGCAAGGATGTGACCAACCCCGGGCTTGATCTCGATGACTTCATCGGCAAGCAGTTCACAACCGGACCGGATGGCAAGCTGTATCAGCTTCCTGACCAGCAATTTGCCAACCTGTACTGGTTCCGCAAGGACTGGTTTGACCGGGCTGACCTGCAAGAGAAGTTCAAGGCGAAGTACGGTTACGCCCTCGGTGTTCCGGTGAACTGGTCGGCTTATGAAGACATCGCGCAGTTCTTCACGGAAGACGTGAAGGAAATCGATGGTGTCAAAATCTATGGCCACATGGACTACGGCAAGCGCGCGCCCGATCTGGGCTGGCGCATGACGGACGCCTGGCTTTCGATGGCGGGTGCCGGTTCTGCCGGTGAACCCAACGGTATCCCCATTGATGAATGGGGTATCCGCATGGAAAAAGGTTCGTGCAACCCCTCCGGCGCATCAGTGAGCCGTGGTGGTGAAGCCAACGGCCCGGCATCGGTTTATGCCATTGCGAAATGGGATGAATGGCTGCGGAAGTATGCACCTCCAGGGGCGGCAGACTATGACTTCTATCAGTCATTGCCAGCACTCAGCCAAGGCAACGTGGCCCAGCAGATATTCTGGTACACGGCGTTCACCGCTTCGATGGTGGCGCCAAAGGCCGACGGCAACAACACCGTTGACGATCAGGGCAATCCGTTGTGGCGCATGGCTCCTTCGCCGCACGGCGTTTATTACAAGGAAGGCCAGAAGGTTGGCTATCAGGACGTGGGTTCTTGGACCATCCTGAAATCCACACCGGCTGACCGCGCCAAGGCTGCCTGGCTCTATGCCCAGTTTGCCGTGTCGAAAACAGTTGATGCCAAGAAGAGCGATGTGGGCTTGACCTTCATCCGCAATTCGACCGTCAATTTGCAACACTTCACGGATCGTGCCGCCAAGCTCGGTGGCCTTGTCGAGTTTTACCGCTCGCCGGACCGTACGCGTTGGTCACCAACCGGTGTAAACGTTCCGGATTATCCGAAGCTGGCACAAATCTGGTGGCAGCAGATCGGTGACGTGAACTCCGGTGCGTTTACGCCACAGGAAGCCATGGACCGTCTTGCCGGCGAAATGGATCTTACCATGTCGCGCATGCAAGCCGCCGATGAAGCCAACAAGACCTATGGCGGTTGTGGCCCTCGTCTGAATGCTGAAAAGGATCCATCAGAATGGCTGGGCAAGGCCGATGGTCCAAAGGCCAAGATCGAGAACGAAAAGGAACAGGGTGTCACCATTGCCTATGACGACATCATCAAGGCCTGGATGAAGTAATCCACATTTGATGACCTCCCCGGGCCGGGAGACACGCGTTGTGTTTCCCGGCCTATTTTGTACACACTTTTCCGAAATGACTGTGGTCTCCCCTGATGGCCCTTGAACTGCGAAATCTGCAAAAGCGTGTGGGTGCAGACATGCACATTCACGACACCAGCCTGACGTTTGAGGACGGGTCATTCAACATCCTGTTGGGTGCCACGCGCTCGGGCAAGACGACGTTGATGCAGTTGACGGCCGGCATCCAAGCGCCGTCGTCCGGCTCCATCTGGCACCGCGGAAAGAATGTCACCGGTGTCGCTGTTCAACAACGCAACGTGTCCATGGTGTACCAGCAATTCATCAATTATCCGATGCTTTCTGTGTACGACAACATCGCTTCCCCACTTCGGGTCATCGGCATGGCCGAAGCGGAAATCAAAACCCGCGTGGGCCGGGCGGCTGAAGTGCTGCGGCTGTCGCCCATGCTGGACCGAAAACCATCAGAACTTTCCGGCGGCCAGCAACAGCGCACGGCCATTGCACGGGCAATTGTCAAAGACAGCGACATCATTTTTCTCGACGAACCACTGGCCAATCTTGACTACAAGTTGCGCGAGGAACTGCGTGACGAGCTTCCGCGCATGCTGTCGGGGCGCAACGCCATTGTGTTCTACGCCACAACAGAACCGCACGAAGCCTTGCTGTTCGGCGGGCATACCGTGACCTTGCATGAGGGCCGTGTGACGCAATTTGGCAAAACCGCAGAAATCTACCGCACGCCGAATTCGCTCTTGTCGGCGCAAGTGTTTTCGGATCCGCCGATCAACACGGCAAAGGTTGTGAAACGGGGCAAGGAGATTTCGTTGCTGGGCAAGCTGACATGGCCGGTGGCGGCGGCACATGCCCGCTTGCCGGACGGTGCCTATCATATCGGTCTGCGTCCGCACCACGTCCAGCCGGCAAAGTCCAGCTCACACACAGGTGCCATGGCTGGCCGGGTGCTGGTCACCGAAATCTCCGGTTCGGAAAGTGTTGTGCACGTTGACGTTGACGGCCAAACATGGGTGTCGCAGGCGCATGGCGTCCATCCCTACAAGGTCGGCGAACAAACGAACCTGTATGCCGATGTGTCGCATGCGTTGTATTTTGATGTTGATGGAAGGCGTGTTGCCTGATGGCCAAAATCACCATCGACAATCTGAAGCATGCTTACATTTCCGAGCCGACGCGGGATGAACACTATGCATTGAAGCATGTGGACTTGAACTGGGCAGATGGCGGAGCCTATGCGCTGCTTGGCCCGTCCGGGTGCGGCAAGACGACATTGCTCAATCTGATCTCAGGTTTGTTGAAACCCAGTCATGGACGCATTCTTTTTGACGACAAGGATGTGACCAACGACACGCCGGAAATGCGCAACATTGCGCAGGTGTTCCAGTTCCCGGTGATCTATGACACGATGACGGTGTACGACAATCTGGCGTTTCCGTTGCGCAATCGCGGGGTGGAGGAAAGCGATATCAAGAAGCGCGTTACCGCGATCGGCGAGATGCTGGAACTGACACCGACACTGCACAAACGCGCGTCGGGCCTTACCGCCGACGGCAAGCAGAAAATTTCACTCGGTCGCGGACTGGTGCGCTCAGATGTGAACGTCATCATGTTTGATGAACCGCTTACCGTGATTGATCCGCATTTGAAATGGCATTTGCGTTCCAAGCTCAAGGAACTGCAACAGCGCATCAAGCGCACCATGATCTACGTGACGCACGACCAGACGGAAGCGCTGACATTTGCCGATCAAGTTGTCGTCATGAACAATGGTGAAATTGTCCAAACGGGGACGCCAATTCAATTGTTTGAGCGACCCATGCACACTTTTGTCGGCCATTTCATCGGGTCACCGGGCATGAATTTGATGCCGTGCGAAGTGAAGGGTGGCAAGGCCTTTGTGGGTGGGATCGAAATTGCAGCCGCCAACGCAAAACTCGCGTCCGGCGGCAGGTTGGAACTTGGCGTGCGGCCGGAGTTTGTGACCTTTGCCAAGAAAGGCATTGCCGCCGATATTGTGCGCGTTTCGGATGTCGGGCGGTACCGCGTGGTCGAGACGAATGTTGCCGGTTCCTCGGTGAAACTGATTGTGCCGGAAGGCGAACACATTCCCGAAGGAAGGGCGCAACTGGCGTTTGATGCCGCGCACACACAAGTCTACTGCGACGGCTGGATCGCGGGAGCGGCGCGATGAACAAAACGTTCAACAACAAGGCCTGGTGGTTTGTGTTGCCTGTGTTTGCCATGGTGGCGTTCAACGCGCTTATTCCGTTGATGACCGTGGTGAATTACTCGATCCAGGAATCCTTTGCCGCAAATGAATTCTTCTGGTCGGGTCCGCGCTGGTTCCAGGAATTGCTGCGCAACCGGGATTTTCACAGTGCCCTTGGGCGACAGGTTGTCTTTACCGGCCTGGTATTGCTGATCCAGATTCCACTCGGGCTTTTCATCGCGCTTTGCATGCCGAAAAAAGGCCCGTGGGTTTCGGTTTGTCTCGTGCTGATGGCACTGCCCCTTCTGGTGCCGTGGAACGTTGTTGGCTCGATGTGGAACATCATGGCATTGCCGGATATTGGTTTGCTGGGCAAGGGTCTCAATTCGCTCGGCATCAATTACAACTATACGCGGCAACCAATGGCGGCGTGGTTCACGGTGGTGCTGATGGATGTGTGGCACTGGACATCGCTGGTGGTGCTGTTGTGCTATGCTGGCCTTGTCTCCATTCCCGATGCCTACTACCAGGCTGCCAAGATTGATGGTGCGAAGCCTTGGGCGGTGTTCCGGTACATTCAGTTGCCGAAACTGAAACACGTGCTAACCATCGCCATCCTGTTGCGCTTCATGGACAGTTTCATGATTTACACGGAAGTCATCGTGCTCACGGGCGGCGGTCCGGGCAGCACCACCAAGTTCCTGTCGATTGATCTTGTGCAAAAAGCGATTGGCGGATTTGACCTTGGGCCGGCGGCGGCGTTCTCAATTGTCTACTTCCTGATCATTCTGTTCCTCAGCTGGTTGTTCTACACACTGATGATGCGGGAGGAGGCGCAGCCATGAAGAAACGCTACATAGTCGTCATCCTTTACATCATCTTCCTGATGCTACCGATCTACTGGCTGCTGAACATGTCGTTCAAGACCACCAACGAAATCCTCGGCGGGTTCAGTGCCTTCCCGCGCGAGTTCACGCTCGCGAGCTACCGGACGATCTTCACTGATCCGTCGTGGTACAATGCCTACATCAATTCCATCACCTATGTGGCGGTGAACACGGTTCTCTCCATCAGCGTGGCGTTGCCTGCGGCCTATGCGTTTTCGCGTTACCGCTTTCTGGGTGACAAGCACCTGTTCTTCTGGTTGTTGTCCAACCGCATGGCACCGCCTGCGGTGTTTGTGTTGCCGTTCGTCAACCTTTATTCCGCCGTCGGATTGTTTGACACACCATGGGCGGTGGCCCTGGCACATACGCTGTTCAATGTGCCGCTGGCCGTGTGGATTCTCGAAGGTTTCATGTCGGGCGTGCCGAAAGAGCTGGATGAGACAGCTTATGTTGACGGTTACTCGTTCCCGAAATTCTTTGTGAAGATTTTCATTCCAACGATTTCGGCTGGCATCGGTGTGGCGGCATTCTTCTGTTTCATGTTCTCCTGGGTGGAAATGCTGTTGGCCAAGAACCTCACATCGGTTGCGGCCAAGCCCATCGTGGCGGCCATGACAAAAACGGCGAGTACTTCCGGTTATGAGCTTGGATTGCTGGCGGCAGCGGGTGTGCTGACGCTGATCCCCGGTGCCATCGTGGTGTATTTCGTGCGCAACTATATCGCCAAGGGTTTTGCCCTTGGTCGTGTGTGAGGTGACGTGATGGATGCTCCAATCTTTTTTTCCGCTGAATGGTGGCAGCAGCCATTGGGCAGCTGGATGGCGTGGAACCGCGTGTCGATCGTGTTTTTTCTGTATATCTTCGGGTCGATCGCGGCGATGGGCGTGTGGGAGTATTATGCGCCCGGCGGCAATCCGCGCCATGGCGTGTTCGGTCTTGATACCACGCGCGGAGACCGGCTGTTCATGACGCATCTGGGAACATGCTTTATTTTTCTGGCTTGGTTGGCGCTGTTCGGCGTGCCGCTGTGGGGCGGGGTTGCCATATCCCTGGCGTGGGCGGTTTTTGTATTTCGCTACGCCTGACTTGCCCCGGCGGTCCACACCCGTCATTATGCAACCATGCTTACACCCCTCAAGCAGGAAATGTCTGGCGGCGACCTTGCCCATGATTTGCGCCGTTTCCGCTCTGTCCTGAAATCCTTCGAGCGCAATCTTGAACTGCTTTTCAAAGGAACAGCGGTGGTGGCGGAAGTCGATCACGCCGCCCTTGCCACGGCATTCGCCAATTGGCGGCAGCGTTTTGATGAAAGCAAGCATCTGGCTGACACGGACCGGCACGACTTCGTGATCTTCGCGGCAGGGCTGATGCTGAAAGAGCTGGTAGCGGCAAAGCCACTCAAAGCCATCACGCCTGCTGCGGGATTGTTGCCAGCATTGGCCAACCATGCTTTGGGGCGCTGGCCGGAAGGCTATGCCTATACCAGTTTTTGTCTTTCGGTGGCGAGTGCCGTGCTGGCCGAGATGGGCGAAGCTGAACCTGAGTCTTCGCCCGCCAGTGACACTCCGGCGTTTTGGGATTCGTTCCGGGACAATGTCAACGACAGCCCGGCCAATGCCGTTGCATTCTTTGACCTGGTGTGCGGCAGCGATCCCAACTGGGATGCGCCGGATGTTCCATGGTTGCGAAAGCCGCTGAAGGCCATTGCACGCGGGGTTCCTCCCACCCTTGATGGCAGAGACGCTACACGGAAGGCAGACACAGCAGACCTTCCTTTTCCCCATGCGGGAGAGGGTGGCGCGGAACGCGCCGGATGAGGGGGTCGTTCAGCACCGCCAATCCGAATGAAAACCCGCTTGCACGCCCCCTCATTCGTCTCGCGAAAAGGGTCGCGATCCACCTTCTCCCGCAAGGGGAGAAGGAAAGTCATTGCATAATGCCGTGGGTATCGATCGTCAAAGATTGATCGCGCAACATCAAATCGCCGCCATGAGATGCGGCCAGACTTCCTTGCTGCCTTTCCATATCATTTCCGCAGCGACATACAGGATGATCGCCAAACCGACATAGGCAATCCAGCGATAGTTGTTGAGCAGGCGTGCGATAAACGAAGCGGCAATGCCCATCAGCGCAATCGACAGCACGAGGCCGATGATCAACACGGTCGGATGATCGTGGGCTGCACCTGCCACGGCCAGTACATTGTCGAGCGACATGGAAACGTCAGCTATGATGATCTGCCAGGCGGCTTGCGAAAGTGTCTTGGTTGGCGATTTACCCGCGACCGTGCCATCGGCATTCAAGTCTTCGCCCGTAACCGCCTCGGTCGCCTCACCGTGCTGGCCACCGTCGCGCAGCTCGCGCCACATTTTCCAGCACACCCACAGAAGCAAGATTCCGCCAGCCAGCAGCAATCCCACAATCTGCAGCAATTGCGTTGTCAAGAGCGCGAAAATGATGCGCAACACTGTGGCGGCGGCGATGCCGATCAGAATTGCCTTGCCGCGCTGTTCCTTTGGCAGGCCCGCTGCCGCAAGCCCGATGACGATGGCATTGTCGCCAGCGAGTACCAGGTCGATCATGATGACCTGGAAGAGTGCCGACATTGCACCTTCGGCAAACAAACTCTCAAACATCCGCGAATCCCTGAACCATTGCCCCCAAATAGGAAGTTGTTGCAACAATCACAAGCTCAAGATTTTGCAAGCAGTGCCCGGGTTTCGGCCAATGTTGGCATGGAGGGTGCGGTACCCGGGCGGGTGACAGAGATGCCGGCCGTCGCTGACCCAAAATGCGCCGCCGCCAATGGATCATCACCACGCGCCAGTGCTGCCGCAAAGCCGCCGTTGAATGCGTCACCAGCCCCCGTGGTGTCGATGACCTTTCCCGCCACATAAATGGGAATGGCAACGGAGTTGGATGAATTATGCAGCAACGCCCCCTGCCCGCCCATGGTGATCAGGGCTGTGCCTACGCCCTTGGCGAGGAACCAGTCTCCGGCTTTGCGGGCAGACGCCACGTCTTTCACTTCAATGCCGGTGAGCAATGTTGCCTCGCTCTCATTGGGCGTCACGTAATCACACAAGGCGTAAATGCTGTCGTCCAATGGTGCTGCCGGAGCGGTGTTCAAGATGGTTCGCACACCTGCGGCGCGGGCGATTTCCAGCGCCTTGCGGGCTGCAGGAATGGGTTGCTCGAGCTGCGTCATAAAGACGGCTGATGTAGAAATGACTTCCCTGTTGGCCTCGACATCAGCCACTCCCAATTCGCCTGCTGCACCTGGCACGACGATGATGGCGTTGTTGCCGGTCTTTTCATCGACGAAAATGAATGCGGCACCAGAGGAATTTTCTGAATCACCGATGCGCGTGGTGATGCCCTCGGCGGCATACATGCTGCGGGCCATATCGCCGAACTGGTCGCGGCCCAGCTTGGAAATAAACGTCGTGGCGGCACCGGCACGGGCAGCGGCGACGGCCTGATTTGATCCCTTGCCACCGGGGCCGATGCCGAATTTTGATCCGATCAGTGTTTCCCCCATTACGGGCAGGCGCAGCCCGTGAAAACCAAGATCGGCGGCAAAAATGCCGAGGATGGACACACCTCCCGCCATGTCAGGCACCCAGTTTCACATCAGGTGCGATGACACCCATTTTGAAAACAAAGCAGCCATAGAAGCGGCGCTCCATGGCTTGCACCACGCAGTAGGATTTCTTTGCAGCGGCATAGAAGGCAAAGCGTTCAATCGTGCCCAAGGGCCAGGATTTGCCTTCGGCGCGGTCTACTTCGGCTTGCACATCCTTGTGCACGTCCAAGAGCTCGTTGGGCTTTCCGACAACCTCCATGCGACAGGCCGGTTTGTCGACAAATGTATCCAGCGGCATCACGGAAAGTATGGCGCGCACGGCGCGACCGGCGTCTGCATCAATGCGCAATAGTTTTCCGTAGACCGTTTGCCTTGCGACCGAGTCCGCCGGGAAATTGGTATCGCACAAGACCAGATCATCGCCGTGGCCCATGGAGCGCAGGGCGTGGAGAAGTTCAGCGTTCAAAAGGGGATCTAGGTTTTTCAGCATCGGTGGCTCCTGTTCCGGGAAAGCCTATTTGCCCTTTGGCATCTTGTCACGGGGGATTATGGCACCAGGTTGCTGGATGACCTTGTTGGCCAAGCGGTGACCCGCTGCGGCTGCCATGAGCGGGGATTTCTTGGCAATGCGGGCGGCCAGATAAGCAGCTGCAAAACTGTCACCTGCCGCCGTGGTGTCCACGATTTTTTTCACCGGCAGCGGGGCGACGATTTCCTCCTTGCCGCGCCACACCAACCTGGCTGAAGCATCGGGGAGCTTGAGCACTTTTTCCACGCAGTCAGCGGCGTTGAACAAGGCCTCGCCAGACGGGCCGAACACGCCTTGCATGTCGTCCCACGACGCAAAGAGGATGTCGGCCATGGCCATGGCCTGGCGGAAGGCGGCATGGGCTTGCGCCCGGTCGGGCCAGACGGATTTGCGGAAGTTGGTATCGAAAACGATCCAGGCACCGGCATCATTGGCGCGCTGAAGATAGTCAAAAAGCCGCAGGCGGCCTTCGGGTCCATAAAGTGACAAGGTCACACCGGAAAAATATATCCATTCGAATTGCAACAGGCTTTGGGCCAGCCGGGTGTTTTCGTGGGCAAAGATTTCGCGGGCCGGAGAGTTATCCCGCCAGTAAGAAAACCGCCGTTCGCCTGCTTCGTCGGTTTGAATGGCATAGATGCCCGGCATGCGATCCGGCACACGCGACACCAGGGAGGTGTCCACGCCCTCGGCTTTCCATGCCGCCAGCATGGCGTCGCTCCAGGGGTCATCACCCAATGCGGTCACAAAACTCGTTTCGAGGCCGAGGCGTGACAGGTACACGGCGGTGTTCAGCGTATCGCCGCCGAAGCCTTGGGTGAAGTGACCCGTCTTGCCCTCCCGCAATTCAACCATGCATTCGCCTATGGATGCGATCCGTGTCATCATATGTCCTTCATCAAGCGCAGGGCGTCGTAGATGCCAGCGTGGGTATTGCGGGCGGAGACAGCATCTCCGATGCGGAAGAGCTGGAATTTGCCCTGTGGGTTGGTCGCAATTGACTGCGCGGTTCCGGCGATCAATGCGTTGTAGTCAACGGCGCCACAGTTTGAAGACTGGGGCTTCAAATCAAAATACAAATCATCCAGCGGCCGTGTGCCGTGGTTGACAACCACCTGATCGAACAAGCGTTCCTTGCGCACGCCACCGTAATCGCTGCCGATGATGGCGCGGAGCTGATTGCCTTCGCGCACCACATCTTCCAACCGGAAGGTGACAGTGAAGATGACATCATGCTTCTGCAACGACCGCATGTAGGGTACCAAGTTCATGCCCATGACTTCCGGCGCAAAGGACCGGTCAGGCGTCATGATTTCGAGTTTGGCCCCACTGTGGGCAATCATTTCCGCCGCCTGCATGGCGGCGTGGTCGCCGGCGTCATCGTAGAGCAGCACGTTGGTTGCGGGTTTCACATCACCGGAGAGGATGTCCCAGGTGGAGCACACGAGGTCATTGCCGGTTTTCAAAACATCCGTGTGCGGCAACCCACCGGTGGCGATGATGATGACGTCCGGTTGGAGTTTGAGAACGGAGGCACTGTCGGCCCAGGTATTGAAATGGAACACGACATCCTTGGCATCACATTGGGCCTTGCGCCAGTCGATGATGCCGATCATTTCAGCCTTGCGTTTGGTGCGGGCGGTGAGGCGGATTTGGCCACCGGGTTCAGATGCCGCTTCAACCACCGTAACCTTATGGCCCCGGGCTGAGGCAACGCGGGCTGCCTCCATGCCTGCTGGGCCTGCACCGACTATCACGATGTTGCGTTTTCGTTGCGCCTCCGGAACGATGTGCGGCATGGTGAGTTCGCGGCCCGTGGCCGGATTGTGGATGCAGTAGGCGTCGCCGCCCTGATAGATGCGGTCGAGGCAGTAGGTTGCACCAACGCACGGGCGAATGTCGTGCTCGCGGCCTTCGATGATTTTTCGCACGATGTGGGGATCGGCAAGATGGGCGCGGGTCATGCCGACCATGTCGACCTTGCCTGCGGCAATGGCGTGTCGCGCTGTCGCAACATCAGAAATGCGGGCGGCGTGAAAGGTGGGAAAGCGGGTTGCTGCCCTGATCTCGCCGGCGAAGTCGAGATGCGGCGATGAGGGCATGCCTTGCAACGGGATCACGTCTGTCATTGCGGCATCAGTTTCGATGTGGCCGCGGATGATGTTCAGAAAATCGACGAGGCCGGAAGATTTCAGGCGGTGCGAAATTTCAAGTCCGTCTACTTTCGTTGTGCCACCTTCAAACGTTTCGTCTGCCGTGTAGCGGATACCAACGATGAATTCGGTGCCAACACGTTTTCTGATTGCACGCAAGGTGTCCATCAAGAAGCGCATGCGGTTTTCGAGTGTTCCACCATAGGGACAATCAAGTTCATTGGTGGCCGGAGACATGAACTGGTCGAGCAAATGGCCATAGCATTCAAGTTCAATGCCATCCATGCCGCCCGCCTGCATGCGTTCGGCAGCGTCGGCAAAATCCATGATGATCCGCGCGATGTCCCAGTCCTCAATCAGTTTGGGAAAGGCGCGGTGTGCGGGCTCGCGATGGTGCGAGGGTGTAACCACCGGCAACCAGTCTCCCTTGTTCCAGGTGGTGCGGCGGCCCAGATGTGTGAGTTGAATCATCACGGCGCAATCGTGTTCGTGCACTTCGTCGGTCAGTTTCTTCAACCAGCCGACAACATCGTCCCTGTAGGCCAGCACATTGTTGAAGACGGGTGGAGAGTCCTTCGACACCGCCGCCGACCCCGCTGTCATCGTCATCGCGATACCGCCCTTGGCGCGTTCAACGTGATAGGCCCGGTACTTGTCCTTCGGCATGCCATCTTCAGGATAAGCCGGTTCATGCGATGTTGTGATGATCCGGTTCTTGAGCGTGAGGTGCTTGAGCTTGTAGGGCTGGAGGAGTGGATCGGTCGATGTCATGTCTTTGTCGCGGCCAGCAGGAATTCCCGGTTGCCGTCTCCTCCTTCAATGGGCGAGGCGACGATACCCAAAACAATCCAGCCTTCGCCTTCCACAAAACGACTGATATCGGCACAAACCGCTTCGTGCAAATCGGGGTTCTTGACCACGCCATCCCGGGGAAGGCGCTCGCGGCCCACCTCGAATTGCGGTTTGACCAAAGCGACCAGATTCGCCCCTGACATGGCCAGTGCGAGGGCCGGTGGCAGGGCAAGCTGGAGCGAAATGAAACTGACATCGGCGGTGATGAATTCCGGTTCGCCTGCCAGTTCCAGATTTGACAGGTCGCGCGCATTCTGGCCTTCGATGGATGTGACGCGCGGATCGTCTGCCAGCATTGGCACGAGCTGGCCGTGGCCCACATCCAGCGCCACAACGTGTCTCGCGCCGCGCTCCAGCAACACTTGTGTGAATCCGCCTGTCGATGCGCCGATGTCGAGGCAGAATTTGTCGCGGGGAGACAGATTGAAGTGATCCAATGCGTGAACCAGTTTGAGTGCCGCACGCGATACGAAATGCTGAGCCGTGTCGGTAACTTCAATATTGTCGGCTTCAAAAATGGTTTTTGACGGCTTGGTATTGACTGCGCCATTCACCATCACGCTGCCGCGCAACACCATGTCGCGGGCGCGGCTGCGGGACGGCGAGAGGTGGCGGGCCACGAGGGCTTCGTCGAGACGGGATTTGGTCAATCGACATCCAATGGTTCTGTGCCCTTGGGCTTTCCAGAAGAATCAAGTGTGATCTTTTCAATCCGGGCTTCTGCTTCTTTGAGTTTTTTCTCGCAGTGTTTTTTCAGTGCCTCGCCGCGGGTGTAGATGTTGATGGATTCCTCGAGATCCACCTTGCCGCCTTCGAGTTTGGCGACGATTTCCTCCAGCAGGGCGAGGGCTTTCTCGAAACTCAGGCTGCTGATGTCAGTGTCGCTCATGCTTCGTCGTCCTCTTCCTCAATGTCGTCGAACATGGCGGAACCATGCATCAGGGTTTGAATGTGCACGGCCACGCTTGCCGCCAAGCCTTGCAGATCATAGCCGCCCTCGAGCACCGAAACAACGCGGGCGTCACAATGGGATTCGGCCACTTCCATGAGTTTGAGCGTGGCCCAGGCGAAGTCTTCCTCGGTGAGTTGCAGTGATCCCAACGGATCGCGCTGGTGGGCGTCGAAACCGGCGGAGATGATGACCAGATCGGGTTCAAACAGATTGAGCGAAGGAAGGATCAGTTCGTTCATGGCGGCACGGAATTCGATACCGCCATCGCCTGCTTTCAAAGGGGCGTTGAAAATGTTGCCGACGCCGGTTTCGTTTGCCGCACCGGTTCCCGGATAGAGCGGCATCTGGTGGGTTGAGCCGTAGAACAGGTCCTTGTCATTCCAGAAAATGTCTTGCGTGCCATTGCCATGGTGCACATCAAAGTCCACCACGGCCACACGCCCGGCCCCATGCTGGGCGCGCGCGTATAATCCGGCAATCGCGGCCTGATTGAAGAAGCAGAACCCCATGGCCTTGTCGCGTTCGGCATGGTGCCCGGGTGGTCGCATGGCGCAGAAGGCGTTGGCGGCATCGCCCTTGAAGACGGCGTCAACGGCAGAGGTTGCTGCTCCCACCGCCCGCAACGCAGCCTCGAGTGTTCCCGGAGACATGACGGTATCGGCGTCGAGATACTCAAAATCATTTTCGGGTGCCATGGACACAACGCGCTGGTAGTGCTCCTCACTGTGGGCGCGCAGAATATCCCCGGCCTTGCCGCGCGGTGCCTCCAGAATTGGCAGGCCCTTGAAATGCGGTGAGGCGAGCACCTGCATGATGGCTTGCATGCGGTCCACGCGTTCTGGATGGCCTGGCGGCGTTGCATGGGCCAGTGCTGCGGCGTGGGTGTAGATGAGGGTGGACATTTGTGTGCTATAGGCAGACGCCAATGACTACACCAGACGAAATTTCCCGGGCTGCCCGCCGCTTGCGCGACGGTGGCGTCGTGGCGTTTCCGACCGAGACTGTTTACGGTCTCGGGGCTGATGCCTGCAATGATTTGGCTGTGGCCAAAGTCTATGCGACCAAAGGGCGGCCACAGTTCAATCCGCTGATCGTGCATGTGGCGCGGGCGGAGGAAGCCTTTCATCTCGGCGCGTTCGATTCGGACTCGAAACGATTGGCGGAGGCCTTTTGGCCGGGGCCTTTGACGCTGGTGGTGCCGCGCGCCGAAAGCTGCCCGGTGTCCCTGCTGGCTTCGGCCGGGTTGGATACCATTGCCCTGCGCGTGCCTTCGCATCCGGTGGCGCTTGCTCTCATCGGCGTGTTCGGTTGGCCCTTGGTTGCACCAAGTGCCAATCCTTCGGGACGGATTTCCCCGACATCCGCACAGCATGTGCGAGACGGTTTGGGTGACGGTGTCATGGTGCTTGACGGTGGGCCTTGTGCAGTCGGTGTTGAATCCACTGTGGTGCGGGTGATGCCAGATGGGGCTTGTCTGTTGCGGCCGGGTGGTGCGAGGCGCGATGCCATCGAACACGTGTTGGGGCAGAAATTACGTGCGCCTCAATGCCAGGATGGCCTGCATTCTCCCGGTCAGCTGGATAGCCACTATGCGCCACGGGCGCGGTTGCGCCTTGACGCGGATGTCGTTGACGCCGGTGAAACCTACCTGGGATTTGGGAAGCGTGACCACGGACCCTACTCCCTGTCGCGGTCGGGCGACCTTGTGGAAGCTGCGGCGAATGTCTTTCGGCTGCTGCACGAGATCGATGCCACTTCACCTTCGCTGATCGCGATTGCACCGATACCGCATCATGGTCTGGGTGAAGCCATCAATGACCGGCTGAAACGCGCGGCAGCACCACGATGAAACCCAGTGAACTTGTCCTCAACCGCATCGCCGCCGTGGTGGGGGAAAAAAATGTCATTCGTAACGCTGCCGAAATGACTGGCTACATGCGGGAGTGGCGCGATAAGTGGGTGGGCGTTTCGCCGCTGGTGGTTCGGCCTGGGAACACGGATGAAGTATCGAAAATTCTTGGCATCGCCCATGAGACCGACACCAAGATTGTGCCGCAATCGGGCAATACGGGACTGGTGGGCGGTGGCGTTCCCTCACCTGCGGGCACGGAGGTGTTGCTGTCGCTGGACCGGATGACCCGCATCATCACTGTGGATGCAGCAGATTTCAGCATCACCGTCGAAGCGGGTGCAACGCTCAAGTCCGTCCGGGATGCCGCAGACACTGCTGACCGGCTGTTTCCGTTGTCACTGGCCAGCGAAGGCACGTGCCGCATTGGCGGCAATCTTTCGACCAATGCAGGAGGCGTGAATGTGTTGGCCCACGGCACGGCGCGGGACTTGTGTCTGGGCCTGGAAGTGGTGTTGGCAGACGGACGCATCTGGAATGGTCTCAAGACATTGCGCAAGGACAACACAGGTTATGATCTCAAGAACCTGTTCATCGGCGCGGAAGGCACTCTGGGCGTGATCACCGCCGCCACACTCAAGCTGCTGGCGAAACCAAAAAGACATGAGACGGCGTTCGTTGCCGTTCCGACAACGGAAGCTGCTGTGGCATTGCTGTCACTCCTGAAGAGTGCCGCGGGTTCACATCTTGTTGCCTGTGAACTTTTGCCGTCCATTGGCATTCAATTTACCACAACCCAAATGGGCACGCGCCATCCGCTGGCCGCACCTTCGCCGTGGTTTGTGTTGGCAGAGTTGGCGGATGCACCCACAGATTCGCTGGCTGATTGCCTGGAAACCGCCCTCGCCCAGGGTACTGCGACTGACGCGGTCATCGCGCACTCGGCGCAGCAACGGCTGGACCTTTGGGCACTGCGGGAAAACATGTCGGAAGCGCAGAAATTCGAGGGCGGATCGATCAAGCATGATGTTGCCGTGGCGGTTTCCCAGGTGCCGGCTTTCATCAGGCAGGCGACACATGCCGTGGAGCAGTTCATGCCAGAAGCGCGTATCGTGTGCTTCGGACATTTGGGAGACGGCAACATGCACTTCAACGTCTCGCAACCCTTGGGCATGGAGAAGCAAGCCTATCTCGCGCGTTGGCCAGAGATGAACCGGATCGTGCATGATATCGTCCGCACACTGAATGGTTCGATCAGCGCCGAGCACGGCATCGGGCGGTTGAAGCGGGACGAGATGTTGCGGGTCAAGTCACCGGTCGAATTGCACCTGATGCGCGGCCTGAAGGCGATGCTCGACCCCAAGGGCATCCTCAATCCGGGCAAGGTGCTGCCGGAATGACGCGGTGGCGCGAGATCGCCGACGCCGACGTGCAGCAGGTTGTTTCACTGTGGGAGCGCTGCAAGCTGACGCGACCCTGGAACGATCCCGTGACGGACATCGCCTTTGCGCGGCGCGGGCCAGCCTCAACTGTGCTGGTGTGGGACGCCGGCGGCACGGTGGTTGCCGCTGTCATGGTCGGTCACGACGGGCACCGGGGTGCGTTGTATTATCTGGGTGTTGACCCGGCGCATCAGGCCAAGGGCCTGGGGTCGCAAGTGCTCGATGTTGCCGAAGAATGGCTCAGGCAGCGCGGCGTGTGGAAAATCAACATTCAGGTGCGCGGTGACAACGCACAGGCCATCAGTTTTTATGAAAAACTCGGGTTCACCGCCAATGCCGTTGTCAGCTTGGGGAAAACTATCCGCCGAACGGCATAAACTTAACCTTTCGACAAGGTTGGCGATTCAAAATGGCGGCAGGTTTTGCCATGCGCCATCGCACCTTGCAAAAATACGCCGATTATTGGCTTCCCAAACTGCTTGCGATGTTCGTCGCCGTGGCTTGGCAAGGCATTTCGGGCTCACATGCAGCCGTCACCGACTGCACGCCCACGGCTGGCTTCACGGCGTGCAAACGCATCACTTACAGCGGCGGCGACCAAACATTCACTGTCCCCACGGGCATCACCAGTCTTGATGTACGGCTGTGGGGTGCGGCGGGTGGCGGGGCAAATCTGTCATTTTATCAGTTACAGGGTGGCGGGGCTGGCGGCGGATATGCGCGCGGCACGTTTGCCGTCACAGCGGGTCAAACTTTGACGCTGGTGGTTGGACAAGGCGGCATTCCGAATTCCACTGCAACGACGGTTGGCGGCGGCGGACAGGGTGGTGGTTCCACGGACGCTGCACGCATTGGCGGCAGTGGTGGGGGCATGTCGGCGGTGTTTGTATCCGCCACAAAAACGGTGGCCAATGTGCGCCTGGTGGCTGGCGGTGGCGGTGGCGCATCGCCCGGTGCTGACGGCAGCACGAATACCGGTTCCGGCGGCGGCGGGGCTACAACGGGAGGGCAGGATGGTCAGCCGGCGCGATCAGGCCGGGGCGGCACGCAAGCGGCAGGTGGTGCGGCAGCAACGGGTACGAGCGCGTGCACTGTGGCGCAAACCGCAGGCAGCCAATTCCAGGGTGGGCGCGGGGCTACATCCAATGGTGCCAGCAGCAATGAAGGTGGTGGTGGCGGTGGTGGTGGATATTTTGGCGGCGGCGGCGGCCTATGTCAGAACAGCGCAACACAAAACGGTGCAGGTGGTGGCGGATCGAGTTACATTGCGGGTGCGGGTGTTACAGCGGGGGCAACAGCGGCCGGTGCCAACTTCCTCAACAGCGGTGCCAACTGCGCCGACACGGCAGCCAGTGGCGATTCAGGTGGTGAAACAGATGCCCTTTATACAACGGGCATCGGCAAGGGCACATGCTATGGTGTCGGCGGCAACGGCGAGATCGTCATCCAATACCTGATCACCACGATTACCATCTCCAAGATCAGCAACGGCGGCGTGGGCACGTTCAATTTCAGTGGCGGCAATGGTTTTGGCACAGACGCCATTACAACGGTGACGGCGGGCGTGGCGCAGGCCGGGACAACCAAGTATCTCGCCAATGCCAATACCGCAACGACGATCCAGGAAACCATCCCGCCCACCTACAAAATCACCGCCATCACATGTTCGGGAACGTCCGCTGCCAACTACACCACCAACCTGACCACCGGCGAGGTTGCGTTCACGGCGGCAGCGGTCCTTCCCGCCAATGCGCTGGCCTGCACCTATACAAATGAATTGCTGGTGCCGGGGCTGACCTTGCTCAAAACGGCAAACACGCCCGGGCCGGTTGCCGTCGGCAACACCATCACCTACACGTTCCGTGTCACCAATTCGGGAAACACCACGATCACCAGCGTTGTGATCAATGAACCGCCCGCGAATTTCAACGGTTACGGCACGTTGCCAGTGCCGGGGACGGAATCGCTGTTGACTGACACACTGCCTGCCGGTGATTCCAATACCGGCACGCCCAATGATGGCACATGGGCCACGCTTGGCCCCGGCGACATCATCACCTTCACCGCAACTTACACTGTGGTGCAGGGCGACATCGATTTCCTGCAGTAAGTGTAATTCAAAACAGTTTCAGCTGACTGGTTGGCTTTGGCGCTGGCGCTTTACGTTCAATGTGGGTTTGCTCAAGGACAAAGTAATCATCGGGTGGCGGACGCAGCAATGCGGCGACAGCGGCGATATCGGTTTCGTCATTGGCCAGCCAGGTGTTGAAATCCGGTGGATGGATAATGACAGGCGAGCGGTCGTGGATGCGGGAGATTTCCTGATTGGGGGCAGCGGTTATAATGGCAGCGGTTTCGAGTTCGGAGCCGTCTGGCCCCATCCAGTGTTCCCAAATGCCGGCAAAGGCAAAGAGGCTGTTGTCGGGGCGGCGGATGAAATAGGGCTGCTTTTTGCCCGGGATATCGCCCTCCCATTCGTAGAAGCCATCAGCCGGGATAAGGCAGCGGCGGCGGCGGAAGGCGTTACGGAACGAAGGCTTTTCCATGACAGTTTCGCTGCGGGCATTGATCATGGGTTTGCCGGGCTTCACTTCTTTTACCCAGGCGGGAATGAAACCCCACCGCACCAGCTTGAAGTTCCTTACGCCGCGCGATTGGGTTACTATTGCAATCGGGCTTCCCGGCAACACGTGCTGGCGCGGCGGAAAATCCGGATTTTCGAGATAGCCGAGCAGCGATCTGGTTTCTTCGGCAGAAGTTTTGAAGCAATAGCGTCCACACATGATTGCGGGAGATTAACCGATGCGCGACGAAGACCAAATGCCCATTCTTGCTGCTTCGGCCTGCATCATCAGAGAAGGCCGGGCGCTCATGGTGCGGCGGGCGGAGGATGTATGGGCCTTTCCAGGCGGCAAGGTGGAGGCGGGCGAAAGCATTGCAGAAGCCGCCACCCGTGAACTGTTTGAGGAAACAGGGGTTACGGCGGAATTGCACACACTGGTGGGGCAGTTTGAGGTCAGCAGCAAAACCGGACAGGCCTATACCGTGGTGTGCATGCTGGGCACATGGACATCTGGTGAAGGAGCGGCCCACAGTGACGCGCTGGAGGCGCGCTGGGTGCCGGTGGACAATCCGAAACGGCTGAAACTGGCACCCCATATGGCGGTTGCATTGGAAATGGCATGCAATTTGCAGCAAGTTTAACGCTAGGTTTACGGTGTGCGTTAACCTTCGTTTAAGAATCGACTCGGGCGCGCCCTTTGGCTTGCTAAGGTGGTGTTGCGTTCCCGCACGGCCCCCGCAAAGCAGCAGAAATGTACAAGAATACTATTAAAAACCAAGCACTTCTCCAAACTCCGGAAGCCCGGCAGGTAGCCCTCAGGTATCTTCTCGATGCCTGGGAGGAGGCCGTTTATGATGGCCTGGACCCTGATGCGCTGGCGACAGCTGCCATTTTCGCCGCCCTTTCCGACATGATCGCATCCTACGGCGAAGAACCCGTGGCGGTGATGTGCGAGAAACTGCCGGACCGGATCAGGTCGGGTGAGTTCACGGTGATGAAAACGAAGCAGTGAGGGGTGGCGCGGCATAATCCGGGGGACTGGATCAAAGCACGCGCACCAAACCCACTCGAGCGAAATGCCGCTTCATGGAATCGGCATTTCACTCTAGCTCATTGGTTTGTCGCGGCATTTTCGCAGAAAACCAATTCCACTTTTCTGCATGCCGCTATAAGCGTGTCGGCATGGAAAAATCGGCACATGGATGGATAAACGGTTTCTTGGGAATGCTGATTTTCAGCGCGTCCCTGCCTGCCACGCGGGTTGCCGTCATGGATTTCGATCCGGTATTCCTGACCGTTGCAAGGGCTTCCATTGCTGGTGTACTAGGGGTGATCCTTCTTGTTGCGCTCAAGCAGAAATATCCAACCAGAGGCGATATCGTTCCCTTGCTCATCGTGGCGCTGGGCGTTGTTGTCGGCTTTCCCCTGCTTACCGCGTTGGCTCTTCAATATCTGACGTCGGCCCATTCCATGGTGTTCATCGGCATGCTGCCGCTTTCCACGGCAATCTTCGGCGTCATTAGAGCCGGCGAACGTCCGCACCCGGCGTTCTGGATTTTTTCAGTGCTGGGTGGTGCGCTGGTGGCGGGTTTCGCATTGAGCCACAACGTGCAGGTATCGCCCATGGGAGACGCGCTCATGTTTGCCGCCATCTTGGTGTGCGGGCTGGGCTATGCCGAAGGCGGAAAACTCTCGCGGACGCTGGGCGGTTGGCAAGTGATTTCTTGGGCCTTGTTGCTTTCTTTGCCCATCATGTTGTCGCTCACAGTCTGGCTGCGGCCTCCGACATTTTCCGATGTCGGCATCCCGGCCTGGATCGGCCTTGCCTATGTGTCGCTGTTCAGCATGCTGATCGGTTTTGTGTTCTGGTATCGCGGGCTGGCGCTAGGCGGCATCGCGGCGGTCGGGCAATTGCAGCTGTTGCAACCCTTCCTCGGACTCATCTGGGCCGCAACCCTGCTGCATGAACCGGTCAGTGCATTGATGATGGCGGTGACCGTTGGCGTTATCGCCTGTGTGTTTGGGGCGCGGAAGTTTGCGGGGTAGGAACAGGCTTTTCTTTATCCCTCAAAATTTTATCCACTACTTTTCGCATCGCCGTCGGCAAGGCCTCGCCAGCGAGCATTTCGGGCGCAATCCATCGGTAAGGTTCACTCACTTCACAATCCGCCGCCGCCACCACCACCGTCAGCTGCAAATGAAAATGGGTGAAGGTGTGTTCCACAACTCCGGCACGTTTTTTCCATTTCGCTTTAATGGGAGCGCCTTCATAGCTGCGGGGCAGTTTTTCTGTCCAATCCGATGTCGGAATTTCCATCATGCCGCCCAGCAAGCCCTTGTCGGGGCGTTGGCGCAGCAGCACCGCGCCATCGGGGCGCTGCACCCAATAGGCGTAGCCCATGCGAGTGGGGATGGGTTTTTTGGGGGCTTTGCGTGGCAGTGTGGATGCAATCCCCGCCTTGCGACCGGCGCATTCATCCGTCCACGGACAAATATCGCAGTTGGGTGATTTGGGGTTGCAGATGGTGGCACCCAAATCCATCATGGCTTGGGCGAAATCGCCTGCCCGCGCACGCGGCACCAATGATTGGGCGTGTTCGCGGATCTGTGGTTTGGACTGCGGCAAGGGCGTTTCGATGGCAAACATGCGGCTCACCACGCGCTCGACATTGCCATCAACGGCGGCGATGGGATGGTCAAAAGCTATCGCTGCGATGGCGGCTGCCGTGTAGGGACCGACGCCGGGCAGTTCCAGCAGGCCTTCAACCGTTTCCGGGAAGCCGCCGCGCGCTGCCACTTGTTGGGCACAGGCATGGAGATTGCGGGCGCGGGCATAATAGCCAAGGCCGGCCCAGCTCCGCATCACGTCCTCGCGGTCTGCCGCTGCCAGTGCCACGACATCCGGCCAGCGCGACAGGAATTTAGTGTAGTAGTCCTTCACCGTTGCCACAGTGGTTTGTTGCAGCATGATTTCTGACAGCCACACTTTGTAGGGGTCTTGTTTTGCGCCCACGCGCCGCCACGGCAGGTCTCGCGCATGGGCGTCGTACCACCTGAGCAATGATTGGCGCAGCCCTTCTTCCGCCATGGTTTTCCGCGAGGTTTGCATCTATAACAATCCCTATCCCACGTCATGGAAACACTCGGCAAGCATTTCAAGACACTGACCAAGGCGGCTTTCGCGAAACACGGTTTTGCGCAGGCGGACCTCCTGTCGCAGTGGGCGCTGATTGCAGGGGATGACATTGCCCGCCAGTGCAAGCCGGAAAAAATCAAATGGCCGCGCACCACTGATGAGGGGCGCAAAAACGGTGGCACGCTGGTGATCCGGGCAGCACCCGGCTACAGCCTTGATCTGCATTACCAGAGCCCGCGCCTGATCAACCGCATCAACCAGTATCTTGGCCATGAAGCGGTGGTGAGTATCAAGGTGATGGCTGGCGTCACGCCGACGCCCGCTTTGCCGGAAAAACCACAGGCTACAGACCCTGCCACAATTCTCCCCCACCTAAGCACTATCGACGACCCGGAATTGCGCAGCGCCCTGGCCCGGCTGGGGGCCGGAATCGCCCCTTCTCCACAGCCAAAATAAGACTTTAGCCCACCTTGCGACTCTTGTAGGAACCCACCCCATGAAAACCAACCGCCGCGACCTTCTGAGCACTGCTGCCGTTCTCGCCCTCTTCGTGTCCCCGTCCGCGTTGGCGCAGGATGCCGCCATCGATGTGAAAGAGTTGATGGTGCCGCAAGCCAATGGCGAAATGGAAGTGGGCAGCAAGGATGCCAAGGTCACCATCATCGAATATGCGTCAGCCAGCTGTCCGCATTGCCGAGACTTCTTCACTGAAGTCTATGTGCCGCTCAAGAAGGACTATATTGACACCGGCAAGGTGCGCTTCATTTTCCGCGAGTTTCCGCACAATGACCTGGGGCTGGCGGGCTTCATGATTGCGCGTTGCGCGCCGCCGGAGAAATATTTCCCGATCATTGACGTGATTTTCCAGACGCAAGACAAGTGGACGGCTGATCCGCTCAATGGCCTCAAGGAAATCGCCAAGCAGGCGGGCATGACGGAAGATGCCTTCAACGCCTGCCTCAAGGACGAAAAAGTGGCGAAGGGCATCGTTGATGCCAAGAACCGGGCCGAAACCGTGGCCAAGATCACCGGCATTCCATCCGTCTTCATCAACGGGGTGAAAGTGGAAGAGCGCGACTACCCGGGCATCAAAGCCAAAATCGATCCCCTACTCGGATAATCTTGCGGAGACCTGACTGATCATGAAGTTTTCAAAACTGCGGCTCACCGGATTCAAGTCCTTCGTTGAACCCACTGAAATCGTGATCGAACAGGGACTGACCGGTGTGGTGGGGCCCAATGGCTGCGGCAAGTCCAATCTTCTGGAAGCGTTGCGCTGGGTGATGGGCGAGAGTTCCTACAAATCCATGCGGGCGGCGGGCATGGAAGATGTGATTTTCTCGGGCACCACGCAGCGTCCGGCCCGCAATTTCGCGGAAGTCATGCTGACGCTCGGCAATGAAGATCGCACCGCTCCTGCCGCTTATAATGACAGTGAGACGCTGGAGGTTTCGCGCGTCATCGAACGGGACGAAGGGTCCACCTACCGCGTCAACGGCAAGGATGTGCGGGCGCGGGATGTGCAACTGTTTTTTGCCGATGTGTCCACGGGCTCGCGCTCGCCTGCCCTGGTCAAGCAGGGGCAGATCGCCGAGATCATCAATTCAAAACCCCAGGCGCGGCGTCTTATTCTGGAAGAGGCCGCGGGCATCACGGGACTGCATACACGCCGACATGACGCTGAATTGAAACTCAAGGCGGCTGAACAAAACCTGGCACGGCTTGACGATGTGACCGCCCAACTTGAAACACAACTCAACAGCTTGAAACGGCAGGCGCGGCAGGCGGCGAAATACAAGCAGGTTTCTGCCGAAATCCGCAAACTGGAAGCGGCAGGCCTTTTCGTGGCATGGCGTGATGCAGCCGAAGCTGCGGCGCGCGACAACCAGGCACTTGATGCGGCGACGCGCAGCTTGGGGGAACACACGCGGCTCGCTTCTGAAAAACTTCGCGGGCGCGACGCGATCGGCGAAACGTTGCCGGCTTTGCGTGAACAGGAAGCCATTCGTGCTGCCGTGCTGCAGCGCATGACCATTGAACGTTCAGCCCTTGATGATGAAGAAAAGCGCGTCGAAGGGCGGCTGGCGGAATTGAAGCAGCGCAAGACGCAGATCGCACAGGATGCGGTGCGCGAAGACGGGCTTTTGGCAGACACCGACGGTGTCATTGCCCGCCTTGGTGAAGAAGCGCTGGGCCTGGAATCCGCATCAGGTGTTGACGCCGATCTGAGGGCCGCAGCGACCAGCACTCTCGAATCGGCTGCCGCAGCTCTGGCGCGGGCGCAGGATGCCGCTGACCTTGCTGGCCGCCAGCTGTCAGACCTCGCTGCACAACGCAGCGCCATGGACCGGGCACTGGCGGAACAGCGCACCCGCCTGAACCGGCTGGAGCAGGATGCCGTGTCGATTTCAGAACGGCGCCAGCAGATGTTCTCGCTCATCGGGGACAACGGCGACGGCCCGACACTTGCTTCCGCCGTGGAACAGGCGATGCATGCAGCATCGTCTGCCGAGCAAGATGCCGCACATGTTGAAGTGCAGATCCGGGTGGCGCGGCAGGTGGAGGCGGATGCCCGCACAGCGCATGATGAAGCGCGGCGCAAGGCCGATGCCCTGCAGACGGAAGTCCGTACACTGACGAAATTCCTTGCATCCGCCGATGGTGGCCTTTGGCCGGCACTGGTCGATGCCATGGCGGTATCGCCGGGATATGAAGCGGCACTGGCGGCGGCGCTGGGTGACGACATTGATGCGTCATCAGATGAAGGTGCACCGATCCACTGGCGCGGACTTCCCGATCTGGAGACAATCGCGGCGTTGCCCGGCGATGCCCAGCCGCTGTCGCATTTCGTGCAGGCCCCGCATGCGCTCACCCGCATTCTCAATCACGTCGGGGTGGTTTCGCGCGGCGTCGGTGCCGCCCTGCAATCACAGTTGCAACCGGGCCAACGGCTGGTGTCGCGTGAAGGTGACGTCTGGCGTTGGGATGGGTTTGTGGCAGCTGCCGATGCTCCGTCTGCCGCTGCCAAGCGTCTGGCCGAGCGCAACCGGCTGATGGTTCTGGAAACCGAAATGTCAGGTGCGATGGCCGAGGCGAATGCGGCCAAGTCCACATTCGATGAAGCGCGCGGGGCCGTTGAAACAAGTGTGCGCAACGAGCGTGAGCGCCGCGATGCCTGGCGGGCTGCCACAGCAGCACTCAATGTGGCGCGCGAGGCGCTGCAATCGCACGAGCGCAAGTCTGCCGAGCACACGGCCCAGGCCCGTGCGCTTGAAGAACGGGCGCAGCTGACCGAAAGCCAGTTGCAGGAATTGCAGGCGGCGCATGCGGCGGCCAATGCCGAGTATGCGCAACTCGCCGGACTTGATGGCGTGCAGGCTGAAGCCACCGCCTGCCGCGACACCCTCAATTCAGAACGCGCCGCCTATGCCGAAGCGCGCAGCCATCACGACGGACTTGAGCGCGAAGCCCGCGTGCGGGTGGATCGTATTGCCGCGATTGGTGGTGAACAGGAACAATGGCGTTTGCGGGCGGCCAAGGCGCGTGCGCAGCTTGAGGCCCTCACCGCGCGGGCGGCGGAAACCGAAGCAGCCATTGAAGACTTGATGGCGTTGCCGCAGCAATTGGCTGACAAGCGTTTCAAGCTGATGAACCTGCTGTCAGAAGCCGAGCGCGACAGGAAAGCTGCCGCTGATGCATTGCAGGAAGGCGACAATGCCGTGCGTGCCGCCGACCTGTCTTTGCGCGAGGCACAGGAGCAGGCCGCGACGTCGCGCGAGGAGCATGCGCGCACGGGGGCGCGGCTGGAATCATCGAAGCAACGCCACGATCACTGCACGCAGCGCATTTCCGAAACCCTGCATTGCGAGCCGGAAGAGGTTCTGGCGCAGGCCGAAGTTGACGCCGACAAGCTGCCTGCTTCTGAAACCATCGAACACAAGCTGCTGGCGTTGCGCGAAGACCGCGAACGTTTGGGTGCGGTGAACTTGCGCGCGGATGAAGAAGCGCATGCGGTTGACGCGCAACTCAGCAAGATGAAATCCGAAAAAGATGAACTGGTGCAGGCCATCCACAAACTGCGCGGCGGCATTTCATCGCTCAACAAGGAAGGCCGCCAGCGCTTGCTTGATGCCTTTGGCACGGTGAACGAGAAATTCTCGGAGCTGTTCACGACGCTGTTTGGCGGCGGAAAAGCAGAACTGCAACTGATCGAGTCGGATGATCCGCTGGAAGCTGGACTTGAAATCATGGCCAATCCGCCGGGCAAAAAACCGACGACATTGTCGCTGCTGTCGGGTGGCGAGCAGACGCTGACTGCCATGGCGCTGATCTTTGCCGTGTTCCTCACCAATCCGTCGCCCATCTGTGTGCTCGACGAAGTGGATGCGCCGCTGGATGACCACAATGTGGAACGCTTCTGCAATCTCCTTGATGCGATGTTGCAGAAAACCGAAACACGTTTCCTCATCATCACCCACCACCCCCTCACCATGGCGCGCATGCACCGGTTGTTTGGTGTGACGATGATGGAGCGCGGTGTGTCGCAGCTGGTGTCAGTGAATTTGCAGGAAGCCGAGCAGCTGGTGGATGCGGCGTGAACGTTGCCTTTGATCTTGGCATGGTTCTCATCGAATGGGATCCGCGGCATTTGTACCGCAAGGTGTTTGCCGATGACGCGAAGATGGAATGGTTTCTTGCCAATGTCTGCCACGGTGAATGGAATCTGGAGCAGGATCGCGGCCGGTCGTTCGATGATGCAGTTGCCGAAGCCACATCGCGCCATCCGGATTTCAAAACTGAAATCGCCCTGTACCGCGACCGCTGGATGGAAATGGTTCCGGGTGCAATTGAAGGCTCCGTTGCCATCCTGGAAGAATTGCATGGCAAAGGGGTTCCCCTCTACGCCATCACCAACTGGAACGGCGACACATTCCGCGCCACACGTGACCGCTTTGCATTTCTCAAGCGCTTCCGCGACATTGTGGTGTCGGGAGACGCGAAAATCCTGAAACCTGATCCGGCCATCTTTGATTTGCTCTGTACACGGAACAGTCTTGATCCGGCGCAGTGCCTGTTCATTGATGACAGCATGAAAAATGTGAAGGGGGCTGAAGCTGTGGGCTGGCTGGCGCACCATTTCACCTCGCCGGAGAAATTGCGCTCCGCGCTGGTGGATTTGAAAGTTCTGTAACGGCCCTCATCCGCCCTTCGGGCACCTTCTCCGTGAAGGGAGAAGGGCGCACAAGTTACCCCTCTCCCTTCAGGGAGAGGGTGGCGCATAGCGCCGGGTGAGGGGTCTACCTCGCCGAAGGTCAAATTGCGAATCCCGTTCCTGCAAGGCCAGCAAAATCGAATTCAACACGCCGTCCAAGTTGGTAAAAACTTCCAGGTTCCCCACTCTCATCACGGCATATCCTTGCGTTTCAAGAAATTTCGTTCGCCGGGAGTCATAGGCAACCTCGTGGGCATCAGCATGCGTAACACCATCTACTTCGATCACAAGCAGGCGTTCGCGACAGACAAAGTCCGCGATGAACGGTCCAATCGGGAGTTGCCGCACGAATTTGTGATTCCCGAGCGAGCGCTTGCGCAGGCAATTCCACAAGCGGCGTTCAGCATCGGTTTGGCTGTGGCGTAATGACTTGGCGCGGGTGCGTGCAATACTGGGCATGGTGGCCTCCAGCATGGAGACGGGAAGCGCAGCAGATTCCGTCGCTGCCAAATCAGACCCTCATCCGCCCTTCGGGCACCTTCTCCCTGAAGGGAGAAGGGTAGGTATTTTGCCATTCCCCCTGCCCCAGTATCGAAATCTCCTGTACACACCTTCGATGACCGCCTCCCATCTTGATTCATCTTACTCCTGGACACGTCTTGCCGTAGCCCTTGCCCTTTCCACCATTGCCGGCATCGGGCTGTGGGCTGGCGTTGTCATTCTGCCGACGATCCAACAGGAATTTGGCATTGACCGTTCGGGGGCAGCACTTCCCTACACGCTCACGATGATCGGGTTTGCCATTGGTGGCGTGGTGATGGGCCGTCTGGCCGACCGCTTTGGCATCATGGTGCCGATGCTGATTGGCACGGTGTTTCTGGGAGTGGGATTCATCGCGGCGGCGTATGCACCAAGCTATTGGCTGTTTGTGGCGGCACAAGCTGGGTTGATCGGGCTTGTGGGTGTGGGCACGTCCTTCGGGCCGCTGGTGGCGGATGTGTCGCTGTGGTTTCAAAAGCGGCGGGGCATCGCGATTGCGATTGTGGCGAGCGGCAACTATCTGGCGGGTGCCATCTGGCCGCCGTTTCTCACGCGTGCGGTTGAAGCCCATGGCTGGCGCAACACCTATGTTGCCATTGGCCTATTCTGCATGGTGCTGATGACGCCGCTGGCGTTCCTGTTGCGGCGGCGGGCACCGACAAGCGATGCTACGCTGCTGTCGCCGGATTCTTCATTCAAGGGCACCCTGTCTTTGCAGGCGTTGCTCATGCTGGCGGGGCTTGCCTGTTGTGTGGCGATGTCGATGCCGCAGGTGCACATCGTCGCCTATTGTGGCGACCTTGGGTATGGTGCGGCACGCGGAGCGGAGATGCTGTCGCTCATGTTGGGCTTTGGGGTGTTGAGCCGCATCGCATCGGGATTCATTGCAGACAAGATCGGCGGATTGGCAACACTCATCATTGGTTCGGTGCTGCAATGTCTGGCGCTCATATTTTACATTCCGTTTGACGGGCTGACGTCGTTGTACATTGTGTCGGCGTTATTTGGTTTGTCACAGGGTGGCATTGTGCCGAGCTATGCGCTGATCGTGCGCGACAATTTTCCGGCGAAGGAAGCGGGCACCCGCATCAGCCTCGTGCTCAATTCCACCGTGCTTGGCATGGCGCTGGGTGGGTGGCTGTCGGGTGAAATCTTTGATTGGACCGGATCGTATCAAGCAGCGTTCCTGCACGGCATTGCGTGGAACCTGTTGAACCTGTCGATTGCGGCGTGGCTGCTGGCGGGACGGATCACACTCTTTCCTTCCCCCCTCGCGGGGGAAGGTGGATCGCGACACTTGTCGCGAGACGGATGAGGGGGTCCGGCGGCTAGATGTTCAGACGAGAGTTCGCGGACACGCCCCCTCATCCGGCGCGTTCCGCGCCACCTTCTCCCGCAAGGGGAGAAGGGAAAGTTGGTGGCTCTCGACTCTTTGCAACGATACGCTAATCTCGAAATGGGGGCGATCAATGAGTCCGCTTGACGCGGCAAAGGGATGGCCATGGCGACGTTTACGGTTACGAACACAAATGACTCCGGTGCAGGCTCATTGCGGCAGGCGATTATCGATGCCTCGAATGCGGCGGGCGATGATACCGTCGAATTCGACCCGGCGACGGGCAGCACGTTCATTCTCAGCACGGCGATCACGGCCACGGGTGCTGGCATCACCACCATCAATGGCGATGTGAATGGCGATGGCGATATCGACATCACGATTTCCGGCAACGACGCCACACACATGCTCAACGTCGCCACTGGCGCATCTGTCGTTCTCAAGTCCCTGGCGTTCACCAATGGCTCAGCATCCATTAGCCATGATCAGCCGTCCAAGGCGGGTGCCATCGTCAACAGCGGCACGCTGGCGATTGAAGCCAGCACCTTCGCCAACAATACCGTCAACGCGAGCGGCGACACTTTTCTATCCCCCGGTTCCGCCGCCGCCGGGGCCATTCTGAACCAGGCGGGTGCTGCCCTGGAAATCACCGAATCAGCCTTCACCGGCAACAGCGCGACAGCACAGCGAGGGAGTGGTTTGAGCGGAAACGGCCTGACGGGTGGTCATGCGGGCACCATTGTCAATTTGGGAAACCTGGCGCTGACCCATGTTCTGTTCAGTACCAACAGCGCAACCGGCGGAGATGGCGGAAATGGCAATCCTGCCTTTTATGATCCTCCTGATTTCGCCGACCCCGCTGGCAATGGTGGTGCGGGCGGCTCTGCTGCAGGTGCGATATTGAATCTCGGAACGGCCAGCGGCACCTACAAATCCACGACCAACGCCGGGACACCGGGATCCGGCGGCCGCGAAGGTGAAGGTGCCGGGCCGTTGCCTGATGGCACTGCTGGCACTGCTGGTGATGCAAGCAACTCTGTATTGAATGTCGGCTCGGGCTCGGGCTCGGGCTCGCCCACTGGTGGCGACAATCTCGGCACGATGGGTGCGGACACGCAAGAGATAACCAGCGGCACATTCTTTGGCCTCGGTGGCCGGGATTTCCTGACGGCGGATGGTGGTGGCAGTCTGTTTGGCGGTGCGGGCAATGACGACCTGACGAGCCTTCTGGGCACCAACATCATTCTGGACGGCGGACTTGGCGATGATACGTATCATGTGTTCAGCTTCAGCATGGTCATCCAGGAAGACGCGGGCGAAGGGACAGACACGGTGGAAGCGGCAGTCAACTTCACGCTGGCCGCCGACGACGACATCGAAGATTTGCGGACCAACAGTTCGTCCGGCACCAATGCCATCAACCTCACGGGCAACGCGCTGGTTCAGACGATCACCGGCAATGCTGGCGACAACATCATCAACGGCGGTGTTGATGATCTGGAGGACTTGCTTCAGGGTCTCGGCGGCGACGACACCTATGTTCTGGGTGCGAGCTTGATGGACACGGTGGACGATAGCGCGGGAACCGACACGGTCACGTCAACCATCACGCGTGATCTCAACTTCTCCAACGGCATCGAAAACCTCACGCTGCTGGGATCGGGTGCCATCAATGGCAGCGGCACCAATGACGACAATTCCATCCGGGGCAATGGCAACAGCAACGAGTTGGATGGCCTCGGCGGCAGCGACGATCTTTATGGCGCGGGGGGCAACGATGTTCTCAATGGTGGCGATGTGAGTGACTCGCTCGAAGGCGGCAGCGGCAACGACAGCCTGCGCGGCAATGCGGGCGGGGACACGCTGGATGGCGGCAGTGGTATCGATACTGCATCGTATTACCTCGATGGCGTGGTGAATGTGTCGCTCGATAATACGATTGTGGGCACGGGGGCGGCGGCGGGGGATTCGTTCTTTGGCGTCGAGAACATCTCCGGTTCCAATATCGGCAATGACACTATTTCCGGCAATGGGCTGGTCAACTCGCTGGCGGGAAATGGCGGCAATGATGCGATCTACGGGCGCAGCGGCGACGACACGCTGACGGGTGGCTTGGGCCGCGATTTCCTGGTGGGTGGCGGTGGCAAGGACCGCTTCGATTTCAACTCGATCACAGAGTCCACCGTTGCCAACCGCGACCGGATTTCAGGGTTCAACTCTGCGGCCACGGACCGGATCGATCTTTCCACCATCGATGCCAAGACGGGGGGCACGGCCAATGACACGTTTGCCTTTGTGGGTACCGCCGCGTTCACGGCACTGGGCCAGGTGCGGGCGTATTTCAGCGGGGGTGACACCGTGGTGGACATGAACACCACCGGCACAACAGCGCCTGACATGCGGATTGTGATCAGCGGCAACGTGGCGTTGGATGCGCTGGATTTTGTTTTGTAGTATAATTCCTACAATAGCTCTAAATGCCTAGCATTTGACCGTACAGCGCGATTCTGGGGTGGGGTGGCAGGGGATGGCGGAAAGGGCAAACGCTCGTCTGGGAGTAAAATAACTGGTAAGGATTTAATTTCTAACACAGATTGAATGTGATTGGTGACCGCCACCTTAGGCTGCTGGGGCCGATTTCACTCACCCTTCCTCGCGCGGAGCGTGGGGAAGGTGGCCGACAGGCCGGATGGGTTGGTGGACTGAGCCTCGCTGTTGCTATTGAACCCGTTGGCCGACCCCCTCCGCCCTTCGGGCACCTCCCCCATGCGTTCCGCGTAAGGGAGGGTGTTCCACTCGATTTACTCTGACTGAGCCCGATTTCGGGGTGCAGGCAATGTCACCTAGGCCGGATGGGGTGGTGGACTGAGTCTCGCTGTTGCTATTGAACCCGTTGGCCTACCCCCTCCGCCCTTCGGGCACCTCCCCCATGCGTTCCGCAAGAGGGAGGGCATTCCACACATTCGCTTGACCTTTTGCCTTGCAGCATATTTGCTGCACTGCATCAGAGATGGGCGGCAGCGTGGCGCAGGCGATTTTCAGGTTTGGCAAGGGCAGTGCGGAAGGGCGGCTGGCGGATGCGGGCGTCATCGGCCAGCGGGGAGCCTATATCGCCGAAATGTCCGCGCTCGGATTGGCGGTGCCGCCGGGCTTTGTCATCAGCGTCGCTGCGGCAGCATCACTTGAGACATCATGGCCGGAGATTGAACGGGCGCTCACTGATCTCGCCAAGGATGCGGGCCACATCTTGGGCGATCCCATATGGCCGCTGATCGTGTCGGTGCGGCCGAGCACGGCGCGCGCCATTCCCGGCATGATGGAGGCCATTCTCAATATCGGGTTGAATGACATCACGGTGGAAGGGCTGGCCAAGTCGTCAGCCGATCCGCGTTTTGCCTATGATTGCTATGGTCGCTTCATCCAGAACTACGCCCATGTGGTGATGGGAGACGATGCAGCGGCGTTCGAGGACATGACGCATCTCTTTACCGAGGAACGGGGCTATGTCACGCCATCGGAATTGCGCGGCAGTGATTTGAAAGACCTGGTAGAGCGCTTCAAGGCGCAAGTGGAAAGCCATGATGGCCAGTCGTTCCCGCAAGATGCCAAAACGCAGCTGCGCAATTCCATCAGCGCCCTGATCCGGTCGTGGAACGCGCCGCGTGCCAAGGCGCACCGCAAGATTCACAGCCAACCCGGCGACGGGGGGTTGGCGATCGTGGTGCAGGCCATGGTGTTTGGCAACCGCGGCAGCCATGGCGGCACGGGGCGGGTGGCTTCGCGCCATCCGGATTCTGGTGTTGCCGATTTCACCGGCGAATATCTGGTGCGGGCGCAAGGCCCGGAGTTGCACGCCAAATTGCGGCCATCGCAACCGGTGGGCGGGTTGCCTGCTGAAACGCTGCGACACCTGCAAGCCGATGTGTCGCGGCTGGAGCAACATTTGCGCGACTCAGTCGAGGTTGAATTCACCATTGACAACGGCATGCTGTATCTCCTTGACGCGCGGCCAGCGCCGCGTTCAACCGCCGCTGCCCTCAAGACGGCAGTGGAGATGACAAAGGCCGGGTTGATTTCGCGGGCCGAAGCGATCTTGCGTGTTGACGCGCATTCGCTTGGGCATCTGTTGCATGCCACTGTCGATGTGGCGGCCAAGAAGGACGTGATCGCGTCAGGACTAGCCGCCTCGCCGGGTGCGGCTTCGGGGATGATTGTCTTCGACATCGAGGAAGCGCACCGGCTGGCGGTGCAAGGCCTGAAAGTCATTTTGGTGCGCAGCGAAACCCTGCCTGAGGACATTCGCGGATTGCATGGGGCGGAAGGTGTTCTCACCAGCCGTGGCGGCATGACATCGCATGCGGCCGTGATTGCGCGCGGCATGGGCAAGCCCTGTGTGGCGGGGGCGAGTGCCCTGCGCATTGATGTTGTCAATGGCACGCTCACCACACCGGGTGGTGAGTTGAAACTGCATGACATCATCACCATCGACGGATCGTCGGGACAGGTGTTGCGTGGCGATGTGCCCACGCTCAAGCCCACGCTTTCGGGAGATTTCGCCACACTGCTCAAGTGGGCCGATGATGCGCGGCGCATGCGGGTGCGCGCCAATGCTGAAACCCCGCGCGACGCGCAAGCCGCACGCGACTTCGGCGCGGAAGGCATTGGTCTCGTGCGCACCGAGCACATGTTTTTTGAAGGGGACCGGATTGTTGCCATGCGCGAGATGATCCTCGCCGACAAGGAAGACGAGCGCCGGGCCGCACTGGCGAAGATATTGCCGATGCTGCAAGCGGATTTTGAAACACTGTTCAAGATCATGCCCGGCCTTCCCGTCACCATCCGCCTGTTGGATCCGCCGCTGCATGAATTCCTGCCGGAGAGCGATGGCGAAGTCGAAGCCGTGGCCACATCACTGGGTGTCAAGGCGGATGTGCTGCGACGGCGGGTGCGGGAATTGTCCGAGCAAAATCCCATGTTGGGGCACCGTGGAGTGCGCCTGCTATTGTCGTTTCCAGAGATCACCGACATGCAGTCGCGGGCCATTTTCCAGGCGGCGGCAGCGGTGCAGTTGGCGACCGGGGTTGCAACCTCGCCAGAAATCATGGTGCCGCTGGTCGTGGCCAAGTCGGAACTCGATCTGGTGCGGACCCGCATTGATGCCGTCGCTGCGGCGGTGCAGGAAGAGACGCTGACAAAGCTCAATTATCTTGTCGGCACCATGATCGAATTGCCGCGGGCCGCGCTGCGGGCGGGTGACATTGCCCAATCAGCCGGGTTTTTCTCGTTCGGCACCAATGACCTTACCCAGACGACGTTTGGCATCAGCCGCGATGACAGTGCCAGCTTCATCGGTGCCTATACGTCACGCGGTGTGTTCGCCACGGATCCATTCGTGACACTCGACATCGACGGGGTCGGCGAGTTGATTGAAATAGCGGTGGAACGGGGACGTGCCGCGCAACCGGGACTCGCCATCGGCATTTGCGGTGAACATGGTGGTGACCCCAACACCATTGCGTTTTGCGACATGCTCAAGCTCGACTATATTTCGTGTTCACCTTACCGCGTGCCCATCGCGCGGTTGGCTGCGGCCCAGGCGACACTCAACCAAAAATCGAAACAGTCCTGAATACAAGGTGTTAACCATTTTGGCACATGCCCGCAAGAATCCGTTCATAGAGATTGAGATTCGGTTGCTGGCGATGGTTAACCTATGCTAAACGCGCAACAACTAGGGTCGGCGAATAATCGGTTCGAAAGAATCACCTAGGTCGGGAATGGGGTATTGAAAAAGCGAGCGTTGAAGGGCCGAACGGCTCTGCATGTCCGGAAATTGAACCGCAGCCACGATCGCGGTTGGCGCGATCATGTGCCGGTGGCATTCGGTGGCATCATGTTGATGGCCGCGTTTGCATTTGCTGGCCACTATCTGGGTCGCAACGCCGAAGCGCACAACATGGCGGCGTTTGATCTGCAACCTGCCATGCTTGAAGCGCAAGTGATCGTGAAATCATTGAAGGTTTCCCTGTTGCCGGAAGGCGAGACATTCGAGACCATGGACCTGAAACTGTCGCAGCGGCAGGCGGTGGTTGATGAAGGCAAGGGCGACATGCTGCTGCGTGAATCCCATGAAGCGGTTGAGCCCGTTGGTGCGCCAGTGCCAAAACAGGTCGCGCGGCTGAGTGTGGAACCGAAGATCGAACCGGCAGCGGTCAACATCAAAGAAGACGAAACCCCGAAAGCCATCAAGAGACTGGTTCTCACCCCAAAACCGGCCAAGATCGAACAGAGTTTCAAGCTGAGCAAGACCGAGAAGCAAAAAGTTGTGGCACAGCGCCGGATCCGGTTGGCGGAAGAGAATTGTTTGGCGCGCGCGGTTTATTTTGAAGCGCGTTCTGAATCTGAACTGGGTCAGATGGCGGTGGCGAAAGTTGTTCTGAACCGCACCCGCATGGATGGATTTCCGAAATCAATCTGTGGCGTTGTCTACCAAGGTTCGAACCGGCGCAATTCCTGCCAGTTCTCGTTCGCCTGTGACGGCCACCCTGATGACGTGAAGCAACCCGCTTCATGGGCGCAAGCCAAACGCATCGCCAAGAAAGCCATCGCCGGCGACCATCAAATGGGCAAAGCCATGGGTGGTGCCGTGAATTATCACGCCGACTATGTGAAGCCCAAATGGTCCAAGACCATGCGCCGCCTGGTCAAGATCGGTCGCCACATTTTCTATTCCAACGGCTGAAGCCTTACAGCCGCGTCGCGATTGTAAAGGGCGTTCCCTCGAACGCCTCGGCACCGCGGCCGATGGCTTCGACTGCCTTTACCATGCGTCCGCCACGTCCCAGCAACTGATCGACATGCGAGACCAACAAGCGGTTGGGTGTGGCGGAGGGTGACGCTTCGCGCAATTCCCAGGCCAATTTTTCTTCGGGTTCGTCACGTACCATGCACAACGCGGTGAATGCTGAAGCGGTGGAACGGCTGATCCCGGCCCAGCAGTGAATGAGCATTGGTGCTGACTGATCCCAGCCTTGGATGAATTTCACCAGGCGCTCCGCATCCGGCAAGCGTGGTTCCTGCATGCCAGGCGACGACGACACGATATCGTGCAGGGTCAGCTTGAGGTGACGATCTGCCGCGAGTGAGGGAAAAACCGGCCATACTGATTCCGGCGACAGTAAACTGATGGCGTGACTTGCGCCGTAGTGTTCGACAAGGGCCGGGGCCGCGTGCAGTGGACAGACGATAATCATTGTGACAACGCCTTGAAGCGTGAAAGATAACTGTGTGATGCCTCAGTTGCGGGCAGCGGTGCAAGGGTGAGAAATTCCGGCCGTTGGCTGAGACCCTTGGGTTGGCCAAAAAACCTGTGTGCCTCGTCTGTCGCAAAACCCGCCAGTTGTGTGGCTTCGTGGTATGCCGCTAGTTTGTCGGCCTGCTTGATTAGCGCGGTTGTGGTTTTGGCGGGAACAGCAGGAAGGCCAAAGCGCAGATGGATTGCCGCCATGAGCCGATTTTCAAAAGTCTTGTAGTCCAGTCCGAGAGCCGCCTTGAAAGGCGAAATCATGTCACCAATCACATATTCGGATGCATCATGGAGCAAGGCCGCGAGCTTTTGCTCGCGGGTGAAACCTGCATTCAGATGTGAAATGATCGCTTCGACCAACACACAATGTTGCGCCACTGAAAAGGCATGGTCGCCCTTGGTCTGGCCGTTCCAGCGGGCGACGCGGGCAAGGCCGTGCGCAATGTCCTCGATTTCAATGTCGAGCGGTGAAGGGTCGAGCAGGTCCAGCCGCCGCCCGGACAACATGCGTTGCCATGCCCGAGGTGCGGCGTCTGCCATCAGCGTGCCAACTGCTTTACGATTTCATGGCGATGGCACTCCACCATGTGATCATTCACCAGACCACAGGCCTGCATGAAAGCATAGACAATGGTTGGTCCCACGAAACGGAAGCCGCGCTGCTTCAGGTCCTTCGAGATTTTTTCCGCCAAGGGCGAAGCTACTGGCACCTGGCTCATTGCTGCAAAGGAATTCTGCACCACCTTGCCATCGAGAAAGCCCCACAGGTATTGTGCGAAATCACCGAACTCGAGATAGGCTTGCGCATTGGTGATGGTGGCTTCGACTTTCAAACGGTTGCGCACGATTCCGGCGTCTGCCATCAATGCAGCAACCTTCCTTTGGTCATAGCGCGATATGATTTCAGGATCGAAGCCATCGAAGGCGGAGCGGAAATTCTCGCGCTTCTTGAGAATGGTGATCCACGACAATCCGGCCTGAAAGCCATCCAGGATGAGTTTTTCCCACAGGGCGCGGGAATTGTATTCGGGTACACCCCAGTCGGTGTCGTGGTAATTCACATAGATGGGTTCAGTGCCACACCATTTGCAGCGGCAGACTCCATCGTCATGCTTTAACACTGTCATCGACAAGCATCCGGTATTGAAACCGCATATTTGACCCATGGCGGAACAGTGATTTTGACCTGCACCGATTCTGACATCAATGGAGCGGTGGCCTCGGCCAGCCGGTCAATCCGAATGAGAGCCACAGCCGAGTTGCCTGCCGATGAAAGGACTTCGCCGATGGTTTTGCCGTTGCTGGTGATGGACGCGTGTTGTTTGAGAATTTGGCCGGCGGTCACCGGCAACATGCGGCTGCGGGCAGTTCCCCGGTGTTGCATGCGCGAGACCACTTCCTGGCCCACGTAACAGCCTTTGGTGAAACTCACGGCGGGCATCTGGTCGAAATTCACCTCGTGTGGAAACAGTTTCTCCACTCCCATATCCTGCACTGAATCAGCCAGTCCCAAGCCGATCCGGCATTCGTCGTAGCCATGCGAGCCCGGCACATTGATATAGGTGCCTGAGGGCGCAAAACTGCGCCAGCCCAACATTTCACTGCGGGGATCGGGAAAGGCCAGTGTCTCTTCCGGCCGCTCAGCATGGACACCAACTTCAAGATCATTGTCGAGTTCGATCATGAGTTTGGCACGCAAGCGATAGAGTGCCAATTTTTGGACAAGGGCAGCACGCTGGTCCAAGGCACAATCGAGAACGATGCTGAAACCGGTGTTGTACACAAACATGTCGTGCAGGATTTTGCCCTGGGGCGAGAGAAGTGCGCCGTAGGCCGCCTGCCCTTCCGGCAGGTTGCCAACTTCACAGGTCAGCAGGTTGTTGAGGAACGCCAATACGTTTTCGCCGCGCATGGAAATGACGGCGCGGTCGGGGCGGTTCTGGTCTGGAAAAGAGGCTGTTCTCATGCTTGTTGCGTCGTTCAAATGATCCCGTTACGTAGAACCAATCCGACCTGATTGAAAGACTGATGATAACTGCTGCTGACATGATCCTGAAAGGTGCCACTGTCGTCAATCACGATGGTGTGGCGTTGCGCGATATTGCGGTGCGAGGTGGAAAAATCGCGGCCATCGGCGACTTGCGCGGCCGCAAAACCGAGGCTGAAACGGATTGCCGGGGGCTGCACATTTTGCCTGGGGTGATCGACAGCCAAGTGCATTTCCGCGAGCCGGGACTTGAGCACAAGGAAGACCTCGAAACGGGCAGCCGCGCTGCGGTGATGGGGGGTGTGACGGCGGTTTTTGAAATGCCCAACACCAAGCCCACAACAACTTCCGCCGCTGCGCTGGCAGACAAGGTGCGCCGTGCCCGAAACCGCATGTTCTGCGATTTTGCGTTTTATGCCGGCGGCACACGGGACAATGTCGATGAGATCAGCGTCCTGGAATCACTGGAAGGTTCCGCCGGGATCAAGGTGTTCGCCGGGTCTTCGACTGGAGATCTGTTGGTGGATGACGATGCGGGGCTCGAGGCCATCATTTCGCGGTTGGGACGAAGGGCGGCGTTCCACAGTGAAGATGAAGCACGGTTGCGCGTGCGCCTATCGCACCAAGTTGCCGGCGATGTGGCAAGCCATCCCATCTGGCGTGATGTGGAGGCAGCACGGCTGTGCACCGAACGCTTGTTGCGCATGGCGCGCAAACACCACAGCCGCATCCATGTTCTGCATATCTCGACGGGCGATGAACTGCCGCTGCTGGCCGCCCACCGCGATATCGCGACTGTCGAAGTCACACCGCACCATCTGACGCTGTCCTCCGATGACTATGCGCGTCTTGGCAGCAAGTTGCAGATGAATCCGCCGGTGCGTGGGATCGAGCATCGTGACGCCCTTTGGCGCGCGATCCAATCCGGGCTGGTGGATGTGTTGGGTTCAGACCACGCGCCGCATACGCTGGACGAAAAGGCCAAGCCCTATCCGCAATCGCCTTCCGGCATGACAGGCGTGCAAACTCTGGTTCCCATCATGTTGGATCATGTCAACAAGGGGCGCTTGACATTGGAACGGTTTGTCGATCTCACATCACATGGTCCGCAACGCATTTTCAACATTGCCGGCAAGGGGCGGATTGCGGAAGGCCATGACGCCGATTTCACCATTGTGGACATGAAGCGCACGGAAACGATTACAGACAAATGGATCGAAAGCCGGTGCGGATGGACGCCGTATGATGGCGTTGCTGTTCAGGGATGGCCGGTCGGCACAATGGTGCGTGGGCGATTTGCCATGTGGCAGGGCGAACTCGCGGCACGGGCCACGGGTGCGCCAGTACAATTTATGGAAGCGGGAGTTTAGCATGGATACATTTCGCGCCTTGCAGGTGGTGAAGGACGGCGATGGCCAAAAGCCGCAGTTTGTCACGCTGACGGATGCCGACCTGATGGATGGTGATGTGACGGTTGACGTTGAACATTCTTCGGTGAACTACAAGGATGGACTGGCCATTACCGGCAAGGCTCCCATCATCCGCTCCTTTCCTCTGGTGCCGGGCGTTGATTTTGCAGGCACGGTTCGCGCCTCTTCGCACGCCAGCTGGAAACCGGGAGACAAGGTCATTCTCGGCGGTTGGGGGGTGGGTGAAAGCCACCACGGCGGGTTTGCCGGGCGGGCGCGGGTGAAGGGCGACTGGCTGGTGCGGGTGCCCGACGGATTTACAACATCGGATGCCATGGCTGTGGGTGTTGCCGGCTACACATCCATGCTGTGCGTTATGGCGTTGGAAGAACAGGGGATCACGCCAGAGCGTGGCGAGATTGTTGTGACGGGTGCGGCCGGTGGTGTGGGCACGGTCGCCATCGCTTTGCTGTCGAGGCTGGGACACACAGTGGTTGCTTCCACGGGCCGCCCGGAAGAAGAAGGTTTTTTGAAAAACCTTGGTGCTGCCTCCGTTATCAATCGCAACGAATTCAACACGCCGGTGAAACCGCTGGCGAAAATGCGCTGGGCCGGTGCCATCGACAGTGTCGGCTCGGTGACACTCGCCAACATCATTTCGCAAACCCAAATGGAAGGTGCGGTAGCTGCCTGTGGTTTGGCGCAAGGCATGGATTTACCGACATCGGTTGCACCATTCATCCTGCGGGGGGTGCGGTTGATTGGCGTCAATTCCGTGTCGACGCCCTTGCCGCGCCGCAAGCTGGCCTGGGCGCGGATCGTGCGCGATCTCGACATGGCGAAGTTGCGGGCGCTTACCAGTCATGTGACGCTGGATGATGTGCCGCGTGTGGCGGCAGATATTGTGGCTGGCAAGATTCGTGGCCGGGTGGTGGTTGATCTTTAAGTGAAATACCGAATGTTTGAGCGATGGCATTGCAGGATGTTGATTGTTCTTGATTTGTTCCTTCGATGTGATATGTTCAGCCCATGCCAACGCTTCTCGAGATGCGCTCCTCTTCCGGCCTGGACCTTTCGATCCTGGGAACGGGAAAGCGCATGGCGCTGCCGCAGCTGGAGCGCGGGCGGGGTGCGCGGTTCAATCCGGCCAAGCGCTTCAATGCCCTGCAAAGTGAGTATGTGGATGATGGCTGGGAGTCTCTCGCCGAGGTTCCGCCGCTGAAGACCGAGGTTTTTGTTGAGGCTGCAAAATCCATCATCACGCACAATCAATCACCTGACATTTCCTTTGACCGCTCGATCAATCCCTACCGGGGGTGCGAGCATGGCTGTGTCTATTGTTATGCCCGGCCTTCGCATGCCTATATGGGGCTGTCGCCGGGGCTTGATTTCGAAAGCAAGATATTCATCAAGCCGAACGCGGCGGCTCTCCTCCGGGAGGAATTGACCGCGCCCAACTACAATCCGCGCACCCTTGCACTGGGAGCCAACACTGATCCTTATCAACCGCTTGAGCGCGATCACAGGATCACGCGGGGGGTGATTGAAGTGCTGGCGGAGTTCCGGCATCCGTTCGGCATTGTCACCAAGTCGGCGCTGGTATTGCGCGATATTGATGTGTTGCGGCCCTTGGCAGAACTGGGGTTGGTGAAAGTTGCGGTTTCCGTGACCACGCTTGATCCAAAACTGGCACGGTCGATGGAGCCACGGGCTTCTTCGCCCTCAAAACGCATGGATGCCATCCGGCAGTTGTCGGCGGCGGGCATTCAAACCGTGGTGATGTTGGGACCGATCATTCCGGGGCTCAATGACCACGAGATCGAACCGATCCTGAAAGCGGCAGCAGCGGCTGGCGCACGGGAGGCGGGATATACCATGTTGCGGCTGCCGCATGAGGTGAAAGAGATTTTCAAGGATTGGCTGGAGAAGGATCATCCAGACCGGGCGGGCAAGGTCATGGCTGCAGTGCGGTCAGTGCGGGGTGGCAAAGAGACTGATCCCCACTTCGGCACGCGCATGACAGGCACCGGGCCAACCGCCTGGCTCACCGGTCGGCGGTTCCAGGTTGCCTGCCACCGGCTGGGATTGAACCGTGCGCGGCTGCACTTGCGCACCGACCTGTTCCGCAAACCCGCCGTTTTGGGCCAGCAAATGTCGCTGTTTGATGCCGCCTGATTGACGCAAGCGCCATATGCAGGCAGATTTTCGCGCAAACTGGAGCTCGGTCATGGCCAAGACATCACCCCCCTTGCAAGCCCGCGTCGAAGGCGGTGGCACGCCGTTGATGACGGAGTGGTACATCAAGTCGGAAACCGGTGAACTCAAGGATGTGTTGCTCGGACCTGCCGAAAGCTTTCGCTGGATGGGGCTGGAGAACGCCTCGTGGTCGTCGCTGGTGCGCGACACTTTGCGCAAGGGTTACAAATTCGACCAGCAGCTGGCGATGCGCCAGCACCGTGAGATGGTCGATGCCTATCAGCGTGCCGGTGTTGCCACGCATTTCCTGCCGCTCGACATGCACAACCCCTACCAAGTTTATGCGCGCGATTCGTCGTTCATGACACCCCATGGTGCCGTCATCTGCCAACTCGCCAATCCACGGCGGCGCGGGGAGTATGCGGCGGTGTTGCGGTTCTATCTCGACAACAACATCCCGGTTTACGACATGGTGAGTGCCGGCAATTTTGAGGGCGGTGATTTCAACATCATCAAGCCGGGTGTGGCGCTGGTGGGATACACTGACCACCGCTCGGAAGAAGTGGCGGCACGCCAGATTGCCGGATGGTTCAAGAAGGAAGGTTGGGAAATCAAGTTTGCGCCCATCGACCAGTTCTATGTGCACATTGACCTGATGGTGTGCATGCTGAACGAGAATTGCGCGGCGGTGTGCCTCGAGACGACAGAGGATGATGTAGTCGCCTGGCTGAAAGCCAAAAAGATCGACATCATTCCGGCGACATTCAAGGAAACCATGGCGCTGGGCTGCAATGTGGTGGCGCTGGGAAAAGACCGCGTGTTGTCCACGTTGGGTGCCAAAGACCTCAACGGCAAGATGCGGGCCGCCGGATTTGACGTCTACGATCCCGACATGAGCATGTTTGTGCAGGCCGGTGGTGGCGTGCATTGCATGTGCCAGCCGTTGCGGCGTGAGGCGGCGTAAGGCGAATCGCACTATCTCTGGGGCATGGGCAAACCGGATTTCACCCGCGAACAAGCGCTGATTGACCAGGGCCACATTGTGTGTGGCATTGACGAAGCCGGGCGCGGGCCTTGGGCGGGGCCGGTTGTGGCGGCTGCCGTCATTCTGGATGGAACCTGCATTCCGGCGGGACTGAATGATTCAAAAAAACTCTCACCGGCAAAACGCGAAGAACTGTTCGACGCGATCATGGCAACTTCACGCGTTGGCGCGGGAACCGTCAGTGTACAGACAATTGATGCTATCAACATCCTTGAGGCCAGCTTTCGTGCCATGCAGGATGCGGTTTGCGCACTTGCAATCAAACCGTCACTCGCCCTTGTGGACGGCAACAGGGCACCACATTTGCCGTGTGAAGTGGTGACACTGGTCGGCGGCGATGGCCTTTCCCTTGCGATTGCCGCTGCATCCATCATCGCAAAAGTCACGCGCGACCGGATCATGGTGGAACTTGATGACACTTTTCCAGGTTATGGTTTTGCCGCACACAAGGGATACGGCACGGCCGCGCACGCCAAGGCGCTTCAGTCACTTGGCCCCTGCCCTGCCCACCGCAGGAGTTTTTCGCCAATCAGATCAATGATTTTGAAGGCGCGTTAACCATTGTTTAACAATTTGATTCACGGCGAGTCCGGGGGGACTCATAACGGCAGTCACAAGAATCATAAAACAGTGAGTGGCGTACATGGGTTACGAAACGAAGCCGGATGTCAAACCGCTTCACAACCAAATTCTGGTTGGCGATTGTCTGCAGGAGTTGCGCAAGATTCCGACAGGAAGTGTGGATCTCGTCTTCGCCGATCCGCCCTACAATCTGCAACTGGCTGGCGATCTCACACGGCCCGACCAGAGCAAGGTCGATGCCGTTGATGACCACTGGGACCAGTTTGCGAGTTTTGCCGACTATGACTCCTTCACCAAGGCGTGGCTCACAGAGTGCCGACGGGCGCTGAAACCTGATGGCGCGCTTTGGGTCATCGGCTCGTACCACAATATTTTCCGTGTTGGCACAATCCTGCAAGATCTCGGCTACTGGATCCTGAATGACATTGTGTGGCGCAAGACCAATCCCATGCCGAATTTTCGCGGCCGCCGTTTCACCAACGCGCACGAGACCCTGATCTGGGCCTCGCGTTCGGAGAAATCCAAATACCGCTTTCACTACGATGCCATGAAAGTGTGCAACGACGATTTGCAAATGCGTTCGGACTGGACCTTCCCGCTTTGCACCGGTGGCGAGCGTTTGAAAAATGATGATGGCGACAAGCTGCATCCCACACAAAAACCCGAAGCCCTGTTGCAACGCCTGATGCTGGCAACCACGAACACTGGCGATCTCGTCCTCGATCCCTTCTTTGGCACTGGCACCACAGGTGCCGTTGCCAAACAACTGGGCCGCAACTTCATCGGCATCGAACGCGAACTGAACTACGCCCAAGCCGCGCGCCACCGTATCAAGAGCACCGATCCCCTGCCGGAAGATGCGCTCCTGACCACGGTTGGCAAGCGGGCGGAACCGCGCATTCCGTTTGGCACGCTGATTGAACGTGGGTTGGTGAAGGCCGGTGAAACGCTGTACGATCCCACGCAGCGCATCGCTGCTCGCGTGCGCGTCGATGGTTCCATTGCCTGCAAGGACAATTCCGGCTCCATCCACAAGGTCGGTGCGCATGTGCAGGGAGCGGAAGCCTGCAATGGCTGGACGTTCTGGCACGTGAAGCGCGGTGGCACTGTGGTGCCCATTGATTTCCTGCGGCA
>JAYVKC010000044.1:0-95800 GCA_043768765.1 Hyphomicrobiales bacterium | reverse complement strand
CCTTGCCGGAACCGTTCCTGTCTCCGGTCAGGATGGCGATCATGCCGCGCTTAACCGCGTTGCGCTCGGAACCCAAACCGTGTCGGTCTGGAAAGACGCACGCGCCCTTGGCAAGGTTGCCGCTGAAGCCGCTGTTGCATTGGCTGCCGGCACCGCAATGGACGCGCTTCCGGGTGTTGTCAAATTCGCGGACGGCAAGAACAAGGTTGAAATGAACTCGATCCTGCTCGCGCCAACAGCGATCACCAAAGCCAACGTCAACGTCGCCATCGACGCTGGCCACATCACCAAGGAACAGGCCTGTGCAGGCGTGGCCGCTGGTGCGGCAGTGGGTTGCTAATCTCAAACACTTGAAGCAAATATGAACCGCGTCACTTGCAAAAGTGGCGCGGTTTTTCATTAAGTAGAAGAGCTGTTTCAGCAGCCTTGCAATTTTGGGGAGATGACATGAGCAGTAGCCAAGGTCCGGCACTACAAAATGAAGGAGCAGTCACCCGCTTTTTCCGTGCGACAGAAATCGACGCGCGCATGATCGGCATGGTCGCGGCGTTGTTCCTCATCTGGTGCGCCTTCGACATCGCCAGCGGCATCATGCGCGGCAATTTCGGCGGGCTTCTGGGGGGGTCATTCCTGACGCCGCGCAATTTGTGGACACTTCTGGTTCAGACCTCGTCCATCGCGATCATGTCAACCGGCATGGTGCTGCTGATCGTCATGCGCCAGCTTGATCTCTCTGTCGGCTCAATGCTGAGTCTTGTGGCTGTCGCGGGTGCTGTCCTGCAAGTGTTCAATTTGGCACCAGCGATGGGCGTCGGGCATCCGGCAATCTGGATCATCGCGGTCGTGTTCTGCGTGGCACTCGGCACACTGGTAGGTGCATTCAACGGCTACATCACAGCCTATGCAAAAATCCCCGCCTTTATCGTCACACTGGGCGGATTGCTTGCTTACAGTGGTCTCGCCTTCTACCTGGCCAAAGGTGAAACAGTGGCGCCGATGGACAAAACCTATGAGATATTTGGCGGCGGCATACCCATCAGTTGGCTGGGGCCCTTCTGGAGCTGGCTGCTGGCCGCAGTTGTTTGTGCATTCATCGTTTTTGCCATCGTCAATGGACGCCGCCAGCGCTTGCGCTTCAAGTTTCCCTTGCGTCCCATGTGGGCAGAAGTGTTTCTCGCCACCACTGCGAGTCTGGCGGTCCTCGGCACAACGCTGGTCATGAACTCCTATCCGTGGCCGTTCAAGTTGATCGAGAATTATGCCAAGGCAAACAGTGTTTCCATTCCACCTGGTGTCGAAAACAAGGATGGCAGCGCCATCTGCATGGCGGGCGAACAAGTGGTGCGCTGCTCGGAAGGCCTGATCTATTACACCGGTTATTCCGTTCCGGTGTTGATTGCCATGATTGTCGCCGTGCTTATGACTTTCTTTGCCACACGCACCATGTTTGGCCGCTATGTCTATGCAATCGGCGGCAACCCGGAAGCAGCCGAACTGGCAGGCATCAACACCAAGTGGATGACCGTCAAGGTATTCGCACTGATGGGCGCACTGGTCGGCATTTCTTCCATCGTCTCATCGGCACGCCTGAACGCTGCAACCAATGCGCTGGGCGGATTGAACGAGCTTTACGTGATTGCCGCCACCGTCATTGGCGGCACTTCTCTCGCGGGAGGGGTTGGAACAATTTACGGTGCGATACTCGGCGCGTTGCTGATGCAATCGATCATCTCCGGCATGTCGCTGCTGAACTTGCCAGCCGCCTTCCAGAACATTGTCGTCGGCGTGGTTCTGGTTCTCGCTGTCTATCTCGATCAACTTTATTCCCGCCGCGTGAAGTGAGGATTTAAGGATGTCTGCTCCCCTTGTCGAAATGCGTGATATCTCGATAGCCTTTGGTGGCATCAAGGCTGTCGATCATGCCTCGCTGGACTTGTTTCCAGGCGAAGTCGTAGGGCTTCTCGGTCACAATGGCGCGGGCAAGTCAACATTGATCAAGGTGTTGTCTGGCGCTTACAAACGCGACCACGGCCAGATTTTTGTCAACGGCAATGAAGTCATCATCAACAACCCGCGCGACGCCAAGGCCCAGGGCATCGAGACGATATATCAAACACTGGCATTGGCCGACAACGTCGATGCTGCAGCCAATCTCTATCTGGGCCGTGAATTGAAAACCGCGCTGGGCACACTTGATGACGTTGCCATGGAAGCCGAATGCAGGAAAGTAATGCATCGCTTGAACCCGAATTTCCGCCGTTTCAAGGAACCTGTGTCAAAACTCTCCGGCGGTCAGCGTCAATCCGTGGCCATCGCGCGCGCCATCCACTTCAACGCCCGCATATTGATCATGGATGAACCAACGGCAGCGCTTGGCCCCCAGGAAACAGCGCAGGTCGGCGAGCTCATCAAGCAGTTGAAGGCGGATGGCATTGGCATTTTCCTGATCAGCCACGACCTGCACGATGTGTTCGAACTTGCAGACCGTCTTGTTGTGATGAAAAACGGCAAAGTCGTTGGCACCGCCAGCACCAGCAAAGTGTCCCATGATGACGTGCTCGGCATGATCATCGCCGGCAAATGTCCAAAAAATGCGATTCCCGGACCTGGGGCCATGCGCGAAGTAGCGTAGTGCTAAGTCCAGTCAGTCGGTCCGGCATGTGATGTAAGGGTTACGGAGTAGCGAGTGGTTGTGAGCAGGGGAGTCTGCGCCAAGACATCAAATGCGGCGGCACGTCCGTCATAATCACTTCGGCGCTCCTGCCGCTGCCCATTGTCAGCAATGAATTTCCCACAGTTCAAGGCCATCATGTCTGTCGTTCGTCTTGCTGCGTTGCAACTGCGAAATGATATTATTGCACAACTCGAAAAATGGGAATGAGAATTGAACACCAAGCTTCACAAGCGTGAGGGTCGTTTTCCCCGGCACACTTCGGCGCGTTTCGCAGCCTCCACCAAGCAAAAAAGTCAAGTAGAATGGAGTGTTGCGCTTAAGCAATGTTACGTGCGTAATTGTTGAACATGCAATAGGAATGTCCAAACTTGAATTCAGGAGTGTTTTAGATGTCCACAGTCCGGTTGACAATGGCGCAGGCGCTTGTGCGTTATTTATTAAACCAATACACCGTTGTGGATGGCAAAGAAGTCCCGCTGTTTCCCGGCATATTCGGAATTTTCGGCCACGGCAATGTGACGTGTCTTTCTGAAGCGCTTGAAGCCGTCAAAGACACGTTCCCTACATGGCGCGGACAGAACGAACAATCCATGGCATTGGCGGCAATCGCCTTTGCCAAAGCCAAGCGTCGTCGGCAAATTATGGTGGCAACGTCTTCAACTGGCCCCGGTACCACCAACATGGTCACAGCCGCTGGCGGTGAGACCATGAAGAACTGGCGCTGCAAAACCACCAACTCCTATGATCTTGAATTCGGTTTTTCTTGCATGGGCTGCGAAATTGCAGGCGGATGGGGTGCGAAAATGGCTGTTCCTTCGCGCGACGTGATCGTCATGGTGGGTGATGGTTCGTACATGCTCATGAACTCTGACATCTATTCCAGTGTTCTCACGGGCCATAAGTTGATCATCATCGTTTGTGACAACGGTGGTTATACTGTCATCAATCGCTTGCAACAATTCAAGGGCACGCCGGGATTCAACAACCTGTTGAAGGAATGCAAAACAGCGATTCCACCATTCAGTGTAGACTTTGTGAAGCATGCAGAATCCATGGGTGCCATGGCGCGCAAGGTCTCAAGCCTTGCCGAACTGGAACAGGCCATGGACTGGGCGAAACGCAACGACCGTACAACGGTGATTTCGATCGTGACTGATGCTTATACATGGACACCAGACGATGCACTGTGGGATGTGGGAGTGCCACAGGTATCAGATCGCACTGCGGTGCAAGAGCAGCAGAAATATCAAGTCGACGTGCGTGCAAAGCAGCGTGTGGGTGTTTGATATGAAACATCTCGGCATCGGCCTCATCGGAACAGGTTTCATGGGCAAGGCCCATGCCATCGCTTATCGCACGGCACTTTCGGCATTCCCTGATATTCCAACGCCGCGCCTCGTGGCGGTGGCTGATATGAATGCGCAAGCCGCTGCCAGGGCTGCACATCAATATGGGTTTGAAACTTCGACGGATGACTGGAGGGCACTCATTTCCAATTCTGCCATCCAAGTCATTTCCATCACCACACCAAACTCGATGCACAAGGAAATGGCGTTGGCGGCAATCGCTGCGGGCAAGCATGTTCATTGTGAAAAACCACTGTCACCAACGGTGGCGGATTCGTTGGAATTGGTGAAAGCTGCTGAAGCCAAGGGTGTGAACACCCAAGTCGGTTTCAACTATATCAAGAACCCCATGTTGAAGCTGGCGCGGCAAATGGTCGAAGCCGGCGAACTCGGAGAGATCACTGGTTTTCGCGGAATTCACGCAGAAGACTTTATGCATGATCCAGCAAGCCCTTGGACGTGGCGCATTGATCCTTCCGGCGGACCCGGTGTGATTGCCGACTTGGGGTCACACATCATCGGCATGGCGCGATTCCTGCTGGGTGGTATTGCCGAAGTAAGTGCCGATGTGCGCACTGTCATCAAACAGCGCCCCATTGCACCCGGCGCTAAGGAAACGAGGCCCGTCGAAGTTGACGACATCGCCCGCATCCTCGTCACCTTCGCGCGCGGTTGCGGCGGCACAATCGAAGCCAGCTGGATTCAAACCGGACGCAACATGCAGTTGGCCTTCGAGCTGACAGGCGAAAAGGGCAGTCTCGTGTTTACGCAAGAACGCTTGAACGAACTCTGGCTCTACAAGGCAGGCGGTGATTCCAGACACAAAGGTTTCACCAGGATCGAATCTGGTCCGCAGCATCCGCCATATGGCGGCTTCTGCGTCGCGGGTGGTCATCAACTCGGATTTAATGACTTGAAAACAATCGAAATGGCCGAGTTCCTGGGAGCCATCGGCCGCAAAGAAAAATCTGGCCCAGACTTCCGCGAAGCTTATGACATTCAGAAAGTCGTTGACGCGGCCATCACCTCGTCAAAAAATCGCCGCTGGACGGCTGTTTGACCTGTTACGCCATGCGGGCTGCGGGTGACAGGGCTTCGGCCCGCACGGTGGCTGTCGCAGCAGGTGTTCTGTTATTCCCGCCGCTTCGACGTGACGGCAGACATGGTGCGGGACAGGTTTTCCTCGGCAAAACTGTAGCTTTTTTGTGCGACAGCCATGAAGATGGCATCCATGATGTTTAATTGCGCGATGCGCGCAGCGGCGTTCTCACTGGTAAGCGGAGAGCCCAGGGCCGTGGAGCACAACACGACATCGGCGTGTTCCGCCAAGGGCGAAGATCCGTAGTTCGTCAGCGTGATCACGCTGGCACCCTTGCCCTGCGCAATTTGCGTGGCTTCAAGCACACCCGTGGTGCGCCCAGAGTGGGAGAATGCAACGACAACATCGCCGGGTTCCAGCACGGCCGCAGACATGGCCATCATGTGGGTGTCGTCGTACACCGATGCGCGGATGCCAATGCGCAGGAATTTGTGGGCCACGTCGCGCGCAATCTGGGCTGATCCACCGAGGCCGTAAAAATCACGTTGCTTGGCACCATGAATCAGGTCGGCGGCACGGCGAAAGCCGTCCATGTCGAGAATGGCCAGTGTTTCTTCCAGCGCTTGAATGGCAGTGCGGAACACTTTCTGCACAATGATTTCTGCACTGTCATGCTCGCCCAAATCTTCATGCAGATCGACATTGGGCTGTTTTTTGTAGGCACTCAGCGCCGCACGCAGTTCGCGGAAGCCCGCAAAGCCAAGCCGTTTCGCGGTTTTGACAACCATCGCCTCAGAGATATCAGCATCGGCAGCAACCTGTTTCAGCGGCAGCTGGTCATCAGAGGAACTGCGCAGCATCAGCTCCGCAACACGTGCTTCGCTGCGGGTGAGTTCAGGCAGCAGCATGCGAATGCGCGGGCCGACGGTGCGGGGGTCGAAACTCAAATTTTTCATTCTTTGCCCTAGCCTTTGCCACGCGCGAGGCGGTCAACAAGCATGGCGAGGATGATGATGATACCCGTTGCCAGCAGTTGATAAAAGGCCTGCACGTTCAGCAACGTCAATCCGTTGCGCATGGCACCGAGCACGATGGCACCAAGGATCGTTCCGAAGATTGAACCCTTCCCACCCATCAGCGAAGCGCCGCCGATGGCGGCAGCCGCGATGGCTTCCAATTCCCACAAGGTGCCGAGGGTCGGTTCAGCTGCCCCCAGCCGGGCGATCAGGATGACGGCTGCCAACGCCGCAAGACCGCCAGAGATCATGTAAGTGACGACCTTCGTCAGCTCAATGGGAACACCGCTGACACGTGCAGCCTCTTCATTGCCGCCGACAGCGAGGATGTATTCGCCGAGCGGCGTCTTCTTCAGCAAGACCGTTGCAAGTACGGCCAAAACCGCAACGACGATGACCGGCACGGGAAGCCCCAGTATTTCGGAAGCGAAGATGCGGCGGAATTCATTGGGCAGGCTGAGGATTGGATTGCCGCCTGTGTAGATCAGCGCCAGCGCGCGGAACAAACTGAGTGTGCCAAGCGTTACAATAAAAGGCTGAAGCCCGGCATAGGCGATGAGTGCACCATTCACCAATCCACACAGCAGGCCCACGGCAAGTGCCGCCAGAATGACCAGCGGTACGGGAAAGCCCGCCACGAGGAGTGTTGCGCCCAAAACAGCTGCAAGGGCCGCCACTGGCCCAACCGACAAATCAATGCCACCACTGATGATCACCAGCGTCATGCCGATGGCGATGACAGCGTTGATGCTGGATTGCTGCAGGATGTTCACCAGATTGCGCTGGGTCATGAACACATCGGACATGCTGGCGAATACCACCACCATAATGACAAGGCCCGCCACGGTACCCATGTCACGCCAACTGATTTTCCATCCGCCCAGTTTTTCCGAAAGTGAAGAATTCATGCCATACTTTCCAAATCCATTCAGGCGGCCATCTTGCCGGTGATGGCGAGACTCATTACAGCTTCTTCCGACAGCCCGCTGCGGCTGAGCTTGCCGGCCATGGCACCGCCCCGCATGACGATCACATTGTCAGAAAGCCGCAAGATTTCCGGCAGCTCCGACGATACAACAATGATGCTGCGGCCGGCGGCTGCCAGCGATTCAATCAGCTTGTAGATTTCACCCTTTGCACCCACATCAATTCCGCGCGTCGGCTCGTCGAACACCAGTATGTCGGAACCCGCCATCAACCACCGGCACAGGATGGCTTTCTGCTGGTTGCCACCACTGAACAACCGGATGGCGCGTTCAATATCGTTGGGGCGCAAGTTCACGCTCTTTGCGATTTCACTGACTTCACGGCGCAACGCAGCGGTTTTGATCACGCCGGCGCGGGTCAATCGGCGGTAACTCGGCATGGCCGCATTGACGGCGACAGACCGCAGGGGAATGATGCCTTCCTTCTTGCGGTCTTCTGGCAACAGGGCAATGCCTGCCGCGATGGCTTGGCGCGGATTGGAAAAACTCCGGAGCTGGCCTTTGAGAGTAATTTTGCCAGCAGTTGGACGGTCAACACCTGTCAGGAGTTTGACCAGTTCAGTGCGCCCAGAACCAACCAATCCGGCGATCCCCAACACCTCACCCTTGTGCAGGCTGAAAGACACTTCGCGCACATGATTGCCGCGGCTCAAGCCTTCAACCGACAAAACCGTTTCGCCCTGCACATGGCTTTGATGCGGCGGAATTTCCAGCGCACGCCCGACCATCATGCTGACCACAGCATCTTCCGTCGCGGTCGCAAGATCAACATCTGAGACCATCTTGCCATCGCGCAGAATGGTGGCTTGTGAGGCCACGCGGAAAACTTCGTCGAGCTTGTGCGACACGTAAATGACGGCAACACCATTTGCTTTCAAACGCCCGATCACTGCCACAAGCTTTTCAAATTCAACAGGCGTCAGACTTGATGTTGGCTCATCCATGGCAATGACACGCGCTTGGCCAAGAAGCGCCTTGGCAATTTCAATGATCTGCCGCTCGGCCACACGCAAGGTCTTGATCTTTGCCGTTACGTCGATGTTGGGATCAAGCTGGGCCAACAATTCCCTGGCCCGCTTTTGCATCGCTGCCTGGTCGGTGATGATGCCAAGGCGGGTGAGCGGATTGCCGAGGAACATGTTTTGGGCCACATCAAGCTCAGGTATCTGCTGCAGCTCCTGATGGATCAAGGCGATGCCAGCAAGGCGCGCCGCCTTTGGTGTCCGCAGATCAACGGGCTGGCCTCTGATCAGAATTTCACCAGTGTCCGCACGATATATTCCGCACAGGATTTTCAACAGGGTGGACTTGCCAGCGCCATTCTCACCCAGAAGTGCGCGTACCTGGCCTGATCCGACTGAGAAACTGACATTCCGCAACGCCTGCACACCGGGAAACCCTTTCGAGATGTCCCGCAGTGTGATGGCTGCTTCTGCCGTGTCTTCTGTCATGCCCCGGGTCCAACGTGATCGCGCGCGGTGACAGCAGGGAGCCAGCCACCGCGCGCGATCATATACTTACTGCTTGGCGTCTTCCATCAGGTTGGCGCGCACCGCTGCTTCATCACCGGTATACCGTGCGATGTTGTCTTTGGTCACGAGGGCTTGGGGGGTTGCCACAACGCGGGGCAGTTTCTGGCCAGCCTGCAAACGCAACGCCACCTCTAGCGCCACTTCGCCTGTCAGCACGGGAAAACTGTCCACCGTGGCCGTCAGTTCACCGGCCTTGATCGAGGCATAGGCATCGCTGATACCATCGGTGCCAATGACGGCGATCTTGTCGAGCTTGCCTGCGGCCTTTACGGCTTCAACCACGCCCAGCGCCATGCCATCGTTGTTGCAATAGAAACCCACGATATCCGGATTCTGCGACATGATATTGGTGGCCGCGTCGTAGGACTTCTGACGGTCCCAATCACCGGGCACGGAGGCGACAACTTCAAAGCCCTTGCCTTCGGCCGCAATGGTATCCTTGAAGCCGGCCGTGCGTTGCACAGCGGCGTAGACACCGGCCATGCCTTCAATCACAGCCAGCTTGCCGCCATCGCCACGGTTGGCAATGAACCAGCGGGCAGCACGCACACCGTTGTCCTTCTGCACGTTGCCAATGTAATTCTTGGCTGAGGGAATAACCGCGTCGTTGACGTTGATCACGGGCACACCGGCTTTCTCCGCGGCTTCGACGGCGGGCTGCAGGTTCGAGTCGGTTTGCGGCGAGACCAGCAAGATCTTGTAGCCCGACGACAACATGTTTTCGGCAATGGCAAGCTGGGCCAGCTGGTCATTTTCATTTTGTCCGGCCTGCAAATCGACGGTGACACCGAATTTTGAGCCGAGCTTCACGTAACCTTCACCGAGGCTGCGCCAGTATTCATTGGTCAGCGCCTTGGCAACGGCACCCACCTTCATGCCTTTTTCAACAGCAGGCATGGGACCGAACTTGGCTTCAAGTTCGGACCAATCCATGCGGTCTGGTTCAACGTCAGAGTTCAGGGGTTTCAATTCTTGCGCAAATGCACCTGTCGAAAGTGCAAGAGCCGTGATGGCACCAAACAGGGCCGAGCGTTTTGTAATGGTCAACATTGAGGGTTCCTCCCAGGTGTTCATGGAATAATTTGTCAAGCGCAAGACGTGATTGCCGCTGCGCTCAGGATTTTGCTGTGTCTGCTGTCAGCCCTCCATAAAGTGCCTCACGCACGATCACGTTGCTGGTCACAGCATCTTGTCCAGCAATGGCCGTCTTGAGGCGGTTGTCTTGACGCAGTTTTCTGACGACCTGGCGCATGGCTTCAACGGTTGCGATGTTGGCGGAACATTCGGCAACCGGGTCCAGGCCCGTCGTGTCGGGGAATGTATCGAAGTAGATCGGGCGGTCGTAGTTGATTTCTTCGAGCACGTAGAGAAGCTCCATGGTCTGCACAGGGTGAACCGTACCCACCATCAAGCCATCATCGCGCTTGGCGTAACCATCGTTCAGATGCACACCGAATAATTTTGAGCTGCGTGCCGCAAGGGCCACGGCATAGGCCGGCATTTCATCCGCATACAGAACATGGGCGAAGTCGATGGTGACACCGACATTCTTGCGGCCCATCTCGCTGATGGCCAAAAGCGTGGTGCCAATGTCCGGCATCAGTGCAAAACTGCGCGGCTCATTGGGCTTGTATTCAATGCTGACTTCGCAAGTGGGCACATGGTCTGCCACTTCAGACATGGCCTCCAGCGTCTGGTCCCATAGACGTGCGTAGTCGGCCTGGAACGAATAATCGAAACCGTCCTGTCCCATCCAGAGGGTCATCAACGAACCACCAAGTTCAAGCATTTGGTCAATGCCGCGCTTGGTCTGATCAATGGCGAGACGGCGCAGTTTGGCATCGGGATTGGTGAAGGCCCCGATCTTGAAGCCGGGATCGCTATAGTAACGCATGGCAAAGCCATTGACCGACAGACCAAGCCCGTCGAGATGGCGCCGCAACTCCTTCAGATCAACATCTTCCAGATGGTCTGGGAAATTCAGGTCCACTGCATTCAATCCGGCGACACTTGCGGCGCGCGCGAGCAAGCCAAAAACACTTGAATCGCCAAGGTCTCCAGCCTGCCAGTTGCTCCTCCGGAAGGAGTTGAGCCGGGCTGCATATTGAGGGGGGCGAAAAGAAGTGGTTGACGTCATGGAGCCTCGGTAAAGAATACCTATGCTTCACGTCTACTGGAGATGCTGTAAAGTAAAAATGTTTAGAGTGAAGAATTACTATAGACTTTACGGAAGCCCATGTTGAAGAATGATGTATTGACCTGAAATATCACAATTATTGAAATGGCAGGTTCAATGATTATAGGGGTTTCTTTGAAGTAACTTCAAGAACTTTACCGAAATAGTGTTGTGCAAGGCATCGAAGGCCCGCGCTGCATCGTGGCACTCTAGATTTTGCGGGAGACGTAAACCGCTGCTTGCGCGTTTGCTTTTCGGCTCGCATCCGCCAGTGGTTGTCCTGCCGCAAGCCCGGCCGACAGCACGCCAATGAAACAATCGCCTGCGCCATGCGTGGCCGTCACTTGGACGCGAACCGGTTGAATTTCAATCACGGCTCCTGTTGTCTCCGCCACAACAAGCCCCTCACTGCCAAGCGTGACAATGACAGCGCGTGCTGGGCTCGAAAGTTTGACCATGGCATCACGCGCCGTGGCGCGGTTTCCAACCGCATGGCCACACAAGGCCTCAGCCTCAATCCGGTTGACGACGAGCACATCAACACTGTCCAGGAGATCATCGCCCAGTTTGCGGGCGGGTGCCGCATTGAGCACCACGGTTGCGCCGGACGCACGGGCAAGTTTTGCCATCGCAACGTTGACAGCGTGCGGAATCTCATTCTGCAGCACCAGAACCCTGGAACCACCAAGCTTGGCCCATTGATTGGCAAGCCCGGAGACATCGATCTCCAAGTTTGCTCCGGATACAATCACCGCACCATAGTCACCATCATCTTGCAGTATGGCAACACTCATGCCGGATCCCTTGTCAGAATCTACAGCCACGCCGGACACATCAACACCTGACTTTGCAAGATGTGCCACAAGCGTGCGTCCAAATTCATCCTGTCCCACCCGTCCGAGCATGGCCGTTTGCGCACCGGCGTGCACCGCCTGAATGGCCTGGTTGCCACCCTTGCCACCACACACCTGCCGCCATGCATGGCCAACAGCCGTTTCGTCAATGCGCGGCAATGCAGGCGCGTTCACCACAATGTCGAGATGAAGACTGCCGCACACAACAACGTCAAATGACCTGTTCGACACCATGGCCGACCTCCCGATTGAGCTTTGACTATCCCGTTTTGTTGAAGCGAGGCAACGGCCAAAAGCACGAAGCCTCCCTTTGACCAAGCGCGAACGTCAAATCTTGATCAAAAAACTTTAAAGTCCAACACCTTGGTCCATCTTTGGTGCGCCGAAAACTCGTGCATGCTACCCGCCGCCAATTCCAAATCCGCCTATGCGGCACAAAGGGAGAGGAACTGGGGGAAACGGGGTCAAGGGATACGGGCGCGCAAACGCCGTTTGCGTGGCTGGTGGTTCCAGCCCACAGCAAAAGGGAACGGATGAGATGAATATCATTACCGCATTGGCCATTGTCATCGGGGCGCTGGCCGCCGTTGCAACATACTTGTGCCTCGGCACATCACTCGGACTGCATGTTTGGGCACTCTTTATCGGTTGGGGCAGCTTTTACCACTCGGGCGGAAAAGAGGCAGGCCTCAAGAATTCCGCCATCAACCACATCTGGGGCGCACTGGTTGCGGCCATCGCGCTGATTGCCGTTGCCAAAATTGGCGGCGGCACCATTGGCGCGTCGATCATCGTCGGTATCTCCGTCGTGATCTTGGTCCTTGGCGCGCACCTGCCGTTGCTCAGTACCATTCCAGCGGCTGTCTATGGATACGCTTCGACCGCAGCGCTGTGCCTGCTGGCGGGCGTTCCGCTGGGTGAACCTGGTGCCGTGTTCAAGGGCGCGGGCATGGTCGTCGTTTCGATGATCATCGGCAATCTCTTCGGCTATGTTTCTGAAAAGGGCGCTGGTGCTCTGGCCAAGGGATGATTGCATATATAAACTGCTAGACAAGGGGAGCACCCTCCGGCGCTCCCTTTTTTGTTGGGGACACGATGCAGACACTCACCACGGCAATCCGCGCCACCGTCATCGTCCTCGGGATCGCCGCACTCGCCACGTTGCTGAACAGAGTGATCGCTGATTCCGGTTTGCGCTTCTAGCTGCTGATGCAACAGCAGACCATGCCAGGCGCACCGTGGGCCGTGTCGGCAGTGGAGCATCTGACCTACGGCCTTGCGGTAATCTGTTTTTCCATGGCGGTGGCGCGCGGCTACTGGCGCTCTCTGTTCCCGGAGCGCATAAACGTCACATGGTTGTTCGCCAGCTTTGTGCTCGGCATTCTATTTGCGATGCTCCTCAATCATCCCATGCACGTGTTTCTGTTTGAAGTGTTCTTCGGAAAAACCGCATTTACCGGAGGGGCTGTCGCCGATGGAGTAGCTGCCAACATCTTCTCTGGCCTGTCGGGCTATCAGCGCGTGCTCACCTTCGCAGCCTTCGTGACAATCATTGTCACACCCATCGTGGAGGAACTCACCGACCGGGGCATTCTGTTCCGGGAAGCAGGCAGCCTGCCACTCTGGCAAATCGCCGTCCTGTCTTTTCTGGTGTTCTGCTTCTCGCACTATGCCATTGGCGGGTTGGCGAAAGTGTTGGCAGTTGTACCGGCGGCCGTTCTGTTTGTAGGCACGCGACTTAAGACCGGGAGTTTTGTCTACGCCGCATCCGCCCATATGGCCATGAATCTTGCGGCAATGCTCAAGCTTCAGGTGTATTGAAACAGCTTTTTCATGCCGGGCGAAAGCGTAACATTGCAGGCCTTGTCCACAAACAGCGCGGAACAGCCATTGATGCGACCCAGGCAAGCCAGCGATTTTGCCACGCCCATCACCATGAATCCTGTCGCCAGCCCATCGGCCATAGCACCCGTCTGAGCCACAACAGCAACGCTCGCCAGTTCGCGCGGCGAGAAACCTTTCACGGGGTCGAAGATGTGGTGGTGCACAAAATCATCCGTGAAGGCTGTTGCGCAATCACCGCTCACCGCGATGAAGCCGTTCGGTAACGAAATCGCGCCAAGTGCTGTCTGTTTGCGGGGGTGTTGAATGAACACACGTCCATCTGCGTTAAGACGGCCCGCTTCACCTGTGTCAATGATGGCAGAAATCACACCAGCATTGCGCAGCGACGTCATCACGCGATCAGCAGCGAAACCTTGCGCGATACCATTGAATGAGAGTGCGCCTCGGTCCAGCATCGCGAGCTTGTGATCGTTGACATGCAACTTTGACCAGCCGACGCGGCGCAATGTGTCTGCAACAGCCATCGCATGCGGATTGCCATTCGCCCACAACTCCCACAGCGGCTGAATGCCCGGATCAAACGCACCGCTGGTCAGCTTGTGTATGTGGTCTGAAAAATGGATGATCCCGGACAACAGCGGCGACGGCTGCTCTAGCGCACCCGTGCGGTTCAGACGCGATACCTCGCTGTCAGAATCAAACAAACTCGCCGCCTGGTGCACCGCCCGGATTTCGGCATAGGCGGCATCGATTGCGCGGTTGGCATGCGTCGCATCACCAGCCGTCACGGTGATGGCGACGGCCGTGCCGAACGCCGTGCCGGATCGTGATACAGTTGCAGCGCGTATCGGCGATGTCAGCGCAAGCGCCCCAAATCCCAACAACACGTTGCGCCGCGTCGTCATGCCGTTGCTCCGATCAACACGCGTACATTCTTGCGCTTCGCCGCCTGCAGTTCCGGCACACATGACGCCGGATTGCCGATGATCTCCCGCTCCAGCGACAATCTCTATGCCGCCTCGCGCCTCGCGATCAATCCGGACACCGGCGAAATCAAGTCGCACTATCAAACCAAGCCACGCGAAGGCTGGGATTTTGACGGTGTCAACGAAGTGGTGTCCTACACCACCGCCGATGGCAAGAAGGAAGCAGTCACCGCAGACTGCAATGGCTTCTTCTATGTCTTCGACACCACAGACGGAAACCTGAAGCTCCGCAATGCAACGCCGTTCGTCGAGAAAATCTCGTGGGCCTCCAGCATTGACATCGCCACGGGCCGTCCGAACTTCATCGAGGACAACCGCCCCGGCGACCCATCGAAGTCGGCAGACGGCAAGAAGGGCCAGAACATCTTTGCAGTGCCCTCCTTCCTCGGCGGCAGGAACTGGATGCCGATGGCATACAGCCAGAAGACCGGATTGTTCTACGTGCCATCAAACGAATGGGGCATGGACATCTGGAACGAGCCCGTAAGCTACAAGAAGGGTGCCGCCTATCTCGGTGCCGGCTTCACCATCAAGCCGATCTTCGAGGATCACATTGGGTCCTTGAAGGCGATTGATCCGAAGGACGGCTCCGTCAAGTGGAACCTGAAGAACGACGCACCCCTGTGGGCCGGTGTCATGACCACGGCCGGCGGCCTCGTCTTCACCGGCAATCCGGAAGGCGAGTTCATGGCGATCAACGATGAAACCGGCGAAGTTGTCTGGAAATTCCAGCTCGGCACCGGCATCGTCGGCCAGCCTGTCACCTATGAAGTGGATGGCGAGCAATTTGTCGCCGTCGTCGCAGGCTGGGGTGGTGCCGTACCGCTCTGGGGCGGCGAAGTGGCAGAGCGTGTCAAGTTCCTCAACCAGGGTGGTTCAGTCTGGGTCTTCAAGCTGGCCAAGTAAGCCACATTGATGCATTATCGGCGGGCGGGAGCTGAACAGGTTTCCGCCCGCTTCGTTTTTCCTCTCCCGTTTGCGGGGGAGAACAATTGTTTGGGAGTTTCCATGCCCGCGCCTGCGTTCCTGATCGTTGACGACCACCCGCTGTTTCTGGAAGCGCTGCAAACAGCTTTGCAAGCGAGCTATCCCAAGTCCGATGTGGAAGTGGCCGACAGCATCACCACAGCACGCACCAAACTCGACAATCGCGTGTTCAACCTGGTGCTGCTGGACCTGAAGTTGCCGGATGCGAGCGGATTGGATGGTTTGCGCAGCGTTCGGGCGCACATTCCAAAAACTCCACTCGCCGTCATTTCAGCCATCGGCGGCAGCGAGATTGTCGGGCAGGTGAAGTCGTGTGGCGCAAATGGTTTCATCAGCAAGAACCAGGCTCGCTCCGGCATCATGGACAGCGTGGCACGCCTGCTGCAAGGTGAAGCGCAGTTTCCCGAATCGCTGGATACGGTCGCAGGCGAGGACCTGGTCGACAAACTCCGGCAGCTCACACCGCAACAGTTGAAGGTGTTGAACAGGGTTTGTGAGGCCAAGCTCAACAAGCAGATTGCCTTTGAACTTGGCGTCACCGAAACCACGATCAAGGCGCATATCACCCTGATCTTCAAAAAACTTGGCGTTCACAGCCGCACCCAGGCCGTGCTGCTGTTGCAGAAAATGCGTCATGAACTGGTAGACACGGAGTTTGCCGTGCTGCTCTCCGCCCAGGCCTGACACCATGACAGTGCGCCATGGCTATGCCGAGGATATGAACGCGCGCGACGCCGTATGTGCGCTGCGTGGGCAGATTGCCCAGCCGCAGGTTGACCTCGTGATTTTCTTTGCGTCACCCGACTATGACCGCGATGCGCTGGCCCAGGCCTTGGCAATCGAATTCCCCAACACCAATTGCATTGGCTGCACCACGGCCGGCGAGATCACCCGCGACGGTTACCGCGAAGGCACGCTCACTGGCATCAGTTTCTCCGCCCAGCATTTCAAATCCAAGGCCACACTCATTCCCAACCTGCAAGCATACCGCATGGAGGAGGGGGAAAGAATTGTCCGCGAGACCTTGGGTGCCTTGGACCTTGGTCTTCCGAACGCCAAATCCGTGCCGGGCCAAACGTTCTCGATGCTGCTGGTCGATGGCATGAGCAAGCAGGAAGAAGTTGTCGTGTCTTCCCTCAATCGCTTTCTTGATCCCATTCCGCTTTTTGGCGGCTCCGCCGGCGACGGGCTGAACTTCGGCAAAACCTGGGTCTATTGCAACGGCGCATTCCACGCGGATGCTGCCATCCTCACGGTGTTCCAGACCACCTGTCCATTCAAGGTTTTCAAGATTGACCATTTCCACCCCACTGACCGCAAGATGGTGGTGACGGAAGCCGATCCCAATGCACGATTGGTGATGGAGATCAATGCCGAACCGGCCGCACCGGCCTATGCCCGCATGGTGGGCCTTGAAGCGCAGGAACTTTCGCCCCTGATCTTTGCTGCCTATCCCGTGGTGGTAAAAATTGGCGGCGACTATCACGTCCGCTCGATCCAGAAAGTGGAACCAGATGGTTCATTGCGGTTCTACTGTGGCATTGACGAAGGCCTGGTTCTCACTGTCGCCCACGGTGAAGACCTGGCGGACAACCTGCAGCGGAACCTGGCCAGGATTGAAAACCAATTGGGCGAGACCGACATGATCCTCGGCTTTGACTGCATCCTGCGGCGGCTTGAAGCCGAGCAGAAGCAGAAGACGCGCGAGGTGTCAAAAGTCTTGAGCCGCCACAAGGTGGTGGGTTTCTGCACCTATGGCGAACAGTTCCATTCCATGCATGTCAACCACACTTTCACCGGCGTTGCCATCGGCGCTCCCAGGCACCGCCAGTTTGAGCACGCGGTGGAATGAACATTCACCTCCCAACGGAAAATGCCACAGCTGAAGAGCACATCAGAAAGCTAGAGAAAATCAACCGTGCGCTCATGGGCCGCGTCGAGAAATCCATGGAGTTTTCCGGTGGCGCGTTCTCGCTGTTTCAAACAGCCATTCTGCTGGAAGACAAGGTCAAGGCACGCACGTCCGATCTTGAGCTCACGCTCGAAAACCTCTCGGAAGCCTATGCCAACCTCAAGGATGCCCGCGACGAGGCCGAAACGGCAAAACAAAACCTCACGGCGGCCATTGATGCTGTGAGTGAAGGGTTCGCGCTCTTTGACAGCGATGAACGCCTTGTCATGTGCAATGCGCCCTTCCGCGAGTTGATGCTGGACGTGAGCGAATTTCTGGTGCCGGGCGTGCGTTTTGACGACATCGCCACGAACTTCTCACGCAGCACACACTTGCACTTGGCCATGGGCCAGTCGCAGGAATCCTGGAAATCCCAGCGCATCGGGCATTTCCGGGCACCCTACGCCAGCTTTACGCAGTCTTTCTCCGGCGACCGCTGGATGCAGGTGTCGAACAAGCGAATGGCATCCGGTGCCACAGTCATCTTCCAAACCGATATCACCGACACGGTACGCAGCGAACGTGTAAAGCACGAGCGCGAACTGGATGAACAATCCAAACTCCTGCAAACCACCATTGACTACATGCCGCAAGGCATCTCGATGTTTTCATCCGGCCGCGTGTTGCGGACATGGAACAAGCGCTTTGTTGAACTGCTTGCCCTGCCGGTGCAAATCGTCACCCAGCGCCTCACCCTCAACCGGCTTTTCAATGTGCTGCGCATGCAGGGCTTTACCCAGGTGCCCGACAGCGGCGCACGCCTGCAAACCTGGTTGCAGGACAACGCCCGCGAAAGCCTGGAAGGCATGGAGTTTTGCCGCTTCGATGGCATGCTTCTCAATTTCTCCGCCAAAGCCATGCCGGATGGCGGACTGGTGTTGACCTTGGCTGATGTGACGGCGGAACGCGCGGCAACACTGGCTTTGCGTGAAGCCAATGAAACGCTGGAACAACGCGTTGAAGCGCGCACCTCGGAACTGAAACGCGAAATCGACGAACGCCGCGCCATTGAAAAGGAACTGTTGCTGGCCAAGGAAGCGGCTGAAGAAGCCAACAAGGGGAAAACACGCTTCCTGGCTGCGGCCAGCCATGACTTGTTGCAACCACTCAATGCGTCTCGCATTTTCCTGTCACTGCTGCTGGAGTCCGACTTGTCGGTGCGAGCCGCCCGTCTGGCGGAAAGTGCAGACCGCGCATTTGGATCCGTGGAGCAACTGCTGGAAGCCTTGCTCGACATTTCGCGGCTGGAAACACGCAGCATCGAAACCAACATCACCACTTTTGGGCTGACCGGTCTGTTTGACACGCTATTTGCCGAGGTGCAGCCGAGTGCTGAACGCAAAAGCCTTGAACTGCGTGTGCGACCCACGGACATCTGGGTCAAAAGTGACCAGGCCCTTCTGCGGCGCATCATCCAAAACTTCTTGTCAAACGCTGTGAGATATACCGAGAGGGGCGGGATACTGCTTTCTGCGCGTCGACGCGCCGGACAGGCGATCATTGAAGTCCACGATACCGGCGTTGGAATTCCGCCCGGCAAACACGGCCTGATCTTCGAAGAGTTCAATCGTTTGAACACCACGTCGGGACAGGATTCAAAAGGCATGGGACTGGGCCTCGCCATTGTGGCACGCATTGCGGCGATGCTTGGCCATGATGTCAGCCTCCGGTCGCGTGAAGGCCGTGGATCATGTTTCCGCCTGTCTCTTGATGTGGCGGAGGCGCGTCCCGAAAACACTGCCAGGGCAGAACGGCAAAGCAGCCCGAGACCGCATGGACCGTTGCGCAGTGCCATCCTGATCGAGAATGAATTGCAGATACTGGCCGGCATGGTGGAGTTGCTCGAAACGCGCAACATCAAGGCCATTCCCACCGTGAGTGCCGATGAAGCATCCGAAGCCATCGATACAATGGAATCCATCCCGGACATCATTATCGCCGATTATCACCTTGACGATGGCACAGGGCTTGAGGCCATTGAACTCTTGCGGCGCAAATGCGGAACACATATTCCCGCCGTCATCATCACGGCAAACCACACCGCCACTCTGAAAAGCGATCTTGCCAAAAGCGACGTGGCACTTCTGTGGAAACCCATCAAGCCACAAATTCTGTTTGAAACAATCGAGGCCGTGTTGTGAGGCTCGCACGCACTTTCAAAACGCGCCGTGGACGTGACCTCCACACCATCTCACCCGCAGTGGTCGCAAAACCCATAAAACCGACAATGGAGTCAGCATGAAACTAAATGGCAGCCAAATCATTCCGGCATCCCGCGTCACAGTGTGGGAAGGCCTCAACGATGCGCAGGCGCTCAAGCAATGCATACCGGGCTGCGAGACGATCGAGCAGCTTTCAGCAACGGAGATGAAAGCAACGGTGGTTGCCAAAGTGGGCCCGGTACGCGCTTCATTCACGGGTGCTGTAACCTTGAGCGATATGGTGGCCCCTGAAAGCTATCGCATTTCAGGCCAGGGCCAGGGTGGTCTCGCCGGCTTTGCTTCCGGTGGTGCCACGGTTAAACTCACTGAACTTGGCCCCCAGGAAACGCAGATGGACTATGATGTCGATGCGCAGATCGGCGGCAAGATGGCCATGCTCGGTTCGCGGCTGATCGATTCAACTGCCCGCTCGCTGGCCGAACAGTTTTTCAGGACCTTTGCCAACCTGATGCAAAAACGCGCGGCCGCCAAAGCGGCAGTAAAAATCGCCAAGGTGAAGAAACCAGTTGCAAAAAAGAAGGCGGCAAAAGCTAAAAAACCAAAAGCACCGGTAGTCAGGAAGAAAGCCAAGGTAAAAAAAAGAAAGTAGCGTCCGTCTGACGGGAGCTAACCATTGGCCCCCACCGTCATCCCTGCGAACACCGGGGCCTGCGTCAATGAAAGGAAGATACGGCGTCGGCCTGCATCTCAAGCGTGTCACAACAGGCTTTTGCTTTTGGAATTTCCGTGGACAGGAAATGCAGGCAGCTTGATTGTTGAAAGTTCTTGTCCGGGTCTGATTTCCCTTCCAAAGCCATGTCGATCAGGTGGCCGGACGCCAGTGTTGCAGCAAGGGCGCGTTGAAAGGGATGAGCCACAGCAAGTGCTGACGCTGGGTCAAATGACACGATTGCATGCGCGGCTTTTTCGACAGCCAACACCGTTTGATGCAGTTCCAGTTTTTGCCCAAACGTTTTTTCCCACCGCGCCATGCTGTGGCTGCAACGTTCCAGTTCCCGGTGCAGTGTTTGCCCGTTTTCGAGTTGCAGTTTGCGGGTAATGAGATCGATGGCCTGGATGCCATTGGTGCCTTCGTAAATGGGCAGGATGCGGGCATCACGGTAATATTGGGCAACTCCGGTTTCCTCCACATAGCCCATGCCGCCGTGCACTTGCAGGCCGAGTGACGTCACTTCGACCGCGATGTCCGTGGCAAATGATTTGGCGAGCGGTGTGAGCAGTGACGCGCGCGCTTGCGCTGCCATCCTTGCACCTTCACCGGTTGATCGGACAGACTGGTCAATGGCCGCTGCCGTTGCCATGCACAGAAGGCGGGCGGCCATCGTCTTTCCTTGCATCTCCAGGAGCATGCGTTTGACATCAGGATGGGCGATAATGTGACTTTGCCGCTCATGCGCACCCGGTGCCTTGCCCTGCTGACGTTGTCTGGCGTAAGCGATGGCGGCCTGTGTGGCACGCTCCGCGAGGCCAACGCCCTGGACGCCAACCAGCAACCGGGCACTGTTCATCATGGTGAACATGCAATTGAGGCCGCGGTTTTCTTCGCCGATGAGCCAACCGGTTGCCCCACCCTTGTCACCATAAATCATCGTGCAGGTAGGCGAACCGTGGAGACCCAACTTGTGTTCAAGGGCATGGCAGCGCACATCATTCAAAGCGCCATCAGGCAATACTTTCGGCACGAGGAAAAGTGAAATGCCGCGCGTTCCCGGTGGCGCGTCGGAAAGCCGCGCCAGCACCAGATGAATGATGTTGTCGGCCCAGTCGTGGTCGCCGCAGGTAATGAAAATCTTGGTGCCGGTGATGCGGTAGCTGCCGTCGGCATGGCGCTCAGCCTTGCAGCGCAGGCCGGAAAGGTCCGAGCCTGACTGCGGCTCTGTCAAATTCATGGTTCCAGTCCAGACACCGGCAACCATTTTTGGCAGATAGTATTCTTTCAGCTCCGGTGAAGCATGGGCGGTGATGGCTTCAATCGCACCAGTTGTCAGCAGAAAGTTGACGGCAAAGGCGATGGATGCCGCGTTCCACATTTCAGCACAGGCCGCTGCCATGATCATGGGCAAGCCCTGGCCCCCGAATGCTGTGTGGCCTGTCAAGCCGCTCCATCCTGCAGCACACCAGTCGCGGTAGGTTTCAGCCCAGCCGTCTGCCGTGACGACCCGGCCATTGACCATGCGGGCACCTTGTGTGTCGCCAGCCCGGTTGATGGGTGCAATGCGTTCCGACGCAAAACGGCCTGCTTCGTCGAGGATGGCTTTGGCATCCTCAGCCTGAAGTTCGGGGTAGATGTCCGAATCCAGGCCACCCGCAACTTTCAACGCCACCATCAGATCATGGACGGGTGCCGAGTAACTCATTTGCCAGGCTCGAGGCGCTTGGTTTTTTTGGCGAAGAAGGCTTCCAACCTCTCCCTGATGTCCGGGTTGGATTGCACCGCCATGGCCAGCAGGCTTTCAGCGAAAAGACCATCGGTGGCAGACATGTCATTGATGCGGGCAATGCCGGTGACGATGGCGAAGTTGGTTGTGGGTGGATAAGTGGCCACCTGTGCCGCCAGTGCTTTGGCTTTGGCCAGGGCCTCATCAGATGCTGCAATTTCGTGGCACAGGCCAAGATCAAGACCACGCTGTGCGTCATAGGTGCGCGCTGAAAGCATCATGTCAACCATGCGCGCAGGCGTTATGATGCGGGCCACACGCACGGTGGCACCACCGCCCGTAAAAATGCCGCGCTGTCCTTCCGGCAGGGAAAAAAATGTCGAAGGCTCGGCAATGCGCACATGGGTTGCAGCCGCAAGTTCCAGGCCACCACCCACCACAGCCCCTTGCAGGGCTGCAATCACCGGAATGCCGCTGAACTGGATGACATCAAAGGTACGGTGCCAGGCCTGGCTCAAGGCCATGAATTCAAGCGCCGTCCGGTCCTTGTCGTAGTGCTCACGCAGGTCAAGACCGGCACAGAAGTGTGCACCCATCGCCGCCAGCACAAAGCTGCGCGTGCCGGGCGGCGGCTTGCGAAACACATCCTCCAGTTCCTGCAGCATCGCTTCGTTGATGGCATTGCGAACATTCGGACGCGCAAGTGTGACGGTGGTGACGGCACCTTCTGTTGCAACGGTGATGTATTCATGCGGCATGCTGATGCTTGCTTAATCCTTGTTGCGGTCCCCGTAAAGCGCTGCACGGATGATGCTGTTGCCAGTCACGGCATCCTGTTCGGCAATGGCTTTTCTGAGGCGGTTGTCAGCACGAAGTTGTCTGACGACATGGCGCATGGCTTCAACGGTTGCAATGTTGGCCGCGCATTCCGCCACCGGGTCCAGGCCCGTTGTGTCCGGGAATGTGTCGAAATAGATGGGGCGGTCATAGTTGATCTCTTCCAGCACGTACAGGAGTTCCATGGTCTGCACCGGATGGACCGTGCCCACCATCAGTCCATCATCGCGTTTGGCATAGCCATCATTCAGGTGCACCCCAAAGAGTTTGGACCTGCGTGCAGCCAATGCGACGGCATGGGCCGGCATTTCATCCGCATACAGAACATGTGCAAAATCGATGGTGACGCCGATGTTTTTGCGCCCCATCTCATGGATGGCCAGAAGTGTGGTGCCAATGTCAGGCATCAGTGCAAAACTGCGCGGCTCATTCGGCTTGTATTCGATGCTCACTTCGCAAGACGGAACATGGTCAGCCACTTCAGAGATGGCGGCAAGCGTCTGGTCCCACAGCCGCGCATAGTCTGCCTGGAAGGAATAATCGAAGCCGTCCTGCCCCATCCACAAAGTCATCAGTGAACCGCCCGTGTCCAGCATTTGGTCAATGCCGCGTTTGGTCTGGTCAATGGCAAGGCGGCGGAGTTTTGCATCCGGATTGGTGAAGGCACCGATCCTGAAACCAGGATCACTGTAGTAACGCATGGCAAAGCCATTCACCGCCAGACCCAAGTCTTGGAGGTGGCTCTTCAATTCTGTGGGCTTAACGCCGTCGAGGTGATCAGGATAGTTGATATCTACCGCGTTCAATCCCGGAACTTGCGCCGCGCGCGACAACAGGCCGAGCACACCTTGCAGGTTTGAGTTCGTTCCATCACCATCGCCTTTTATGGTCTTGAATGAATTGAGCCGCGCCGCATACTTGCAGGGCCGAAGCCGGTTTGAGGACGTCATAAGGTTTTTCTCAAGAATGACTGGCCTTCCGTTTGCATCGCTTCAGACCGTCAAAACGCCTTTGCGCAGGATGAAGCAGCCATAGGGGCCAGAATCAGATGTGCGCACGATGGCAAAGGATTTCTTGGCGGCGTCGTAGAAGTCGAAACGGTCATGGGCTCCGATGGCAATTTTGCGCTTCTCACAGGCATCAAGCGTGGTCTGCATTGCCGCGAATATCGGAACAGTGCCATTGGGATCACCGACCACGCGCATGCGCATCACCGGATGGTCAACGAATGTATCCAGCGGCATCAGGGAAAGTACGGCTCGCGCCGCACGCGGAATATCGCAACCCGGCAGGTCAATGAGCTTGCCGTGCGTCGTTTGCTTGGCAATGGTCGCGGCCGGATGGTTGATATCGCACAGTACAATGTCGTCGCCATGCCCCATCAACATGAGGACGTAGAGCAATTCAGCGGAGATTGCTGGATCAATATGGCGCAGCACGGCAAATTCCTTGCAAAACACGATCAGGTTTTGGTGGTCGCGTCATTGCGCGGTGAAGCCGCCGTCAATCAGGATGTCCTGGCCACAGATCATGTCAGAAGCAGGCGACGCAAGGAACAGGATGAGGTCCGCCACTTCTGTTGTCCGGCCAAAGCGCCCTGCGGGAATTTTGGCTTTCATCGGGTCGCCCTTCTTGGGGTCGCCCCACACCATCTCGCCCATGGGTGTGAGAATAACGGTGGGGCAGACGGTGTTGGATTGGATGTTGTGCTTGGCCCATTCCACCGTCATCACCTTGGTCAGCATGTTGAGGCCGCCTTTTGATGCGCCATAGGCACCGTGGTCATCCAGGGCAACAACACCTGACTGCGACGAAATGTTGATGATCTTGCCCCGGCGCTGCGCAATCATGTTGGGGGCAAGCGCCTGCGCCAGAAGATAGGGTGCGCGCAAGTTGACGGCGTTCACCCAATCCCAATCGGCAACGGGTGTGTCAATGATCGATTTTACAGTGGTAACACCAGCATTGTTGACGAGTATGTCGATGGTGCCAAACGCATCCAGTGCTTGTCGGGCCGCCGTTTGCGGACCCTCGACAGTTGCGAGGTCGGCCTCAATCGCCACACACCGGCGGCCAAGTGCTTCGACTTGCTTTTTGATATCGGCAAGGCCCTGCGTGTCGCGGCCCACCGCCGCGATATCGGCTCCTGCATCGGCCAGCACCCGGCAGGTTTCAAAACCAATGCCTTTGGTGGCACCCGTTACCAAGGCGCTCCGGTTTGGGAGTGAAAATCGTTCTATCCAATTGGGCATGGAGCTTTCCTATTTGACTGAGCCGGCCGTCAGGCCTTTGACAATGTATTTTTCGAGAAAGATGCCGATGATGATCAACGGCATGATGGCAGCAGACGAAATGGCAGCCATGGCCCACCAGGAAATGCCTTGCGAACCGGTTTGGCTGGCCACCATGACGGGCAGGGTTTTGGCCTTGGTGCTGGTAAGAAGCGCGGCAAAGAAATACTCGTTCCAACACAGGATGACAGACAGGATGAACGCTGCCACCATGCCGGGCAATGCAATCGGCACGATGATGCGCAGAAAAGCGCCCCATGACGAGCAGCCGTCAACCAGTGCCGCTTGTTCCAGTTCCCTTGGGATGGCATCGAACTGGTCGCGCATTATCCAGATCACGATGGGCAGGACAGTCAAGGCATAGATCATGATCAGGCCGAACAGGTTGTCGAGCAGCGCCAGCTCCTTGTAAAGGACAAGAAACGGCATGGCCAACACGACCGGCGGCAGGATCAACTGCGACAGGAAGAAGAATGAAATGTCATTGTTCTTCCAGATTTTCCAGCGGTATTCAAAGCGGCTCAGGCCGTAGGCCGCCATGGACCCAATCACCAACGCCAGCAGCGACGCGCCCACAGATGCAAGAATGCTGTTCCAGAAGCGGGCAATGAATTCGGTGCGCGGGGTTGACTCCGTCCAGATTGTATCCGGCGACAGGCCAATGGAACGCAGGCCCAGCCAGTTGGGTGTGAACTGCCACCAGGGCACGATGTTGCCAAGTTGCACGTCCTTGGCAACTTTGAAAGTGGTGGAGAGTGTCCAGAAAATCGGGAACAGCGCAATCACCGTCCAGGTGCCGAGGGCCGCGTAGATGAAGGTTTTTTTCCACGCATCACTCATGCACTTTGCCTTTGCATGTATTTGCTGGTGAACCGCAAGAGCAGCGCAACGAAGATGATGATCAGGATCAGGTAAACCTCGGCCATGGCGGTGCCATAGCCCACGTTGGAGCGGTCCTTGTATTCACGGAAGATAAAGCTTGAAACAGTGTCAGTGGCACCGCCCGGGCCGCCCGATGTTGTGGTGATGACGATGTCCGCGAGTTTGAGTTGAAAGATGACGCGGAGCACAATGGCTGTCACACTCACCGGCAGCATGAGCGGAAAAGTGATCTGCCAGAAACTCTGCCAGCCTGTGGCACCATCGACTTTCGCGGCTTCCTGCACTTCCTTTGGCAGTGCCTGGAGCCCTGCCAGCAGCAATATCATCATGAAGGGAATCCACACCCAGGCATCCATGACAGCGACAGTGGTCTTGGCCAGCCAGGGCGTGGTAAGGAGAGTTGGTTCATCCCATCCCAGAAGACGCAGCAACCGTGTGACCGGCCCAAAGCGGTACTCGAACATGGATTTGCCGATCATCCAGCCCACCGCAACGGGTGACAGCATGAAGGGCAACAGAAATGCGATACGGAAAAATTTCTGGCCCTTGATGTCGGCATTCAGCAGCAGCGCCAGGCCAAAGGCAACGGCATATTGCACGATGACCGTGGCAACGTAGAATACCATGTTGCCAAGGGCATTCCAGAAATAGGGATCGGCCCACATCTGGCGGAAGTTATCCAGCCCATTGAATTGCCGCCCGGATGCAGACGCGAGATTCCAATCTGTGAAAGCGAGATAAAAACCGAAGAGCGTGGGAAAGACAACGAGCGCCAGCGTGAACAGCAGGGCTGGCAGAATGAACAGCGCGCGCCAGCCTTCCTCACCGAGGCGCAGGATGTTGCCAACACAAAGTGCCGCTCCCCACAACCCAAAGGCAATCAGGATCGGCAGCCAGTTGGCAAAGCCAAAAGGCAACAGCCCTGCATAAAACAAAGTCTGCATGGCCAGGAGGGCGATGAACGCAACCGTGGTGCTGCGGACCAGCAGCGTGCCTGTGCGACGGCGGTCATCGGAGACGATGGCGGAGACAGCGTCGCGGCCTGTGGTGGCGATGACAGTCATTTCACCAATTCTCCTCCCCCGCAAGCGGGGGAGGAAGCTTGACACATCATGCGCCCAGAGATGCCTTGTAGAGTTTGATCTGGCTTTCGCGGCCCAACTGGTCGGTGAGTTTTTCCCATGCTGCTGCAATGGCATCAGCACCGGCCTGTGGTGTGGCCTGACCCGCATAGATTTTCGCCAGTTCGTCTTCCGCCACAGAATAGTATTGGAAGATGCCGGGGATGCGCGGTTCAATGGCAGCATTCGGATGGTTGTATGAGTTGGCTTCCGAGTCGAGATAGGACTTGATGAAGCCCTCTTCGTAACCTGCACCCACCCATTCTTTCACATCGAAGTGCGACTGGCGATAGGGCTGGAAGCCTGACGGATAGGCAGCCATCCACAGCGAAATGTCCTTGCCACCCAAATGTGCGGCGAGCGACCAGGCGGCCTTTTTCTTTTTCTCGTCGGCATCGACGCGCGCCATCACATAAATGCCCCAGCCGATGTAAGCCATGTTGGGCGCGTAGTTGGCACCTGACGCCAGCTTGTCCCATGCTCCCGTCTTGGCGTTGTACACATCATCTGATCCTGGAAGGATGTCGAAAGCTGTCTTGCCCTGAATGACGGAAGAGTCGTTGGTGTTGACGTTAGAGCCGATGTCACCCCACCACGACAGCATGGTGCCCGTGCCCGCCAGGAATTGCTGGAAGCCCGTTGTGCCGGGATCGGCATTGAGCTGGTCAGCGGGTTCAAACGGCAGCGAGTCGACCACGTCTTGAATGGCGCGCACCCAGGCCGGGTTGTTGACACGCGGTTTCATGGTGTCGGCATCGAACAGGAAGGCTTTGTCGTCAGGGTGCTTGGCATAGGCCGTTGCACGGCTGCCCAGGAAGTAGAAGGCGAAACCGCCCCAGCCCTTCGTCGGGTCGAGGTAGCCATAGAGGTCCTGGCCATCCAGCTTCTTGCCCTTGAGGAACTTTGTTGCGGCGTTGACCTGCTGCCAGGTTTTTGGAACGCCCCAGTCGCCTGCACCACCAGACGACTTCCATTCTGCTGCAAGGCCTGCATCGGCAAACACGTCCGAGCGGTAGTTGAAGTTGTGGCAGTCGCCATCGCAGGAGATACGATAGGTCTTGCCGTCCCACGTGCCCACGGGTGCCTTGAGGTAGCCGACGTAGTCATCCATGTCGATCTGCTTGGCAACCCAATCAGGCATTTCAGAAGCAAGGCCCTTGCCGCAGACATCGCCCTCGAAAGGTGCGCCCATTTCGATGACGTCGAAGTCCACTGTGCCAGTGGCAATCGCCTGTTGCAGGCGCGCGTTGTAGTCGGCTTGGGCAAGATCAATCCAGTTGATCTTGGCACCGGTGTAGTCAGCCCAGGCCTTGGACAGGCCGCGGAACAGCACGTTGTGAACATTCTGGTTGTTGAGGCCCATGAACGACAGTTCAACACCGGCAAATTCACCAGCGGCCACATTCGCCTTGGTGGGCTCAAGGCACATTTCACCAACCTTTTGCCAGTCGGCATCGGTGGGCTGGCCTTTGCCAACACCTGGAATCTTCAGCATCGCGGCTCGCAACTCGGCTTGCGCATGTGCCGCACCGGTCAGCCCGGCAAGTCCGCCCGTAGCCGCGACAGTCGCAAGGGCGGTCGAGCCCTTGAGCACACTGCGGCGGTTCATCATCATGTTATGCAGTTCAATTTTCATTTTCTTGATCCTCCCATTGGCACCCAACTGAACATGGCGGCATTGGAGGGGCCGGCCTGCCGTAGGGTTGTGGACGGACTATGCCTCACCGGCAAAACCTGTCAATCGGGCAAAGTTTACGCGACTTCAAAGCGTCAGGTGAAACGCCGACCGGTTTCGCTGTCGAAAAGATGAACGGCCGAGGGCTCTGGCCTGAACCCCACCTTGTCGCCTGGCCTTTGCTTCAGTCTTTCCTTGAATATTCCCACAACCCTTTGGCTGCCAAGCTTGGCAAACAACTGGGTTTCGGAACCCATGGGCTCAACGACGGTGATTTCCGCGTTCTTGCCCTTCGGGTCCAGCCGCAAGTTTTCGGGGCGTATGCCGTAGGTGACGGACCCACCCTTGTAGCCTGCGGGCACCTTTTCCAGAGGTAGAATGACACCATCGTCCGTCAGAAAATCCGGTTTGCGACCCGTTTTGATCTGGCCTTTCAGCAAATTCATGGAGGGCGAACCAATGAAGCTTGCAACAAACAAATTTGCCGGCCGGTCGTATAGTTCCAGGGGTGTGCCAACCTGTTCGACAACGCCATGGTTCATGACAACGATGCGGTCGGCCATGGTCATGGCTTCCACCTGGTCATGCGTCACATAGACAATTGTTGTCTTCAGGCGCTGGTGCAGTTCCTTGATTTCTGCCCGCATCTGCACGCGCAGTTTGGCGTCGAGGTTGGATAGAGGTTCATCAAACAGGAATACCGCAGGATCACGCACGATTGCGCGCCCCATGGCCACGCGTTGTCTTTGTCCACCCGACAACTGGCGCGGGTAGCGGCCAAGCAAGGGGACGAGGTCAAGAATTTCTGCGGCCCGTTGTACGCGCGTGTCAATGTCGGCCTGGGGTGATTTGCGCATTTGCAAGGCAAACCCCATGTTCTGGGCGACGGTCTTGTGCGGATACAGGGCGTAAGTCTGGAACACCATCGCGATATCGCGGTCCTTGGGCGGCAGATTGTTCACGACCTTGCCGCCAATGCTGATATCACCGGATGTGATGGGTTCAAGGCCCGCAATCATGCGCAAGAGCGTCGATTTTCCGCAGCCCGATGGCCCCACCAGAATGACAAACTCACCATCTTCAATGGCGATGCTGACACCGTGAATGACGGGTTGCGACCCGTAGGATTTCATGATGTGGCTGATATCTACTGAAGCCATGGTTTCATTCCTGTCACGCGACAAATCGGTTTGACGTGCCTTGTGTAACAGACAACAAACCTGGGGCGGCATGCAAGCGGGATTAATTTACAGTGTCGCCATTGGTTGCACCGCTGCCAGTGTTGGAGAAACCTGGTGTTCGAGAACGTCTCATATTCGGGATGTTGCCACACCGAAGAAGAAAAGGGGTGCTGCAAGGCACCCCTTCCTGTTCAAACAGTTTTTCGACTAAAGCGGCATGCAGAAAAGTGGAACCGGTTTTCTGCGAAAATGCCGCGACAAACCAAAAAATTAGAGTGAAATGCCGATTCTATGGAGCGGCATTTCGCTCTAGTATCGATCAATTGCCTTGCGTGTTCTTTCCGCATTCAGGCGCTTGACCTCCGCTTCCAGTTCGCGGTTCTCGTGGCGGATCTGCCAGATGTGCCATCCGATCCAGAAGGCAAGGCCGATGATCACGAGAAGTGTCTCGGTGCCCTGGAACGGATAGATCGCTCCAACGTCCTTGAGGTCCACGGCCCATGATGTCATTCCATTGGTTGACATGTTTTTGTCTCCTACTTGACCATTGCGCGTTCAGCCGCGACGACATCCGCCACCGCAGCTTCATAGGCTTCGTTGGTTGAGAAATCGAGGCCGGCAAGTTCCACTTCACGCGGCACCCGCAGCAGGTTTGCACCGTTGAGGATCTTCGCGACAATGAATGTCGGGATGAAACCAAGGCCGAACATGATGCAGGCACCGACGAAGTTACCGAGTGGATTGATCGCGGCATAGTCTGCATACGGTGAGGATGGTTGTCCCCACAGCATGAAACCCGCCACGACCACACCGATGAAACCACCATAACCATGCACGGCCACAGCACCCACAGCATCGTCGATCTTGAAGCGGCGCTCGACCCAATAGTGCAGCTTGTAGACAATGCACGGCACAATCGCCCCGATGATCATGGCCTGGATCGGATGATACAGGTCATTGCCAGCCGAGGCCGCGATAATGCCGCAGAGGCCGCAGGAGTACGTCCAGAAGGCATCACCTTTGGAGATCACGTAGCCCGCCATCATGCCACCCGAGAGTGCCATGAGGAAGTTGAAGGTGATTGCGGACAGTGTGGTTGGTGCCAGATAAATGTTGGTCGCCGTCCAGGTGTCACCGGTAATCTGGCCCGCAATTGTTGCTGGCGAAATCATCGGGATGTTGCAGGCGGCATAGAAGCCCCAGAAGCCCGTGTAGATCAGGAACAGCCCGATCGTCACCAGCCACGGATTGTGCGGCGGAATCTCGCGTGGTGTTCCATCTGCGCGGAACTTTCCGAGACGCGGACCAAGCACGATGAGGAACGCGAGCGTTGCGCCACCTGCAATGGCATGCACCACGCCAGATGCATAGGCATCGTGGTAACCCAGGAGTTTCACCATCCAGCCGTTCCAGTGCCAGCCCCAGGAGGCATCGAGAATCCACGCAAATGAACCGATCAGCACAGCAATGATCCAGAATGCGCCAACGCGGGCCCGTTCGATGATGGCACCAGAGATGATGGAAGCCGTGGTGATGGAGAACAGCAGGAAGGCTGCCCAGAACACACCATTCAAACGATGCCAATAGGCTGCACCTTCCAAGCCTTCGGCGGGAACGCCAAGGGCAGGAGAAGGGCCAGACAGATGCGTGGCCATGAGCGGACTCCACGGTTCGGCAAACTGTGCCGAAACCAATCCGCCAGCGACGATGCCCGGACCATTGTTGAAGGCGAAGTAAATCCACCAGCCGAAGAAATAGAATGTCACTGTGACCAGCGGAATGGCCATCGTGTTCTTCAAAAGTGTGTGCAGATGGTTTTTGCGCCGCGAAGCGCCGACCTCGTACATGCAGAATCCCACATGTATGAGGAACATGAACACCACCGTCACCCAATAGTAAAATTCGGTGAAGATGACATTCAACGTGTTGACGTTGTCACCCATTTCAATTCCTCCCGCAGGCCTGCGGTTCCCCGCGCAAGCAAGCCCGCCCCTTGTGTTTTGTTTTGCTACGGGGCAACTTTGTTGTCTGACAGGAAACAGCGAACCTGAACTCTTGTCAAGGATTCGACGTGCTGCAACGCACCAATCATTGGACGGATGACATGCTCAAAGACCAGAAAGACTCCAGTGATTTTCAAAACCCGCATCGTGCAACCACAGCGGATGCAAGGTTTCTGGAAGAAGCCATTGGCCGCGAAGTGAAGCGCTTCCGTGAGAAGACAGGCCTCACCATTTCCGAATTGGCCAAGGCCGCAAAAATGTCGGCAGGCATGTTGTCCAAAATCGAAAATGGCGCAACCTCGCCATCGCTCGCGTCCTTGCAGGCGCTCAGCACTGCCTTGCACATCCCATTTACGGCCCTGTTCAAGAGTTACGAGGAAATCCGCGATGCAACTTTTGTAAAAGCCGGGCAGGGTTTGACCATCGAACGTCGCGGCACGAGGGCAGGTCACCAATATCAATTGCTCGGCCACTCAACCCACGGTCCCGTGATGGTGGAACCCTACTTGATCACACTGACCCAGGAGACCGATGTCTTCCCCGCCTTCCAGCACCCCGGCATGGAATTCCTCTACATGCTCGAAGGCAACGTCGTGTACCGCCACGGCGAAAAAACCTACGACATGCACCCTGGCGACGCCCTCTTCTTCGACGCCGAAGCCCCACACGGCCCGGACGAACTGCGCAAACTCCCGGCGCGGTACATTTCGGTGATCAGCTATCGAAGGGAAGAGTGACGGGATGTGTGTGGCAATCGCTCCAGTCAGAACGGCGCAAAATCATGCTCTGGTTTTACGCCCCTTGGTCGCTGTTCAATTCATCCGCTGAAGGCTCCGGCTTTTTGACGTGGATGCGGACCTTCTTCACCCGTCTTGGATCAGTGTCGATGATTTCAAATTCAAGGCCGGACGGATGGACGATGATCTCGCCGCGCGACGGGATGCGGCCGCCCATTTCAAACACCAGCCCGGCCAGCGTGTCGGCTTCGTCTTCCTGGTCATCCGACAACAGGTCAACCCCGAACATCTGGTCCAGGGTCGAGATGCTGATGCGGGCATCGGCAACGTAAGTGGTGTCATTCTGTTTTTTGATCAGGGCCGCCTCGTCGTCAACATCGTGTTCGTCAGCAATGTCACCGACAATCGCCTCCACCAGGTCTTCAAACGAAACCAGGCCGTCCGTGCCGCCGTACTCATCCACCACCACGGCAAGATGCACGCGCGACGTTTTCATTTTCACCAAGAGGTCCGGGGCAGGCATTGAGGGGGGGACATGCAAGACATCACGGATCAGGCCGTGTTGCTGCCTGACGCTGGTCGCCAGATCTTTTGCCGGCAACGACAGCCCCGCCACGCCACCACTTTTGGTCTTGGGCAACTTGCCTTTGGTGGACATCCAAGACAGGAAATCCTTGACGTGAATGAAGCCCGTCACGTCATCCAGTGTCTCGCGGAAAACCGGCAGCCGTGAGTGGTTGGCCGTGGTGAACATGTCGAGCAGCGCGCGCAACGTTGCTGTTTCATCGATGGCTTCGATATCGGCGCGCGGCACCATCAGGTCATCAACCCGCAAGCCGGAAAAACCCAGCAGGTTGCCGAGCATCGACCGCGCATCTTCCGCCATCGCAGGCTCGCCGGAATCCTGCGCATGCGACTCGATCACCCCTTCCAGACTTTCACGCAAATCCTTGTTGCGCAGAAAGCGGCGGCGCAGCCGCAACAGGATTCCGGGTTTGGATTCGAACGGCTTTTCGGTGCTCATGTCAGATAGGGGTCCGCAATGCCGAGTGTGGCGAGAATGTCCCGCTCGCGCCCTTCCATCAAATCCGCTTCTTGTTCATTGCCGTGGTCATATCCCATCAGGTGCAACACGCCATGCACCAACAAATGGCTGACATGGTCAACGGGCCGTTTTCCGGCATCACGCGATTCCGCCACCACGGTCTCATACGCCAGCACGATATCACCCAGCGGTTGCTGTTCATCATCCGGCAATCCCGTCAGGTGTGCCGCCGGAAACGACAGGACGTTGGTCGCCTTGTCCTGCCCACGCCATTCCTTGTTGAGGGCGCGGACGGTGGCATCATCCGCCAATTGTACCGTCACCAGCCGGGTGTCATTCGCCGCCACAGTCGCGAGAATGGCCGAACGCACGATGGCTTCCAGCCCGGCAATGGCATTCCAGCGCGCGTCAATGACATCGAAATCGAGTGTCATTTCGCCGGCTTCGGTTTTTTCGCATGGCTTTCATAGGCCGCAACGATGCGCCCCACCAAGGCATGCCGGACGATATCGGCTTGCGTGAACTGAACCTGGGCCGAACCCTTGACATTTTTCAGGATGCCCAGTGCATCAGACAATCCGGACGTTGCACCGCTGGGTAAATCAACTTGTGTTGGATCGCCCGTCACCACCATGCGGCTGCCTTCACCCAGCCGTGTCAGAAACATTTTCATCTGTTGCGGCGTGGTGTTCTGCGCTTCGTCGAGGATGATAAAGGCCGTCGACAGGGTCCGCCCGCGCATGAACGCCAATGGAGCAATCTCGATCTGGTTCTCCGCCAGGCCCTTGACCACCAGGCTTTGCGGCATCATGTCGTAGAGCGCGTCATACAAGGGACGCAAATACGGATCGACCTTGTCTTTCATGTCACCCGGCAGGAACCCGAGCCGCTCGCCCGCTTCCACGGCGGGACGCGACAGGATGATGCGGTCCACTTCGCCGTTCATCAAGGCTTCGGCTGCACAAGCCACAGCGAGATAGGTTTTCCCCGTGCCTGCCGGTCCAATGCCAAACACCAGTTCATTCTTGCGGATGGCTTCGATGTAAGTGCGCTGCATCTGCGTGCGCGCCATCACCTGTTTGCGCCGCGTGCGCACCTGCAGGTCACCGTCCGCCTTGTCATGGGAAATCTGCGTCATGCGGATGGCACCATCTATTTCGCCGCGTGTGATGTCCTGCCCGCGCGACACCCGGCCATGGAGATCGATCATTACCTGCCGCGCCGTCTCGGCGGCATCCGCCGGTCCCTTGATCGCAACGCGGTTGCCGCGCGGCGTGATGTCAACACCCAGGCGCCGCTCGATCAGCGCCAGATGCTCATCATGCCCGCCAAACAGGGCGTGAAGATTTTGCGTGTCATCAAAGGTCAGGGAAAGGGTTGTGTCGGTCTGTTGGTCGGCCAGGCGTGGCGTGCCCAGCTGGGCGATGGTTGGGGGGCTCAAGTGCGGGTGTCTCCTGTGCCATCATTATAGGCCACCCGCATCACGCCGCAACCCGCCTGATATGCCCCGCCAGGCTGTTGGGCTTGATGTCTGAAATGGTCACATCGACAATGGCACCAGCCTGCGCGGCACCAGCGTCAAAGTGCACCGACTGCAGGTACGGGGAGCGACCGATCACCTGACCGGCATGGCGGCCTGGCTTTTCCACCAGCACCGGCAATGTGCGCCCCACACAGGCGGCGTTGAAGTCTTTCATCTGCTGGTTCAACAACACCTGCAACCGCTGCAACCTCTCGGCCGCCACTTCATCTGCCACTTGACCGGCGTGTTCCGCCGCAGGCGTGCCTGGACGGGGCGAGTATTTGAACGAGTATCCCGAAGCATACCGCACTTCACCCACCACATCGAGAGTGGCCTGGAAATCAGCTTCCGTTTCACCCGGGAACCCGACGATGAAATCACCAGAGAGCGCCATGTCGGGCCGTGCAGTGCGGATGCGGGCGATGAGTTTCACATAGTCATCAGCCCGGTGTCCCCGGTTCATGGCTTTCAGAATGCGGTCAGACCCCGCCTGGATCGGTAAATGCAGAAACGGCATCAGTTTGCCGTTGTCGGCATGGGCCGCAATCAAGTCGTCACTCATGTCACGCGGATGGCTGGTCATGTAGCGGATGCGTTCAATGCCGGAGATGGATGACAGGGCCGTGACAAGTTTCGCCAGTGTTGCCGAAGTTCCATCGGCTTCCCTCCCGCGATACGCGTTGACATTCTGCCCCAGCAAGGTGACTTCACGCACGCCTTGGCGCGCCAGGTCTTCCGCTTCGTTCACAATCTGGCCAACGGGCCGTGAGAACTCCGCCCCGCGTGTATAGGGCACAACGCAAAAGGTGCAGAACTTGTCGCAACCTTCCTGCACGGTAAGGAATGCCGCCACACCTTTGCCCAGAGGCTTGCGCGGCGTCAATCCGTTGAATTTTTCATCGGCTGGAAATTCCGTTTCGATGACGGTTTGCCCTGTTGCTGCGCGGGCCGCCAGCAACTCAGGCAGACGGTGATAGGTCTGCGGTCCAAACACCAGATCGACGGATGGCTCGCGCTTGGCCAGTTCCACGCCCTCGGCTTGCGCCACGCAACCGGCAACAGCGATGCGGGTGGACTTGCCCTTTGCCGCCCGCGCGTCTTTCATGACCCGGTACTTGCCAAGCTCCGAATAGACTTTTTCCACCGCTTTTTCACGGATGTGACAGGTGTTCAGTATGATGAGATCAGCGTTTTCCGGCGCTGCCGTCACGTCATAGCCTTCTGCCGACAACAGCTCTTCCATGCGCGTGCTGTCGTAGACATTCATCTGGCAGCCATAGGTCTTCACGAAAACCGTTTTGGCTGGTGGGGTGGAGCGTTGCATGGTGTCCTGCTAGCGCATTTGGCCGCGCCCGTGAAGCGCCACGGGCAAGTGCCGCCGGATCGTGGCTTCCGCTGACCGGGCCATGTCTTTTCTGTTGCCCCCGGCCAGCGGGGCATGGAACGTGATGGTAATGCCGATTACGCCGATTTCCAGCGCCGCCCACAAATGGGGCGGCAGCTCCATGTCGCCATACCAGGCATACAAAGGCCGCTGCCGCCGCGACATCGGCAGGCCTTGGCAGCGGGTGTAGGCAATGGTCACTGGGATAACTGGTATGCCATCCAGTTCCGCCACGCCAAACAGCGCCGATTTGAAGGGCAGCACCCGCATGCCATCATGCGATGTGCCTTCCGGGAACAGCACCAGGACATCACCTCCCATTAACCGGGTGGAAATTTCATCTTGCGCGCGCTTTGTTCCTTGCCGTTTGTCCCGGTCTACAAAAACCGTGCGTTGCAGCTTCGCCATCCATCCGAAAAGCGGCCACGTGCCAACCTCGCGCTTGGCGATGAATGACACCGGCAACACACTGCTCAGCGCCACGATATCAATCCATGACGCATGGTTGGCAACCAGCAACGCCGGGCCTGACCGCGGCAGGTTTCCCTCGTGTATGACATTGAATCCGAGGATGCGCTTCAGGACCATGTGATAGACATGCGGAAACCACCGCGCCAACCGCCGGGACGTGAGTGTGAAAAGCATTTGCACCGGCATCAGGGCGAGCGTGAGCAGCAGAAACACGCTGACCCTCATAACGCCCCGCACCCTGTTCATGGCACGGGTCGGCGCATCAGGACAGCATCGACAGCACCCGTTGGCCGCGCGTAATAGCCGGCGCGCTTGCCGACGCGCAAGAATCCGCAAGCTTCATACAGCGCCAGTGCCGCATCATTGTCAGCAGCGACCTCGAGAAACAGATGCTGCACATTCAACGCGCCGAGGTGACGAAAGGCTGAATGAAGCATCTGCCGCGCCACTCCGCGCCGCCGCAGGGAAGGCCCGGTTGCCAGGGTGAGAACCTCGGCTTCACCGCCAATGGCCTGCACCATGAGAAATCCCGCCGCCGCTTCACCCGTTCGCGCCAGTAATGCAATCGTTCCGGTTGATGCCAGCATGTCGGAAATCGCTTGTGTTCCCCAGCCCGCCTCAAAGCTGGCTGCATGCAGAGCCGCCAGCACAGGCGATTGGTCCGCTCCCACACGGCCCACAAGTACCGTCGCCCCAACGCGTTGGCGCAACGCAGGCGCGGTGACATGGGCCTCGCGCACATACAACGGCAGCACATCGGAATGATGGGACCGGGGAAGGGTTGCGGCATGGCCAGCAAACAGCGGGGCATCCGGCAAATCGTATGCTGGTTTGCGCAAGCCGCGTTCAGCCAACAAATGCGCGCCCGTGCCCAAAAGAATATCGCCCGGTTGCACCAACACATCGTCAGGTCGAAGCAGCTGGATATCGGTTGCCGCAACACCTGCGGCGTCAAAACGCTGGGTGTACACCATACCTGTGGCTCCTGCCGCGTGGCAGACGACAACATCAGTTGCGGCACCCAGCGCCGGAGCCGCCGTTGCCAACAGCGAACTGATGCCAATCAGCGAAGTCTGTCGCGCCAATGCCAACCCTTGCGCCAGCGCCAAGCCAATGCGCACACCAGTGAAGGTGCCGGGACCGATGGTGACGGCAATGGCGTTGAGAGCGTCGAAGTCAACATTTGCTTCCGCCATCACATCGCGCACCATGGGCGCAATGGCTTCCGCCTGGCCGCGCTCCATCAAGGCGCGGCGCGATGCTACAATGCGGGCAGACCCCGGCTCGTACACTGCCGCCGAACACGACGCCAGACAGGTGTCAAGTGCGAGCAGCATGGTCAAACGCGACCCCCGGCATCATCCACCGCATCAATTGTCATCCATTTTGAGGGCCGCAATGAAGGCCTCCTGCGGAATTTCGACCTTGCCGAACTGCCGCATCTTTTTCTTGCCTTCCTTCTGCTTGTCCAGAAGTTTGCGTTTGCGGCTGATGTCGCCACCATAGCATTTGGCCGTCACGTCCTTGCGCATCGCTGACAGTGTTTCACGCGCCACCACCTTGCCGCCGATGGAGGCTTGAATGGGAATCTTGAACATGTGGCGGGGGATCAGGTCCTTCAGCTTCTCGCACATGCCGCGCCCGCGCTGCTCGGCCCGGCTGCGGTGCACCACCATGGACAACGCATCCACCGGTTCTTCATTGACGAGGATGCCCATTTTCACCAAATCAGCTTCCAGATAATCCGTCATCTTGTAGTCGAACGAGGCGTAGCCCTTCGACACCGACTTCAGCCGGTCATAGAAATCGAACACCACCTCATTGAGCGGCAAATCATACACCACCATGGCGCGCGAACCTGCATAAGTCAGCTGCTTCTGGCGGCCACGGCGGTCTTCGCAGAGTTTGAGCACCGAACCGAGATAGTCATCCGGCACCAGGATTGACGCTTCAATCCATGGTTCTTCCATGGACAGGATCAGCGACACATCCGGCATGTCCGCCGGATTGTGCATCTTGATCTGCGTGCCATTGCGCAGGTTTACATTGTAGATGACACTCGGTGCCGTGGTGATGATATCGACATTGAACTCCCGTTCAATCCGCTCACGGATGATTTCGAGATGCAACAGTCCAAGGAAGCCGCAGCGAAAGCCGAATCCCAGCGCCGCCGACGTTTCCATTTCATAGGAGAAGCTCGCATCATTCAACCGCAACTTGCCGATGGCATCGCGCAGATCCTCGAACTTCGCCGCATCGACCGGAAAGAATCCGGCAAACACCACGGACTGCGCCTCGCGGAATCCAGCCAGCGGCGCAGCGGCAGGGTTGCGCTCGTCAGTAATGGTGTCGCCAACGCGCGTGTCCGCCACCTGCTTGATTTGCCCGGTGAAGAATCCGATTTCGCCCGGGCCCAGCTCTTCGACGATTTCCTTTTTCGGCCGTGACACGCCAACCCGGTCGAGCAAGTAGGCTCCGCCCGTGCCCATCATTTTCACGCGCATGCCCTTTTTCAACACGCCATCAATCACACGGGCCAGCACCACCACGCCGAGATAGGGATCATACCACGAGTCAACCAGCAACGCCTTCAACGGCTTCGTGCGGTCGCCTTTTGGGGCAGGCAACCGCGTGATGATCGCTTCCAGCACATCTGGCACACCAACACCTGTCTTCGCTGAAATCGGAATGGCGTCCGAAGCATCAATGCCGATGACATCTTCGATCTGTTGGCGGATGCGCTCAGGCTCGGCGGCCGGCAAATCCACCTTGTTGAGCACCGGCACGATTTCGAGATTGGCGTTGATCGCCTGGTACACATTGGCCAGCGTTTGCGCCTCCACACCCTGGCTTGCGTCCACCACCAGCAATGCTCCCTCGCACGCGGCGAGCGAACGCGACACCTCATAGGCAAAGTCCACATGCCCCGGTGTGTCAATGAGGTTCAGCACATAGGCCTTTCCGTCCTTGGCTTTGTAGTCGAGCCGAACCGTATTGGCCTTGATGGTAATCCCGCGTTCCCGCTCGAGGTCCATGGAATCAAGAATCTGATCCACCATCTCCCGGTCACTGACAGCCCCGCACAGCTGGATCAGCCGGTCAGCAAGAGTGGATTTGCCATGGTCGATGTGGGCGATGATGGAGAAATTGCGGATTTGCGAGGTGTCAGTCATGATTGCGGCGGTGTATGACGGGGGCGGCGTGGAAGGTCAAGTTTTCACCACCTTCATCTTTGCCCCGATGCGACGGAAACAGGGTTGCGGTCCAATGTACATGGCGGCAAGGGAGGGTGAGGGGCGCAGTGGAGGGTTGATCCGAGCGTAATCGCCTCATCTATTTGATTGTGGTGGCTGGGTATGGCAAGAATTGTCGATGAATGAAATGCTCGGCCCTCTTGAATTTCTGCGCTTGGGCGCACATCGCATGGCGGTTACTGTTGGGGTCTTGTTCGTATATTTGGTCGCGCGTCACATTCCAGGCATCGTCGCTCCGACAGAACTCGACGCTGGTTCCCGGTCAATCTTGCTGGGTTACTCAAGTTTAGTCCAGTACGCGGCATACTCCTGGGCCGTTGCAACCGCCTTGACGACGGTCTTGATTGTTTGCGGATACAATCGGCCCGATAAATTGGAGAAAGTACCCTACCTCGGAACCACCTTGACAATGCTTGCCGCTATCTGCGTGTTGCTCTCGTTTCAATTCGCGAGCACCGCTCTGGTTCCACTGCAATCGAATGGTGCGGATATGTTTGCTGCAATCTTGACCTGTGTCTTGACGATGACTGCCGGGTCATTTTTTGTGGTTTTTCTGGCGCAATTGATTGACAGGTACGGTACGGGATTCGGTTTCTGGATATTCGCCTGTGAAGCAATTCTATGGGATGCGCCCGTCGCATTTTCTGCGCTTTGGCAAGACTACTTAACTTCACAGGCATCACGTGCACAAGCGATTGGCTTCCTGCTGGCGTTCATTGCGCTAACAGCTTGTGCACTTGCGGTTTATCGCACCTCTGATCGCAATTGGCCGACGTTCACGCCAGGAATTCTGTTGGCCAGCCTTGCCGCCGCGTATCTTCCAGGCTTTGTTTTCCAAACCTTGTTGCCCTTGTTCCTGTCCGAATCCCTCATTCAGCAGACCGGTGAATTTCACACGCAGTGGAACTATCTCGTTTCCCTTGCAGTCTTTTGCAGCCTGGCCGCGGTTTTATACTGGGTTCATTTTCCGTTTCTCTTTCTGCATTGCACTGCGGCGGGGTTGTACTTCGGGGCAACGATGACATTGAGCGCGCTTGAGATTGACTGGTTTGCGTTTTCACTCAGTGAAATGGTTGTCATCGGTGTGATGTTTGCTGCTGGTCAGAGGTTTTACGATGACGCTACACTTGCCAAGTCAACAGCGTTGGTGTTTCGAACCCCGTAGGACAGAACTGTTTAGCTTAAAGAAGCGAACTGCATTGCCAGACATGCAGCGACCGGACACACGTCCCCCATCGGATCTGGATGCCCTCCTGGAGGTTGGCATGATTTCGACTCCATAACGTGAGCCCTGATTCACGATTTCAAATCTGCAACTGTGTCTAATTCGCACATTAATGCGGTCAAGCGAGGACTAAAAACGTATTATTGAATCACCGCAACCGCCTCGGCTTCACCGCCACCGCTTCCAACGGATTCTCCGGCCAGGAATGCTTCGGATAACGCCCGCGCATATCTTTGCGGACATCGGCATAACCGTTGACCCAGAACGTTTCCAGCGACTGCGTCACCGCCACGGGCCGTCCCGCCGGTGACAGCAACTCAATCTTGAGTCGGGCGCGCCCGTCCGCCACCTGCGGCGCGGTCTTCATCCCGAACAGCTCTTGCAGCCGCACCCGCAACACGGGATCACCATCACCGGCGTAATCGATGCGGTAGTGTCCGCCGGATGGCACTTCCATCCGCACCGGGGCCAACATATCGAGGCGGCCCACCAGCGGTTGCGGCACCATTGACCGCAGGATCTGCGCAAGATCGAGACGCTGGAGATCGGATCGCTTCGTCATGCCCGCAAGATATGGCGCGAGCCAGTCAGACAGCCCGGCGCTCAAGGCTGCGTCGGAAAAATCCGGCCAGGTCATGTCAGGCATGACACGTCGCAGGAAATTGATCCGTGCACGGATGTCTTTGCCGGTGTCCGTCCACGGCAGCGCCGCAATTCCCAACGCGCCAACGCCTTGCGCCATGGCTGCGCCAACCAGTGCCGCATCCGGTGAGGCAAGGGGCCGCTCTTCCAGGATGATACCACCCAGCCGCAACTGTGTTGAGGCGCGAACCGCCTGCATCTTGCTGTCCCAGGCAACCATTTCATTTTTTTCGAGCAAGGTGGAAAAATGTGTTTCGATGTCAGCCCACGTCAGTTCACCCGCCAAAAACACTTTGGCGTCGGCGCCTGCATTGTCGAGAAGCGCCACCGCGATATAGTCGGACTTCGCCAACGCGTCATGCTCCGGCACCACGGCACCTCCACCATTGGCCATGCGAAAACGGTTGCCTCCCCGCCGCTGGGCGATGCGGTCGGGATAGGCCAGCGCCAGCAATACGCCATGCGAATGCCGCGATGGTTGCACGGGCTTGATCAGATCAGTGACCTGTTGTGCGCTTTGCCGGATGCGCTCACGCGCCACCCCCCGGACTTGCAGCAGGCGCTGTTCAACATCGACCGGGGCGTCTCGCGGCAATCCGTCGCGTTCAGAGATCAGGGCGGCGACATCTGCTGCATCTTTTGATCTGGCCGTGGCCACCATGTGCGAAAGTCGCGGATGCAGGGGCAACCGCACCATCTCGCGGCCATGCGCCGTGATCGCCCCTGTTGCATCCAGCGCCCCGAGCCGCCGCAACAGCTCTTGCGCCTGGACAAACGCCACGGCGGGAGGGACTTCCAGCCACGCCAAGCCTTGCGGTTGGGTGACACCCCAGTTTGCCAGATCAAGAACCAGCGGCGCGAGATCGGCAATGCGGATTTCGGGATCGTCATGGGCCGCCAGTGCCCGGTGTTCCGCTTCCGGCCACAGGCGGTAGCAATGACCCGGTGCCAGGCGTCCGGCACGTCCCTTGCGCTGTTCCGCCGACGCCTGCGACACGCGCACCGTTTCCAGCGCTGTCATGCCGGACGCCGGGTCAAATCGCGGTGCGCGCTTCAACCCGGAGTCGATGACAGACGTGATGCCATCAATGGTGAGCGACGTTTCGGCGATGGTCGTGGCCAGCACGATCTTGTATCGTCCGTGCACGGATGGTTTCATTGCCGCGTCCTGTTGCGCCAGCGCCATTGCGCCATAGAGAGGCCGGACATCGATGGTGTCCCGCAGCCCGGCATGCGCAAGGGCGGCCTCGCACCGCCGGATTTCACTTTCACCCGGCAGGAAAACAAGACTGCTGCCGGGAGCCTCGCGCTGCGCCCGCAATACCGCCTTCACCGTGTCATCAATCAGGGAAAACCGGTTGGGTCGGTCGAGATGCGTAACAGCCACGGGAAACATGCGGCCCGTTGCACGGATCACTGGCGCTTCGCCCAGATGCGAAGCAAGCGTCAGGGCATCAAGTGTGGCCGACATCACCAGGATTTTCAGATCCTCGCGCAATCCCCGTTGCACATCAAGGGCAAGGGCCAGTCCAAAATCACCATCCAGCGAGCGTTCGTGGAACTCGTCGAAGATCAACAGGCCGGTGTCCTTGAGTTCCGGATCGGACTGGAGCCGGCGCGTCAAAATTCCTTCAGTGACCACTTCGATGCAAGTGGCGCGCGACACCTTGCGATCAAGCCGCACGGTGTAACCCACCGTTTCGCCAACACGCTGCCCCAGTGTTTCGGCCATGCGGGCAGCAGAAGCCCGTGCCGCCAGACGCCGTGGTTCCAGCATCACGATTTTGCGGTTCCGCAGCCATGGTTCATGCATCAGGGCCAGGGGCACACGCGTGGTTTTGCCAGCACCCGGCTCTGCCACCAGAATGGCCGAAGGCCGCGTTGCCAGCGCGGCCTTTAACTCAGGGATGACATCGTCAACCGGGTAGATCACACTTCGTGTTCCCACGGCGGATCAGCACCGGGGCGCGAAACGGTGACGGCGGCAGCCTTCATCGCAAAATCGGCAGCGGCCTGCAAATCGGATTCCGCGATTGTTGCAATGGTTTTTTTGCTAAGCCGCTTGCCGCGTGACAGATGCGTGAGCAAGCCCGCCGTGAACGTGTCACCCGCCCCCACGGTATCGGCAACCTTGACCTTGGGTGCGGCACGCATGAACGAATACGCCTGCGTGAACACCTCCACGCCATCGCCGCCTTTGGTGATCGCCACGATTTTCGCCCCCGCCCGCAACCATTTTTTTGCCGTGGCCGCAAAGTTTTTCTTGCCCGTCATCCACACCACGTCTTCATCGGAAATTTTGACAATGTCCGCCAGCGCCATCAGGCGATTGAGGCGCGTCAGGTGTTTCTTCTTGTCCTTGATCAGGGACGCCCGGATGTTGGGGTCAATTGAAATGACCCGTGATTTTGCCTCGCGTTTCAGCAACGCCTCATAGGTGCCGCCGCATGGCTCGGGAATGAGGCTGATCGAACCGAAATGCAATGCCGCTATTGTGCCTGTCAGTTTGGGCAAATCGGCTTTCACCAGATTGCGGCCCGCTGAAGCATCATCAACAAACGAGTAACGCGCATGCCCATCTGTAAGTTTTACAAAAGCCAGTGTGGTGTGATGTGGTTTGCGGCGGCAGTATTTGAGATCAACCCGGCTGGCTTTGAGGCCATCCAGCAAGCTGTCTCCAAAAAAATCAGTTGATACGCCCGTCAACAACCCGACGGTCTCACCCAGACGCCCAAGTGCGATGGCGGTGTTGTAGACCGACCCGCCACTAAAGGGCTGGAATACCGCAGCGCCATCCTTGCCTTCGCGGGGCAGAAAATCGATCAGCGCCTCACCGCAACATAAAATCATCCCCGAACTCCCTTTGTCGCCGCAATAAATCATGGCGAATGATTTATTGCCAGCATCAATTCGGCGGTGTAGATGGAGCGCCAGTTTGATGTGCGTACCTCAAACAACCAGGGCACGTGATGACAACCCGCATTATTCCCGTCGACATATTTGATATCGTGGTCTTCGGTGCCACCGGCGATTTGGCCAAACGCAAACTGATTCCGGCCCTTTTCCACCGTGATGAACAGGGGCAATTGCCGCCCGAAGCCCGCATTATCGGCTCTTCCCGCCGCGCCATGTCGACCGATGCCTTCAAGGCCTTTGCCCTGGCGGCCATCGAGAAACATGTGGCCGCCAGCGAGCGCAAGGCCGAGGTGACAAAGCGCTTTCTCGCGCGCCTGAGTTACGTGGCAGCCGAACCGGATATCGACGATGGCTGGCCCCTGCTGGCCCAGAGCCTGAAAGGCCAGGAAAGCCGTATCCGCGTCTTCTATCTCGCCGTTGGGCCGGATCTGTTTGGCCCCATCTGCGATCGTCTCGGCAAACACAACCTTGTCAGCAAGAACAGCCGCGTCGTTGTTGAAAAACCACTGGGCAAGGATGGTGCCTCGGCCGAAGCCGTCAACAACAGCATCGGCAAAGTCTTTGCCGAACCTGCGATTTACCGCATCGACCATTATCTCGGCAAGGAAACCGTCCAGAACCTGATGGCCCTGCGCTTTGCCAATGCCCTGTTCGAACCCTTGTGGAACGCCCAGCACATTGACCATGTGCAGATTACGGTGGCGGAAACACTGGGTGTTGAAGGCCGTGCGGGTTACTACAACACCTCCGGTGCCTTGCGCGACATGGTGCAGAACCACATCCTGCAACTCCTCTGCCTCGTCGCCATGGAACCACCAGCCGCGTTGGATGCCGATGGCGTGCGCGATGAAAAACTGAAAGTGTTGAAGTCCCTCAAGCCCTTCACGCCTGAAACCCTGTGGTCACAAGTGGTACGCGGCCAATATGCGCCAGGCGCATCGGTTGAAGGACCCGTTGGCGGATATCTCGACGAATTGGGTGATCCTGACTCCAAGACAGAGACCTTTGTGTCGCTCAAGGTGGACATTGGCAACTGGCGCTGGAGTGGCGTTCCTTTCTATCTGCGCACCGGCAAGCGCCTGCCGTCGCGGCTGTCGGAGATTGCGGTGCAGTTCAAGCCAGTTCGCTATTCCATCTTTGACAAATCAGCGGGCCCCGTTGCCGCCAACCGCCTTGTGCTGCGCTTGCAGCCGGATGAAGGCGTAAAACTGTGGCTGATGATCAAGGATCCGGGCCCCGGTGGCATGCGTCTGCAACATGTGCCTTTGGACATGAGCTTCGCCGAAGCCTTCGGCATCAGGAATCCGGATGCCTACGAACGCCTGTTGATGGATGTGATCCGAGGCAACCAGACGCTCTTCATGCGCCGCGACGAAGTGGCCGCCGCCTGGAAATTTATCGACCCCATACTCGATCACTGGAAAGCGTCCCACGACGTGCCCAAACCCTACACCTCAGGCACCTGGGGTCCAGCCGCCGCTGTGGCCCTGATCGAACGCGATGGCCGCACCTGGAATGAATCCGTGCCATGATTGTGGAGCGCATCGATTTCGAAAACCGCGCCGCCCTCGCCACAGCCCTGGCCCGCAAAACCGCGCAAGTCTTGTCCAGGGCGATATCAAAAAGCGGCAGCGCCGTTCTTGCGGTGTCCGGCGGCCAAACACCCGCCCTGTTTTTTGAACACTTGTCGCACACGCAAATTTCCTGGGACAAGGTGACGGTGACATTGGTGGACGAACGTCAGGTGACTGAGGACGATCCCCGGTCCAATGCCAGGCTTGTGCGTCACATATTGCTGAAAAACCAAGCATCGAAAGCAGGCTTCGTGCCGCTCTACGGCAATCCTGCGGCAGAAAATACGGGCGGTTTTACCGCCTGCATCCTCGGCATGGGGAACGATGGACACACCGCTTCATACTTCCCCGGTGGCGACACGCTGGCGCAGGCAATTGATCCGCATACGGACAAGTCCATCATCGCCATTTCAGCTCCCGGTTCCGGCGAGCCACGCCTGACTTTTACATTGCCGCGCCTGACCGCAGCCACTTTCCTCGCCCTTCACATCGAAGGCAGTGAAAAATCAAAAACACTCGACAAGGCCCTGTCGGGTGACGATGTATTGGAAATGCCCGTGCGCGCTGTGTTAAAATCAAAGACGCCACTGCATGTCTACTTGTGCCCTTGATGGGAAGTGAACAAATGTCTGTAACCTCTGTCGTCGCTGCCGTGACTGAAAAGATTGTGGCGCGCAGCAAGCAGTCCCGCCGCCGCTATCTTGATCGCATCGAGGCGGCCCGCAGCAACCAGCCCAAGCGCAAGGCCTTGGGTTGTGCCAGCCTGGCCCATGGCTTCGCCGCCTGTGGCCCGCACGACAAGAACGAGTTGCGCAACGGTGCCGGCCCAAACCTCGGCATCATCACCTCCTACAACGACATGCTGTCCGCCCACCAACCCTTCGAGACGTACCCCGAAATCATCCGCCAGGCCGCCCGCGAAGCCGGGGGAACAGCCCAGGTCGCAGGCGGTGTTCCGGCCATGTGCGATGGCGTGACGCAAGGTGAAAAGGGCATGGAGTTGTCGCTGTTCTCGCGCGATGTCATTGCCCTGTCCACCGCAATTGCCCTGTCGCACCAGATGTTCGATGCCGCAGTCTATCTCGGTGTGTGCGACAAGATTGTTCCGGGTCTCATCATGGGAGCGCTTTCCTTCGGTCACTTGCCGGCTGTTTTCATTCCGGCCGGTCCCATGACGTCTGGTTTGCCCAATGATGAAAAGGCAAAAATCCGGCAACTTTTCACCGAAGCCAAGGTGGGCCGCGCCGAATTGCTGGAAGCCGAAGCCCAATCCTATCACGGTCCCGGCACCTGCACTTTCTATGGCACGGCCAATTCCAACCAGATGCTCATGGAAATCATGGGCCTGCACATGCCTGGCACAACGTTCGTCAATCCCGGTACCACCTTGCGCGATGAGATCACCAAGGCCTCCACCAAACAAGCCATGTCAATCACGGCCCTTGGCAACAACTACACGCCAATTGGATTGATCTACGACGAGAAGGCGGTGGTCAACGGCGTTGTGGGCCTGCTGGCAACAGGCGGTTCCACCAATCACACCATGCATGTGATCGCCATGGCCGCCGCGGCAGGCATAGCATTGACGTGGGATGATCTCGCCGAACTTTCCGCCGTCGTGCCCTTGCTCACCCGCATCTATCCCAACGGCGTGGCCGACGTTAACCACTTCCACGCGGCAGGCGGCATGGGATTTTTGATCCGTGAACTGATGAACGCCGGTCTCCTGCACCGTGATGTGAGAACGGTGATGGGAACGGGGCTCGATCACTATTTGCAGGAACCCGGATTGTCCGGCGGCAATCTTGTGTGGAAAGAGGCCGCCCGGTCCTCCAGCGATGAAAACGTGCTGCGGCCTGCCGCACATGCGTTTCAGGCCACGGGCGGGTTGAATGTGCTCGATGGCACGCTGGGTCGCGGCGTGATCAAGACTTCCGCCATAAAGCCTGAACTGCATGTGATCGAGGCGCCAGCGCGCGTCTTTCATTCGCAGGAGGAACTCCATGTCGCTTTCAAGACAGGCGAGCTCAACCGCGATGTCATTGCCGTAGTTCGCTTTCAGGGCCCCAAGGCCAACGGCATGCCGGAATTGCACCGCATGACGCCGCCACTCGCGGTTCTGCAAGGCAAGGGTTTCAAGGTGGCGTTGGTCACCGATGGCCGCATGTCTGGCGCATCAGGAAAAGTGCCGGCTGCCATTCACGTGACACCCGAGGCTGTCGATGGCGGCCCGATTGCAAGAGTGCGCGACGGCGATATCATCCGTGTCGATGCCGTGAACGGCAGGCTCGAAGTTCTCGTTGACGCCGCAGAATTTGCGGCCCGCGAACCCGCAACCATCGACCTCTCCGCCAACACCACAGGCGTTGGCCGCGAGCTTTTCGAAACCTTCCGCAAACTGGCCGGCCGCGCCGACCAGGGCGCATCGATATTTGAGGTGGCATGATGTCCAGCAATCCGCAAAAAGGCCTCGAAGCCGCGTTGAAAAAAGCCCCCGTCGTTCCCGTGATGGTGATCGAGGATGTGAAGCAGGCCGTGCCCCTGGCGCGCGCACTTGTGAATGGCGGGCTTCCGGTTCTTGAAATCACTTTGCGTACCGATGCGGCGATGGAGTGCATGCGCGCCATCATCGCTGAAGTGGAAGGGGCAATCGTCGGCGCAGGCACGGTGTTGACACCCAAACAATTGCGCGACTGTGAAAAAATCGGCTGCGTTTTTGCGGTGTCTCCGGGCTCAACCGGAAAACTGCTGGGGGAGGCCGAAGACCGTGAGATCGCTTTTCTGCCCGGCGGTTCCACCGCCTCCGAATGCATGGCCTTGTTGGAGTGGGGCTACGCCATCCAGAAATTTTTCCCCGCTGAAGCAGCAGGTGGAGCGGCTTTCCTTTCGTCGCTTTCCTCACCCTTGCCGCAGGTGAAATTCTGCCCCACCGGCGGCATCACCCCGGCACTGGCACCCTCCTACCTGAAACTCCCCAACGTCATCACCATCGGCGGCTCCTGGATGGCCCCGAAAAACCTTGTGGCGGCAGGCGATTGGGCCGGGATTGAAAAGCTGGCACAGGCCGCGTCACAGCTGAAATAATCAAACCTCGCGTTTCGCCATTGCATCCACATAGCGCTCGATGGCCAGCGCCGTTGTTGACAAGCCTTGCCGCCAATACAGCACAACGCTGACCGCCAGTGTCACGGCAATCGATACAAACGGCCCGAAAAACAGGAACAAGGCCGCCACCGCGAAGTAAAACCCGCGGATGCCATTGTTGAGGCTCTTGACCGCTTCTGTAAGCACAGTGGCCGTCTGGTCAATCATGGCTTGCGCGTGCGCGTCTTGGCACGGTGCTTCCGGCAGTGCCCCGATCATCGCCAGCGTGTAGGCAAGTTTGCGCAGTGAATAGGTAAATGAAAAAAACGCGAATGCAATGATCACGGTCAGGGCGGCAAAGTGAATGGTGAACAGTTGCAAAGTGGTTGGCGGAAAAAACGGGATGGCCAGCAGCGTTGCATGCAGGTGATTGACACCCGCCAGCGTCCCCAGGAGTCCGGCGAGAACCAGCAGTGTGGCCGAACCGAAAAATGACATTTGCCCGGCAATGTGTCCCAGCAAGATGCCATCAAACACGCGGTTCTCGCGCTTGGAATTGATTACCATGCGCATCCACTTCATCCGCACCACATGCAGCTGCGCGTTCAACGTGCCGCGCCCGAAGATGGCGAGAATGGGGCCATAGCCAATCCACAACGCAAAGATCAGGGCGATGGCGGCAAACCTCCAGATATCGAGATCGGCTGGCATCACCCGTGGATTTCCTTGATGGTTTGCACTGAAATGCCCGGCGACCGTTCCAGCGTGTAGTTGAGGTTGAACGCCGATGTTGCAAGCATCACGGGCGCACCGTCAAGGTCATGTGCCACGGCTGATTTGTTGCTGTCGATGAAACTGTCCAGCGTTTTTGCATCCGTTCCCGCAATCCACCGCAACACATCGAACCGCGTCGTCTCGAATTCCACCGGCACACCATACTCGTGCTTCAGCCGGTCGGCCAGCACATCGAGTTGCAATGCGCCAACAACGCCGACGATCGCCCCAGACCCATCCAGCGGAATGAACAATTGCACCACACCTTCTTCCGCCAGTTCCTCCAGCGCACTGCGCAGTTTCTTGGCCTTCATCGGATCGGTCAGGCGCACCCGCCGCAGGATTTCCGGTGCGAAACTGGGCACCCCTGTGAATATGATATCTTCGCTTTCCGTCAGCGTGTCGCCGATGCGCAACACACCGTGGTTGGGAATGCCGACAACATCACCAGCGTAGGCTTCTTCCGCCAACGAGCGGTCTTGGGCGAAGAAGAACTGTGGCGCATTGAGCGCCAGGGATTTTCCGGTGCGTACGATTTTGGTGCGCATGCCGCGTGTCAGCTTGCCGGAACACACCCGCATGAAGGCAATGCGGTCGCGGTGGTTGGGATCCATGTTGGCTTGTATCTTGAACACCACGCCCGTGAGTTTTTCCTCTGTCGCCTTCACCACCCGGCTGCGCGCCTTTTGGTCGCGTGGCGGTGGCGCATGCGCGATCAGGGCTTCCAGCAAATCGCGCACCCCAAAATTCTTGATCGCCGAGCCAAAATAAACCGGCGACATGTGCCCCTCGGCGAACGCCTGCCGGTCAAAGCTTTGTGCCACCGATTCAACCAGTGAAATTTCGTCGCGAAAATGCGCCACGGCACTGGGTTGCAATAGCGCCGTCACTTTCGGGTCATCCGCGCCGCTCACCATTTCACCTTCCGGACTTGAGTCCAGTTTCCGGATGCGCGGTTCCGTAAGATCATAAGTGCCAGCAAATAGTTTGCCCAACCCGATCGGCCACACCATCGGAATGGCAGTGAGAGCAAGACCCTTTTCGATTTCGTCAATCAGGTCCAGCGGCTCCCGCGTCTCGCGGTCCAGCTTGTTGATGAAGGTGACAATCGGGATGTCACGCAACCGGCAGATTTCAAACAACTTCCGGGTTCGGTCTTCAATGCCTTTCGCCCCGTCTATCACCATGACAGCGGCATCCACGGCCGTCAGCGTGCGATAGGTGTCTTCCGAAAAGTCTTCGTGGCCCGGCGTGTCCAGCAAGTTGAAAACGCAACCGCCATATTCAAACGTCATCACCGACGTCACGACAGAAATGCCGCGCGCCCGCTCAATCGACATCCAGTCGGAGCGCGTGCGCCGCCGGTCACCCTTGGCCCGCACCTGGCCTGCAAGCTGGATGGCACCGCCGAACAGCAACAGCTTTTCGGTGAGCGTCGTTTTGCCTGCGTCAGGATGGGAAATGATGGCGAAGGTGCGCCGTCGCGCCACTTCCTGGGGAATCGTCAAAGTCACGGAAATTCAATCTTTGTTGGACTGCACGCCCTCTAGCCCAAGCTGGGGATGATCGTCCAGAGAGTTGCCCTTTGCAGGTTCCTGTGGCAGTTGCTTTGCGCATGAAAGATCAGTTTCTCCTCGGCGATATCGGCGGCACCAATTCGCGCTTTGGTTTGATCGCGCCCGGAGGCATGGATGTCAAAGATGTGGAGGTCTTGAAAAACGACAACTTCACCAGCCTCGAGTCCGCCATCACTCACTATCTCGACAAGCGCGGCATCACCGGATTGGCAGGCGCTGCCGTCGATGTCGCCGCCCCGGTAGACCGCGAAATCATCACCCTGACCAACCGCGACTGGACTTTCAGCGCGGAATCACTGCGCAAAGCCGCCCGCACCCAGCGCTTCAAGCTGCTCAACGATTTCGAAGCACTGGCTTGGTCATTGCCGCACATTGCACAAACTGGCCTCGTGCAGCTCGGCGGCACCCGCAACGACAAGCCCATGCTGAAAGTGGTGCTGGGACCGGGCACCGGTCTCGGCGGAGCCATCCTCGCACCTATTGCTGGCGGTGGCTGGATGCCTATCCCGGGTGAACTCGGCCACATGACTTTACCCGTTGTTACCGCCGAAGAACTGGCATTGAAAGACCGCATCATGGGCAAGGACAAATTCGCCGAGATCGAAGATGTACTGACCGGTCCCGGCATGCTGGCGCTTTACCGTGCCATTGCCAAAAATCCCGTCCACGCAACACCGGAAGCCGTGATGAAAGCGGGCCTGGCAGGCAGCGACAATGATGCCGAAAAAACCCTCGATCACTTCATGACATTTCTCATGCGTCTCGCCGGCGATGTCGCCATGGGCCTGCAGGCGCGCGGTGGCATCTATCTCGCCGGTGGCATCGTCCCATCCCTTGCTGAAAAATTGAAAGCGCCCAAGTATCGCGCCGTGTTCGAGGACAAGGGCCGCATCGCAGAAGCAATCAAACCCACACCCGTCTATGTCATCACCGACGAGTTCCCCGCCTTCAAAGGCTGCGCTGCAGCGCTCAATGCCGCATGACTGAAACCCTCATCATCATCGATATCCAGAACGACTTCTGCCCCGGCGGCAGCTTGGCCGTGAATGAAGCAGAGCAGATTTTTCTGGGCGTGAATGCGGTGGCGGCCAAAGCCAAACATGTGATCCTCACGCAAGACTGGCACCCGGCTGATCATTCCTCCTTCGCCTCGCAACATGAGGGTGCCGCACCTTTCACGCAGATCGAAATGCCCTATGGCCCGCAAACCCTGTGGCCCGATCATTGCATCATCGGTTCAAAAGGGGCTGCCTTTCATGCAGCACTGGATCAATCACGCGCACAACTCATCATTCGCAAGGGTTTCCGCAAGGAGATCGATTCCTACTCGGCCTTCTTCGAGAATGATCACAAGACGCCAACCGGCCTGCATGGCTACTTGCAGGAACGCGGGCTGAAAGAACTGGCCTTTGTCGGCCTCGCCTTCGATTATTGCGTGCGCTACTCCGCCGAGGATGCAAGGTCGTTGGGCTATGGTGTGACCGTGATTGAGCATCTCACCAAAGCCATCGACCTTGGTGGCACTGCCGCTGCCACGCGCCGAAGCTTCGCCGAGCGGGGAATTGTGCTGGCCTGATATGGCCTGAAGTAGCCCCGTCATCTCCCTTTCCAATCCCGCCCGGCTTGCTATGATTGCCGGGCAACGGAGGAATGATGCCAACTTCACCCGAATTAGTGGTGCGCTAACCCATGGCCAGCGCGTTCCTCGAGAGTTTTCGCGCCAGGCTTTTCGCCGCTGTCCTGTCGTTGGCCGCATTGACGCCGGCACCCCCGGCCATTCCCCAGACACCGGAAGTCGATCTCGCCCTCGTCCTCGCCATCGACTGTTCATTCAGCGTGGATACCGATGAATTCCGCCTGCAAATGCAAGGGTTGGGACAGGCCCTGCAAGATCCGCTGGTGTGGGACGCCATTCGCCGCGGGCCAAACCAAAAGATTGCCATTACGGTTTTTCAATGGTCCGACAATGACAATCAGCGGGTGGTATTGCCATGGATCACACTCGCCAGTCCGCAAACGACCCAGCAAACCGGTGCAACCCTCGCCAACATGTCCCGCCGCCTGGCAGAAGGGGGAACATCAATCACCAACGCCTTGTTGTTTTCTGAAACCCTGTTTGACACGGCACCCAACGCATTGCGCCAGGTGGTTGACCTGTCAACTGACGGCCGCAACAATATCGGCGCGCCGCTGCGGCCTGTGCGCGACAAACTTGTTGCCAACAACATCACCATCAATGCGCTTGTCATCATCAACGAGTTTCCGACACTTTCGGTCTACGCCGAAAACCAGATCGTCGGCGGCGACGGCAATTTCGTCATCGTCGCCAAGAACTACGATGATTTTGGTGCGGCCATGCTGCGCAAACTGATCAAGGAAATTGTGGGACCGGGAATGACGTGAGTGGCAAAGGCGTTCACCCACCCGTGACACTCATGTGCCGCGCCACTGCCGGTTTGTTGTGGTCCCGGTCAATGATGAAATCATGGCCTTTGGGTTTGCGCGAAATCGCTTCGCTGATGGCGGCATGCAAAAGCTCGTTGCCTTCCGAAGCCCGCAAGGGTGCGCGCAAATCCGCAGCATCGTTCTGGCCGAGGCACATGTACAGGGTGCCCGTGCACGTCAGCCGCACCCGGTTGCAGCTTTCGCAAAAATTATGCGTGAGCGGTGTGATGAACCCCATGCGTCCACCCGTTTCTTTCACGCGCACATACCGCGCCGGACCACCCGTTTTGTAGGGAATATCCTCCAGCGTGAACTGCTCCATCAACTGTGCCCGCAGCACGGACAGTGGCAAATATTGATCCGTGCGGTCACCATCGATGTCGCCCAGGGGCATGGTTTCGATCACTGTGAGGTCCATGCCTTCGCCATGGGTCCAGCGGATCATGTCGGGAATTTCAAATTCATTGACGCCTTTCAGCGCCACGGCATTGATCTTGATCGCAAGCCCCGCTTTTTGTGCAGCAGCGATTCCGTCTTTCACTTTGGCAAGATCACCCCAGCGCGTGATCGCCTTGAACTTCACAGGGTCCAGTGTATCCACTGACACATTGATGCGCTTGACGCCATGCTGCACCAGTTCGCTGGCATGTTTGGCCAACTGGCTGCCATTGGTGGTGAGCGTCAGCTCTTCCATCGCCCCTGATTTCAGATGCCGTGACAGGCTTTCAACCAAGGTCATGATGCCTTTGCGAACCAGTGGTTCGCCACCCGTCAGCCTGATTTTCTTGACACCCTGTTCGATAAACGCCGAAACCACGCGGTCCAGCTCTTCCAGCGACAGCAAATCCCGCTTCGGCAGAAACGTCATGTCCTCCGCCATGCAATACGTGCAGCGGAAATCACAGCGGTCGGTCACCGACACACGCAAGTAAGTAACATGGCGGCCAAACGGGTCGATCAGGGCAGGGGATAAGGACATGAACCTAATGTGGGCTGGCGCAAGCCATGCGTCAAGTCACAGCCAGTTTATAGACAAGTCCAAGAACGGCGCAGATCGCCAAAACTTTTGGCAGACTGAAATGCAGTCGCAAAAGCATCCCGCCAGCCAACGCGCACAAGGTCAATGCCGCCAGATCAAGTTGGCTCCAGTCTGGTATCCATGGCCTGAACCAGCCTTCGCTACGCGCCACGCTGCCAAACAGGATTTGCAGACCAAACCACACTGTCAGGTTCAGGATCACGCCCACCACGGTGGCTGTGATGCATGCCAAAGCCCCGCGCAACCGGGGCCGCGCATTGATGGCCCCAATATAAGGCGCACCCGCAAAGATGAACATGAAGCACGGCGCAAACGTCATCCACAGCGTGATGCCTGCTGCGGCGAGCCCGCCCCAAACACCGCCCGCCTGTCGCAAACCCGCATGATACCCGACAAACTCTGTGACCAGGATCAACGGGCCGGGAGTTGTTTCGGCCAGTCCCAATCCGTCAATCATCTCGTGTGGTGCAAGCCATTGCTTCTGTTCAACGGCAGCCTGCGACATGTAGGAAAGCACCGCATACGCACCACCGAATGTGACCACGGCAAGTTTGGAAAAGAACACGCCAACCTCAGTGAACACATGCTGCGGACCAAGTGCCGCTGCCAGCCCGGCAAGCGGCACTAGCCAGATCGCCCCCCAAACCGTAACGTTGACGATCAGCGCGCGGGGGCTGGGAAAATCCGGCGCGGCACGCGCATCACCCGGACACGTGACCCAGCCAAAAACCGCCGCCGCAATGATGATGACAGGAAACGGCACGTCAAAAACAAACAAGGCAACAAACGCGATGCCCGCCAGCACCCAATCTTGCACATCTTTCAAGGCGCGTTTTGAAACCCGCAACAGCGCCTCAACCACAACAGCCAGCACCGCCGCCTTCACGCCAAAAAACAACGCCGCAATCCAGCCAACCTGACCAAAGCTGGCGTAGATCATCGTCAGTGCCAGCACCACCAGTGCCCCAGGGATCACAAATGCCAGCCCCGCCGCCAACCCGCCGCGCACGCCAAACATTTTCCAGCCGACATAGGTTGCAAGCTGCATCGCTTCCGGACCCGGCAGCAACATGCAGAAATTCAGCGCAGACAGGTATTCTTTCTCTGTGAGCCACTTTCGCTCATCGACAAACTCCCGGTGCATCAGCGCGATCTGACCGGCTGGCCCCCCAAAGGAGAGACAGCCGATCTTGATCCAGACTTTCAGCGCGTCGCTGAACGTGACCGCAATCACGGCTTCACCTTGTTGGTCGGCCAGTTGTGCGTTTCGTCCGTGGCATCGCGGCACCAACGGTACAGCGCGTCATAAACCACCATGCCCGCATCAAGCTGTTGCGTGTCATCAGCGAACATGCGCGAAAGACCAAGCGATACTGCCAGGAGTCCGGCGGCTTCTGGCGCGAGTTCCTGCCGCGCCGTGTCTGCGCCCCGCACAATTGTTGCAAGCCGCAGCAACGGTTCCGTTTGCAACCCGAACTCTTCCAGCATCACATCAAACGTGCAAGCCTCGCCACGATGGCTCCAGAAAGTGTTCTCAATGTCAAATGCTGTTCCGCCAAACCGTTCCGCCACCGCCAGAACCTCGGCCGGGGCCACAAACAGAAACACCGCGTCACGGTTGACAAACCGCCGGACCAGCCACGGACACGCAATGCGGTCCACCTTGGGCCGTTGCCGCGTGACCCAGACGGATTTGCCGCTGAACTCCTGAGACGGAAGTTTTGCGACAGGAATGAGCGGCAAGCCCGCCTCCTTCCATCCCTCAAACCCGCCTTCGAGTGAAACGGCGTCAACACCCGCATGGCGCAGCCACGCCGCAGCTCCTTGACTGAGCTTTGCACCGTGATGGCAGACAACGACGACCTCCCGCCCAGTGTAGAGTTCAGCCCAATCCGATACCGTCTTGTGTGACCGCCGGACGGCCGCGGGCAAGATGCGTTGATCAGCCAGATAGTCATCCAGGATACGCACATCAACGATGTCTGGCGCGTTCGGCGTGCCGGCCAGACGGATCAATTTCGCAGCAGTGATTTCTGTTGGGTTTGCCATGTCAAAGAACTTTCGTGTTGAGGAAACACGATTCTTTGGCTTGGCGCCTTGAGGGGTGATCGTTGACCCCTGCCACGCAATCTGCCGCGATTGTTAATGGCTGTCAACTCCGCCATCGCTGGCCTGCCACCGCGCCAAGGTGTCTGCGTCGCGGCACAGCAGCACCATCACATTCGGCGAAACACCCATCCATCGCTCAATACGCAACGTCATGCCGGAGTCGACGGCAGCGATGGCATTCAAAACACTCTCTTCAGTATGCGCCCAGCTGTTCGCTCCAATACGGGTCATTTTGTCCGCGCTGTGAAAGTTTACAGCAGCCACGGTCTTGATTCCCATCATCGAAACAATGCTGGAGAAAAAAGCCAGAATTTCTTTCGGCGGCACATGCTGAAGAACAGCAGTGCTGTAGACCAGGTCCGGACCAACCTGGCGCAGCGCCACCAGTGCTGCCGCTTCGATGACAGCAAAATGCGGCGCCTTGTCGGCGATAACGTCGGCCCCGATCAGTTTCTGCCCGTCACGATAGAATCGCTCCACCATGTCAACGCCGTGATAACAGCCCGTGTCGAGGTATCGTATGAAATGTTGTCCGACCCGCAGGCTGCCGCAGCCATAGTCGACACAGACCATGTCGCGGCGCAATCCCCGTCCCAGAAACCATTTGAATTGCCGAAGGCCGCGCACGCCGTGCGACGTTTCCGTGTGGTCCGGTGCTGTGCCCCACAATGGGCCGCTGCCCCACTTGCGTGCACCCAGCGTTTTGTGGCTGCCGCCCCGCATCAGTCGCGCTGCAATCGTGCGGGCATAGAAGTCAGCATAGCTGGCATCAGGGTATCGCCAGCGAAACAGGGCGAAGCGCATGTCGGCGATCACTCCGGCCAGTTTGGCCCCCCAGGTGTGTTCGAACAACCGGACCAGTAACGCCTTGAGCGGCCGGGGTTTTGCAGGAGCCAGCGGCCCACGTCGATCCGTCGCCTGGCGTGCGACAGACGGTGCTTCGATATCGGTAGTCACAACGCGAATCCTTGAAAGTCAATCGGTCCCGCTACTACGCGCCAGACTGAGATTGTCTTTCATTCCGTGCCGCGCGGGAAAAGCGTGTTACCCCGCACTCACATAGGCCGTCTTCACCGCTGTATAAAACTCCGCCGCGTGCCGTCCTTGTTCACGCGGTCCAAAGCTCGAACCTTTGCGTCCGCCAAATGGCACATGATAGTCCACGCCAGCCGTGGGCAAGTTGACCATCACCATGCCCGCTTGTGACTTTTTGCGGAAGTCTGTCGCCGCCTTCAGGGAATTTGTATAGATGCCTGACGACAATCCAAACTCGGTGTCATTGGCAACCGCCAAGGCTTCTTCATAGGAACCAACTTTGATCACCGAAGCCACCGGCCCGAATATCTCTTCCCGGTTGATCCGCATGTCATTCGTGGTGTTGATGAAAAGCGCAGGTGAAAGATAGTGTCCCTTGGTGTCCCGGTTCAACCGTTCGCCGCCAAACGCAAGCTCTGCTTCCTTCCGCCCGATGTCGATGTATTTCTCGTCCTGCGCCAGTTGCGTTTCATCAACGACCGGGCCCACTTGCGTGCCGTCTTTCAGCGCATGGTCGACTTTGAGCGCCTTGATCGCTGCAATGGCCTTGTCCACGAATGCATCATGGATATGTGACTCGACAATCAATCGCGACGATGCCGTGCACCGCTGCCCCGTCTGGAAAAACGCGCCATCAACAGCACCTGCAACAGCAGTATCCAAATTGGCATCATTCAGGATCACCAGCGGATTTTTGCCACCCATTTCGAGCTGGAACTTCGCCCCCCGCGCGGCACACGCCAGTGCCACCTTGGCCCCCGTGCCGACAGAACCGGTGAAGGATATGGCATTCACGTCGCGTGAGTGCAGCATCACTTCACCAACCAACGATCCGCGACCCATGACGAGATTGAGCACACCTTTCGGCAAGCCGCAACGCGCTGCGATTTCAATCAGCGCCCAGGCACTGCCCGGCACCAGGTCAGCGGGCTTGAACACCACGGTGTTGCCATAGGCCAGAGCCGGTGCGATTTTCCACGCCGGAATGGCGATCGGAAAATTCCACGGGCAGATCAACCCGACCACACCTACGGGTTCGCGTGTGACGGTAATATCCACACCCGGCCGCACTGAAGGCACGGCAACACCATCCACGCGCAACGCTTCTTGCGCAAAAAACTTGAATATGTGTGCCGCCCGCATTGTTTCAGCAACGCCATTGGCTTTTGGCTTGCCTTCCTCGCGCGCCAGAAGCGTGCCAATGTCGTCACGCCGCGCCAGCAATTCAACCCCAATCGCCTCAAGTATGTCAGCCCGTTGTTGCGGTGTGGTGGCCGACCAAATGGGCAATGCCGCCTTCGCCGCTGCGATGGCAGAGTGCGCTTGCGTTGCATCAGCCTGCGCATACTGGCCGATGATGTCGGTGACATCTGATGGATTGATGTTGTCCTTTTCGCTTCCGCCCGCCACCCATTCGCCATCAATGTAATTCTTGTGCAATGCCATATATGTTCTCCTGGCGGAAAACCTTAGTTACGGATCACACAAACCGCAAGCCAGCCGCGCCAGCCACAATCAGCGCACCACCGGCGATGCGAAACGGTGACATTTTCTCTCCCAGGAAAACCGCCGACATGGCCAGAACGAACAAGATGCTGGTCTCGCGCAAACCCGCCACCAATCCGATGGGTGCAAGCGTCATGGCCCAAATGACGAGGCCATAGGCGAGCGACGAACACACAGCACCCAGTGCGCCGCGCAACAGGAAAGGGCGGGCGAGTGTGAGAATGAGTGTTCCGCGCATCCACAAACCGGCCAGCAAAAGGAACAACCCGTCAAGCGCATAGATCAGTGCTGCGTAGGCAAAGGCATCACCGGCAACACGTGCTCCCATGCCGTCAACGACGGTATAAAGGCCGATGAAAATGGCTGTCGCAAAGGCGAACATCAGCGTCGTGGCGTCAGTTGGCAGATGTGCCGTGCGCCCCAAGGCTACACACCAAAGTCCCGCCAGCAATATCGCAAGTGCCGCAAACTCGGCCATGGAAATGGCGTCACCTGCGATCAACAGGCTGAGCAGCAGTGAAACAAGCGGTGCTGCGCCACGCGCCACCGGATAAACCAGGCTCATTTCGCCATGCCTGTAGGACCGTGCCAGAAGTACATTGTATCCGGTATGCAAAACCCCGGACAGCGCTGCGTGGGGCCAGGCCTCGCGCACCGGAAAACCGGAATACAAAAGCATGCCGACACCGATGACTCCCATCAGCACATGGATCAGGAACAGCGCCACAAAGCCGTCCATGTTGGCTTTGACCAACACGTTCCAGGTCGCATGCAGGAAGGCAGCACCAATCACGGCTGCAAAAACAGTTAAGTCCACTTGGTGTCCCGGGTTCCAGCCACCCTTAGCCAATCTGGTCGTGGCAGGAAAGCGCGCAAAACGCCAAAGGGCCGCAGTGTCTGCGGCCCCTTGCAAGAGTTCAGTAAACTGCCCGAAACTCTGAATTGAACCTTACGAACACACAGCGCCGTTGACGACCGTGTTGTAACAGGTGAGCGTGTTGGTCGAGCGCGGCCGCAGGATGATGGTCTCTTCGACCAGGAAATTGGTGTCGCCCAATATCTGCTTGCCCATGAATGTTGCCAGGAAGGGTTCATATTCCACGCACACGCGCGCGATGATGAGATCGTTTCCGGCTTCGACCAGTGGCACCATGCTGGTTGTCGTTGGCATCGCACCACAGCTCGGACCCATGCCGTTTCCAGTGCTCCACAATTGCGTGACCGCCGTTCTGGCAGCATTGGGGCGAAAGCCACGGACCTCGATCCGCATTTCGGCTGTCGGCATCGGCGCAAGGATCATTTCCACGGCCTTGTAGTAGTCGTTGATTTGGGACTTGATCATCGTGTTGCGGTTCTGGGCCACAAGATCGGCTACAATGCTGGCCGATTGTGTGACTTTGCGGTTGGAACCGATGAGTTGTGTCAGGTCCACCATGCCGAAAAACAGGAAAACCATGAACGGCAGGATGAAAACAAACTCAATGGCGGCGACACCATGTTCGGCTTTCAGGAAGGTGCGAAGGGAAGTTGGCATGGGTGTCTTTCCTGTCCGTTTCACGACCAAGGTTCATTGCGGAACATGGCAAATCCAACAAGGCGGCGTTTGGAGCCGCCCTCGATGTTTCCGAAAAACTTCATGAACGGCAGTACGAATTCCCAGTCATATGTCACGATGATGGTTGTGGCACCACCGGGAGCGCCGGAATTGAATGTGGCGGCGGAGTCCGGACCGATGTCAGTCATGTCATCCGGGCCGGAAGATTGCAGGGTGTTGAAATTCGCCTTTGAATCAACATAGACAGTGGCGTCGGCAAGGCAATTGATGATGATGCCAGCTGTGTTGCAGATCTCGTTCTTGAACGCGCTGCTGGTCATGGCGGCCTTTTCCGCTTGCCCGGTTTTGATCAGCCGGCTGGACTCCTGGACGCTGGCCTGCAGCGTGTATTCGGTGAACATCATCAGGCCCATTTCAAAAACGGCACCCAGCATGTAAAAAAATGGAACACTGACCATGGCAAACTCGATTGCCGCCGAGCCGCCGTCCGCGGCACCGTAGTGCCTGCTTGAACGGGTCAGTTTGCGGATTGCCTTGCGCAACATGGTGCAGTCTCCTGTGTGGTGCGGGACCAAATGGTTTGGAGACAGTGCTACCAGAGACTCCTTGAAACGCGCTCAAGGAATTAGTTCAAATTTTACACAATCCGCATTTTGCACGGGAAACAATGGTGCATTTTCGGCACATCAAGTCAGCAATGAAGAATTCACTGCGCGGCAGAAGGGGCTTCCGCTTCGGCTGTCTTGCTGCCTGTCGCCAGTTCGTTCTTGGCCTTGTTGCTGTCACTGATCAACTTGAACTGGTCAATCGTATCGCCAATTTGCAGGTTGGCCTCACAGGTGGGCGAGCACACATAGGACTTCCGCTTGACGGCTTCAGTGGGCACGCCAGCGGCAAAAACCGTGACCGCATCGGACTGCGCCTGTCTGGTGGTTACATCAAAATTGGCCAACTGCATGCCCTTGAGGTCAAGTACGATGACGTTGGTGTTGCCATAGCCGCGACCGTGCAAGAATATGGTTTTGCCATTGATCGAAACGTCGGCAATGGCCGGATTGCCAACTACAACAGTGCCTGGCCGGTCCGCCATGTTGACCATGACGGTCTTGTCTGATTCCAGAATGACGGACTCAGCCTGTGCCACCGTCAATGTCGCACAGGTGGCAATCACAAGTGTCAAAGGCTGAATGAATTTCATCTGCAAATCCCCATATGGCGTCAACACGCGCGGCGTTTCTCAATGATCAGTGTGCCACGGCAGTGGTGAATGATGTGTTACCCGCCACCACCTAGCACCCGCGGTTACACTTAACCCGGCCTTTACACCCCTTGTGGGAGTGTCATCGCTTCAGTGACCGCCGGTTAGGCTTGCAAGGGGAGGATTGCCAATGCTTCAGGTTTTGATGATGACAGTGCTGCCGACCCTGATGATTGTGGCGGCGGCCAGCGATGTGACATCACTCCGGATCCCCAACTGGCTTACCGCTCTGACGGCAGTTGCGTTTTTTCCAATGGCATGGATCACGGGAATGCCGCTGGTCGAGTTCGGATACCATCTTCTGGGTGGTTTGATTCTCTTTGTCGCCGGGTACATCCTCTTTGCTCTCGGCTTGTTCGGCGGTGGTGATGCCAAGTTGATGGCAGCAGCGGGCCTCTGGTTTGGCACCGCGCAAACCATTCCTTTTCTTTTCTTGACGGTTTTTGCCGGTGGTGTCCTCACGATAGTGGTGGTTTCCTGGGCCGCCGTGACCATGTGGTCGGAACTCAATGGCAGCAAATTTCATCACAAAATCAGTCAGTTGAAGCCAAAAATTCCTTACGGATTTGCCCTCGCTGTGGGTGCCATTCTGGCCTTTCCGCAGAGCTGGTGGATGCAACAACTGCCATGACCACACGCTGGGATGATTTTGAGCATGGTTAAGGAAGTTAACCCAAATTTGACCAATACGTCCGAATGTGGGCCGGTGTTGCCGTGCCCGAGTGATCGATCAACGGGCCGAAATGAGGACTTGTCATGAGTAAAACGCGCGTATTGAGTTTGGGACTTGCGGTTGGAGCTGCCTTGGTTGCGGCCTTCTTGGCCAATGGCTTTATCGGCAAGGCACCGGACAAGCAGGTTGTTGAAATCGACAAGGTTCCCAAAACCGACGTGCTGGTAACCATCAAGGATATTGGCATGGGCGAGAAGCTCGCTGAGGGAACGGTGGATTGGAAACCTTGGCCCACTGAAAATATCGAAGAATCGATGATCACCCGTGAGGAAGATCCCGAAGCGCTGGTGAAATTCAAGGAGGCCCGCGCCCGCGTGACATTGTACGTCGGTGAAACAGTGATGGCCAAGAAGCTTGTCGTTGAGGGTGAAGGCAGTTTCATGAGTGCCATCCTGCAAAAAGGCATGCGCGCCATCTCTGTCGCAATATCAGAGCGCTCATCTGCAGGCGGGTTCATTCTGCCCAATGACCGCGTAGACGTGATCCTCACCAAGAAGAATTCAGGCGCCGGCAACCAGACAATTGTGCTCAGCGAAACTGTTCTGAGCAATGTCCGCGTGCTCGCCGTCAATCAAACCTACCAGCAGGAACAGGATGAAGGAAAGATCACTGTTGCTGAAGGCAAGACCGCAACTTTGGAATTGAGTGGGCGCCAGGCGGAAATCATCGCGCTTGTTGAATCGAGTGGCGAACTCTCGCTCGCCTTGCGTTCCATTTCTGAAAACGAAGGCAATTCTGCCGAGCAGAACTTGCCGCAAACAGCCGAAAAATACACCGGAAATACCAAGGCCGGTAACGCGTCCGACACCCTGTTCGTGCGTTACGGCATTGAAACCTACGCACAGAACCGTTGAGGCCCGACATGATGATGAACAACAAGACGACAGAAGGGCCGGTCCGGCAAAGGCGCATGCAGAAGATTATGAAACTGGCGTCGCTGCTCCTGGTCACCTCTGTGCTCGGAGCTGTTGCTCCGGTGTTTTCTGCAAATGTCGCCCACGCGACAGATGCCATGGTGACCGATGAGGGTTCGGGCCAGTTCGTCCGCATCGGTCTCAACAAGTCGGTCGTCATCAAGTTGCCAGGCAACGCCAGGGACGTGGTTGTCGGCAACGCCGACTTTGTGGATGTCGTTGTGCGCTCCAAAAATACGGCTTACCTTTTCGGCAAGCAAGCGGGCCAGACCAACGTGTTTTTCTTCGATGCCGATGGCAATCAGGTGCTGGCGCTCGATCTGGAAGTGGCGGTAGATTCCCTCGCCATCAAGAAGTTGCTCAATCGCGCCATTCCCGGCAACCACATCACAGTTGATTCTGTCGGCAACCAGGTTGTGCTCGGTGGCACGTCAAGTCCGGGTGACGCCAAGATCGCCCACGAATTGGCGCAACGCTTTACCGGCAAGGGCAATGATCCAACCTCGGTTGTGAACTCCATCAAGATTGATGGCGAGGACCAGGTGCTGCTGAAGGTCAAGGTCGTTGAAATCCAGCGTGACGTGTTGAAACAACTCGGCGTTGATTTTCAGGCTCTCCTCAGCATGGGGCAATTCGCCTTCAACCTGGCAAGCGTCAACCCGTTCTCGACGTCGTTGCTGAGTCCCAACGGTGGCGTAGGTGTGACCGACAATGTTGGCGGCACGCGTTTTGACACGGTGATCCGCGCCATGGAAGGTGACGGACTTGTGCGCCTCCTGGCCGAACCAAATCTCAGCGCCGTCTCCGGCCAGCAAGCCAAATTCCATGCCGGCGGTGAATTCCCTTACTCAGTCTGCTCTGCCGGCCAGAATGGTGGCAGCGACTGTACCATTGAATTCAAGCGCTTTGGTGTCGAAGTGGATTTCACGCCAACAGTTGTCAGCAATGGCCGCATCAATCTCAAACTCCGCACCAACGTGAGCGAACTGTCGTCAATTTCGTCAGGTGTGCAGTCGATTCCGAGCGTCAACAACCGTGAGGCATCGACGACGCTCGAAATGCCAAGTGGCGGCTCCATGATGATTGCCGGTCTCATCCGCGAAAGCACCCGGCAGAACATCAACGGCACGCCCGGCCTGAAAAAACTGCCAATCCTTGGCAACCTGTTTCGCAGCCGCGATTTCGTTGCCAACGAAACCGAACTGGTGATCATCGTCACGCCTTACTTGGTAAAACCGGTGGCAGGCAAGGACCTGGTGGCTCCAGACAAGAATTTCAATCCGGCAACCGAGCGCCAGGCCTTCTTCTTTGGCCGTCTCAACAAGACTTATGGCACGTCGGAAAAAGCACCGTCCGGAAGTTATCACGGCAAAGTTGGTTACATCGTTGAATAGGTCGGAGCAGGAAAAGCAATGAAACACAGTACCCCGATGTTCCGTCCTTTGGCAGTGGCGTCGCTTTTGCTCGCGGCAGGCTTTCTGTCCGGCTGCACCCGCGAGGAGCTTGCACTCGAAACAGAGTACGTGCCCTATAGTGGCTCGGAGCAATATCCGATTGTCGTTGAACGTGGCCCCACCACCATGCAGGTGGCCAACAACGGTTCTTTGACCGCATCACAGATCAACGCCATCTCGCATTTCGGCCGCCAGGCGGCAGGCGCTGCCATCACCGTCAGCAAACCCTCGGCGGCGTCAACAAGGCAGTCTCACGAAATTGCTAACCTGCTGGCCCAGCAAGGCGTCGCCACCGGAAAAATCCGCATGGCATCCTACCAGGGCAGCAAGGGCGGCCCGGTGAAGATCACGGTCACCAAACCGGTCGCACACACCAATCCATGCGGTGAATGGCCGGAAGATTTGACCGAAACCCGCATGAATCACATGAGCTACAACCACGGCTGCGCTGTGCAGACAAACATCGCCGCCATGGTCGCAAATCCCGAGGACTTCGAGAATCCACAACCAATTGACCCGGCCACAGCGGCGTCTCGCCTATCCGGCATCAATGCGATTGATGGAACTGGCGGATCAGGCGCGGCAACCACGTCATCCGGTTCCAGTGGTTCCTCTGGCTCCATCACCGGCGGCGGAACCACCGCACCTTAATTTTCAGTTTGGCGCTGTCATGCGCCGTCAAGAAGTAAAGTGAAGGCAGGAACAAGAAAATGAACACAAGTGCGGCGCATACAGATACGAATCCGGCGTCACAGTCTTTTCCTGTGGCCCTTGTCCCGCGCATCAACATCCATGTCTTTGCGGACAACCAGCAGACGGCCGAAATGGTGCAGGTCGCCAGCGTCGACCGTCGCATGGCCCGGGCCCATGTAACCATCCAGTTGGGAGGCATTGATGGCGCAGTCCAGGTCTTCAGCGGTCAACCAACGCCAAGCCTTCTGATTGTTGAAACCCATGGCGGACGAGACCAGGTGCTGGGCGAACTGATGAAGCTTGCCGAAGTCTGCCAGCCGGACACCAAAGTGGTCGTGATCGGCCACGTCAATGATGTCATCTTGTATCGTGAACTCATGCGTCAGGGCATCAGCGAATATCTCGTGGCCCCGATCAATCCGTTGGTGCTGATCGAAACCATTGCCGGACTTTACACCGATCCGAAATCCGCTCCCCTCGGACGCATCATCGCCTTCGTCGGCTGCAAAGGCGGTGTCGGCTCGTCGACAATTGCCCACAACGTCGCCTGGCAGCTGTCGCAAAAGCATTCCATTGAAACCGTCATCACCGATCTCGATCTCGCTTTCGGCACCGCATCGCTGAATTTCAACCACGAAGCGGGCGGCGGCATTTTTGAAGCGCTGTCGCAGCCGGACCGTGTTGACGCGACCCTGATCGACCGACTGATGACGAAGCTCGGCGACAAGCTCAATCTGCTCAATTCGGTGTCCGGCGTGGAGCGTGACTTCAACATTGAAGCCCATGCTGTCGAGACGGTGTTGAACACCGTCCGGCAGTCCTCGCCCATGATTGTTGTGGATGTGCCCAACATGTGGGCACCGTGGATCAAATATACGTTGCTGAACGCCGATGAAGTCATCGTCACGGCCACACCGGAGCTGCCCAGCTTGCGCAATGCCAAGAGCCTGATCGACTTGCTTCGGTCACAGCGCCCCAATGACAAGCTGCCGCGCCTTATCCTCAATCAGGTGGGTGTGCCAAAACGCCCGGAAATTCCCGCAACTGAATTTGCCAAGGCCCTCGGCATGGTGCCGTCTGCAATCATTCCCTACGATCCCCAGTCGTTTGGCACCGCCCAGGGCAATGGCCAGATGCTGCACGAAGTCGCACCCAAATCAAAAGCCGCCGAGGCCATGCAGAATCTTGCCCAGGAATTTGCCGGCAATCCAAAGACCGCCAAGCCCGTCAAGCAGGGCCTCGGTGGGTTCTTCAAAAACCTCTCGCTCAAGAAAAAGAAGTAAGGACAACCTGAATGTTCGGAAAGAGAACCGATACCGTAGCGCCAGGTTCGCCGATACCGCCGATGCCGTCGCAACAGCAGGCGGCAGCACCCGCGGCAGCTGCGGCAAGCTATGTGCCGGATGTCCGTCCGGCCCAGGCTGCACCCCCGCCACCGCCCGCACAACGCGCCGCACCTGAATCTGGCCGGAAATCGGAGAACTACTACGACATCAAGAGCACGATTTTCAACGCGCTTATCGATGCCATCGACCTGACACAGCTGGCCCAGCTTGACCGCGACGCGGCCCGCGATGAAATCCGTGACATCGTCAACGAGATCATCGCCATCAAGGATGTGGTGATGTCGATTGCCGAGCAGGAAGAATTGCTCGAAGACATCTGCAACGACGTATTGGGCTATGGCCCGCTGGAACCGCTTCTCGCCCGCGACGACATCGCCGACATCATGGTCAATGGTGCGGGCCTGGTGTTCATCGAAGTCGGCGGCAAAATGCAAAAAACCGGCGTTCGCTTTCGCGACAACAGCCAGTTGCTCAACATTTGCCAACGCATCGTCAGCCAGGTGGGCCGTCGTGTCGATGAAGCAAGCCCGATATGCGACGCCCGTTTGCCCGATGGCTCGCGTGTCAACGTCATTGTGCCACCATTGGCAATTGATGGCCCCGCTCTCACCATTCGTAAGTTCAAGAAAGACCGCCTCAAGCTGACCGACTTGACACGCTTCAAGTCGATCACACCGGAAGGTGCTGTGATCCTCGAAATCATTGGCCGCGTGCGCTGCAACGTGTTGATCTCCGGGGGTACGGGTTCCGGCAAAACAACTTTGCTGAACTGTCTCACCGGCCACATTGACCACGACGAACGCATCATCACCTGCGAAGACGCGGCAGAGCTTCAACTGCAACAGCCACACGTGGTTCGCCTTGAAACGCGGCCTCCGAATCTTGAAGGTGAGGGCGCAATCACCATGCGCGATCTCGTCAAGAACTGTCTGCGTATGCGACCCGAACGCATCATCGTCGGTGAAGTCCGCGGACCTGAGGCCTTCGATTTGCTTCAGGCCATGAACACGGGTCACGATGGATCAATGGGCACACTGCACGCCAACAGTCCGCGCGAAGCCATTTCGCGTCTGGAATCCATGATCACCATGGGCGGTTTCGCGTTGCCCTCGAAAACCATCAAGGAAATGATCTGCGGTTCCATCGACGTCATCGTGCAGGCCACGCGTTTGCGCGACGGCACCAGAAAAATCACCCACATCACGGAAGTGGTCGGCATGGAAGGCGACGTCATTATCACGCAGGACCTCTTCATCTACGACATGGAAGGCGAAGACGCGCAAGGCAAGATTCTTGGCCGCCACCGGTCGACCGGCATTGCCCGCCCGCATTTTTGGGATCGTGCCCGTTACTACAACGAGGAACGCCGCCTGGCAGAAGCGCTTGAAAAAGCGGAAATGCGCGAAAAGACGGACAACGCTTAGAGGTACCCGCTCGTGTTTGGCATCGAACTCACCAATTTGGCCTTTATGTTCATGGTGGCAATTGCCGTCGGCGCAGGCGCATTCTCGCTGCTCTATCCGCTGCTCAACAGGTCACCGGTCGATGACCGCATTGATGCCATTGCCGGCCCGAAAGGCGAGACGCGTCTCGGCAACTTGCGCGCCAAACTCAACGAGGACAGCAAGGATTCCCGCCGCAAGCAAATTCAGGAATCATTGAAGCAGGTTGAAGACCGCGAAAAGGAACGCAAGAAAAAACAAAACCTGCGTACCCGCATCCAGCAGGCTGGACTGGAAATCACGCCGCGCACCTTCTGGCTGATGTCGGTTGTCAGTGGCATTTTGTTTGGCGTAGCGCCAGTCGCCATCGGCGCACCGATTTATGCTGGAGCCATTTCCGCTTTTGTCGGATTTCTCGGATTCCCCCGCTGGCTGTTGGGCTATTTGTGCCGCCGCCGCCAGAATGTGTTTCTCGCGGACTTCGCCGATGCCATTGACGTCATGGTCCGCGGTCTCAAGGCCGGTTTGCCGGTTTCAGAAGCCATGAAGATTATTTCAACTGAGCAGGGTCCGCCCGTGGGACCGGAATTCATGGAAGTGGTAGAAGGCCAGCGCGTTGGCATCTCCATCGACCAGGGCATTGAACGCATGGTGGAACGCATGCCGCTGCCGGAAGTAAACTTTCTCGCCATCGTCATGGCCATCCAGTCGAAGACCGGCGGCAATCTGTCGGAAGCCCTGGGCAACCTGTCGCGCGTGTTGCGCGATCGCAAGAAAATGAAATCAAAGATTCGCGCCATCAGCCAGGAAGCGAAATCATCGGCTGCCATCATTGGCTCGCTGCCGATCCTGCTGATGGGTGGCATGATGATGCTGAACCCCGAGTACCTGAATCCCTTGTTCCAGACCAACATCGGAAACCTGTGCCTTGTGGGCAGCGGCGTCTGGATGACAATGGGCGTACTCGTCATGCGCAAAATGATCAACTTTGAGATCTGAGGACAGCGCGTCATGGTAGAGCTTCTCTTCAGTTTGTTGAAAATCGAGGTGATCTTCACCGTCCTCGTGGGCTTTGCCGCCTTTGGCACGGTGGTGACCGTCGCCGCACCTTTTTTCGAGAACGACAAGCTGAAGGCCCGCATCAAGAATGTGGGTGTCGAACGGGACAAGTTGCGGGCCCAACAAAAGGCCCAGCTGACCGGTGAGGGCCGCCTGCGTGACAAGCAGGCATCGGGCATCTACGCCCAAATCGTGGAACTGCTCAATCTCCGCCGGGTATTCCAGGCCGAAGAATCACGAACCCTCCTGCGTCAGGCAGGTTTCCGCACCGACAAGCAGATGACCACGTTTTTGGCACTGCGTGTCATATCGCCAATCCTGATCTGCATCATCACATTCATCTACTCATCGACACTCTTCGCTGACCGCGTGCCGCCACCCATGCGCTTCGTCGCCGCATTCATTGGCCTGATCGTGGGCTATTACTTGCCACTGCTCATCATCAAGAACTATGTGCAGAAACGCCAGGCCTCCATCAAGCGCGCCTGGTCGGATGCACTCGACTTGCTGCTGATCTGCGTGGAATCCGGCATGGCCATGGAGCCATCCCTGATCCGGGTGTCGCGTGAAATCGGCTCCCAGTCCGTGCCTCTCGCGGAAGAACTGACATTGACCGTGGCCGAGTTGTCGTACTTGCAAGACCGGCGCAAGGCACTTGAAAATCTCGCCAAGCGCACAGGCCTCGAAACCGTCCGCTCCGTTGTCACCAGCTTGATCCAGTCGGAACGCTACGGCACACCGCTCGGCACAGCCTTGCGCGTGCTGGCCCAGGAAAACCGTGATGCCCGCATGTCGGAAGCCGAACGCAAGGCAGCAGCATTGCCACCCAAGTTGACAGTGCCGATGATCCTGTTCTTCCTGCCGGTGATCTTCGTCGTCATCCTGGCACCGGCACTGATCCTGGTGATGGCACAACGCTGATTGCAGGCTGCATGTTGGCCTTCGCATGGCCATGCTGGGTCTTGCGCCAGTGGAATGGCTTGAACACGAAGTCCCACAACGCCAACCACGCCGCAGGCATCATCATGAACCAGTAAAATGGCAAAGTGGCAATGGTGAAACGTTTGTTGGCAATTCCCTGTTTTTCCAACGCGCGCTGGCCGAGCAACATTGAAACCGCATAGCCCGGTAACAGAACCGCAAGATTGAGTCCGGCAAGCAGCGTCGAAAGCTTTGAACCGGTGTCAATGAAATTGCCGCTCAGCAGGACATATATCGAGTGCCCCAGAAACAAGGGGTGGGCAAGCGCCGACAGGAACACGCCCATCGTCACGGCCTGAAACACCCAAAAACCGGCCCACCCGAGTTCTTGCAGCGTTAGCACCGGTTGGCGCATGTGCACGAGCCAGGTTTGCAGGAACCCTTTAAGCCAACGCGACCGCTGCTTTACCCAGCTCAATGGATTGTTGTTGGCTTCCTCCAGCGTGTCACTGTCAATTGTGCCGGTGACAAATCCTGCCCGCGCCAGACGCATTCCCAGATCTGCGTCTTCCGTGACATTGAAAGGGTCCCAGCCGCCCACGCGCTCAAGTATGTTGACCCGGAAGTGGTTTGATGTGCCACCCAGCGGCAACGGCAGGGATTCTGTCGCCAGCGTGGGGAGCAAAAGGGAAAACAACGAGGCATATTCAACCGCGAACTGCCGCGTCAGCCAGCTTTCATCGGCGTTGAAAAACGTCAGCCTGGCCTGCAGACAGGCAAGCTCCGGCGGTGCGGCAGCGAAAGTTTCGGCGGCAATGCGCAGCTGCTGCGGATCGGGCACATCCTCAGCGTCGAAGATCGTCAGCAATTCACCACGCGAAAAATTGAGCGCATAGTTGAGTGCGCGCGGCTTGGTTTGCGGCTTTCCGGAGGGAACGATGATGATTTCAAAATGCTCCGGCAACACCATGGTTGCGAGTGCGCGCTGCATGGCGATGTCTTCTTCTTCCAGCACCAGCTTGATGTCGAGCTTCTCGACCGGATAGTCCAGCGCTTGCAACGCATTTGAGAGTTGATACAGAACACTCGTTTCACGAAACAGCGGCACCAGGATGCTGTAAACGGGCAATGCGCTGTCGTTGAGCGTCAGGCGCGGCCGATACGGACTGGCATCCTGTGGCAACAGACACATGAGCCGCAATGCAATGAGAGACAGAAAAAACACGCTGAACAGCAGGCTCAACCCAATTTTGACAACAGCGGGTTCCACCAGCATCGCCGCACCTATTGCTGCTAGCGTGACCGCGACAACGCTCACCTGTTGCCAGGTCAGGCGTGTGGCAGCCGAATAATGCGGGAAAAAATGGCACAGATGGTAGGTTGCCTTGCGCACAAGTTTGCCACCTAGCCTGCGCGTGACAGCCTTGATGTAATCATGACTGGCAACACTGCCGACAAGTTTGACATTGCGGTTGTGTGCTTCGCGCGTTGCCGCTGTTCCTGCTGTGGCATAATAAATGGCATTGGGAAGCCATGCCGCGGGCACCAGTTTGTGCCTCAGTGCGTCGCTGATTTCGTTCGGTGTCATGCGCGAGAATGCAGCGTCAAGAACAGGATAGGTCAAAAGGGGCAAGACAGGTGCTGCCCCCTGGACTATAAGGTGCTTCGCAGACGGCCCGGAGGTGCTCACGCCACTCCACCGTCGGCGCACCGCCGCCGCAACTCAAACAACATACAAACTGTGCCTCAATACAATTTTAAGGAAACCACACCTGCTACCAGTCGCGCTACCACACAGGGCGCGAAACGTGTTGTTGCAACTATACTTTTGATTGCAGCGTTGAGTGCCGTCGGTTTTGCCCAATCCCAGTCGAATGTTCCGCGTTTTCGCCACATCGACCCCGCAGCCACCGAACCAACCGAGTTGCCACAAGGCATTGTCCGGCTGTTGACCGACCAGGATTTTGCACCCTTCAGCTTCCCGGCGAACGATGGCAGCCAGTCAGGATTGTCTGTCGAACTCGCCCGTGCCGCCTGTGCTGAGTTGCGTTTGGCGTGCGAAGTCGTGGCAATGCCCCATGCCGGTCTGCTGCCCGCACTCTTGCGCGGTGAGGGTGATGTCATCATCACCGGTGCCAAACTTGATGCCACAATCCTGAAATCAGCCGACACAACGCGCGCCTATTTCATTTCTATGGGCCGGTTTTTTGTGCACAAGGAAACGCCGCTTGCCGATGCATCAATCCGCACCTTGGCGGGAAAGCGCATCGGTTATGTGCGCGGAACGTTGCATGGAGCCTTCGTCGAAAAAACCTATGCCCGCTCAACGCTCTTGCCGTTTGACACCGCCAACGCAATGTTCACAGGATTGAAAGCCAAGGAACTGGATGCCGCCTTCACCGACGGTTTGTATTCGATGTTCTGGTTGGCCGGTCCCGCCGCCGCGTCGTGTTGTGCGCCACTTGGCAAACCCTTCATCGACCGCGCAACATTTTCGCGCAGCTTGACCTTTCTGGCGAGCAAGGACCGCAAGAACCTCCGCCAGTCGCTCGACTACGCCCTCGACAGGCTTGAGGAAAAAGGCGTGACCGCCCGCATCATCGCGCGCTACGTGCCAGGCTCAGTTTGGTGAGCGTAACGTCGCGCTTCACTGCCGACAACGCTGGAGATATCTGGTATTCTCAGTGTACGGAACTTGTTTGCAAGGCCCGCGTTGATTTCCGCAATCAGCGCCGGCCCCTTGAACACCAGCGCGGAGTAGAGCTGGAGCAAAGACGCCCCCGCCGTGATTTTGGCCCACGCCGTCGCAGTGTCGGAGATTCCACCGGCACCGACCAGCGGAATCTTGCCGCCGGTCAAAAGAAAAAACCGCGCCAAGGTCCGCGTTGACAGGTCAAACAATGGCATGCCCGATAGCCCGCCGGTTTCCCCCGCGTGCCGGGACCGCAAAGCGGGCCTGCTGATCGTGGTGTTCGATATGATCACGCCATCTACTTGGCCTGCGCAACACGAGGCGATGTCGGCAAGTTCGTCATCACCGAGGTCAGGAGCGATTTTCAGCAGCAAGGGAACCTGTCGCCGCATGGCATCCCGGTTCTTTCGCAATCTGGCCAGCAAGCGCGTGAGTTCGGAACGCGATTGCAAGCCCCGCAATCCCGGCGTGTTGGGTGAGGAAACATTGATGGTGATGTAGTCAGCCACGTCGGAAAAAATCTTCACACCGGCAACATAGTCCGCCGCGCGGTCAGCTGTTGCCTTGTTGGCTCCGATGTTGACGCCCACAACGCCGCGCCGTTGCTGTGCAGCCAGCCTCCTGTACATTACATCATGGCCCTCATTGTTGAATCCCATGCGGTTGATGACCGCAAGGTCTTCGCGCAACCGGAACAGGCGCGGGCGCTGGTTGCCATCCTGGCGCAACGGCGTGGTGGTTCCCACTTCCGCAAATCCTATTCCCAGATCCAGCATCGGATTGTAGACTTCACCATTCTTGTCAAATCCAGCAGCCAGTCCCAGCGGTGAAGGGAACGTTAATCCAAACAACGATGATGCCAGAACGGGATCGTGCACTATTGGCGCAGGTTTGGGTGCACACCGCAGTGACGCAATCGTCAGGGCGTGGGCAGTCTCGGCATCCAGGGCATGCAAGACCGGTCGGGCCAACCGGAACCCGACGGATGCGAGGCTCATGTATCCCAACCTTCCGGGAATTTGTGTTCAGTTCCCGTCCACGGCAGCGGCCACGATGCAATGCACATCGCCGGATCGAGAGTTCCATACAGGTGGGGGAACAACGCGCCACCGCGTGACACCTCCCATCGCAGGTCATCACCGAAATCTTCTGCGTTAAAAGCAAGGAGCAGCAGGTCGTGTGCGCCGGCAAAGTGCCTTGCAGCCGTTTCCTTGACTTGCCTTGCATCGGAAAAATGAATGAAGCCGTCACTGAAATCAATCGCGGCACCTTCAAACAGCCCCGCCGAACACGCCTGTGCCCACGATGCCGCGCTGGCAATTTTGAATATGCGAACCATTGCTAAAATGCTTATCACTTTAATTCTGCGATTCTGCAAATTCCGCTGGACAGCGGCGATTGTTGCAGGTATTCGTTCCTACCTAAGGTGCAAAAAGTCAGTTTGCGGGAGAGGCATATGTTTAGTCACAAGCAGGTTTGGGGTGCGATCGATACGGTCGCCGAGCGTTATGGATTTTCGGCATCTGGGTTGGCCAAAAAGGCGGGCCTTGATCCCACCTCGTTCAATCCGTCCAAGCGGCTTGGCCCCGATGGTCGACCGCGCTGGCCAACCATGGAGTCGGTGGCCCGCGTCTTGAACGCCTCCGGTGCCAGCGTTGAAGAATTCATGGACCTTCTGACCAGCCGCAAGGGCCAGCCGCCCAAGCGCAAAGTAATTCCCATGCTGGGGTTCGCCAAGGCCGGCAAGGGTGGTTTTTTTGACGACTCTGGTTTCCCTTCCGGCTCCGGTTGGGAGGAAATCGATGTGCCCGGTGTTACCGACACCCAAGCCTACGCTCTCGAAATCACGGGCAACTCCATGGAACCGGTGTACCGCGAAGGTGACACGATTGTGGTCTCTCCTTCCGCCACTGTCCGCAAGGGTGACCGCGTGGTCGTTCGCACCGCTGACGGCCAGGTGATGGCCAAGGTCATGCAGCGTCAGACCGCCAAAACCGTGGAGCTCGCCTCTTTCAACGCCGAGCATGAAACCAAAACCCTCGACCTGAAAAACGTCGACTGGGTGGCAAGGATCATCTGGGCCAGTCAATAAATTACAATATAAAATCCTAGTAAGTGAAATAATGCTTGACACCGTACGGTGGGCGTGCTATATTCATCATGTTCGGCAGAGGTGGGCCGGAATGCACGGGAGAAATCTTGTGGGCCAAAGCGCCAGTTCCGATAATCCCCTTCTGTGAAATCACTGACGCCTCCAACAAAAACGGCGGCCCAAAGGACCGCCGTTTGGGTTCAATGGATAATCGTTCAGCGCTTGCCGCGCTTCGCCTTCTTGACGGCTTTCTTTGCCTTCTTGGCGGGCTTCGTTTTCTTCGCAGCCTTCTTTTTTACCGTCTTCTTGGCCTTCTTCTTGGTGGCCTTGGCTTTCTTGGCAGGCTTAGCGGCAACCACACCGAGTTTGCCCAACGTGCCGGTTTCCTTCGCCAGCAGGTAATAAACCGTCGTGCGCATCTTCGAGCGCTCGGCCTTCATCATGGCATTGACGCTTTTCAAGCCCTTGCTCGTCGCGGCAGCGGAAAGGCCAAGCTTCTTCGCGCCAAAACCCTTGGCGACACGTTCGATCTCCGCAGCATCCGTCATCGAGACATATTGTGCATCAAGCCCGCGCAACGCGATGCCGCACGCCTTGATGATGGCTTGCAGCTTGCCCTTGTCTACCTTGCCCACATACCGGGACAAATTCTTTTCATAGTCTGTGCGGATCACGACGGTCTCCTTGCGTTCATTGGCGCGAATCAGTTTGATTGCAGCCGACATAGGGCAAATGATCGAGACAATTCAATTGCGGGCTGCATTTGTCTGGGCGAAAGTTCAGTAAATCAGTGTGGCTCAACAAGCGCGTGACATAAGGACAAAAAAATGAACTTAATCGGTTGCGCGGTTGAACAGTCACTAAAAATCGGCGACTTTCTTGAAAGCCGATTGATGCAGCCGTCTTGTCCAACCGCCGCTCCAATATGCAAGAAAAAGTAAACACGCCCCAATGCTGCCCATTGTGCCTGTAAACTCAAAGTAGCGTCTACCGATGGGTGCCTCAACTGATTTTGGGTTTGTGGGGTCAACCATGATTTCAAATCGGTCACCAACATGGCCTTTGCGGGGAAAACCGATTGCACCGACAGCTGATTGGCCAACCAGGGTTTGGCCGCCAGGAATTGTATATTTGAAAGTCACATAAGGTGTGGGAGTTTTGGTTATGGCAGCTTTCGACTCACACGAAACGATTATGCGGTTCAAATTGTCGTCTCGTTCGTCTGAAATGCAACCTTCCAACACTCTCACAGCTGTTGCCTCGAGGCGTTCAAAAGTAAAATATGCGTTCAGTTGACTGTAGCTTTGGATGAGAAAAAATCCAAATAAGCCTCCACCTATCGCATAAAGATAGGTCCGCATCTTTGTGATTAAACGGAATGCAATATTCAGAACAAACAGTATAATCTGGCGCACATGCCGATGTTGCCCAGAGCGGTCGCAAAGTCCAGAAATTTACCTTTGCACAGTAAACAAACGACAATGAAAACAGTTAACATATTCGGGTACAATACCAGTGGCCACATGAACTGATCTTCCTTCCCCCCTTGCGGGGGAAGGTGAATCGCGCTGCATGCGCGAGACGGATGAGGGGGCGTTGCATCATCGAACCATTCTGTGGAAACGAGCGCTGTTGCAGCATCCCCTCATCCGGCGCTCTCGCCTAGGCGAAGCTGAAGCTTCGCTTCGGCGCAGCCTGGTCTCGCCACCTTCCCCCGCAAGGGGGGAAGGAAGAAAGGGTCGATCCACCAGGCCGCTGGTGCAAGCTAGCCTTTCACCAGTTCGCCCCGCAGCGCCTTCTCAATCAGCGTCCGTGTATTCGCCACACCATACAGCGCTGCGAACGATCCAAAGCGCGGACCGCGTTCTTCGCCCAGCAACACTTGATACAGCATGTTGAACCATGTCTGCGCCACGCCAATGGAACCGTCTTTCTGTGTGGTTGTGTAAGGATCGCGGCGGCCGATGTCGTAAGCCTTTTGCTGGATGTCTTCCGGCGTGGCCCCTTCCGGCAAGGAGGCCAATGCCGCGACGAGTGCTGAAAGTGCGGTTGCCTCGTCCGCAGTGGCAGCACGGTATTGCTTTTTGGGTTTCACGAAGTCAGTGAAATAGCGGATGGCATAGCCCACCAGAGAATCGAGACGCGGATGCGTCTGCGGCGACAGGTCCGGCTTGTAGCGCTTCAGGAAGGCCCACATCACTGCCTTGTCTTCAGTGTTCGCCACCGCTGCGAGATTGAGCAGCAGCGAGAATGTGACGCCACCAGTTTCAGGCAGTGGTGGTTTGCCACCGTGGATGTGCCACACGGGATTCATCAACTGGTCCTTGATGCTGTTTGACTGGCGCTGGAAGGCTCCCAGAAAAGCATCATACTCATCCACAGCACGCGGGATGACATCAAAGAACAGCCTCTTCGCCTCGCGCGGTTTCTGGAACATGTAGAGGGCCAGTGAATCCGGATCGGCATAGGTCAGCCACTCATCAATGGTGAGCCCGTTGCCTTTTGACTTGGAAATCTTCTGGCCCTTGTCGTCAAGGAACAACTCATACACATAGTGCTCCGGCGCATTGGCACCCAGGATTTCCGAAATGCGGTCATAGATCGGCGCGTTGGTCTGGTGGTCTTTGCCGAACATTTCAAAATCGACATTGAGCGCCGCCCATCGCATGCCGAAATCCGGCTTCCATTGCAGCTTGGTGCGCCCGCCCCGGACATCGAGCGTGACATCAGTGCCATCCTCATCTGCGAATGTGATGGTGCCTTGGCTGGCATTCACATCTTTCATCGGCACGTAAAGCACGCGGCCCGAAGTGGGTGAAATGGGCAGGAAAGGCGAGTAAGTCGCCTGCCTTTCTTCACCCAGCGTCGGCAACATGACAGCCATGATGGCATCAAACTTTTCCAGTGCCCGGATCAATGCCTCGTCAAACTTGCCCGACTTGTAGTAATCGGTGGCCGACGCGAATTCATAATCGAAATGAAATGTATCCAGAAAGCGCCGCAGCATGGCGTTGTTGTGGTGCCCGAAACTTTCGTAGTCGCCGCCAAAGGGATTTGGCACGACCGTGAGCGGCTTGTGCAGATGTGGCGCCAGGAAATTCTTGTCCGGCACATTGTCGGGAATCTTGCGCATGCCGTCCATGTCATCAGAAAACACCAGAAGATGCGTTGGCAGATCAGACATCATCTCAAACGCGTGCCGCACCATGGTGGTTCGCGCCACTTCGCCAAAGGTGCCGATGTGCGGCAACCCCGACGGTCCGTAGCCGGTCTCAAACAACACCGATGTCTGCTGCGATTTCTCAACCCGCTTGACCAGCTTGCGGGCTTCCTCAAACGGCCATGCCTTGCTTTCAAGGGCAGCTGCGCGAAGCGAAGGATCAACCGGCATGGACACAGGCTTTCATCAAAAATGAAGCGCCTGTTTAGGGATGGTGCCCGGCCAGGTCAATCAACCCGTATGGGTTTTCAGGAACGCCACCGTCCGCCCCCAGGCAAGATCCGCCGCTTGCCTGTTGTAGCGCGCTGCATTGGTGTCATTGTTGAAAGCGTGATTGGCACCTTCATACAAATGAAGTTCATAGGTCTTTGATCCAGCTTTCAGCGCGGCCTCAAACTCGCCGATGCCCGCGTTGATGCGCTCATCCAGCGCCGCATAGTGGAGCATGAGGGGGGCCTTGATGTTGGCAACATCAGCCGCTGCGGCCTGACGCCCGTAATAGGCCACACCGGCACTCAAATTCGGATCAGCACCCGCCAGCGCATTCACCTGCCCGCCACCCCAGCAAAATCCCATGGCTCCCACTTTGCCATTCGATTTCTCGTGACCAGCAAGTGCCGCCAAAACGGCTTTCGATGTTGCAACAACATCCTCCTGCTTGAGCGTGCCGATCATGTCACGGGCCTTGTCGGCATCCTCTGGGGTTCCGCCAAGCGGCGAAAGATAGTCCACACCAAACGCCACGAACCCTTCCAGTGCCATACGCCGTGTCACATCCTTGATGTGGGGGTTGAGGCCGCGATTCTCGTGGATGACGATGACGGCGGGCAACCTCCCGGAAGCGTCCTTGGGAAATGCCAGATGGCCCTTGATGCCAGGAGCGAGCTCTGCGTCGGTAAGCGTCAGCCGTGCATCATCCATCGCCACCATTTCCGCCATGGCATAATTGTTTTCGAGCACTGGCAGCAGGGCGGTGGCGGCGGTAGTTGATCCCGCCATCAGGGCGAGCCTGTCCAGAAATTCACGGCGCGAGATGCCGCCGTGGGTGAAGGTGTCAAACAGCGTGATGATCTTCTGGTCCATGGCGTGTCTCCCCCTGAAAATGACGTGGTTCCTTTATCGGCTTGAATCAGGCAAATGGATGACAATGGTTTCCGGACATCCAACAGCGATTGGCGCAGGACTCGGTGCAGTGATCGGCGACGAAACCCTGTCGCCGATGGCCGCCCTCAAGCAGCTGGCCGGAGCACCTCACCTCACCTGCCACACCGGGTTTCTGGTGGAGCGGCTGGCCTTCGCATCGGATGCCGCCCAAACCATCAAGTTTGCCGCTCTGGAACAGCGGCACCTGGATGTGGCGGAACTGTTTGCCTTTGTCTGCCCGGCACAATCTGCCGTGCCGACACCCGCAGGCCTGGCGCGCGCACTCCAGGTGGAAATGGCGCGGACCAATGGTGCAACGTTGCAACGCGTGGCTGACGGCCTGCTGCAGCGCCTCGCCCATCCGCGCTACCCCTTGCTGCGCGAAACGGCGGAAATAGCCACATTTCTTGCCCGCGCCAATTGGCCCTGGGCAAAGGATGTGATGGCATCGCTGCTAAAAGCCCACCCCAAGCTTGATGTCGGCACATTTGCCACAGGGTTGAATATTTGGGACCGCTTGGACGAGTGGGAAGATGAAGGCACACCCCCGCCCGGCCGCAACGATTCAGTAACTCCCGAGGAGACATCCGCAATATTGCGTGAAGCGCTGGGCCTTGATGCTGAAGCGCGACCCAGCCAGCGCGACTATGCGCAGACGGCGATCCATGCCTTCGCACCCCGCGAGTCGAAAACCTTTAACAACATCTTGCTGGCGGAAGCCGGAACCGGATTGGGCAAGACACTTGGTTATTTGTCACCTGCCTGGGGCTGGTCAAAGAAGAATGCACGGTCCGTGTGGTTGTCGACTTACACCAAGAACCTGCAGCGGCAACTTGACCAGGAAACAGCCCGTGTCATTCCTGATCCCGAAGAACGGCGCAACCGCGTGGTGATCCGCAAGGGCCGCGAGAACTATCTGTGCCTGCTCAACATGCAAGAGGCGTTTGGCCGGTTGAATGCAGGCGGTACGCGCGGTGCGCTGCTGGCGGCACTCGTCGCAAGGTGGGCCCGGGTGTCGCGTGACGGCGACCTGATTGGCGGGGATTTCCCGTCTTGGATCTTTTCATTGTTTTCCGACACCAGCCTTGACGGCGAGACACGCTTTCCTTCGCCGCAATCTCTCGGCCTGACCGACCGGCGCGGCGAATGCATTTATGTTGCCTGTCCGCACTACAAGAAATGTTTCATCGAAAAAAACGTGCGGGCCGGACGGCAGGCCAATCTGGTGATTGCCAATCACGCCCTTGTGTTGCAGCAGGCGGCAATCGACTTTGCCCTGGGCCAAACCGCAACCGATGAAGAACAGGCTTCACCCAATGGCCTGAAGCGCATCGTGTTTGACGAAGGCCACCATTTGTTTGACGCTGCTGACAGCGCCTTTTCGTCCCATCTCACCGCAGTGGAAACAGCCGAATTGCGGCGTTGGATCAGGGGCCCTGAAACTGATCGCCGTCGTGGTCGGGGGTTGGCGGATCGTGTGGGTGATTTGCTTCAGGACGATGAACGCAGCGAAGCATTGCTGGAGCAGGTGCTGAAAGCGGCGTCCGCCCTGCCATCCGTCGGCTTCATGCGCCGAATTGTCGATGCAACACCACAGGGGACAGCGGAGAAATTCCTCGGCCTCGTCCGCCAACAAGTGATGGCACGTGCGGATGAAGACAGTTTCCACACACGCGAAACCGATTGCCTGCCACTGCTGCATGGATTGGCCGAAGCAGCTGAAAACTTTGCCACCGCTTTGCGGGCAATCAAGGAACCGATGCAACAGCTTGCCACTGCACTGGCAGGCAAGCTCGATGACGAGGCAGCTGAACTCAATACCCATGAGCGCGGTCGCATCGAAGCCCTGTCACGTTCACTGCGCCGCCGCGGTGAAATGATGGTGGGTGGCTGGACTGCCATGCTGCACCGCCTGCTGCACGAACCGGACGTGATGTTCATCGCCTGGTTTGACGTGCAGCAATCAGGCGGACGCGAACATGATGTGGGCTTTCACTCGCATTGGATTGATCCCACCAATCCGCTTGCCGTTGCGGTCTTGCGCCCCGCTGATGGCGTTCTGATCACATCAGCCACATTGAAGGACCGCCCGCCACACCTGCCCGATGACTGGGAGAATGCCGAGATGCGTACCGGCGTGGTGCATCTGCCCTATCCGGTGAAACGCCAGAGTTTTGAAAGTCCGTTCGACTACGGCAGGCAAGCCCGGCTTATCGTTGTCACCGATGTGGCGCGTGACAACATGGACAATATCGCTTCAGCCTACCGCGAATTGTTTTTGGCCTCGCGCGGCGGAGCATTGGGGTTGTTTACGGCAATATCGCGGCTGCGCGCGGTGCACCGGCGGTTGGCCAAACCCATGGCGGAAAAAGGCCTGCCATTGTTTGCCCAACACGTAGACCCCATGGACACGGCCACGCTTGTCGATTTGTTCAGGGCTGAAAGGGATGCCTGTTTGTTGGGCACTGATGCGGTGCGCGATGGTGTGGATGTGCCGGGCGATTCCCTGCGCCTCATCGTCATGGACCGTGTACCCTGGGCGACACCAACCATTCTGGAACGCGCCCGCAAGGAGGCGTTTGGCGGATCGCAGTGGCAGGACATGACAGTACGGCTGCGCCTGCGCCAGGCCTTTGGCCGTCTGATCCGCACCGATCAGGACAAGGGCTGTTTCGTCATTCTTGACCCCCGTATGGCGTCACGCTTTTCAACGGCATTTCCAGACGGAGTGAAAATCGAACGGCTGGGACTTGTTGACGCGATAGAGGCAGTGGCGGGCTTCTGCAAAGCAGGCTAGGGTCATACAAAATGGAGTTGTAATATGTCCGGCACGATCAGCAATGAACAGGCACTCATCTATGTGATGGTGATGATGTCGGGCGTTGAGGGAAAACTCAAGAAGGAAGAACTGGCGGAGATGGACTTGCTGATCCGCACACTTCCCGCCTTTGCCCATTTCGACCGCACGCGACTGGCCACGGTGGCGCAGGAATGCGGCGACATCCTGCAAATAGGTGAAGGCATGCAAACCGTGATTGGTCTCGTCAAAGACCAGTTGCCCCTGCGCCTGCGCGAAACGGCCTATGCACTCGCCGTGGAAGTGGCAGCATCGGACTTGCTGGTGGGCAAGGAGGAAATGCGCTTCCTGGCGATCCTGCGCGATGCACTGGAACTGGACAAGTTGACAACAGCCGCTATCGAGCGCTCAGCCATAGCAAGGTATCAAGCAGCGTAGGGTAAGCCCGCATCACCTAAACGCAACTCTTGTCAACGCCGGCATCCGCATCGCATAGGAGATACCCCGCGCCACAAAGAAAATGCACAAGGACGCCCACAGGCCGTGATTGCCGTAGAGGGGTTCCAGCACCCACCAGCAAGCCAGATAAATCAGCAGGGACACAACCATCATGTTGCGCATGTCTTTGGTTGCCATGGCTCCGGTAAAAATACCGTCGAATTGGAAACACATGGTACCCAGCACAGGCGCAATCGCGGCCCACGGCAGGAAGTTGGACGCGTAAGTCTGCACGTCCACATTGGTGGTCATGAGTGCAATCAGCTGCGGTCCTGCAAACCAGATGACAAGGCCGCACATCACACCCAACACCCCGGCCCACAGGGTGGACAACGCGATGGCGCGATCAAAGTGTGATCGGTTCCTGGCACCGATTGACTGCCCCACCAGCGCTTCAGCGGCATAGCCAAAGCCGTCGATCATGAAGGCTGACAGTTCAAACAGGTTCAGCAACACGGCGTTGGCGGCGATGGTGACATCATCAGCCCGGGCACCACGCGATACAAACCATCCGAAAGCAAATACCAGACAGAAGGTGCGGATCATGATGTCGGTGTTGGCGGCGACCAGTTTGACAAACTTGTCCCGTTGCAAGATCGCAGGCCACCGCACGCCAATTCCCAATTCACGCAAGCGCTTCGTCACCAACACGAAACCGAGTGCAACAGCAGCGTACTCCGCCAGCACAACAGCCAGACCAACCCCTTCCGTCGCCATGCCAAGGGACATCACAAAGACCACACTCAGGACCATGTTCACGATGTTGAGAAACAGCTGCGTGATGAACGCCGTCGTGGCGCGGCCCTGGCCAATGAACCAGCCGAGGATGGCGTAGTTGCAAAGTGCCGCTGGTGCCGTCCAGATGCGGTAGGCAAAGTAGGTGTGGGTCTCACGCATCACCGCGTCAGACCCGCCGACAAGTCCAATCGACAATGGCCCCAGCCAGGGCGACAGGGCAATCAACGCAACACCGATGGTGCAGGCAATGATGACACTGCGCCAGATCAGAACTGCAATTTCAGCGCTGTTGCCCGCACCTGTTGCCTGTGCCGCAAGCCCGCTGGTGGACAGGCGCAAAAACCCGAATCCCCAAAACAGGAATCCGAAAATCAGCGTGCCGATGGCGACGGCACCAATGTAGTGGGGTTCTGGAAGGCGTCCCATCACAGCCGTGTTCACCACGCCGATCAGCGGCTCCGAAACATTGGATAGCATGATGGGAATGGCAATGCGCAAGACCGACGCATGGGTAATGGCCGTCATGACACATCTGTTGCGTGATGCGCCGTCCCGCGTCAAGTTGCGTGCCGCATGAGTCTGCTCCCACAAAATTTCATGGATTGGTTTGAACGCCGGGGCTGGAAACCGCGCCCGCACCAATGGGCCATGCTGGAACAGGCAAAGGCCGGCAATTCCGCCTTGCTGATCTCCCCGACAGGTGGTGGCAAAACCTTGGCTGGCTTTTTGCCGAGCCTGGTGGACCTGCACCTGCCCCATGAAACTGACGGCATCCACACACTCTACGTGTCTCCGTTGAAGGCGCTTGCCGTCGACATTCAACGCAATCTCGAAACGCCGATCAGTGAAATGGCCCTTCCTGTGACCATGGAAACCCGCACCGGCGATACGCCGCAGTCGAAGCGCATCCGCATTCGCACCCACCCGCCCGACATCCTCATTACGACACCGGAACAAGTTTCACTGCTGGTCGCCGACCCTTCCGCAGCGCACCTGCTGCGCAGTTTGAAGTGCGTCATTGTCGACGAGCTGCATTCACTGGTGCACTCCAAGCGCGGCGTGCTGCTGTCTCTTGCCCTTACGCGTGTGCGCACCCACGCACCACGTGTGCGGATGGTGGGCTTGTCGGCGACAGTGGCTGATCCTGATGCCTTGCGCGCCTGGTTGGCACCTGCAGGCCTTTCGCCTGTTCCCTTGATCACCGGAAATCCGGGCGCACCTCCCAACATCCGCATCTTGGAATCCGTGGAACGTGTTCCCTGGTCCGGCCATTCCTCGCGCTATGCCGTGCCGGACATCTATGCCGAAATCAAAAAGGCAAAACTCGCCCTGTTGTTTGTCAACACCCGCAGCCAGGCCGAAGTACTGTTCCGCGAACTCTGGGACATCAACGACGACACGTTGCCCATCGCCCTGCATCACGGCTCGCTCGATGTGCAGCAGCGCCGCAAGGTGGAAGCGGCCATGACCGCCAACAAGCTCAAAGCCGTGGTGTGCACGTCCACTCTCGACCTGGGCATTGACTGGGGTGATGTTGATCTCGTGATTCATGTCGGCGCCCCCAAGGGCTCCAGCCGCCTGCTGCAACGTATTGGCCGCGCCAATCACCGCCTCGATGAGCCGTCCAACGCCCTTCTGGTGCCGTCCAACCGGTTTGAGGTGCTGGAATGCGAGGCAGCGGTGGAAGCAGCGCGCGAAAATGCCCAGGACTCGGAATATCCGTCCATCATGAAACTCGACGTGCTGGCCCAGCACATTTTGGGACGCGCCTGTGCCGGACCGTTTGATTCAGGCCAGCTGTTCAGTGAAGTGACCAGCGCGTTCACTTTTCGCATGCTGACGCGTGAAATGTTTGACCAGGTTCTCGACTATGTGGCGACCGGAGGTTATGCCCTCAAGTCCTACGAGCGATACGCCAAACTGAAGCAACAGGTGGATGGTCTATGGCGTCTCACGCATCCCCGCCTTGCCATGCAGTACAAGCTCAATGTCGGCACCATTGTTGAAGCCGAAATGCTGAAAGTCCGCCTCGCCAAGATCCGCCGTGTGATGGGCAGGCGCATGGCCACCGGTGGATTCGTGATTGGCGAACTGGAGGAGTATTTCCTCAGCCAGTTGGCGCTAGGCGACACCTTCCTTTTTGGCGGTGAGGTGTTGCGCTTCGAGGGCCTGGATGAATTCGGCGCACTGGCCACCCGCGCCCCCGGCCGTGACCCCAAGATTCCGAGCTACATGGGCGGCAAGTTTCCCCTGTCGACCTACCTTGCGGGCCGGGTACGCGGCATCCTTTCGGATCCGGAACAATGGCATTCCTTGCCGCTTCAGGTCAGCGATTGGCTCCGTGTGCAGCGTCACGTTTCAATTCTGCCCAAGGCCCACGAAATGCTCGTGGAAACTTTTCCCCGCGCCGACAAGCACTATATGGTGTGTTACCCATTTGAGGGTCGCCTGGCGCAGCAAACACTCGGCATGCTGCTCACGCGCAGGCTCGAACGCTGGGGTGCTCGGCCCTTGGGTTTCGTCGCCTCTGAATATGCCCTTGTAATCTGGATGCTGGGAGATGTCGCGGCACTCATTTCCGGCGGACGCATTCCATTGGCCACGCTTTTCAATGAAGACATGCTGGGTGATGATCTCGAAGCCTGGCTCGCCGAATCAAGTGTGATGAAACGCACGTTTCGCAACGTGGCCATCATTGCGGGTTTGATCGAACGCAACATGCCGGGAAAAAAGAAAACCGCCCGGCAAGTCACGGTCAACACCGATCTGATCTACGATGCCTTGCGCACCCATCAGCCCGATCACATTCTGTTGCGTGCCGCGTGGGATGATGCAGCCGATGGCCTGATTGACGTTCACCGCTTGGGCGCAATGCTGAAACGCGTGCGTCATCACATTGTCCACAAGGCACTTGATCAAGTCTCGCCACTGGCTGTTCCCCTGCTTCTGGATATCGGCCGCGAATCGGTGCAGGGCGAGGCCCATGATGCCCTTCTCGCCGAAGCTGCGGACGATCTCTTTGCCGACGCCCGCAATGGCAGCGTCCGTCAACATGGCTAAGCGCCATGTCATCAAACTGGCTGGCATTGATTTTGTGCCAGAACCTTCGGGCGCGCTCTTTGCGCCTGACCTCAAGACATTGCTCGTGGCCGACCTGCATTTGGAACAAGGCACCAGCCTTGCGCGCCGGGGCATGCACGTTCCACCTTTCGATACCGCTGCCACGCTGGATCTGCTGCAAAAAGTCATTGCGGCAACGAAACCATGGCGCTTGGTTCTCCTCGGCGACAGTTTCCACGACCGCTTCGCCCATGCCATGATGCCAAACGAGCACCGCACCAGGCTGCTTGACATCACATCAGCGATTGAAACCATCTGGATCAGTGGCAACCACGATCCCGACCCGCCATCGGTGGGCGGGTTCGCTGTGGCGGCTTGTCAACTGGGACCCATCACATTGCGTCACGAACCGGCTCTCAAGGTGGACGACGAATTTGAAATCGCAGGCCACCTGCATCCCGGTGCCGTCGTCGTGCAGCGCGGCATCGCAACCCGCACCAAGTGTTTCGTGGCCGACAACCGCAGGCTCATCATGCCGGCTTTTGGTGCTTACACGGGTGCACTCAATGTGCGGTCGAAGGCTTTTGCTGGCGTGTTTGAGCCTGCAAACACCCACGTGTGGATGCTGGGCCGCACCGACATCCACCGGTTTCCGCTGTCGCGTGTGACTTAACCCAGCCGCGCTTCCATGCTGCCGACCAGGTCGGGTGTGACTTGCCCATCTGCCACCAGGCCTGCTTCGATCTGGAACAGCTTGATGGCATTCGTGGTGCGGGCCGATAGCTGCCCGTCCATTTTGCCGACATTGTATCCAAGCTGCGTCAGCATGTCCTGCACCCGGCCCACAATGATTTCGTTGGCAACAGGCGCGATGTTCGCACTCTTGTCGAGGTAAAGCGAGTCTTCAGCCTCGAACACATTGGCCTCACGCGGGGCAATCTGGGCTTTCCAGGAAGCCAATCGGGCTTTCACTTGCTCGACTTGCGCACTCGATAATGTCGGTGTCAGGAAGTCGGCACGGCGTTGCGCATCGGTGTCATTTTGCAATCCCGCAGCCGAATACCAGAAAACGGCATCGGCAACATTGGCCTCTGTGCCCAGTCCACGCTCCATCAACACCGCCAAATTGAACTGGCTGTCCTTCAGGCCATGCGAAGACGCCAGCGAGAACCATTTGAAGGCCCGCGCGTAGTCTGGCTGCCCGGCTTCCGTGTTGGCAGCGATGACGGCCGCGTTGTGCATGGACCTGACATTGCCCAGTGCCGCCGCGCGCTCATACCAGGCCAGTGCGGCCTTCACGTCCTTGTCCACGCCGTGACCACGCTCAAACATGGTGGCGATGCGGTATTGGGCCGGGGCCAGTCCAGCAGATGCGGCCTTGCCGAACCAATAGGCAGCCTGTGCCAAATCCTGTGTGATCCCTTTGCCGTCAGCAAAGCGGCTGGCAACCACGTATTGGGCTTTGGCATCGCCCGCCGCAGCGGCAGTCTTTAGTTTCTGTGATCCAATGGCGCTTGGCAACATCGCCAGTGCATCGGGTGGGGCATCGCCTGAAACCACTTCAGCAACAGAGTTGGTTCCAGGTGCCTCAACGGAACCCGTGAGGATGGAATCACTTTCCGACAGTTCGGGCATGGCGTTCGGTGTGGGCAAAAGTTCACTTTGTTTTTCGGCAGCCGGTTGGGCCTTCGTTGGTGCAGGCGAGGCCGGTGTTTCCACCGGCGCAGGTGTTGCTGCTGGCGCCATTGGCGTTGCAGGCTTGCCGTTGAAGTTCATCAGCAATGCCGGCACGGCCGCCAACAGCAACAAGCCAACCAGCATCAGCTTGCGGCGCTTGGCAGCATCGACAGTGGATTGCGCAGGCTTGATTTCCGGCATGGGCTTGAGCGGCGCTACCGCTGCTTCAGCTGTGCTGCTGGCCACGTGGGCCGCCTTGGCCTTGCCACTTTTCAAGAACGGGAGTTTGATGGCGCTGAACAGACTGCGTGAGGTTTTGCCACCTTTGCGCGCACCGCCACTGGTTAAACCACCGAGAACACCCCGTTGTGTCTGCGCCGCCTGCGCGGCACGCCGTGCAGCGGCAATGAAATCATCACCATCGGCTTTTTTGTGAGTTTCGGCTGTTTCCGTTTGGACGGATACGCTGCCAATTTCTAATTGCCCGAGGCTGTCGGACGGCAGGCTTTCTGCCGGAATTTCAAGATAGGGTTCTTGTGGTTCAGGTTGAATGTCTTCAGCAATCGCATTGAATTCAACCTGTGCCTCAGGATCAGCAAACTGTGTGGAATGCTGGATGGCGGGCTCCGCCATGGCGAAGTCCGGGATCTCCTGCGCCACAGGATCAACTGGCGCATGGACAGCAGCGGCAACACGCTGGCCGATGGCCGCCGTTTCCAGTTCTGCGAGCTTGGTGACGATGTGCTCCAGTGTGTCATGCACCGCCACCAGCGTATCCTGGTTGCGCTGGTCTGACGACGAGGCCGCCTCGCGCAGGCTTTGCATGCCATGTTCGAGGGCTGCAATCTCCGGCGCACCGGCAAGCGAAAAGCTCTGCGGTTGCAGATGTGCAAACTGCGCGGCAACCCGGCTGGCGGCGTCTTCGGCAACTTGCTTGGCCGAATTGCGCGTCTGCTCCAACCCTTCATACAGTTGTGTGATGGCCCGCTCGATCGTCTCAAAATGCGTGATCTGCTTTTCCGTGCGGTCCATGCGTTCTGCAAACTGTTGCAGGTGTTGCTGAACCGCGGCACCGTTGTTGTCCTGCTGGCCGTTCAAAACCCGGTGCTCAAGCTCGGCAAACCGCTGTTCCAATTCGGTGGTCGGTTGTGTGGATTGCACCTGCTGCAAACGCTGCGCCAGTTCCACAATCCGCCGGTCCATTTCGACAAGCGGACGCGAATCAGAATTCTGTTGCACACGGCTCGACAGCTGTTCGACTGCCTGCCGCAAGGCGCGCACGTCCTGGTCGGAAGCCGCACCTCGCCGCGCGTCGTCGATGCGCGTGTTGATTTGCCCGATTTCATCGCGCAGGTGTTCCAGATCGGCAGGATTTGACGTCGTATGCCGGAACGTTGATTGCGCTTCATTCAAAAGGCCGAGGATGCGCTGTTCAATTGACCGCAGTTCCTGCTGGCTGGCTTGCACGGCCTGCGTTTGCGCCCGCGTCGCCAGTTGCTCGGCTGTTTCGCGCACCGTATCGATGCGGTTGGCGAGGTCATGCAGTTCCTGGCGGACAATGTCAGGCAAGCCGCGCGAAGCGGTCGATTCACTGGCCTCAACACGCCGCGAAAGATCGCTAAGTCGCGTCTCGAATTGCGAAATGGCCGGAGACTGGCCGGATTTGCTGGACAGTTCTGAAAACCGGTCTTGCAGCGAGCGGAAATTGTCGCGGTTGCGCTTTTCACTCGATTCCATGTGTTCAATGATGTTGCGCACCGCTTTTTCAAGCGTCTGGAAACCTTGCGATTCGTCAGGCCGCGCTGTTGCAGCCTTTGTGGCTTGCGCAAATTGGCGGCCCAAGACCGAGAGCCGCTCGTTGACAGCGGAAAACGCCTCAACCGCCTGGCGCTCGTTGCTTTCCACCCGGTTCAACAGGCGGGTGATACTCTCGTTGTCACTGCGCGATGGCGGTGCGCCGTAACTATAGGCACTGGCTGCATCCGTTTCATGGCGGGCAATGCGGGCGAGTTGTTGGGCAATGTCCTCAAGCCGCGTGGTGGCGCGTTCAAAGGAATCGGCGGAAGGTGAGGTTGCGGTTGTCGTCATGGTCCCTGCTGCACTTCTCTCGTCGTCGTTTCCGTCAGCCTGTTCGCTGATCACGGTGTTGAGCCACTCACCAATCGTCATGCCTGAGCGCCGCGCGGCATGTTTGGCCATCTCGCGTGTCTGGGATTCAATGCCCTTGACGCTCCATGGCCCGTTTGATGTCATCCAGCCCTTCTCCGCGAGGACCAGGCCCCGCGCCTGAATCCCGAAAGCCCGCGCAAATCACGCAGGCTTGCTCGCTCAAAGTTGACCCTTTACTTTTTTGGTAAATATTCGGTTAACCAGCTGGTTTTTCGCTTCAAAATTTCAGCCAAAGACCCTACACGGTCATGCTCCCATGACGCTTGCCTTTGCCTCCAACCCGCTTGACCGCTCCCACGCCTTGCGCACTGACACTGCGGCTCTGGTTGAACTGCGCGCCAAACCATCTTCACGCCTTGTCCGGGTGAATGGGGACAATGTTGCCATGCAGCCGGGCGGATTGCTGTTGGACCATGACGGCATCGATGCCAGCGCTGTCTTTCTCGGATTGGATGCTGAAAATACCGCCTGGTTTGCCATCACAATTCCGCCGGCCGATCACCTTGTCGCCATTCGCACATTGATGATTGATGGCGGGTTGCCTGTCGAACAACTGTCTATTCTGGCGCAAGCCCGCAGTATTGCCGGCTGGCACGCAAGGCACGGGTTCTGCGCCAATTGTGGTGCCGCAACGCAGGCCCATGATGGCGGCACCAGACGCCATTGCGGGGCGTGTGTGGCAGACCACTTCCCGCGCACCGATCCCGTGGTGATCATGGCTGTAAGGTTTGGCGACCGGTTTCTGCTGGGCAGGCAGGCCGCCTGGCCCGCGCACATGTATTCAGCCCTCGCCGGGTTCATGGAGCCGGGTGAAACCATTGAGCAAGCGGTGCGTCGGGAAGTGTTCGAGGAAACTGCCGTCCGCGTCGGTTCAGTGCGCTATGTGGCAAGCCAGCCGTGGCCGTTTCCCTCCAGCCTCATGATTGGCATGGTTGCCGATGCCGAGACCGAAGCCATCACCATCGACCCAAATGAACTGGAAGCGGCACGGTGGTTCAATCGCGCTGAAGTGCTGCAGATGCTCGACGGCACGCATCCCGATGGCCTGTGGGCATCACGCCCGCAAGCCATCGCCCATCACGTGTTGGTGGCTGCAACGTCGGAGTAGTTTCAGCTCTTGCCCTTGGGCGACAGGATCATGATGATTTGGCGGCCCTCAGACCTTGGCTCATATTCAACTTTGGAAATGTCAGCCATGTCGGCCTTCACCCGCAACAGAAGCTTGTAACCCAGATCCTGGTGATCCATTTCACGGCCGCGGAAGCGCAGGGTCACCTTGACCTTGTCGCCTTCATCGAAGAATCGCCGCGCCGCTCGCATTTTCACGTCGTAATCGTGATCATCAATCATCGGCCGGAGTTTGATCTCCTTGATCTCGATGACCTTCTGCTTTTTGCGGGCTTCAGCAGCTTTCTTTTGTTCCTGGAATTTGAACTTGCCGTAATCGAGAATTTTCGCCACCGGCGGCTTGGCATCAGGGGAAATCTCCACCAGATCAAGGCCAGCCTCGTCGGCCATGGCCATCGCTTGACGGGTGGGAACGACACCAACATTCGCCCCGTCGGCACCTATAAGGCGGACTTCGCGGGACTCGATGCGGTGGTTGATCTTGTGTGCTTCTTCCTTCTGCTGCGGTTGGGCACTGCGGTTGATCGTCGGACGGCGTGGGGGTAGGCTCAAGTGGCGGGTCTCTCCGGTTGTTGGTCGCCCGATTCAGCGAAATTGCGAATCCAGCCCTTTCCCGTTAGCAAGGATTGCAGGCGAAAAGAAGGGGCATCGATGTCGGGCGTGGAATTCGAGACCGGCTTGCCCGGTGAACGGCTGGCTTATTTTGGAGATGGCAGTTCAGGCGGCCCAGGTGCATGTGGCTTCTTCTGGCTGGGTGGTTTCATGAGCGACATGACCGGGTCCAAGGCAGTAGCCTTGAGCGAGTTGGCCCACGCCAAACGGCGCAGCTGCCTGCGTTTTGACTATTCCGGCCATGGCCGGTCAGGCGGCGCTTTTACGGACGGAACTATTTCAAAGTGGCTGGAACAATCAACCCACATGTTCCTGACCCATGCCTCCGGCCAGCGTATTGTGGTGGGCTCCAGCATGGGAGGTTGGCTGGCATTGCTGTTGGCGCGAAAACTCCAGCGTGAGGATCAAACGGCATTTCGGCGCATTGCGGGCCTGGTTTTGCTGGCACCTGCTGTCGACATGACACGCGCCCTGATGTGGGACCAGTTCACAAATTTGCAGCAGCAGGAACTCAAGAAAACAGGATGCATCGACATTCCCTCACATTATGGCAATCCATATCCAGTTACCGCGGAACTTGTCACCGACGGTGAACGCCACTTGCTATTGGATAAGTCCTGCGCAATGCCCATGCCCGTACGTATCCTGCAAGGCAACGAAGACATCGAAGTGCCACTTTCCCACGCCGGGAAAGTGCTGCAAATGATCGAGGGCGATGACGTGACGATGACCATCGTCAAGAACGGTGATCACCGGTTGTCCAAATTGCCCCAGCTACGCCTGTTGCAGGACACTGTTTTGCGCCTCGCGGAGCGGGCCGACCGGATCGATTACTGATCAAGGCAGGCCCGCAAGCCCTCCCGGTAAGTCGGATATTTGAAGTGATATCCCAACTCCTGTTTCACCCGGGCATTCGAAACTCTTTTGGATTCAGCATAAAAGCTTCTTGCCATGGGTGACAGGTTGGCATCTTCAAAGGCGATCTTTGGCGGTGGATCGGCACCCAGCAATTCTGCTGCGAACGAAACAACATCCTGCGGCGGGCAGGGCGCGTCATCAGCACCATTGTAGGCTCTGCCCGGATGTGGCCGCACCATGGACGCAAGCAGAATGCCCGCGATGTCATCTACGTGGATGCGGCTGAAAATCTGTCCCGGCTTGATCACGCGCTTGGCTGTGCCGTCGCGGACCGATTGCAACTGGTTGCGCCCCGGCCCGTAAATTCCCGCCAGCCGGACGATGTGGAGCGGCAAGCCGTCAATCGCCCGCCACGCCGCCTCCGCTTGCAACCGCTTGCGGCCGCGTTCCGTCGAAGGGGCAAGAGGTGACTCTTCATCGACCCAATCCCCACCCCGGTCACCATACACACCCGTGGTGGAAAGATACGCCACCCAGGAGAATGATGCGGCTCGTTTCGCAATGTGACCACCCAGGCGTTTTAGAGCCGGATCACCATGTTCTTCAGGTGGCACTGACGATACAATATGTGTGACAGTTGGCGGAACAACCGTCAGCAAATCAAACCGGACGCCCTCATAACCTGCCGCAACAATGGCAGCCACACCAGCATCGCTTCGGCTGGTGCCGGTTACGCGCCAAGCCGATCGGTCCAGCCGCCGCGCCAACGCCGCCGCAGAAAATCCAAATCCCATGCACAAGAGATGATTCACGCTGCCCGCCATTCACCGCGCACATCGCAATCAGTTTCGTCGTCAACAAAGTGCTGCGCAATGGTTGCATCATCCGCAAGCCGCTTTAGCGCCCACACTGCCATGGCGCGGACCAACACACTGCCATCTTTCAAGTGCGAAATGACGGCGGGCAGGAGGCTGGCATCACCACTGTTGCCTGCCGCAATGAGGCAGTTGCGGATAAACCGTGCGCGTCCAATGCGTTTCACTGGCGAGCCGGCAAAGTGGTGACGGAAGACGGCATCATCAAGCCCCAGCAAGCCAGCGAGGGACGGTGCAATGAGATCTGCCCGCGCCTTGAGTTTTGCCTCGTGTGCCGTCTGCGCAAACTTGTTCCACGGGCAAATCGCCAGACAATCATCACAGCCATAAATGCGGTTGCCCATGGCGCGGCGGAATTCGTGCGCAATGTGGCCCTTGTGCTCAATCGTGAGATAGGAAATGCAGCGCCGCGCATCAATCTGGTGGGGTGCGGTAAAAGCTTTGGTGGGGCAAATATCGAGACAGGCCTGACATGAACCACAGTGATCAATTTCTGGAGCATCATATGGCAAGTCGGCAGTGGTGAGAATTGTGCCGAGAAAAAA